>NZ_JBIVRQ010000012.1:0-181658 GCF_044755745.1 Micromonospora sp. NPDC092111
CGGCGTTCTGCGCGAACCCATCGACGACCCCGACCTGCGCCGCAGAGTCACCGCCTACCTCGCCGACCAGCAGGCCATCACCATGCGCTACCACCGTGCCCGCACTGCCGACGACAAGAACGCAGCCCTACACGACCTGCTGCGCCATACCGACACCAACAGCGACCTCATCAACGAAGTGATCAAATACCAGGCCGACCGAGGCAACTTCGCCCAACAGCCCGAACACCTCCGTAGGCCCAGCAACGACGAGCACGCCCCGCCACCCGACAAGCGCCCCCGCAGCAGCCGCAACCGCGCACCAAAGCAGTGAGCCAGCCGAACCAAGGCCCTCGACCAAGATCCGACTGGCTCAAAACTGCTTTACAGGATCAAGAGCGCCCGGCTACGCCGGACGCACGCGCACGCGCTACAGCCGTCCCGGCCCCGCGCGCACGCGCCCACGCAACGAACGCTTGAAGACGGAAGCGGCACCATCTCGCGCGCACGGCCGTGACGATCGCTTCGACGGTCAGGCCGAGCGGCGGCTACTGGCGATCGACGCCGCACCGCTACGCGGCACGCCACCGAACACCTTCGCCCAGTCCCCCAGCGAACGCCAGCGGCCAGGCGCGACAGCCCCCTGTCCACATTGGGCAATCACATCGACGATCTTACATAGATGCGACCTGCCTGACGGCAACCGTGACGGCAACCCGAGCGAACTGTCACGCCCGTCGATGCACAACGTGACGAGCCAAATACGCTTCGGAGTCGTCCTTTGGGTCTACGAAATTGCCGGAAGGCTCTCCTGTCCGCGCCAAACTTCGGCAGACTCCAAAACGATTGGCTCCACCATCAATGCACCAGAAACATGGACGGCCCACCACAGCTCTTCACATGCAATATGGGCCTCGCCTTTCGTGTCAACCCACACATTCACTCGGCCGTCCACGCCCAGGGTCACATCCCACCATGACCATGCACGAAGACCAGGCTCAAAGCAATAAATCCAATCCCCGCTTCCCCAGGGACGACTATCCCGCGTCAGCAGGTATCGCCGTTTTCCTTCGTTGCCAGCGTCATCGTTTCCACCGGTTACCGACTCCTCATTTGACAACTCTATGAACCATTGAGGCAAGGCATCAACTGGCACATCTTCCTGATCGAAGTCAGCCGACCGCACAATATCGATGGCAGCTCCGATAAGGGTGCGGAGACGCTGAGCGTATGCCTCCGGACCCGCCGCAGGCACGACCACTAGCAGGGCTAATGATCTAACCGGCCCCTCGCCAGGCCGATGCATGACGCGGGCTGCCTCACTGGCTAGATCATAACGATTCATCCTCAACACTCCGTCATATCAGTCGACCCGATCCAGGAATAACCGCATCCAGCAATCCGTCGATATAGTGGGTCCGGGAGCCCAAGAGCCCAGGGCCATCAGATTGATCAGGAGCCATCTTACGCGCCTGGTTCCAGTCTCTTCTCGTCCCAGGCCATCCGCGCGGCATGCGTTGAGGCAGTGATTCGCTAGCAATCTGATCGACATAGGATCGCGGAACATCGAATGCTACGAGCTGGTCACCCTTAAACGCTGCTGAATGTGAAATATCCCCAGTCATGTTCAAATACAGTTGGCCCGAGCCAGAATGAGAAATGTTGCCATCGGCACCGACCGACAGTCGCATCGTTTCTGGGATCGAAGTGTCCTGCTTTCGATAAACGGTTACGTTGTCCCCGCAGTTGTGGACCAGGACTGGCGTGTCCCCTGCGACCACGTAGTACGTGTGGGTGTTGGCGACCGTGAGGTTGTGGACTCTGGTCTGTAGGACGGTCCACCGCTCGATGGCGGTGATCTGGACGAGGGTGCCGGCGCTGGTCCGTAGCCACTGTCCCGACCGCAGGTCCGTGGCGTGGATCCACTCACCCAGCTCGGGCACCCAGAACGGGTGCGCCTCGGTCGCTATCAGGTCGGCCGGCTCCGGCCCGTTGCCGTCGGCGTCGACCGTGATCCTCACCAGGTTCTTCACACCCTGGCTGGTGACCGCCGCGGTGACCGTCTCCACCTCGACCCGACCCGTCTGCGGATCGGTGACCTTGACCCTGTCTCCCGGCTTGACCTGCTCGATCGGCTTGGTCGACCCGTCGGCCATCAACACCCGGGTACCGGGAAGGAAACTACTGGGCCGAGTACAGGCCTCGCCGGCGCCGCCACCGCTGGCTCCGCCGTTGCTGCGTGCGGTCGCACCCGACGCACCACCCGACTTCGATTCGCCCCCGCCAGAAGAGGACGGCTTCTTGCCACCACCGCCGGACGCGGCGGCCGAGGACGCCTTCGGGTTGCCCTTGGCCTGCGCCTGCTTCTGAACTGGGTTACCCGTCTTCCGCGCCGCCTGCGCCGCCGCGTTGCTTGTCGTGTTGACCTTGTCGACCGGTTTCTTCGCCGCCGCCTGCGCGGCCTTCTTCGCCCGCTCGATCGCCAGCTTCTTCGCGTTCAACGCCGCCGTCTCGGCCGCTCGCGCCGCCGCTAGGACCACCTCGGCGGCCCGCTTCGCTGTCCGCCATGCCTGGATCGCGGCGATCGTCCGGTCGATAGCTCTGATCACGGCGGGGATCTTGCCGAGCTTGGCCCAGGGGATCGCCCCGATGATGAGGCTGCCGCACGCCCACATGTCGCCACCGAAGCAGTTCAGGGCGTCATTGATGCCGATGAACTCCTTCAGCATGTACCAGGCCGAGTCAAGGATCACCGACATCAACGACCGGCCCATGTTGGCCTGCGCCTGCGACACCTGCGCCGCCGACAGACCCGCACCTGCCAGCGCCGCCGCCATCTCCGATGCCGTCAACGCCACCGACAGACCCGACGGGTCCGAATGCGTCACCGGATTGCTGTGTGCGTACGTGTAGCCGTTGTTCTGCTGCGGGTCCGTCAAGTCCAGCACCGGGTCAGCCGACAGGAACCGACCCACCGACGGGTCGTACAGGCGCGCGCCGAGTGGCACGAACCCGGAGGCGTCGTCCCGGGTCGCGCCGAGGAAACCCGTGTTCGTCTGCATGTTCGCGCCCAGATCGGCCGCGCCACGTTGGTTGCCGAACGGGTCCTGCTTACGGATCCGCACCGGCATCCCACTGGACAGGCCCACCTCCGCATACGGGCTGCCCTGGTGGTCCCCGGCGAGGGCGACCAGGCCGGGGGCGTTGACGCCGTGGGCGTAGCGAACCACCGCACCACCGGGGGCGGCGTACGTGCGCTGGGTGTTCACCAGCGCGCCGCCCCTGCCGACGGTGACCTGCGACTCGCCCAGGTTGAGGGTGGCCTGCCGACCCTGGATGGTCAGCAGGCGGTTGCCGCCCGGCCCGTAGACGTGCCGGGTCTCCGACTGTGCCTCCCACTGCTGGGCCGCGGGGACGCCGTCGCAGGCGGCCAGCACGATCGGGGTGGCGTTGGTCGGGGCCGCGTTCTGCACGGCGAGGCACAGCCCGGAGGCGACGTGCCTGAGCTGGCCGGTCGACGAGCGCACCAGGTGCTGGGCAGCCGACCGGTCGCACTTCTGCAGGCGCAGCGTCGACCCGGCGGTGGTGGCCGCCGGCTGGACACACCAGCCCTCGGGACCGGCGAGGGTGCCCAGGTTCGGATCGTTCTGGTTCATGCCCGGCACCGGGGCGAAGGTCCACTTCTGGGCGGGCGAGCCGTTGCACGAGTAGAGCTGGATTGGCTGGTTGGCCTGGGCGAGGCCGGAGCTGAGGTCCAGACACTTGTCGGCCAGGCCGACGTACGGGGTCCGTCCCTTGCTGCCCAGGCCGGTGATCCGCTCGACCTTGCCGTCGTACGTCCAGGTCAGTGCCTGCTCGTCACCGTTGTTCGAGGTGACCGACTTCGTCTCACCGGTCAGTTCGTACAGCCGGTAGCGCGGACGTCACCAGCGTATTGGCCGAGCTGGAGACGGACGGACATACCCTCACCTACACCTGGCCAGGCCCGCTGCCGGAGCCGGTGCTCGACGGCCCGCGCGCCCTCTACCCCGAAGTGTTGCCCGGGGTGGACCTGCTCGTCGTCGCCCGCGAGGCAGGCGGCTTCGGTCAGTTGTTGATAGTCAAGAACGACGCCCCCGAGACAGTCCGGGCCGTCGGTGCGCTCAGCTACGGACTCCGCTCCACGACGGCGATCTTCCGGCACGACCCGAAAACCGGCGGCGTCCAGGCCCTCGACCCGGCCGACGGTCGGGAGGTCGCCTCGGTTCCCTCCCCCTTCGCCTGGGACTCCGCCGGGCGGGACGCCGAGAATCCCCAGGCGGTGCCGCGTACCGCAGTGGACACCCCGGCCGACGTGCTGCGGCTGTCCGGCCTCGCCGGCAGTGAACCGGGCGCTCGGCAGGCCCCAATCCGCACCCGGCTCGACGGTGACGGCACCGGTAACGCCCGGCTGCACCTGGACGCCGCCGGCACCGGTCTGCTCACCGATCCGACCGTCACCTTCCCCGTCTTCCTCGACCCGACCCTGATCAGCGGCACACTCGCCTGGGCGACCGTCTACTCGCAACACCCCAAGACCAACACCTGGAACGGCACCAACTTCAACTCCGGCACCTCCGATGCCCGAGTCGGTTACGAGCAGCAGACCCCACTGCGAACCCGCTCGTTCTGGCGGATGCAGTACCGCACCGATATGAGGGGCGCGGCGATCAGCTCCGCCAGTTTCAAGGTGCTGAACAACCACTCGTGGTCCTGCACCACACGGGAGATGCAGCTCTGGCTCACCGGAGCGATCTCCTCCGGCACCACCTGGAGTTCCCAGCCGAGCTGGCAGACGTTGCAGCAGAAGAAGTCGTTCGCGTATGGCTACGGCAGCAACTGCGCCGACGACTATGTCAGCTTCGACGTACGGAACGCAGCCCAGCAGGGTGCCGACAACGGCCTGGCCAACCTCACCTTCGGCATGCAGGCCACCAGCGAGTCCGACACGCTGACCTGGCGCAAGTTCAAGGCCACCTCGGCGGAGCTGACCGTCGTCTACAACCGGCCGCCCGGCATCCCGACGAACGTCACCTCGTCCCCCGGTGGCAACTGCGTGCCCGGGCCGGGCGGTGGCGTCACCGTCGCTCGAAGCAACCTGGTGCTTTCGGCGACCGCCGCCGACCCCGACGGCAACCTCAAGTCGCTGCGCTTCCGATTCTGGAAGAACGGCACGACCGTGCCCGCCGGTACCCTGGTCACCCCCAACAGCGCCGGCAAGGCCACCCTGACCGTCGTCGCCGGCACGCTGGAGGACAAGGCCGTCTATTCCTGGAACGTCCGGGCCGAGGACACCTCGGGCGCGGAGTCGGCGTACTTCCCGACCGGGGCCGAGCCCTGCCGGCTCACCGTCGACGCCGCCGCGCCGCCGGCACCGGAGGTGACCAGCGAGGTCTTCAAGGAGGCCACCGACGACGGGGCGACCTGGGCGACGGTGAAGTTCGGCGAAACGGGCAGGGTCAAGTTCAGTGCTACCGGCGCAACCCGGTTCACCTACTCCTTCGGCGGCGTCGGCAGCGTCCCGGTGACCGCCACCAACGGCGTCGCCGAGGTGCCCGACCTCAAACCTCGCCACACCGGTCCGAACATGCTTGAGGTGTACGCCTACGACGCGGCCGGCAATCGCAGCGAACCTACTCGCTACACCTTCTACCTGCCGCCGTCGGACCAGGCCGACGGGCCCGGCGACACCGGCGGCGACGGCATCCCCGACCTGCTCACGATCACCCTCGGCGGTGAGCTGCGCACCCTACCCCGGCGACGAGGGCGGCGAGCTACACGAATCCCTCACCAGCTCGTACGCTGCCGACGGCACACTCAACCCGCCGGGACACTGGCAACTCCGCGTCGGCCCAGCCGCGCTAATCACCAAGTACGGCGACACCTACCCGGGCGACGGCACCACCGACCTCTTCGCCCGTACCCCGGACGGCGGCTTCTGGCTCTACCCCGGCGACGGGTACGGCAGCTTCCCGGTGGACCGTCGGCTGCGGGTGCTGCTGCCGACCGGCACGCCCACCCTCCCAGCCCCGGCGACCTGGACGCAGATCAAAGCGGTCGGCGACCTCGACGGTGACAAGCTGCCGGAACTGGTCGTCCGCTCCGGGACCCAGTTCTGGGTGCTGAACGGCTACACCGGCGGAAGCTTCCAGTCCGCGACCCTCATGGACGGCACCGCCTGGTCCCGCCGAGAGGTCGTCAACATGGCGGACATCGACCTGGACGGCACGCCGGACCTGCTCTGGCGCAACCTGGACAACGGCAACATGTACGTGCGGCACGGCAAGCCGGGCACGGTGCCCGGCAGCGTCAACCTGGACTCACTCAAGACCGCCGTCAACTCCCGCGACGGAGACGTCTCGTACGGGACGGGCTGGACAGAGGCGGCCATCGACACGCTCATCGGTATTCCAGACGTGAACGGGGACCGGGTGCCCGACTTCTGGGCCCGGTTCTCCTCCGACGGGAAACTGCGGATCTACCACCCGTCCAGCACCAACACCGGCGGACCGGTGAAGATCGTCATCGAGCAGGACTGGGGAACGGTGAAGTCCTTCGGCTGACCGAGAACGGGCCTGAGCGGTCCTCGAGGGGCCGGGCGGTTGACCGCCCGGCCCGTCGTCGTCCTGGCCCCGTCGTCGCGCCAACCCCGACCGCCTGGGGTGTCCGCGCAGAGGTCCAAAGATCCGGGCGAGGTCCGCCGCGAGTCGGTCCCGTCAAGCTTCGAAGGGGAAGAAGGGCGTGATGGGCGACGCTTGGCAGCGGACAGAGCGGACCACCGACGCCGCGAATCGCCGAGGACGGCGAGACACGGCGCGGGCTCCCGCACTACCGACACCACTGGCCAGCATGTCATCGCCGCCTGCTACCAGGCCACCGGCGTGGTAGCAGGCCAGCACTGGCGTGGGATAGACACGCAGGGATAGCCATCGACACCCCACAGCGCGGATCCACCAAAACCTGATCGCTTACACGTGTTACCGGGTTTTCGGGGGACGGTTCAAAACCTCATAGGCAGAGATCTAACACCGGGTTGGGGTAGTGGCTGGTCAGAGACTCGCGGTGGTGCCCCCGGCAGGATTCGAACCTGCGACACACGGTTTAGGAAACCGATGCTCTATCCCCTGAGCTACGAGGGCGCGAGGGCCCAGTCTAGCGGCCTGCGGGTTGGTACGGAGTGGCAGGGAGTGGCACACGTTCACCTGCGGTGGCACCGTTCGTCCGGGCGGCTGCCGACCACCCGTCGACCACACGACCGCGCCCGGTGGTCGGCCGCTGGTAGCACACGGCTTCGACCCAGCCGCGCCAGGCTGCGAGGTTGACGTTGCTGAAATCCCGGAGGTGAGCCCGCACGAGCCCGCCTGCCACGAGTGCCCCTGCGCGACACACCGCGTACTGCGGTGCCGTCCGATCACGGCGTCCGACCGCTACCGCCAGCGCGAGTGGGACACCCGCGCTGGCAGGATCGGCTTGACCATGGCCGTCGCGGCCGTCGTCCTGGCCGCCGGACGGTGACGTTTGCTCACCCGTCATTCCGGTGCCGGCCGGCCCGTACCGCATGGCGGGGACAGGCCCGGCGCGGAGAGTGGTCCTCCGCGCCGGGCCTGCGGCATCGGGTGGGGTCAGCCGGCCGCGCAGGTGGCCGTCGCGCCCGGGCCGGTGCCGGTGCCCTGGAAGCCGAAGTTGGTCGACTGCCGGGCGCCGACGTGTCCGTTGTAGCTCACGTTGGTGAACCGGACGGTCCCACTGGTGCCGCTGGCCTGGGCGTTCCAGGCGCTGGTGACCGTGGCGCCGCCGGGCAGCGTGATGGTCACGGTCCAGCCGTTGATGTCCGCAGAGCCGGCGGTCACCGTCACGCTCGCGGTGAAGCCGCCGGACCACTGGTTGACCGACACTGACGCGAAGCAGCCGTTACCCGTCGGCGGCGGCGTGGTGGTGGGGGGAGCCGTGGTCGGCGGCGGGGTCGTCGGCGGCGCGGTGGTCGGCGGGGTCGTGGTCGGCGGAGCGGTGGTGGGCGGCGCGGTGGTGGGCGGGTTGGGCGCGCCGTTGGCCAGGCTGTAGGCCAGGTCCGGCTGGAACGAACCGGCCGTGTAGCGGCAGCCGTCCGCCTCTCCCGGCGGCTTCACCCAAAGGTAGGCGTCGATGTTGCTGTCGCCGGTGTTGGTCGTCGGGTACATCCCGATACGCCGGTCGGTGTTGTCGTCGCCGCACCAGTCTCCGCTGGCGCCCCCGTTGCGGCTGGTGTCGATGACCTGGCGCTTGCCCGGGATGCCCATGCCGGCGAGGGCGGAGATGACCGCCCGACCGAAGTTCGCCTCGCCGGAGGTGGAGTTGAAGTTCGACACGTTGGTGAAGAAGCCGTCGGCGTACTGCACGCCGGCCGCCCGGAGCCGGTTGGCCGTCTCGCCCGCGCTGTTCCAGGTGGAGTGGCCGCCGTCGAGGTACACCTTGGCGTTGGGGTTGGCCGACTTGATGGTCTGGGTGGCCGTCGTGATCGCCTGGTTGCGCGCGTTGATCTCACTGCTGTTCAGGCACGTCAGCAGGGCGAGCGAGTCGGTTTCCAGGATGATGACGACGGTCTGGTTGCCCAGCCCCCTGGCGAAGTTGGACACCCATGTCTGGTACTGGTTGAGGTCGGGTGCCCCACCCGCGCTGGCTCCGCCGCAGTCCCGGTTGGTGATCTCGTACACCGAGAGCACCGGGATCTGCTGCGCCGCGTTGGCGGCGCCGATGAACCCGGAGACCTCGGACTGCACGGTCGACGGGTTGAAGTTGGCGAACCAGCGGGCCTGCGGCTGACTCGCGATCTTGTCGCGGATGACGGCGGTACGCGAGTCGCCGGGGTTGGCGGCGGCCCAGCGGACGACGGCCGAGCTCGGATCGCGGTAGAGCGATCCGGACAGCGTGCCGGCGGAGGCGCTGCCGACGGCGAGGCAGACGCCGACGGCGGTGGCGACCGCGACGGCCGCCACGCTGGTGGCCGCCGATCTGCGGCGGAGCGAGGGGAGCATAGCCACGACGTGTTGCCTCCTGATCACATCGATGTTTCTAGGTTTATGGGAGCGTTTCCATGGACGGTAGTGGAGCCGCGCGCCGCTGCCAAGATGTGAAGACTCGTCGTTGAGGAAGCGGGCGCGTTCGGGTGCCAACGCTCGCCCAGGTCTGGGCGACGGGGCTGCGTCGACGCCGCGCGACGCGCGAGGAGCCAGACCGGCGCTCGCCTCCTCGTTCGTGGCGTAGCAGCGCACACCAGACCCCTCGCCGCGCGAGCCGCCACGGCGACCGCCCTGCGCCGGACGGCTGCGGATCGGTCGCTACCGGTCGACCGGGTCGACGACACCGCCGAGGCGGTGGACCGTTTCGAGAAGCGCGGCGTACGCCTGGAGCGCGCGGCCGGCCGCCGCCCGAGCAGGAGGACCAGGCGCGGCAGCGGCACGACGAGGCGGTCGACCGGTTGACCGCCGCACAGGACGCCGCCCGTACTGCCCGTTCCCGGCATCGGGACAAAGGCGGAGGCGTACCGGACGCTGCGCGACAGTGTCGGCGCCGACGCGGTGCTGGCCGACGTGGCCGCACCGCCCACGAAATCAGCGAGGCGGAGCAGGCCGTCGAGCAGGCCCGGGCCCGGCTCGGTGCCACCCGGGAGCGGTGGGTCGCCGCACTGACCCGGGTGGAGCTGGGCGCGCAGGCCGTGACCGCCGCCCGTCGAGCCGGACGTGCCGACCGGCGGTCAGGCTATCCACCGCAGGCCGCCGTTGACTTCGAGGATGTGGCCGTTGATGTAGGAGCTGGCGGGGGAGGCGAGGAAGATCGCGGCGGCGGCGACCTCTTCCGGGGTGCCGAGCCGGTCGAGGACGAGCCGGGACTGGTAGCGCTGCCAGCGTTCGGGTACGGCGGCGAGCCGGCGACCCATCCCACCGTTGATGTAGCCGGGGGCCAGGCAGTTGACGGTGACACCCTTGGGCCCGAGCTCGATGGCCGCGGTGCGGGTGAATGCCTCCACCGCGGCCTTGGTGGCGCTGTAGGCGGCGGCGCCGGGGACGGGTTTGGTCGCGACGCACGAGGAGACCGTGATGATCCTGCCCTCGCCACGGGTGGTCATGTGGGCGGCGGCCTCCTTGGTGCAGAGGAAGACGCCGGTGAGGTTGGTGCGGACGGTGGTGTCCCAGTCGTCGAGGGGAAGCCTGACGATCTTGCCGTCCCGACTCACGCCGGCGTTGGCAACCAGCACGTCGATGCGTCCGAAGCGATCCACCGTGGACCGCATGAGGTCGCGGACGGACTCTTCCTCCGTCACGTCGACCCGCTGGTAGACAAGGCGGTCGGTGGTCACCTCCCCGATGTCGTAGGGGTTGCGGGCCGCACAGATCACGGTTGCGCCCTCGGCATGGAACTGCTCGGCGATGGCCCGGCCGAGGCCTCGGGTGCCGCCGGTAACGATAATGATCTTGTCGGCCAACCGCATTGGTGCCCCTCCCTAGGCCGCGACTTCCAGCACCTCGTTGGACAGCCGGGCCGGTACCCGGCCCGGGTCGACTGCCTCGACCAACTCGGCCCGGGACCCGGCGGGTGCCGGCCGGAACCGGATCCCGTCCGGCCCGCACGGCGACAGCAACGGGTTCTCTTCCTCGCGTGTCCACTCCGGAACGCGGTCGCGCGGGCCGGCCTACGCGGCGTCGATCTGCTCGATCGTGTCCAACCCCAGCGCCTCGATGACCGGCATTGGGTTCCAGAAGTCCTTGAAGTGGACGAACTTCCCGCTTCTGGTCCGTACGACCGAGATGTAGGTCTGGTGGAAGTCGCGGCCGGTGGGGACCGCCTTGCCGTCCGCCCGGAACTCGGCGATCACCAGCTCGGGGTCGACCGTGTCGTGGAAGACCAGGTCGGCGAAGCGCACCCGGAGCAGCTCCGGGAAGTTCTTCATGTGCGCGTACAACGCGTCATGGCCGGCGAAGCGGAACGGCACACCCGGCGGGCCGTACGGGAACTCCAGCACACCGTCCGGCGTGAACAGATCGACCCATTCCCGGATCTTGTCGGCCTCGATGTACTCCAGGTTTCGAGCGAACGCCTCCTGCGCCCGCGTACGGATCTCCTGGTCACTCATGGGTCCTCCTCAGTCGGTCGAGACAAGTGGGGACAGCCGCCTGTCGAGCGCGGAGTCGGGGAGCAGCCGGGTCAGCACCCGCGTCCTGCGCATGTCCGCACCGACCGGATAGCGGGTCCTGGGCCGCTGCGCGGTGAGGGCCTCGGCCACCACCGCGGCGAAGTCGTCCGGGGTGGTCCGGCAAACCTCGAGCTGATGCGCGTTGATCGCGAGGAATCGGTCGAACGATCCCCGGTACAGGTCACGTCGTTGGGCCGTGGCCATGATGTCCCGGCCGGCGCTGGCCATCTTCTCCCAGATCGGGGTCCGGATCGCACCCGGCTGGACCACCGACACCGACACCCCGAACGGCGCGAGCTCGCGGCGCAGCGCGTCGCTCATGCCTTCCTTGGCGAACTGGGAGGCGGCGTACGCGCCGAGGTAGGGCAGGGCGATGCGGCCAAGGCCGGACGTCACGTTCACGATCCGGCCCCGGCGGGCGCGAAGCTGCGGCAGGAACGCCTGGATCACCGCGAGCTGGCCGACCAGGTTGGTCTCCAACTGCAGCCGCAACTGCTCGGCCGGCAGGCACTCCAGCGGGGCGGGAACGCTGATGCCGGCATTGTTGACAAGACCCCACAGCCCCGGGGAACCCACCGCGGCGGACACCTCGTCGGCCGCCGAGCTGATCTCGTCCGGCTTGGTGACGTCCAGGATGATCGGGGAGATGCGGTCGTACCGTGACTCGGCGAGGAGCTTCTGGCCGTCCTCGGTGCGCCGTACGGCCGCGAACACCCGGAAGCCGCGCTGCTCCAGATGGGCGGCTCCGGCCCGGCCGAGCCCGGAGGACGCACCGGTGATGACCACCGACTTTCCGTTCGGCGACAGCGGTTTTGGCCTTCTGAACACGCCCTACTCCTCTCCCAGTGCACCGAGGACCGCGTCGAGGCTTGCCGCGACGAGGCGTTCGGCCCGATCCCGCGTCAGCCCGCCGTCGACGTAGCTGAAGTTCCAGTGCAGCCGGTCATGGCTCGTGTTGACCGTGGCGACGAAGTACCCGACCACCGACAGGCCGGCGAGGAACTGGGCGCCGGATAGCTGCCACGGCCCGATGCTGGCCGGGAAGTCGTACCGTCCGATGTTGGAGATGCAGAGGTTGACCGGGCCCTGCGTCTCGATGAACTCGAACAGCGGCGCGCTCTCCTCGATGGTCATCGGGCACGAGCCGCCGACCAGGTTGACCATGCCGAAGTGCTCACCGCGGCGCTTACGCCTGACCAGGTCCCGGCTGATGGTCCTGGCCATCGACCAGAGCGACGTCTCGACTGGGACGAGCGATCCGACGGTGGCGACATAGGTGCCGACGGCGGTGTCCGGCACCGGTGGCACGAGCCCGTCGCGGAAGTTGATCGGCGAGCCGATCGCCACGCCGGCGGGGCTTTCCGGGCCGTCGCCGGCCACGGCGGCGACCATGGCGGCGGCGAGCACGCCGTGCACGGTGGTGCGCTCGCGGCGGCAGGCCCGCAGCAGCGCGTCGACCTGGTCCGCCGAGAGCGACCGGTGCACCACGCGGGTCCGGCGGGCGGGGAACGGCACGAACTCGCTCGGCTCCACCCTGGCGGGCCGCAGGCGCCGCAGCCGGCGGTCGTCGCGACTTCGTTGCCACCGCAGGCGACGCGCACCGGCCCGGCCACGGTGCCGTGGTGGAAACATCTCCTCGCACGCCGGCAGACCGGGCTCGCGCACCTCCGACCCCAGGCCGGCGGCGAGCGTGAGCCAGTCCTTGACGAGTGACAAGACCGTCGTGCCGTCGGCGATGCAGTGTGGCAGCGTCAGGATCAGGTCGTGTACGTCGTCGTTGGTCACGACGACCGTGCGGCACAGCGGGCCGGTACGCCAGTCGACGGCCCGGACCACCTCGTGCTCGTTGATCTGGCGAAGCCAGTCGTCGTCGGCTGTGCCCGCGACCCGGCGGAGCGGGATGGGCGCGTCGGTCGGCACGAAGCAGGGACCGTCCGCACCGGCCTCGATCGCGACGCGCAGCAATGGGTGACGCACCCGCAACGCGTCGAGCGCCTGGCGGAGCAATGACGGGGTCAGCCGGCCGGTGACCCGGACGCGGGCGATGACGTTGAGCGGGGACACCTGGTCGGCGATCCAGTACCAGCGCTCAAGTGGGCTCAACGGCCGGCGGACCACCGGAAGCACAGCCCGGGGCGAAGCCTCAATGGCCATGATCATGCACCGCCGGCGGTCGCGCGTCGAAAGTCATCGCCGCCTCGTTGCGGCCGTCGAGCACCGATCGCGGCACGAATCGCATGTAGAGGTTGCGGAGCAAGCTGGCGACCGGCCGGTCGAGCTGCTCGACGCGGCTCAACGCGAAGGAGCCGTCCACCATGAGCCTGGCCCGTTCCCGGCGCTCCGCCTCGTACCCCCGCAGGGCCCTGTCCGCATCGGCGGCGTCGCCGAGGTGGTGCGCGAGGACGACGGCGTCTTCCACGGCCTGGGCGGCCCCCTGCGCCAGGCTCGGCAGCATCGGGTGTGCCGCGTCACCGAGCAACGTCACCGGCCCGGTCCCCCACTGCTCAAGGAACGGACGGTCCTGGGCCGGCACACTGATGATGGCCGCCGCCGGTGTCGCGGCGATCGCGGCCCGCACCTCCGGTGCCCACCCGGCGTAGGCGCGGAGGATCTCGTCCTTGCCCCCGGCCCATCCGCGGGCATCCGGGACGTTCCTGGTGCCCCACCAGTAGATCCGCCCGCCGCCGATGTCGACGAGCCCGAACCGCTGCCCCCGGCCCCAGTAGTGGGCGCAGTACCCATCGGTCACGGTGGGGTGTCGGAACGGCACGGTGGCGAGCCAGCACACGTAGCCCGGCTCCCGGGCCTCCTCCGGTCCCACCAGCTGCCGCCGGATCACCGAGTGGAAGCCGTCCGCCCCGATGAGCACGTCACCGCGCGCCACACCGCCGGCCGCGAAGTCGACCCGGACACCGTCGGCGTCCACCTGGAACCCGGTCGCGGTGGCGCCGAGCCGGACCGCCGTGGCGTCGAGGTGCTCCAGCAGCGCCTGCTGCAGATCCGCGCGGTGGATGGCGACGTTTTGCGCGCCGAGCCGCTCGCCGATGTGCCCGAACGGGACCCGCCGGATCCGACGACCCCGGGCGGTGCGGAAGTCCAACCTGTGGTAGACGCTGCCCCGCCGCTCGACGTCGAGCTCAATCCCCAGGGTACGCAGGGCGGTCCGCGCGTTGATCGACAGCGAGAGTGCCGACCCCGCCGGGCGCAGCTCGCCGGCCCGTTCGTAGACCTCGGCGTCGACACCGACCTGGCGCAGGCTCGCCGCCGCCGCGAGGCCGCCGATGCCGGCGCCGATGATGATCGCCTTCACGCCGCCGCCTCCCGGCTGTCCAACGCCTCGGCGATCCGCCGCGCGACCTCGGCCACGTAGGGTTCCTCCATCAGGACGAGGTGGTCGCCCGGCACATCGACGACGTCGATCCGCCCGCTGGTGTGCCTCGCCCAGCCGTTGGCGGGGTCGGTGTGGAGGGTCCCGGCGGCGGTGTGCATGGGCAGCAGCACCATCGGCAGCCGGTCGCTGGCCCGGACCAGGGTGAGGTCCTGGTCGAGGACTCCGGGCTCATAGGCCATGAGCGCCTCCCAGTGCGCGGAGAACATCCGGAACAGCCGGCGTACCGACGCCCGCGAGCTGCCCGGCCGCAAGACCCCGGCAGCGGTCGCGCGCGCCATGATGAAGTCGAACTTCTCCTCCTCGGCGAGCCCGTCCGGGATGGCCTCGACGGGTGCGTTGCCGCTGCGCTCAAGCCAGATCAGCTCCCAGAAGAACCATTCCAGCAAGGCGTTGTCGGCGACCGGGTCGCGCTTGCCCGGCCGGCGGGCGATGGGATCGAGCAGGATGAGCTGCTCGACACTTGCTGGATCCTCGCGCCGAAGTTGGCGCGCCAGCTCGAATGCGACGACACCGCCGAAGGACCAGCCGCCGATGCGGTACGGGCCGCTCGGCTGGACCCGCCGGATCGCCTCAAGATAGGTACCCGCGAGTTCGGGAATCGACCCGAGCGGCGTGGACCCGGGGTCGCTGCCGGCCGCCTGCAATCCGTACACCGGCTGCCCGGCCGGCAGGTGCTTGGCCAGGCGCAGGTAGCAGAGCACGTTGCCGCCCAGCGGATGCACGAGGAAGAGCGGTGTTCGGTCGCCGCCCGCGCGGATCGGCACCAGCGGGTCGTAGGTCAGGCTGGCGCCGCCCGAACGCAGCAGCGCCGCCAGCCCGGCGACGGTGGGCGTGGCGACGAACGCGGAGAGCGGCACGCTCACCCCGAACCGCTTCTCCAGCACCACGACCAGCCGCATCGCCGTCAGCGACGTACCGCCGATCTCGAAGAAGTTGTCGTGCACGCCGAGCGAGGGCAGGTGGAGCAGCTCGGTGAGGATCTCCACCAGGGAACGCTCGTAGGCGTCGCGCGGTGCGACCTGCTCGGCGGCACTGACGGCAGCCAACGGGATCCGGCGCAGCTCCGCGTCGTTGCGCTTGCCGCTCGACGTCAGCGGCATCCGGTCCAGCCAGGTGATGTGCGACGGCACCAAATGGTCCGGCAACGACTCACGCAGCAGGGCACGCACCTTGTTCAGGTCGACCGCACCCGCGTCACCGACCAGGAACGCGGCGAGGAACGAGTCGGCGCCATCCCGCCGCCGCGCGACGACCGCGGCCTCCCGGATGCCCGGGAAGCGCTGCGCCAGAGCCATGATCGCGACCTCGACCTCAAGCGGCTCCACCCGGTAGCCACGGATCTTGGTCTGGGTGTCGGTCCGCCTGGCCCAGACCAGGTCTCCGCTGGGCAGCACCCTGGCCAGGTCACCGGTGCGGTAGAGCCGGCTGCCCGGCTCGCCGTACGGGTTCGCGACGAAACGCTGCGCGGTCAGCTCCGGCCGACCGTAATACCCGTCGGCCAACGCGATTCCACCGAAGTACAGCTCGCCCAGCACTCCGCGCGGCACCGGGCGCAGCCGCTCGTCGAGCAGGTAGAGCCCGACGTCGTTGATGACCGGACCGATCGGCGGCAGATTCGGGAACTCCGCGGGGTCGCCGGCCAGCGGGTACGCCGTGACGAGATGCGTTTCCGTCGGGCCGTACTGGTTTTCGAGAACGGCACCGGGCAGGGCGGCCATGAACTGCCGGATCTCGGCCGTGACCCGTAGCTGCTCGCCCGAGGAGATCACCACGCGAAGCCTGCTCGGAACGATGCCGAGCATGGTCGCGGCCTCGGCGAGTTGTTGGAGGGCGACGTAGGGCAGGAAGATCCGCTCGACCCCCTCGCGGTCGAGCAGGCGCAGCAGGCTCGGCATGTCTCGCCGCTGCTCCTCGTCGATGATCCGCAGGGTGCCGCCGCCGCTGATCGTCGTGTAGATCTCCTGGAACGACACGTCGAAGCTGAGCGGCGCGAACTGCAGGGTCGTGCCACCGACCGCGCCGCTGGGCACGTTCGTCTGCCAGGCCTGATAGTTGTCCAGCGCGCGGTGCGGCTGGGCCACCCCCTTCGGGGTGCCGGTCGACCCGGACGTGAACAGGATGTAGACGAGGCTCTCCGGATGGATCGCGGGAAGCGCGACCGGATCGGCGTCCGCCATGATGGACTCGTAGGTCACGAGCAGGGCCGGATCCACGATCAGGCCGGCACGCTGGGCATGCCCGACGATCCGCACGGGTGCGGCCTGCTCGACCATCGCCGTGATCCGCTCCTGCGGGTAGGTGACGTCGATCGGCACGCACGCCGCACCGGACTTGGCAATGCCGTAGATGGTCGCGATCATCTCCGGCGACCTGTCCATGGCGATCCCGACACACGTGCCCGGACCCGCGCCGAGCGACACCAGCCGCCAGGCCACCCGATTGACGATCCGGTCGAACTCGGCGTACGTCCACCGCTCGGTCCCATGCGCCACGGCGATGGCGTCCGGGGTGCGCGCCGCATGGCGCTCCAGCCGCCGCACGATGTCGCTCGGCGGCTCGATGGCGGGCAGCGGCTTGGCCGGCGGGTCGGCCAGGAACGCGAAGTCCAGCGCGCCGTGCGGGTCGTCGACGATCCGGCGCAGGATCGCGAGGTAGTAGTCGATCAAAAGGTCGGTCTGGGCCGGCGTGATCGTGCGGCCGTCGGTGTCCACCCGCAACGAGATGTGCCCGTCCGTCGGGCTGACGACGGCGTTGAGCAGCAGCGTGAAGTTGGTCTCTTCCCGGGTCTGGAAATCCAGCAGCTCGATGCCGGGCAGTTCGAAGATCGGCGTGAGCACGTGCATGTGGACGTAGTTGAAGACGGTCTCCAGCACCGGTGCGCCGCCCCGGTCGTGCTGGATGGCATGCAGCGGGTAGCGCCGGTGCGGGTGGATTTCCCGCTCCTGGCGGTAGACCTGGCCCACCACTTCCAGCCAGGTCTGCGACGCCGGGCCGACCCGCAGCGGCACGGTGTTGAGGAACAGGCCGGCTATGCTCTCCGCTCCGGGTCGCTCCGGGCGGCCATGCGTGATCAGGCCCGTGGTGACGTCGTCCGTCCCGCTCAGTAGCCGCAGCGTCAGGCAGTGTGCGGCGAGCAGTACGGACTTCACCGGCAATTCGTGGGATCCGGAAAACTGCCGCACCCCTGTGTCGAGCCCGTCCGGCAAGCTGACCCAGCGGGTATTCACCTGGTCGTCACCGGGCGGCTCGTACTGGCGGAAGCCGTCGAGCTGGGTCAGCTCGGCACCCTTGAGTGCCTCTCGCCAGAAGCGCTTGCTGGCGGCCGACTCGATGGTGCGGCGCTCGTCGAGCACGTACGCCGCCGCCGAGGGCGGCGCGGCGGCCGGGACCGGTGCGACGGCCACACCGGACAGGTGCAGGTAGTCGCGCAGTAGCTCGCTGATCAGGCTCGCGACGCTCCAGCCGTCCAGGATCACGTGGTGGAAGCTGAACACCAGGTCCACCGTGGTCTGCCGGACGTGCGCGCGGATCAGGTACAGCGGGGCCCGGTCGAACTCGTACCGGTGGCGGCAGCGCTGCTCGATGTGCGCGGCGACCTCAGCCTCGGCGGCGTCCTCGCCGGCCGCGCGGAGATCGGCTACCTCCAGCCCGCCGTGCGCCCGCGGGTGGATCAACTGGAGGGGCTCGGAGAAGCTGCCCACGTCGAATGAGGACCGCAGCACCGGGTGCCGCTCGACAAGCCGGTCGAACGCCTCCCGCAACGGCTCTTCGCGCCACGGCATCCGGACCGTGTAACGGAAGACGTCGTGGTAGACGGCCGACCCGTCGTGTTCCGTGCTGTGGTACAGCAGGCCCAGTTGGAGCTGCGTAGCCGGGTAGGCGTCCTCGACGCCGGACAATCGCGACCTGTCCAACCCCGATACGAGCTGGAACGGGGCGAGGTCCGGGATCGAGTCCGTCAGCGCCCCGGTCGAGACGCGGTGCGCCAGGGCGGCGATGGTCGGATACCGCACCAGGTCGGCCAGCTCGAAGTAGAGCCCCCGCTTCTCGGCCTCGGCTCTGACCCGCAGGGCGAGGATCGAGTCACCACCGATGGTGTAGTAGTTCCGGTGGATGCCGATCCGCCCGACGCCCAGCACATCCGACCAGATCGCCGCGAGCGCCGCCTCGATCTCGGTGCGCGGCGGCTCGTCCGGCACGTCCACGGCCGCCGGGGACGGGAGCGCGGCCCGGTCCAGCTTTCCGTTCGGCGTCAGCGGGATCCGATCGAGCCGTACGAAGAACGCGGGAATCATGAACTCCGGCAACGTGTTCACCACGTGCGTCCGGAGCCGCGCCGGGTCGACCTCGTCGCTGGCGACGTAGTACCCGACGAGATAGGTGCCCCGCGCCTCGGACCGGTGGTCGACCACGATCGCGTCGCGCAGACCGGGGAACGTGGCAAGGCTGTCGCGCACCTCCCCCAGCTCGACACGATTGCCCCGGATCTTCACCTGACCGTCGATACGGCCCAGGAACTCAAGGTTGCCGTCGGCCAGCCAGCGCGCGAGATCGCCGGTGCGGTACATCCGCTCGCCCGGGTGGAACGGGTCTTCGACGAACCTCTCCCCGGTCAGCTCCGGGCGGTCCAGGTAACCCCGGGCGACACCGGCACCCGCCACGCACAGCTCGCCGGCGACCCCGGCCGGCTGAGCCTCGCCGTGACGACCCAGCACGTACAGCCGGATGTTGTCGATCGGGCGGCCGATCGGCACCCGGGACACCGGCCCCGGCGGACAGTCGAAGGCAGACACGTCGACCGTGGCCTCGGTCGGCCCGTACAGGTTCACCAACTTCGGGCCGCCGGCACCGAATATCCGGGTGAACTGCTCGACCCTGCCCGGCGTCAGCTCCTCGCCGCTGCAGAAGACCAGCCGCAGCGTGCCGGCGGAGTCGCGCAGCCGTGGCGAACGCTCGATCAGGTCGAGGAACGGTCCGAGCATGGACGGCACGAAATGGATCACGGTGACGCCGTGTGCGGCGATCGCGCCGAGGATCGCCTCCGGATCCTTCTCCGCGCCGGCGGGTGGCAGCGCCAGCCCCGCTCCGGCGATGGTCCACCAGAACAGCTCCCACACCGAGACGTCGAAGGAGATGGGTGTCTTCTGCAGCACCACGTCGGCGCCGCCGATGGGATAGCGCCGCTGCATCCACACCAACCGGTTCACCACCGAGTGGTGCTCCACCATCACGCCCTTGGGCTTGCCGGTCGAGCCCGAGGTGTAGATGACGTACGCCAGGTTGTCGGCGGTCGCCAGCGGCTCGACCGGCGCTCGCGAACCGGTCAGCGCGTCGACGTCGCGCACCGCCGCGTCCACGGCGGGCGGCCTGGTCGCGCCGGACACGAGCACGACCGTGGCGCCGCTGTCTTCGATGAGAAACCGGATGCGGTCGGCCGGGTAGCTGGGATCGATGGGCACGTAGGCACCGCCGGCCTTGAGCACGCCGAGGATGGCGGTGAGCATCGTCGCGTCACGCTCGATCAGCACGGCCACCCGGTCGTCCGGCCGGATCCCGTCCTGGCGCAGGGCCCGGGCCACCTGGTTGGCGCGAGCGTCCAACTCCGCGTAGGTGAGGGCGCCGGTCACGACCGCTGTCCGGTCGGGCGTGCGTGCGGCCTGCTCCTCGAACAGGCCGCACAACGTCTGGTGCCTCGGGTACCCGATCCGCGCCGGGTTCGCTGCCTGTACGAGGCGTGCGTGCTCGGCCGGCGCCAGCATCGGGAGACTCGACACCGGCGCGTCGGGCGCGTCCAACGCGTTGCCGATCAACGTGGTGAGATGGCCGGCCAGCGACTCGATGGGAAAGTCGTCGTCGAACACGTCCGCGGCGTAGTCGATGTCGATGACGACCGGGCCGTCCGCGGTGAACTCGTTGACGACGATCGCCAGCGCGTCGGTCTCGTGGGCGTGGCCGTACACCATGGTTTCCCGTACCACTCCGGGAATCTCCGCGGAGCTGGGCCACCGCATGGACGACAGGGTCACGTCGAACAGGTGGCGCGGCCCGGAGTCGGCAGGCTTGAGCTCCCGGAGCAGTTCGCCGGCCGGCAGGCGTTCGTGTGCGCGCATGGCGCGGGTGGAGCCGCGAAGGCGCGTCACCAACTCCCGAAACGTGTCCCGCCCGGTGGTGTTCATCCGCAGGGGCATCGCGTTGGCAAAGTGCCCGACGGTGTTCCGCTCGGCATCGCTGCGCCGGTTCAGCAGCGGGACGCCGAAGACGACGTCGTCGGTGCGGTGAATGCGGGACAGGTAGATCGTCAACGCGGCGGCGACAATGGCGAACATCGAGCCGTACTCGCCGGTCCGGGCCCGTTCGACGGTGAACGTGTGGCGGCCGGTCCGGTACGAGCCACCCGGTGCCTTCCTCGTGAACAACGCCGGCTGGACTCCGGCGAGCTCTTGGCGGTAGAACGCGATGTCCGCGGCACGTTCGTCGGAGTTCAGGTAACGGCCCGCTTCGGTCACGAAATCCAGGTACGACGGCGCCCGATTGGCCGACTCCTGCTGGTATTCCGCCCTGATCTGGCTGATCAGCAGGTAGATTCCCCACCCGTCGCACACCAGGTGGTGCACGTTGAGGTAGACGTAGACGCTGGACTCGCCCTCCTTGAGCAGAGCCACGTCGAACATCCTGGCGCGCTTGAGGGAGTACGCGCGGGAGAACGGCCGCCGCATCCACGACAGGCACGCCTGACGGGGGTCCCGGTCACCGGACAGGTCGACGACCTCGATGTCCGGGACGTCGTCATCCACCCACTGGTACGGCGTCCCGTCCGCCTCGTCGAACCGAAGCCGCAGCCCGTCGTTGCGCCGTACGACCCGCTCGACACACGCCTTCAGGAGAGGCAGATCCAGTTTTCCGGTCAGTCGCTCGTAGACAAACGTGTTGAACTGCGGAAGATCGGGATGCAGCGAGCTGGCAAACCAGAGTTCAGACTGGTAAGCCGTCAGCGGAATGCGATGGGAGAGGCCCACGCCACGAGACTGCCGAAGGTGATCGACTGCCGGCACCCTCCAGAGTGCGTGAACCTGCGGGAAGTTGAGGCGGTGGCTCGCGGCCGTCGCTCGCGACGCATCCCTTGGGGTGGCCGCGCGGGCCGCGCGCCCCGCGCCACCGCCGCCGCTGGGCTTCCGATGGAACACCCGCCCCGATCGACCGAATCGCGGCAAGGCGCGGCCGTAGCTGTGCGCACGGGTGGACAGAACGGCGGTGAGGCGACGATCAGATGGTGAAGCCGCCGTCGACGTTGACCGTCGCCCCGGTGAGGTGACGCCCGTCCGGGCTGGCGAGGAACGCCACCACGGCGGCCACGTCGGCTGGCTCCGCGTAGTGGCCGAGGGCGGTGAACCCGTTGATCGTGTCGGCGTTCGGGCCGTCGGCGGGATTCAGTCCGGTGTCCGTGGCCCCTGGATTTACCAGGTTCACGGTGATCGCCCTGCCGCCGAGTTCGCGTCCGAGCGCCTTGGTCAGGCCGATCAGGGCGGTCTTGCTCATCGCGTACAGCGAGAAGCCGGGGAAGACCGCCCGCTCGGCCACGTTGCTGCCGATGTTGATGATCCGCCCGCCGGCCGACATCTGGCGCACCGCGGCCTGCGTGGCGACGAACGGCGCCGGCGCGGTTGTCCCTGCGGTTACGGCGGCCCGCCAGCATCGCGGTGTGGCCGATACGCGACGCTCCAGGTGGTAGGGCGGGTCACAAGAAAGTTCGTCGCCGGGAGCAACCCTGGGAGCCGGGCCCCACGTGACTATCTCGAAACGGGGATCGGAGGCCTGGATGGGCGATCGCGACACGGCGTTCGCGGAGTACTTTGCGGCACGGTCGGACGCGATGCGCGGCACCGCGTACCTGCTCTGCGGCGACTGGCACCGGGCGGAGGACCTGGTCCAGACCGCGTTCACCAAGCTCTATCTGGTCTGGAACCGGGTCTCGCGGCACGAGGTGCTGGACGCCTACGTACGCCAGATCCTGATCCGGGCCTTCCTCGACGAGCGACGCCGGGGCTGGTGGCGGCGGGAGCGGGTGGGCGGGAACGACGCCGAGCGGCCGACACCGCCCGACTCACCGGAGAACCGGTTGATGATGCTCCAGGCGCTGGCCGTCGTACCGCCACGCCAGCGGGCGGTGCTGGTTCTCCGGTACTGGGAGGACCTGTCGGTCGAGGAGACGGCGGCCCTTCTGGGTTGCTCGCCGGGGACGGTGAAGAGCCAGGCGTCTCGTGGCCTGGACACGCTGCGGGGCCTCCTGTCACCCACACACAGCGGGACCACGAAGGGGGAACGATGAACGGAGAAGAGTTGCGGGACACGCTGCACAGCGAGATGGCGGCGACCAGCCCGCCGCCGTCGCTGAGTGCGACCGCCATGCTGAGCACCGCCCGGCGCGCGCGCATCCGTCGCCGCACGATCGGGGCCTGTGCCGGCTCGGCGGCGACAGTGCTGGCGGTGGTCGGCATCGCCACGGCCATCACCCCCGGTGCCGGCGGCTACCAGCCGGCGGGCCCCGCGCCGCAGGTGACCCCGCATCCGTCGGCGAAGGACACCGCGCAGCCGTGGCCGACCGGCCCGGACGGCCACCCGCAGGAGGACCGGACCGCGCGGGCGGGTTCCCGGTACGACCAGGGAGTCCGGCTACTCGACGAGATCACGTCCGTGGTGCCGGCCGGTTACACCGCGCCGGAGAACCGGGCGGACCAGCCCGCTGGCGACATGCCGCTGCGGTCGCACCAGGCCCAGTTCGAGGAGAGGGTGAACGGCGTCGACGTGTGGAGTTACCTGTCGTCGGCCACCCTGGCCGAGGGGGACCGGATGGGGCGTCTGCTCGTCGAGGTGCACACCGCGGGCAATCAGCTACCGGCCGAACCGTGCGCGCTGGCCCGCCGGTTCTGGGGCATGCAGGGCGAGTGCCAGTTGGTGACCGTCGGGGCGGCGCAGGTCGGCGTGGTGGTCCGACCCGGCCTCGACGACCGGTTCGACCAGTGGGCGGCCTACCGGCACCCGGATGGTGTGGTGGTGTTCGTGGCGCAGGGCGCGGACCTCGGCGACGAGCGGCCGAGCCTGACCGGGCTGCCGTTCTCGGTGCGGCAGCTTGCGTCCCTCGCCGTGGACGAGCGGTTCCACCTGCGGTGAGGCGGCGTCGGGTGGCCGCCGCTGGTCAGGTGATGGCGGGGCTGCGGCGTTCGAGGAGAACGACGTCGCGCCACCGGCCGTGGTGGCGGCCGACCCGTTCCCGGACGCCGATGACCCGGAACCCGACCCGGCGGTGCAGGGCGAGGCTGGCGGTGTTCTCGGGGAACACGCCGGACTGGATGGTCCAGATGCCGGCCGTCTCGGTGGCGGCGATCAGCGCGTCGAGCAGCAGCCGGGCCACGCCGCGCCCGTGGGCGGCGGGGTCGACGTAGACGGAGTGCTCGACCACTCCGGCATAGACGGCGCGGGTCGAGGTCGGGGAGACGGCGATCCAGCCGACCAGCGTGCCGCCGGGGTCGACGGCGACGAAGCGGTGGTCGGGTAGCTTGCCGGCGTCGAACGCCGGCCAGGTGGGCGCGACGGTCTCGAAGCTGGCGTTGCCACCGTCGAGGCCGGCCTGGTAGATCGCCAGGACCCGGTCGGCGTCGCCGGCGCGCATGGGGCGGACGGTGATGTCGGCCATCAGCAGGCTCCGGTCGGCACCGGAGCGGGCAACTCGTCCGCCACCGCACCTCTCATCGTCGATCGCCGACAGACCATCGAATCCTAGCCGGTACGACACCTGGGCCGGGCTGCCGCAGCACGCGTCACCTGCCGCGACGCCCGTCGGGTCAGCCGGTTGCCCGCTGATTTGACATCTGTGAAGCTAGAGGAATGTCGAAGCAATCGGTGGCGCTCCCCGTCCTCGACCTGGACGCCGAGGCGTCCTGCTGCCTGCCGCTGGCGCGGCACCGGGTACCGGCCGAGACCGCCGCCGTCCTCGCCCCCGCGTTCAAGGCCCTCGGCGACCCGGTACGCCTGCGGCTGATGTCGATGATCGCCTCCGCCGAGGGCGGCGAGGCATGCGTGTGCGACCTGACGCCGGCGTTCGACCTGACCGGGCCGACGATCTCCCACCACCTCAGGACACTGCGCGAGGCCGGCCTCGTCGATGCCGAGCGCCGGGGCACCTGGGTCTACTACCGGGCCCGGCCGGCCGTCCTACGCCAGCTCGCCGCACTGCTCACGGTCGACGACGCCACGGACTGACGTCGGCTCGCCCGCGTCGCCAGCAGGCCCCCTGGCTTGACGATCCGGCTTTCACTCAGCGATAGTTGACTCAATGAATGCTGAGCTTTCCTCCCTGCCGGGGCGGGCCCGGATCCACGCCGCGCTCGGCGATCCGGCGCGCCTGGCGATCGTGGACGCGCTCACCCTCGGCGACGCCTCCCCCGGCGAGATCGCTGGCACCCTGAAGATGCCCACCAACCTGGTCGCCCACCATGTCAAGGTCCTCACCGACGCCGGCCTGGTCACCCGAGGCCGCTCCGAGGGGGACCGCCGCCGCACCTACCTGCGGCTGCGGCCCGAGGCGCTCGCCACGCTGAACCCGCCGCCACTGGCCGGGGTGGGCCGGGTGGTGTTCGTCTGCACCCACAACTCCGCCCGCTCGCAGCTCGCCGCCGCACTCTGGTCCGACCGCACCCACAGCGCAACGGCCTCCGCGGGGACGAGGCCGGCTCGCCGCGTCCATCCCCGCGCGGTCGCGGTGGCTCGTCGGCACGGCCTGGACCTCGATCCGACCGGTACGGCACAGGTCGCGGACGTCGCGCGGGACGACGACCTGCTGATCGCCGTCTGCGACAACGCCCACGAGGAACTCACCGGCCCGATCCGGCCACGGCTGCACTGGTCGGTGCCCGACCCGGTCCGCGTCGACACCGACGCCGCGTTCGAGGCCGCCTTCACCGACCTCGCCGACCGCGTCGACCGCCTCACCCCCGCCGTCGCCCGCCAGCCGCCCGGTCACGGCTCCTGCCGTCGGCCGGACCACGACCCGGAGAGAACCCACCGATGACCGTCGCACCCTGGCGTCGCCTGCTCGCCGAGTTCACCGGCACCGCCCTCCTGGTCACCGCCGTGGTCGGCTCCGGCATCATGGCCAGCACGCTCTCCCCGAACGACGTCGGGCTGCAGTTGCTGGAGAACTCGATCGCCACCGCCCTCGCCCTGGGTGCCCTGATCCTGATCTTCGGCCCGGTCTCCGGAGCGCACTTCAACCCCGTCGTGTCCGTCGCGGACTGGTTCCTCGGCCGCCGCACCCACACCGGTCTGACCGGCCGGGACCTCGGCGGTTACGTTGCCGCCCAGATCCTCGGGGCGGTCGGCGGGTCGATCCTGGCGAACCTGATGTTCGACCTGCCCGCCGTGACCTGGTCGACCCGACACCGGGCGGCCGGGCACCTGTGGCTCGGCGAGGTCGTCGCCACCACCGGCCTGATCCTGCTGATCTTCGCCCTGGCCCGGTCCGGTCGCGCCGCCACCGCACCCGCGGCGGTCGGCGCCTACATCGGCGCGGCGTACTGGTTCACCTCGTCGACATCGTTCGCCAACCCGGCCGTGACCATCGGCCGGGGGTTCACCGACACCTTCGCCGGGATCCACCCGGGCTCGGTGCCGGGCTTCGTCGTCGCGCAGCTCGCCGGCCTCGCCGTCGGCGCGGGGCTGCTGAGGGCCCTCTACCCCGACGTCGGGCAGGCCGCCGACCGGGTCGTCGTGCCCACCGACGAGACGGCGGTCGACCAACGCCCGGGATCCCCCGCCGGTCACCCCTGACCCACCTGTCGACCAGCCGCCGGCCAGCCGGCCTGGCGACCCGTCCGGCCCGAAAGGCAGCCCATGAGCACCAGGCCCTCCGTCCTGTTCGTCTGCGTCCACAACGCCGGCCGGTCGCAGATGGCCGCCGGGTGGCTGCGCCACCTGGCCGGCGACTCCGTCGAGGTCCGCTCCGCCGGCTCCGCCCCCGCCGAGTCGGTCAATCCGGCCGCGGTGGAGGCGATGCGGGAGGTCGGGATCGACATCACCGACCAGACCCCCAGGCTTCTCGCGTACGAGACGGCGCAGTCCTCGGACGTCATCGTGACCATGGGCTGCGGCGACGCCTGCCCCGTCTTCCCCGGCAAGCGCTACGAGGACTGGAAGCTGGACGACCCGGCCGGCAAGGGCGTCGAGTCCGTCCGCCCGATCCGCGACGAGATCCGCGCCCGGGTCGCGCGACTCCTCGGTGAGCTGCGCGCCGCCGCCTGATCCGGTGGGTCCCGGGCCCTGGTGGGTGCCCCGGACCCGGTGTCGACGACGCCGCTCCGACCCGATCGCGGGGGATTCGGAGACCCATCGATATCGGTCATCATGTTAGATGATCGTTGTCAATGTGTTGCGTTCGTAACGCGAGTGGAACATCTTTTACGGAATCTCGGTTTCCATATCGGCGAGGGCATGAGGAACTCGATATGGAATCCCGCCACCAGGCTCCTTCCCAGACTCTCCAATGAGGACGAAGATTTCGATATCGATCGATGCGAAAGCATCTCGGATTGGGGAGGTCAACTTGAGATCAGCCCTTGCGCTGGCCGGCATCACCATGCTTGCCAGCAGCGGTCTCGTGGTCACCGCCACGAGCGCGTCCGCCGCCCCGCCACCCACACCGGGGCCCGCGCTGGTCACCGCCGCCGACGCGGCGTTGAAGGCCAACGCCCGGACCGTCAAGGCCTCGACGAAGGACCGGTACGCCGTCCACAGCAGCAAGCGGGACGCGAACGGCGGCGGCGTGGTCCGCTACAGCCGGACGTACGACGGGCTGCGCGTCCACGGCGGGGACTTCGTCATCCGCACCGAGGCCGACGGCGACTTCGCCGGCAGTTCGGTCGGCCTGGCGGCCCCGCTGAGCCTCGGCACCACCCCGAAGGTCAGCGCGGAACGGGCCCGGAAGGCGGCGACCGCCGAGTTCTCCGGCAAGATCACCGGCACCGGCCCGGCGGAACTCTTCGTCGACGCCAGCAGCGGGACCGGGCGGCTCGCCTGGGAGACCGTGGTGGCCGGCTGGGCACCGGACGGGCAGACCCCCTCGAAGCTGCACGTCATCAGTGACGCGTTGACCGGCTCGCTGATCGGCTCGTACGACGAGGTCGAGTCCGTCGTCGGCACCGGCAACAGCGTCTACGCCGGCCCGGTCGTGGTCGACACCACCCAGTCCGGTTCGACGTACAGCCTCGTCGACCCGACGCGCGGCAGCGGCCGTACCTGCGACATGAACAACGGCACCTCGACCTGCACCACCTTCACCGACGCCGACAACGTGTGGGGCAACGGCACGGTCTCCGACCGGCAGTCCGCCGCCGTGGACGCCCACTTCGGCGCCGCCAAGACGTTCGACTACTTCAAGAACGTGCACGGCCGCAACGGCATCTTCGGCAACGGCACCGGCGTGCCGAGCCGGGTGCACTACGGCAACGCCTACGTCAACGCCTTCTGGGACGGCGCGCAGATGACCTACGGCGACGGCGCGGGCAACACCAAGCCGCTCGTCTCGCTCGACGTGGCCGGCCACGAGATGAGCCACGGCGTCACCGCCAACGTGGTGCCCGGCGGCCTGACCTACTCCGGTGAGTCCGGCGGCCTGAACGAGGCCACCAGCGACATCTTCGGCAACATGGTGGAGTTCTACGCGAACACCACCGCCGACCCCGGTGACTACGAGGTCGGTGAGAAGATCGACATCCGGGGCACCGGCGTCCCGCTGCGCTACATGTACAACCCGACGCTGGACGGCTCGTCGCACGGCTGCTGGTCGACCAGCACCAACAGCATCGACGTGCACTACTCCTCCGGCCCGGCCAACCACTTCTTCTTCAACCTGGCCGTGGGCACCGGGGCGACCCCGTACGGCAACTCGCCGCTCTGCGGATCCGCTCCCCCGGTGACCGGGATCGGCCGGGAGAAGGCGGAGAAGATCTGGTTCCGCGCCCTGGACGTGTACTTCGTCTCGAACACCCGCTACGTGAACACCGCCCAGCCGACGAACACCGCGCGGCTGCACACCCTGTCGGCCGCCACCGACCTGTACGGCCTCTGCAGCACCGAGTACAAGGCGGTGCAGGCCGCCTGGACCGCGGTGAACGTGGTCGGCTCCGAGTCCTGCGCCGACAACGACTTCTCCGTCTCGGTCGCCCCGGCGACGGTGACCGTCGACCCGGGCACCTCGGCCACCGCCACGGTCGGCACCACGGTCGTCCGGGGCACGGCCGAGCAGGTGACCTTCTCGACCGGCCCGCTGCCCGCGGGCGTGACCGTCTCGTTCAACCCGCCGTCGGTCACCGCCGGTGGGTCGACCACCCTCACGGTCAGTGCCTCGGCCACGGCCGGCAGCGGTTCCTTCGCGATCACCGTGGTCGGCACCTCCCCGTCGGTCGCCCGGACGACCACCCTGAGCCTGACGGTGAACGGGCTGCCGGGCTGCTCCGGCACCAACGGGACCGACGTGCCGATCGCCGACAACACGACGGTGGAGAGCACGATCGTGATCAGCGGCTGCGCGGCGACCCCCTCCACGGCGAGCAAGGTCGAGGTGCACATCGTGCACACCTACATCGGTGACCTCGTGGTCAGCCTGGTCGCACCGGACGGCAGCACGTACGTGCTGCACAACCGCACCGGTTCCAGCACCGACAACATCGACCAGATCTACACCGTGAACCTCTCCACCGAGGCCGCGAACGGGAGCTGGCGGTTGCGGGTCCAGGACGCGGCGAGCCTCGACACCGGCTACCTCAACAGTTGGACCCTGACCCTCTGACAGTGATGACGCTGAGAGCGGGCCACCCGGGTCGTCCCGGGTGGCCCGCCGCCTCATCCGCAACCGAAGCTCGTCGACCCGATCCTGCCCGGCCGCCCCGACCTCACCTGACGGCGGCCCGACCGTGGCCGCTCCGGGCTACGGCCGGTAGCGGTAGCCCATGCCCGGTTCGGTGATCAGGTGCCGGGGCCGGGCCGGGTCGTCCTCCAGCTTGCGCCGGAGCTGCGCCATGTACTGCCGCAGGTAGTTGGTCTCGTGCTGGTACCCCGGCCCCCACACGTCGTGCAGAAGCTGGCGTTGGCTGACCAGCTTCCCCGGGTGGCGCAACAGCTTCTCCAACATCGCCCACTGGGTGGGGGTGAGCCGGACCTCGGTGCCGTCGTCCCGGGTGACGGTACGGTCGGCCAGGTCGACGGTGTGCCGGCCCACCCGGGGCGCGGCCGTGGCGTCCACCGGCGAGGCGGCGAGGCGGCGGGTGACGGCGCGGATGCGGGCCAGGAGTTCGTCCACGCCGAACGGCTTGGTGACGTAGTCGTCGGCACCGGCGTCGAGGGCGGCGACCTTGTCCTCGCTGCCGGCCCGGCCCGACAGCACGATGATCGGGACGGTCGTCCAGCCGCGCAGGCCCCGGATGACGTCGGTGCCGTCGAGGTCGGGCAGGCCGAGGTCGAGCACCACCAGGTCGGGCGGATGGCTGGCGGCGGCCTTCAGCGCGGCGGTACCCGTCCCGGCGACCTCGACGTCGTACCCCCGGGCACGCAGGTTGATCCGGAGCGCGCGCAGGATCTGCGGTTCGTCGTCGACGACCAGGATGCGGGTCATTGCGGCGGCCCTCCGGGGGCGGTCTGCCCGGCGGCGGGCAGGCGCAGCACCATGGTCAACCCGCCGCCGGGGGTGGTCTCGGGGGTGATGCTGCCACCCATCGCCTCGGCCAGCCCCCGGGACAGCGCGAGTCCGAGGCCCACGCCGGTCTGGTTGTCCCGGTCGCCGAGCCGCTGGAACGGCAGGAAGACGTGCTCCCACTGGTCCTCGGGGATGCCCGGGCCGGTGTCGATGACCCGCAGCTCCACCTGCCCGGCGTGGGCGCTGGCGGTGATCGTGGGCGGCTGCCCGGACGGACTGTGCCGCAGGGCGTTGGCGACGATGTTCACCAGCACCCGCTCCAGCAGGCCCGGGTCGGCGCTGGCGGCCGGCAGGTCGGCGGGGATGTCGGTGCGGACGTCGGCGGCCACCGGTCCCAGCTCGTCCAGGGCCCGGGGTACGGCGTCCTCCAGGCCGATCGGGGTCCGGCTGACGCCGAGCGCGCCGGCCTGCAACCGGCTCATGTCGAGCAGGTTCGCCACCAACCGGCCGAGCCGGTCCAGGGACTCGTCGGCGGTGGCCAGCAGTTCGGCCCGGTCCTCCGGGTCGAACTCGACGTCGGGGCTGCGCAGGCTGCTCACCGCCGCCTTCGCCGAGGCGAGGGGCGTACGCAGATCGTGGCTGACTGCGGCGAGCAGCGCGGTGCGCATCCGGTCGGCCTCGGCGAGCGGCCGGGCGGTGGCCGCCTCCTCGGCGAGCCGTTCCTGGCGCAGCGCGACGGCGGCCTGGGCCGCGAACGCCTCGACGATGCGCCGGTCGGCGGCCTCCAGCCGGCGACCGCTGAGCACGACGGTCAACCGGTCGTCGACCGGTACCGCGGTCTCACCCGCGCTGGGGCTGCCCGCCGGGGCGTCGCCGACGCTGGCCACCCGCCGCCAGGCGCCCTCCTCGCGGGCCCGGCCGGGCCGCCCCTCGGCGTCGGCGACGAGTTCCAGCACGCTGACCGCCCGCAGCGCGAAGGTCTCCCGGAGCCGGTCGAGCAGCGCCGGCAGCGGCCGTTCGCCCCGCAGCACGCTGCCGGCGACGGTGGCCAGGGTCTGCGCGTCGGCGGCGGCCCGGGCGGCCTCCCGGGTACGCCGGGCCGCCACGTCGACCACCCAGCTCACCGCGACCGCCACCCCGACGAAGACGCCGAGGGCGAGGAGGTTGTCCGCCTCGGCGATGGTCAGCGTGTGGAAGGGCGGGGTGAAGAACCAGTTCAGCAGCAGCGAACCGCCGAGCGCGGCGACCAGCGCCGGCCACAGCCCGCCGACCAGCGCCACCCCGACGACCCCGGCGAGGAAGAGCAGGATGTCGTTGGTCAGCATCAGGTCCGGCAGGGTCGCCAGCAGCAGGGTCAGCAGCGGCATGCCGAACGCGGCGAGCGCGTACCCGAGCAGCCGCCGCCGCCGGGACAGCGCCGCCGGCATGCCGGCCCCCTGCCGGCCCCGCCCGGCCTGCGGGTGGGTGACCAGGTGCACGTCGATCGCCCCGGACAGGGCCGTGGTGGTGACCCCGACCCCGCGCGAGAAGAGCTGCGCGAACCGACCGCGCCGGCTGGCCCCCAGCACCAACTGGGTGGCGTTCACCCCCCGGGCGAAGTCGAGCAGGGCCGCCGGCACGTCGCCGCCGAGCACCTGATGGTAGGTGCCGCCGAGGCTCTCCACCAGGATCCGTTGCCGGGCGAGTTGGGCCGGGTCCGCGCCGGCCAGCCCGTCGTTGCGGGCCACGTGCACGGCGAGCAGGTCGGCGCCCTTGCTCCGGGCGGCGATCCGGGCCGCCCGGCGGATCAGCGTCTCCCCCTCCGGGCCGCCGGTGAGCGCCACCACGACCCGCTCGCGGGCCTCCCAGGTGGCCGAGATGCCCTGCTGGGCCCGGTACCGGTCGAGCTGGTCGTCGACCTTGTCGGCCAGCCAGAGCAGGGCCAGCTCGCGCAGCGCGGTGAGGTTGCCGATCCGGAAGTAGTTGCCCAGCGCGGCATCGATCTTGTCGGACCGGTAGATGTTGCCGTGCGCCATCCGGCGGCGCAGCGCCTCCGGGGTCATGTCGACCAGTTCGACCTGCTCGGCGGCGCGGACGACGGCGTCGGGGACGGTCTCCCGCTGGGTGGTGCCGGTGATCTGGGCGACCACGTCGTTGATCGACTCCAGGTGCTGGATGTTGACCGTCGACAGCACGGAGATGCCCGCGTCGAGCAGTTCCTGGACGTCCTGCCAGCGCTTCTCGTGCCGGGAGCCGGGCACGTTGGTGTGGGCCAACTCGTCGACCACGGCGATCTCGGGGCGGCGGGCCAGGACCGCGTCCAGGTCCATCTCGGTGAACCCGGTGCCCCGGTAGGTGATCGGCCGGCGGGGCACCACCTCCAGGTCGCCGACCATCGCCGCGGTGTGCGGACGACCGTGCGTCTCGACCAGGCCGACCACCACGTCCGTGCCGCGCTCGGCGCGACGCCGGGCCTCCTCCAGCATCGCGTACGTCTTGCCGACACCGGGGGCGGCCCCCAGGTAGATGCGCAGTTCTCCACGGGGCACGGGACCATCCTCTCGCCGTACCGGTCAGCGGGCGGGGAACCGCTCGTCCAGGGCCAGGTTCAGCTCCAGCACGTTCACCCCGGGGGCGCCCATGAAGCCCAGCGTCCGAGCGGTGGTGTGCTCCCGTACCAGGCGACGGACCGCCGCCGGGTCCGCGCCGCGCTCCCGCGCCACCCGGGCCACCTGGATCTCGGCGTACGCCGGGCTGATCTGCGGGTCGAGGCCGCTGCCGCTGGCGGTGACCGCGTCGGCGGGGACGGCGGGCCGGGCCGGGGCGTCCCCCCGGACCGGGGTGACCAGCCCACCGGCGGCGACGTAGTCCTCGCCCGGCGTCGCCAGCTCCACCGGCACCCCCTGCCAGGAGGTGACGAACGGGGTGGCCGGGGCGGTCTGGTTGACGCTGACCACCCGGGTGATCCGGCCGGTCAGCCCGTCGGCGCGGAACACGGCCAGCACCGCGCCCACCCCGTCCGGCGTGCAGTACGGCCGCCGCCCGTCGACGCCGTCGAAGTCCCCGACGGCCCGGCTGCGCGCGCAGACCTGGGTGAGCAGGCTCCGCGTCGAGGACCCGGGGTCGGCGGCGAGGGTGTCGACCACGCTCTCCGGGCCGAGGTTGGCGGCTGCGGTGGCGGTCGGGTCGTAGCCGTCGCCGGCGGCCGACGGACGGGACTGGAAGTACCGCGGGACGGGATTGCCGTCGGGGTCGGTGAAGGACTGCCCGATCAGGGCGCTGCCGACGGTCCGGCCGTCCACGGTCAGCAGTGACCCGTCGGCCTTCGCGTCCAGGCCCGGGATCCGGCCGGCGGCGACCAGGGCGAGTGGATAGGCCACGCCGAGCAGCGCGGTGAACACGAGCAGGGCGCGCAGGGCGGCGAGGTGTTGGGCGAGCCAGGTGGGTAGGCGCATCACGAGATCCCCGGGACGAACTGGATGAGCAGGTCGATGAGCTTGATGCCGACGAACGGCACGATGATCCCGCCGAGGCCGTAGACCAGCAGGTTGCGGCCGAGCAGCTTCGACGCGGCCGACGGCCGGTAGCGCACGCCGCGCAGGGCCAACGGGATGAGCGCGATGATCACCAGGGCGTTGAAGATCACCGCCGAGAGGATCGCCGACTCGGGGCTGGCCAGCCGCATCACGTTGAGGGTGTCCAGGCTCGGGTAGATGCCGGCGAACATGGCCGGGATGATCGCGAAGTACTTCGCCACGTCGTTGGCGATGCTGAAGGTGGTCAGCGCACCCCGGGTGATCAGCAACTGCTTGCCGATCTCCACGATCTCGATCAGCTTGGTCGGGTCGGAGTCCAGGTCGACCATGTTGCCGGCCTCCTTGGCGGCCGACGTGCCGGTGTTCATCGCGACGCCGACGTCGGCCTGGGCCAGGGCCGGGGCGTCGTTGGTGCCGTCCCCGGTCATCGCGACCAGCCGGCCGCCCTCCTGCTCCTTGCGGATCAGGGCGAGCTTGTCCTCCGGGGTGGCCTCGGCGAGGAAGTCGTCCACCCCGGCCTCGTCGGCGATCGCCTTCGCGGTACGCGGGTTGTCACCGGTGATCATCACGGTCCGGATGCCCATCCGGCGCATCTCGTCGAACCGCTCCCGCATGCCGGCCTTCACCACGTCCTTGAGGTGGACGACCCCGAGCGCGCGGGCCGGCTGGCCGTCGACGTGCTCGGCCACCACCAGCGGGGTGCCGCCGATCCCGCTGATCTCGTCGACGACCTGGCCGACCTGCTCCGTCGGGTGGCCGCCGTTCTCCCGCACCCACTTCATCACCGCCGCCGCCGCGCCCTTGCGGATCCGCCGGGCAGGTCCGGCATGGCCCGGGGCCTCGTCCAGGTCGACGCCGCTCATCCGGCTCTGGGCGGTGAACGGCACGAAGGTGGCGTGCGGCATCAGGCCCGGCTCCCGTTCGCGCAGGCCGAACCCGTTCTTGGCCAGGACGACCACCGACCGCCCCTCGGGCGTCTCGTCGGCGAGGCTGGCGAGCTGCGCGGCGTCGGCGACGTCGGCGGCGGTGACCCCCTCGACCGGGAGGAACTCGGCGGCCTGCCGGTTGCCGAGGGTGATGGTGCCGGTCTTGTCCAACAGCAGGGTGTTGACGTCGCCGGCCGCCTCCACGGCCCGGCCGCTCATGGCGAGGACGTTGCGCTGGACCAGGCGGTCCATCCCGGCGATGCCGATCGCCGACAGCAGCGCCCCGATGGTGGTCGGGATCAGGCAGACCAGCAGCGACACCAGCACCACCCCGGTCACCCCGGCGTCGGTGATCGCCCCGGTGTCGGGGGCGGCGGCCTGGTACGCCTTCGAGAAGATCGCCAACGGCTGGAGGGTGACCACGGCCAGCAGGAAGATGACGGTGAGCGCGGCGAGCAGGATGTTCAGCGCGATCTCGTTCGGGGTCTTCTGCCGGTTCGCCCCCTCGACCAGGGCGATCATCCGGTCGATGAAACTCTCCCCCGGCTTCTGGGTGATCCGCACGACGATCCGGTCGGAGAGCACCTTCGTACCGCCGGTGACCGCGCTGCGGTCGCCGCCGGACTCCCGGATCACCGGCGCGGACTCACCGGTGATCGCGGACTCGTCGACGCTGGCGATGCCCTCGACGACGTCCCCGTCGCCGGGGATGACGCCGCCGGCGCAGACCAGGACGACGTCCCCCTGGCGCAGGTCCGGCGCGGGGACCGCCTCGTCGGTGTAGGTGTTGGCGGCGGCGCCCGGAGCCCAGCCGACCAGCCGGGTGGCGATGGTGTCCCGCTTGGCCTGGCGCAGGGTGGCGGCCTGCGCCTTGCCCCGGCCCTCGGCGACCGCCTCGGCGAGGTTGGCGAACAGCACGGTGAGCCAGAGCCAGCCGGTGATCGCCCAGGCGAAGACCGACGGGTCGGTCACCGCGAGGACGGTGGTGAAGGCCGCGCCGATCTCCACGATCAGCATCACCGGGTTGCGCCACAGGGTGCGCGGGTCGAGCTTGCCCAGCGCGTCGGGCAGGGACCGGACGAGCTGCCCCGGGTCCAGCAGGCCGCCGCCGACCCGGTTGCCCTGGGTAGCGGGGGTACCGGCGGTCGCCTGGTCGCCGCTGCCGGTTGTCACGGTTGTGAGGGACATGTCCTCGTTCCTCATGCTGGTCACAGCCCTTCGGCCAGCGGGCCGAGCGCGAGCGCGGGCAGGAAGGTGAGCGCCACCAGGACCACCGCGACGCCGACGACCATCCCGACGAAGAGCGGTCGGTGGGTCGGCAGGGTGCCCTCGGAGGCGGGGGTGGGTGCCTGGCGGGCGAGCGAGCCGGCCAGGGCGAGTACGAAGATGATCGGCAGGAACCGGCCGAGCAGCATGCACAGTCCGAGCGCGGTGTTCCACCATGCCGTGTTCACCGTGATCCCGGCGAACGCCGAACCGTTGTTGTTGCTCGCCGAGGTGAACGCGTACAGCACCTCGGACAGGCCGTGCGGACCGACGTTCAACGCCGTCGAGTTGTTGCCGCTGGCGAAGGCGGCGGCGGTGCCGATCAGCACCAGCGCCGGGGTGACCAGGAAGTACAGCGAGGCGAACTTGATCTCGCGGGAGCCGATCTTCTTGCCCAGGTATTCCGGGGTCCGGCCGACCATCAGGCCGGCCACGAACACCGTGATCACGGCGAGGATCAGCAGGCCGTACAGGCCCGCGCCGACCCCACCGGGGGCGACCTCGCCGAGCATCATGTTGCCCAGCGTCATCATCCCGCCCAGCGCGGTGTACGAGTCGTGGAACGAGTTCACCGCGCCGGTGGAGGTGAGCGTGGTGGCGGCGGCGAAGGTCGCCGAGTTCGACACGTCGAACCGGACCTCCTTGCCCTCCAGGGCCGCACCCACCGCCTGCGGGACGGTGCCGTGTCCGGCCAGCTCGAAGGCGTTGGTCAGGGTGATGCTGGCGAGCGCCAGGACGGCCATCACCGCGACGATCGCGTTGCCCTGCCGGGTCTGGCCGACCATCCGGCCGAAGACGCGGGGCAGGCTGAACGGGATCAACAGGATCAGCAGGATCTCGATCCAGTTCGTCCAGGCCGTCGGGTTCTCGAACGGGTGGGCGCTGTTGGCGTTGTAGAAGCCGCCGCCGTTGGTGCCCAGCTCCTTGATGACCTCCTGGCTGGCCACCGGGCCGCCGGTGATCGTCTGGCCGCCGCCGGTCAGGGTGCCGACGTCGGTGCCGGCGGAGAGGTTCTGCACCACGCCGCCGGCCATCAGCACGAGCGCGCCGAGCACCGCGATCGGCAGCAGGATCCGCAGCGTGATCCGCACCAGGTCGACCCAGAAGTTGCCCAGCTCGCCGGTACGGCTGCGGGCGAACCCCCGGACCAGGGCCACCGCCACGGCGATGCCCACGGCCGCGGAGACGAAGTTCTGCACCGCCAGCCCGGCCATCTGCACCAGGTGACCCATGGTCGACTCTCCCGAGTACCACTGCCAGTTCGTGTTGGTCACGAAGGAGACGGCGGTGTTCCAGGCCCCGTGCGGGACCACCGGGTCGAAGCCCAGCGACAGCCACAGGTGGTTCTGCACCCGTTGGAAGGCGTACAGGAACAGGATCGAGACGGCGGAGAAGGCCAGCAGGCTGCGGGCGTACACGCCCCAGGACTGCTCGGCCGCCGGGTTCACCCCGACCAGGCGGAAGACACCACGCTCGACGCGGGACTGCCGGGTGCCGGCGACCGCCCGGAACATGTAGTCGCCGAACGGGCGGTGCACGGCGACCAGCACCACCGCCAGCGACAGGACGAAGACGACGCCGGCTGTTGTCGTGGTCATCAGAAGCGCTCCGGGAACAACAGCGCGACGACCATGAACACTCCCAGGCCGATCGCCAGCACAAGGCCGACGGCGTTGACGGCGCTCACAGCTTCTCCACGCCCCTCACCACGAGGGCGAGCACCGCGAACAGCGCCGCCGTCACCAGCACGAACACCACGTCAGACACGCTGACTCCTCTTACCGGACCCGACCGCCGCGACCGCCTTCCGGCCGCGCCGAGCAATCACAACGCCCCGGTACGCGGACGGACAGGGTCCATAACGCGACCGTGACGGCGGGCGGCCGTTTCTTGACGCGTTCTTCACGCTGCCCACCGACCGGGGTGACGGCGGTCACCGGGTCGACGGCAGCCACGGAACCGCTACGCCGGGCGGACGTGTCGCGACGGCGTCGTCCCGCGACCGGTCGTGGACCTCGGGAAGCGGGAAGGACGGACCGGCACGCGGTCTCAGGGACGCAAGCGTGCGACGCCCCGGCCCGGGGACGGCCGGCCCGGGGACAGCCGGGCCGGAGACAGCCGGGCCGGAGACAGCCGGGCCGGAGACAGCCGGGCCGGAGACAGCCGGGCCGGAGACAGCCGGGCCGGCGGGGAGGTCAGCGGTGGATGGCTCGGCGGATCGACTCGGGCACCCGGCGGGCGACCGCCCTCCGCAGCCGGAAACGCAGGCTGCCCGCGTGCGGCACGGTGACCGGGTGGGCCCCGTCGGACGTGCACCGGAAGGCCAGCGGGAGCAGGACGTCCTCGGTCCAGCCGCAGCTCGTGACCCGGGCCTTCAGGTCCCAGGTGCCCTTGCTCCGGCCGCCGTTGAGCACACCGACGTCGAGCCGGGCGGTGCCGCGCTGCACGGCCCGGAGCCGGCCGTCGCCCGCCGGGACCAGCTCGATCGTGCCGGAGACCGGTACGAAGCACTCCTCCCGGGTGTCCCGCTGCCGGGCGACCACGTCCAGCTTGGACTGTGTGATCCGGGTGGTCGCGTCGCGCAGCTCGGCCGGCACGTCGTCGACCGGGACGACCAGCAGGTGTCGCTCACCCTCGACGGTGACGGTGAGCGGCTGCTCGCCGAAGCGCAGGCCGGCGGTGAGCGTGGCGGTGAGCGTGGCGCCGTCCCACTCGACCCGCTCCACCGTGGCCTCGGCCCGGACCGCCGCCTCCCAGCCGGCCAGCCGACGCAGGTCGGCCGTCCGGCCCTGCTCGGTGAGGTGCGTGATGATCCGTTGCAGCGGCGGCAGGCCGGCGGCGACGCCGGGGCCGAACCGCTCCCGGATCACCCGCTGCGACTCGGCCACGAGCTGGTCGAGCCAGGCGGTGGGGGCGTCGAGCAGCCGCCGGCCGCGCAGCCGGGCGACCATCTCGTTGCGCAGCCAGCGCCGGTGCAGCCGGTCCCGCAGCGGGCCGGGCTCGGTGTGCGCGTCGACGATGTCCAGCGCCTCGCGCAGGTTGACGAAGTAGCCGGCCGGCTCCAGCGCGGTGGCCGTGACGTTGCCGGCGTCGACCCGCCGCTGGTGGTGGTAGCAGACGTAGTCGGCCAGTACGCAGGTGCGCCGGGACAGGAAGTAGGCCCGGGTGACCAGGACGTGGTCCTCCAGCCGCCGCTTGCCCTCGGGGAACCGCAGCTCGTGGTCGACGAGGAAGGAACGCCGGAACAGCTTGTGCGCGGTGAGGCTGTCGATCAGGGGCGAGTTCTCCAGCGTCGCCGGGAACCGGTTCCGCCGGAACAGCTCACGCGGCACCGACCGCCGGTGCCCGGCCATCTTGCCGACCACCAGGTCCGCGTCGTGCGCGGTCGCGCAGGCGTACAGCCGCTCCAGCGCCTCCTCGCCGAACCAGTCGTCGTCGTCGGCGAAGAAGACGTACTCGCCCCGGGCGTGGTCGACGCCGAGGTTGCGGGGCCGGGACGGCCAGCCGGAGTTCTCGATGTGCAGCACCCGGAAGTGCGGATGGGCGGCGGCCAGCTCGTCCAGCCGCGCACCGGTCGAGTCGGTCGAGCCGTCGTCGACGAACATGACCTCGAACTCGCCGGCCGGCAGCGACTGGTGCAGCAGCGAGGTGACCAGCTTCTCGATGTGCGGCCCGGAGTTGTACGCGGGGACCACGACGGTCACCTTGGGAGCATTCGTACTGGTGGTCATCGCTCTTCCTCGGCGGTCCGTGAGCCGGCGCGGGGATGCGCCCAAAACCGTGGCGGACAGGTGCCCGTTGCGGGGCGGACCCGTCGCCGACATGGCCCGTTCAGTGTGCGGACTTTACGCGACGGCAGGCCCTGACGCAGACCCCGAATCGGGTGACTACCCGACCCCTGCCGTCGGTCCGGGTGGGACACCCGCGCCACCTGGGCGGTCACCGTCCCGGGCCGACGGATCACCGACACGCCGGGGCGGCATAGGAAGTGGCTACGCAGGGTAAAGCGGGATCATGGGAAAGCTGCGCACCTCCCCACCCTCACCGCAGGCCACCGAGCTGCGACGGTGGGAGCTGGCCGACCCTGCCGGCCTACGCGCCCTGCGCGCGTCGCTGCACCAGGCGCTCACCGGTGAGCGGTTGATCGACGGGCAACGGATGGGCGAGGTCCCCGAACTGATCGTGCTGGTCGCCACCGAACTGGCCACCAACGCCCTCCGGCACGGCATCCCGCCGACCATCATCCGGCTGCTGGCCGCCGACGACGCGCTCATCCTCGACGTCGCCGACCACGACCTGAGTTCCATCCCCGAGCTGGCCGACACCCGCCCGCTGGGCGCCGGCGGACGGGGCCTGCAGATCGCCACGGCGGTCTCGTTGCAGGTCGGCTGGTACGCCACCGACCGCACCAAGAACATCTGGGCGTCGTTCGCCCGCCGCTGACCGGCCCCGGACGGGAAGCCACCCCGATCCCCGCCGCTCCCGCCGGGTTCAGTCGCCGGCCGGTACCGGGTCGTCGTACTCGCCCGCCGGGCCGCTGAACAGGGAACCACCGATCCGGGGCCAGGCGTTGGGCAGGCAGCCGTGCAGGCCGAGGGTCTGCTGCTGCATCACCGGCGCCGGCCCGCCCGCCGCCGGGCAGCGCTCGTGGCCCCGGCCCAGCCGGTGCCCCACCTCGTGGTTGAGCACGTACGACCGGTAGCTGGCGAGGTCGCCCCGGAAACCGGGTACGCCCCGCGCCCACCGGGCCACGTTGATCACCACTCGGTCGCCGTTACGGCAGGAGGTGTAACGGTCGGAGATGTCCCCGCACAGCTCACCCCGGGTGACCGGGGTGGTCAGCAGCACGGTGAAGTCGGCCGGGTCGGCAGCGCCGACCCGTTGCAGCCGCCACCGGCCGTCGGCGGTCCAGCCCCGGCGGTCGGCGAGCACCACCGCCACCTCCCGGCCGAACCGTTCCACGTCGACGTCGTCGATGCCGCCCTCCACGGCCACCCGGTAGCGCAGCAGCTCACCGCCCCGCCCGGCGACCGCACCCCGGGCGGTGGCGGTCCGCCAGGTGCCGGTGCCCCGTTGCGGGTAGCGCAGCACCGCCGAGCCGGGCGCGGCGGCCGGCGCGGGCCCGGCGGACCGGGACGGCACGGGCGGCACCGCGGCGGCGGCCGGGCGAGCCGGGTCCCGGCGTACGTCGCCGACCAGGTCGCCCAGGTCGACGCCGCCGCGCTGGGCCAGCACCAGGCCGCCCGCGCCCAGGCCCACCGCCACCAGCGCCGCCGTCAGGACGCCGAACCGGCCCGCGCCCCGGCGACGTCCCCGGTACCGGCCCCGGTCGGTGACCTCACTCACCGTCATGGTGCCCACCCTCGCCTCCGTCCCGCCTCGGTCCGCTCCGGGCAGGAGTACGGGCGTGGGGCGTGGACGGATGAGGGGTCCGGGTGGGCAATCCGCGCCCGGGTACCGTTGCCCGGCAGACACTCCCGACGATCCGGACACCACCCGGCCGTCAGCCCCCGAGGAAGGACCACCCGTGCCGGACGCCGACGCCCTCATCGCCGACGCGGTCGCGGCGGTGCGCGGCACCGACGTACGCGACGCGGAGCGGAAGCTGGACCGGCTGGTCGTCGGCACCGTCGACGGCCCGGGGGTGGTGGACGCCGCCCTGCTCGGCCGCCTGGCCGCCGGCCTGGGCCGGCTCTGGCCGCGTGGCTGGCAGCCGGTCGACGTGGCCCGGATCGTGGACCGCCGGCTCGGCGCGCGCCCCGGCCGGCTGGCCGTGGACGCCCTCGCCGCCCAGCGGCGGGACCAGGCCGGTCCGGTCCCGCAGTGGTGGGACGACCAGCTCGCCGGCCTGGACGCTCGGGTCCGCTGGAACGACGACGCCGGCTGGCTGGTCGGCTGGGCGGCCCGGGAGGGCGAGGACCGGATCACCGCGCTGCGCGACGCGGTCGAGGTGTTGGCGCTGCTGGCCGGCCTGCCGCCGGTCGCGGTGCTGCGTCCGCCGCCGGGCGGCCCGGGTGGCGCGGTGGCGACCGGCCCGGCCGGGCCGAGCGGGTCCCGGATCCTCGACCGGGTCCGGGCGCTGCTGGCCAAGGCGGAGTCGACCACCTTCCCGGCCGAGGCGGAGGCGCTCACCGGCAAGGCACAGGAGCTGATCGCCCGGCACAGCCTGGAACGGGCGCTGGTCGAGGCGACCGCCGCCCACCCGGACCGGCCGGGCGGGGTGCGGATCGGCACCGACGCCCCGTACGCGGGCGCGAAGGCGTTGCTGGTGCAGGAGGTGGCGGCGGCGAACCGGTGCGAGTCGGTCTGGTCGGACGACCTCGGCTTCGCCACCGTGCTCGGCTTCCCGGCCGACCTGGAGGCCGTCGAACTGCTGCACACCTCGCTGCTGGTGCAGGCCACCGCCGGGATGCTGCGCGGACGCCGGGAACGCCGGGGCGGCGGCCGGCGGACGAAGGCGTACGACGAGTCGTTCCTGCACGCGTTCGCGCTGCGGATCGGCGAGCGGCTGCGGGGCGCGGCCGACGAGGCGAACCGGCAGGCGGTGGAGGCCGCCGGCCCGGAGCGGCTGCTGCCGGTGCTCGCCGCCCGTTCGGGCGCGGTGCGGGAGCGGATGGAGACCCTCTTCCCCGGGGTGACCCGGGCCCGGCTGACCGTCCGGGACGCCGAGGGCTGGCACTCCGGCACCTCCGCCGCCGACCGGGCGTCGCTGGGCGTCGGCGTGCCGCCGGCCCGGTCGATCCCCGGCCGACGGTGAGTCGGAGAAGATCCCGGTACGGGTGTCGGATCGGCCGTGCCGGCTCCGATCCCCTGCCGAGAGGCCACGCCGTGGCCGCGCCCGAGGAGCGTCAGTCGTGAAGTACATGTTGTTGATCTGGAACCGGCCCGGGTTCGTCGACGGGCTCACCGAGCAGGAACGCACCGCCCTCTTCGGCGAGGTCGACGAGATCATGAAGGAGCTGACCGAGTCCGGTGAGCTGGTCGGCGGTGAGGCGCTGGCCGACCCGTCGCAGACCCGGACGGTACGGCTGGCCGGCGACCGGCCGGAGGTCACCGACGGGCCGTTCCTGGAGAGCAAGGAGCAGTTCGCCGGTTACCTGATGATCGACTGCGACGGCCCGGACCGGGCCGCCGAGATCGCCGGCCGCTGGCCCGACGTGCACCGGGGCTTCGGCGTGCTGGAGGTGCGTCCGCTGATGAACCAGGCCGGGACCGAGATGTGACCAGCCGGGCGGTGGAGGACCTGCTGCGTACCCTCGCGCCGCAGGTCCTCGGCGTCCTCGTCCGCCGGCACGGCAACTTCGCCGCCTGCGAGGACGCCGTGCAGGAGGCGCTGCTGGCGGCGGCCACCCGGTGGCCCACGCAGGGCGTGCCGGAGCAGCCGAGGGGGTGGCTGCTCACCGTCGCCGGCCGCCGGCTCACCGACGAGTGGCGCAGCGAGCGCGCCCGCCGGGAGCGCGAGGTCGCGGTGGCGCTGCGCGAGCCGGCGTACGCGGGGGTCGCGCCGCCGGCCGACGACGAGCCGTCCACCGGGGACGACAGCCTCACCCTGCTCTTCCTCTGCTGCCATCCGGCGCTGCCCCGGTCGGCGCAGGTGGCGCTGACCCTGCGCGCGGTGGGCGGGTTGACCACCGCGCAGATCGCCCAGGCCCACCTGGTGCCGGAGGCGACGATGAGCCAGCGCATCCGCCGCGCCAAGCAGCGGATCGAGGCGGCCGGGGCCCGGTTCGCGCTGCCGACACCGGCCGAACGGGACGGCCGGCTCCGCGCCGTGCTCCAGGTGCTGTACCTGATCTTCAACGAGGGTCACACCGCCTCCAGCGGCGGCGACCTGCACCGGGTCGAGCTGACCGGGGAGGCGATCCGGCTGGCCCGGCAGCTCCGCCGGCTGCTGCCGGACCACGGCGAGGTGGCCGGTCTGCTGGCGCTGATGCTGCTCACCGACGCGCACCGGGCGGCCCGGACCGGGCCGAACGGGGAACTGGTGCCGCTGGCCGAGCAGGACCGCAGCCGGTGGGACCGGCTGGCCGTCGACGAGGGGGTGGCCCTGGTGACCGAGGCGCTGACCTGGTCGCCGCCGGGGCCGTACCAGCTCCAGGCGGCGATCGCGGCGGTGCACGCCGAGGCGCGGTCGGCCGCCGAGACGGACTGGCGGCAGATCGTCGCGCTGTACCGGGTGCTCGCGGCGGTCGCCCCCGGCCCGATGGTCGCCCTCAACCAGGCGGTCGCGGTGGCCATGGTGGACGGGCCGCGCGCCGGGCTGGCGCTGCTCGCCCCGCTGGACGCCGACGAGCGGGTCACCGGCCATCACCGGCTGGCCGCCGTCCGGGCCCACCTGCTGGAGCTGGCCGGGGAGCCGGCGGCGGCGCGGGAGGCGTACCGGCTGGCGGCGCGGCGCACCACCAGCCGGCCGGAGCAGCGCTACCTGGAGCTGCGGGCCGCCCGGCTGGGCGACCGTCGTCGACCCGGTCCGACCGGGTGAACTCCCGTCGGGCGGGTGCCGGTGGTCACCATCGGTAGTCGACGGACCGGCCCGGGGCGGGGTACGCCGGCGGCGACGACGAGCCTGCCGGGCGTACCGGCCCGGACGCCCGGCACGCCGGGCGGACGGTGGGTCGGCCCGGCGTGACGGTACGGCGTAGGTCAGCTCTTGAAGGCGTCCTTCACCTTCTCGACGGCCTGCTTGAGGTTGGACTTGGCCTGGTCACTCCTACCCTCGGCCTCCAGCCGCTCGTTGTCGGTAGCCCGGCCGACGCCTTCCTTGATCTTGCCGGTGGTGTTCTCGGTCGTGTTGCCGATCTTCTCGTCGAACCCCATGAGAGCCTCCTGGATTACACGTTCCTCCGACATCGAAGTGGTACCCCCGCCCCTCGTCGCGGAAACACACCCGGCCCCAGAGATCACCGACGGTGAGCACGGTGCTGGCCCCCCGGGGTGCCGGGAGGCCAGCGCGCCCGCCGGTCAGGCGGCCGTACGGAAGCGCCGCAGCCGCAGGCTGTTGGCCACCACGAAGACCGACGAGAAGGCCATCGCGGCCCCGGCGATCATCGGGTTGAGCAGGCCGGCGGCGGCCAGCGGCAGGGCGGCCACGTTGTAGGCGAAGGCCCAGAACAGGTTGCCTTTGATGATGGCGAGGGTGCGCCGGGCGAGCCGGATCGCGTCCACCGCGGCGGTCAGGTCACCCCGGACCAGAGTCAGGTCGGACGCCTCGATCGCCACGTCGGTGCCGGTGCCCATGGCCAGGCCCAGGTCGGCCTGGGCCAGCGCGGCGGCGTCGTTGATCCCGTCGCCGACCATGGCGACGGTCCGCCCCTGCGCCTGGAGCCGCCGGACGGCGTCCACCTTGTCGGCCGGCAACACCTCGGCGGTCACCTCGTCGATGCCGACCTCGGCGGCCACCGCCGCCGCGACGGTGGCGTTGTCGCCGGTGAGCAGCACCGGGGTGAGGCCCAGGCCGCGCAGCCCGGCAATCGCCGCCCGGCTGGTCGGCCGGACCACGTCGGCGACCGCGAGAACGCCCCGGACCCGGCCGTCCCAACCGGCCACCACCGCCGTCCGCCCGGCGGCCTCCGCGTCGGTCACCGCCCGCGCGACGTCCCCCGGTACGTCCATACCCCGCTCCCGGAGCAGCCGCAGCCGGCCGACGACCACGTCCCGGCCGTCGACGGTGCCGGCGACGCCCAGCCCCTCGGCGTTGGCGAAACCGGTGACCGGCGGTAGCTCGCCGGCCTCGGCGGCACCGGCCGCGACGGCCCGGGCGATGGGGTGCTCCGAACCGGCCTCCAGCGCCCCGGCGAGCCGGAGCAGTTCGGCGCGGTCCTGCCCCTCGGCGGGGCGGACGTCGACCAGGGTCATCCGGCCGGTGGTGACGGTGCCGGTCTTGTCCAGCACCACCGTGTCGACCTGCCGGGTGGACTCCAGCATCTCCGGCCCCTTGATCAGGATGCCGAGTTGGGCACCGCGCCCGGTGCCGACCAGCAGCGCGGTCGGGGTGGCCAGACCGAGCGCGCACGGGCAGGCGATGATCAGCACGGCCACCGCGGCGGTGAACGCGGCGGTCGGGCCGGCCCCGGTGCCCAGCCACCAGCCCAGCGTGCCGGCCGCCAACGCGATCACGATCGGCACGAAGATCCCGGAGATCCGGTCGGCGAGCCGCTGCACGGCCGCCTTGCCGGTCTGCGCCGCCTCCACCAGCTTCGCCATCTGGGCGAGTTGGGTGTCCGCGCCGACCCGGGTGGCGGTGACGACCAGCCGGCCGCCCGCGTTCACGGTCGCGCCGACCACCCGGTCGCCCGGGCCGACCTCGACCGGCACCGACTCCCCGGTGAGCATGCTGGCGTCGACCGCGGAGGTGCCCTCGTCGACCACCCCGTCGGTGGCGATCTTCTCGCCGGGGCGGACCACGAACCGGTCCCCCACCGCGAGCTGGTCCACCGGGACGCGGGTCTCCCGACCGTCGCGCAGCACCGCGACGTCCCGGGCGCCCAGTTCCAGCAGGGCACGCAGGGCGGCCCCGGCGGTCCGCTTGGACCGGGCCTCGAAGTATCGGCCGGCGAGGATGAACACGGTCACCCCGGCGGCGGCCTCCAGGTAGATGTTGCCCGCGCCGTCGGTACGGGTGATGTCGAGCCGGAACGGGTGGGTCATCCCGGGCATCCCGGCGTCGCCGAGGAACAACGCCCAGAGCGACCAACCGAAGGCCGCGAGGGTGCCGAGGGAGACCAGGGTGTCCATGGTCGCCGCGCCGTGCCGCAGGTTGACCAGGGCGGCCCGGTGGAAGGGCAGCCCACCGTAGACCATCACCGGAGCGGCCAGCGTCAGCGACAACCACTGCCAGTAGGTGAACTGCCAGGCCGGCACCATGGCCAGCACGATCACCGGCACGGTCAGCGCCGCCGACACCCACAGCCGGGTACGCGGACCGCGCAGCTCGTCCACCGGTTCGGCGGCCGGTGCCGCCCCGACCGGACCGGGCGGGGGCGGTACGACGGCGGTGTACCCGGTCTGCTCCACGGTGGCGATCAGGTCGTCCGGGGTGACCTCGTCGACGTACCGGACGGTGGCCTTCTCGGTGGCGTAGTTGACCGTGGCCTCGACGCCGTCCATCCGGTTGAGCTTCTTCTCGATCCGGGCCGCGCAGGACGCACAGGTCATCCCGCCGATGGCGAGTTCGATCCGGTGCGGTGCGGTCGGCAGGGACTTCGCGGTCGATGTCATCGCGGCACCTCCTGTCAGCCGTGGGTGTGACCGGGCCCGCCGGGGCCGGCGGTCGGGGTGGGATCGATCGGGTCACCGGCGACCACGGTGAACTCGGCGGTGTGTACCGCGCCGCCGTGCCGGAAGTCCAGGTAGAGCCGGTAGGTGCCGGTCGACGGCACCTCGGCGGAGAAGGTGACCGCCGGACCGGCCGGGGTCCGCCCGTCACCGGGCCCGCCCTCCGGGTGCACGTGCAGGTACGCCAGGTCGCCCTGGCGCAGCGCCACCAGGTGCCCGTACGCCCCGAGGTAGGGCTCCAGGTCGGTGACCGGTCGGCCGTCCCGGCTGACGGTGAGGGTGAGCGGGCTGGTGCGGCCGGGCTGCGCCGTGCCGGCGAGGCTGACCGTGTAGCCGTCGACCGTGGTGCTGGTCGCCGGGGTGGGCAGCGGCCGGGAAGCGAGCGCGCCGGGGCGGGTCACGTCGACCCCGAGTGTGAGCGGCTCCCCGCCCGACGGGGTGAAGTCCGCGAAGGCCCGCCACACGCCGGGGCCGGCGAGCGGCGAGTCGACCCGCCAGGTGCCGCCGGCGTCCAGTTCGGGGTGCACGTGCCGGAAGCCGGAGAGGTCGCGTCGGGCGACGATCAGGTGCATCCGCTTGTCGTGGGCGACGTCGTACCGGGTCACCGGGGCACCGTCGGGGCCGGTGATCCGGAAGGCGAACTGCCCAGCCGGCGCGTCCACCGGTCGCAGGGTGTAGCCCCGGTCGGAGACGAGCAGGCCGCCGGGAAGGTGGGCGGTGGCACCCTGGGTGCCGGGGTCGTGGGTGCCGGCGGGGTCGCCGGGGTCGTGGGTGCCGGCGGGGTCGTGGCGGGTCTCGGCGGTCGGGGTGACGGGGCCGGCCAGGTGGCCGGCCCCGTACGCCGCGCCGAACACCGCCGCGAGACCGAGGGCGAAACCGCTCAGCTTCGTCGCCGTGTTCATCGGGTACCTCGTTCCCTGCGGGGCCGGCGGCCCGTCACGCCTCGACGAGGTCGTAGCCGGCCTCGTCGACCGCGGCGCGCACCGAGTCGGTGTCCAACGGGCTGTCGCTGGTGACGGTGACCCGGCCGGAGGCCAGGTCCACCTGGACGGCGGTGACGCCCTCGATCGCGCCCACCTCGGTGCTCACCGCGTTGACGCAGTGCCCGCAGGTCATGCCCTTCACCTGGTACGTGCTGACCATGGCAGCTCCCCTTCCGATCCGGATCCATACCCCCCTGGGGTACGTCGCCCAGCGACCGTAGCATACCCCCCAGGGGTACGCTATCCTGGTCGCCATGACCACACCGAGCAGCCCGATCCGGGGCTACACCGCCAGCAAGGACCAGTTGCTCGCCCGGCTGCGCCGGGTGGAGGGGCAGGTCCGGGGCATCGAGAAGATGGTCGACGAGGACCGGTACTGCATCGACGTGCTCACCCAGATCTCGGCCATCCAGGCCGCCCTGGACAAGGTCGCCCTCGGCCTGCTCGACGGCCACGCCCGACACTGCATGCACGAGGGCGCCGCCGAGGGCCGCGCCGACGAGATGGCCGGCGAGATGATGGCCGCCGTCGGCCGCCTGATGAAGCGCGGCTGACCCACCGGCCGGCCCCGGCCCGGTGATCATGAAGCTGACGGCAGGGGAACAGCTCGACGTGCCGTCAACCTCATGACCACGCGGGCGGGGTGGGGTCAGCGGCGGGCGAGGAGTCTGGTCATGGTGTCGATCTCGCGCTGCTGACCGGTGACGATCCGCTCCGCCAGGGCCCTGGCGTCGGGGTGCGCGCCGTCGGTCGACTCCGTCCGGGCCATGCTGACCGCGCCCTCGTGGTGGGCGATCATCATGGTCAGGAATTGCCGGTCGAACTCCTGACCGGCCGCGCTCTCCAGCTTCACCAGGTCGGCGTCGGACATCATGCCGGGCATCCCGTGGTCCATCCCGCCGGGTCGGTGCCCGTCCGCCGGGCTGCCGGACGGCACCGGCCGCCCCCAGGCGGTGAGCCAGCCGGTCATGGTGGCGATCTCCGGGGCCTGAGCGGCCTTGATCTGTGCGGCGAGCTGCTTGACCTCGGGATCCCGGGCCCGGCTCTCCGCCAGCTCGGACATCCGTACCGCCTGCTGGTGGTGCGGGATCATCATCTGGGCGAACATCACGTCGGCGTCGGCGACGCCGGTGGACGCGTTCGCCGGGGTGCCACCGGTGCTGCCGGCAGCGGGCCTGCCGTGGCCGGCGCCGGTGGAGTGGTCACCGCCGCAGCCGGCCAGGGCGAGGGCGGCGGTCAGGCTGACGCCGGCCAGGGCGGCACGGCGCGCGAGGGTACGAGTGGACACGATCGGACCTTTCGGTGGGTGGGGACGTACGCGAACGGACGGCGGACGCGGCGGAGCCGCGCCGGGGCGTCCTATCTGCGCAGTACCGACACCGAGGCGAGGCGGAGCCCGACCGGGCGGGGCGGCGGGGCGCGCGGCTCCCGGGGGCGCGACGGTGGGCGGGCCACCGCGGCCGGCCTGGTCCGGACGGCAAAGAGCAGGACCAGCAGCACCGCCACGGTGAGCGCGCCGAGCATCGCCAGGCAGACGCTCCAGCCTGGCGACGGCGCACCGGGCTGCCCGGCGGGCCGGGCCGTGGCGCAGCCGTCCCCGGCACACCCCTGGCCCACATCCGGCACCATGGTTAACCGGCCGACCGTGTGGCCGGTCCCGGTCGACGCGCCGTGCCCGGCCCGGTGACCGCCGACGACGTGCGCGTCGTGGCCGAGGGTGTGCATCGCGGCCAGGCCGAACAGGGTGCCGACGAGCAGCAGCAGCCGGAGCCACCACCCGGTCGTCGCCATCGTCCTCGCCAGCCGCACGGTTCCACGCTAGCGGGCCCCGCCGACCGGCGGGCGGGGACCGGTGGGCTCGCACGCGCCGGGCACGGCGTGTCGGCACCGCTCCCCGACCGGCCGCTGAAGGTAAGTTCGCGCGCCGGGGCACGGCGAACCGCGCGGGGCGGGCGGGGTGCTGGCTACCATCGTCCGACGATGACCCGCCGTCCGCCGCCACCACCGTGCGCCCCGTCAGGGCCGGGCCGGGGTGGACGCCCGGGTCGCCCGCTCGCCGTACGTGACGGTGCCGGCACCCCGGGACGACACCGGGGCTTCGGTCCCGGCCGTCGTCGCCCGGTGGTGAACCGGCCGGCCGGTTGACACGTATCCCGTCCCGGATCGTTGGGAGAACTCGCACACATGGGCGCCGACCACACCCGTCCCGCTCCGTCCACCCCGCCCGGGGTGCGACGGATCCTCGTCGTGACCGTGGTCCCGCTGATCGTCGTCACGGTGATCGCCGCGCTGGTGCTCTGGCCCCGGCACACCCGGGAGCCCGACCAGGGCGGGCAGGTGCCCCGCTTCCACGGCACGGTGACCCGGGTGGTGACCGAGCCCTGCCCACCCGGCCCGGCCACGCCCGAGGGCACGCCGAGGGCCGCCGACGGCCCGTGCGGCACGGTGACGGTCACCGTCGAGCAGGGGCCGGACAGTGGCCGGCAGGTCGAGACGCCGGTCCCGTCGGGTCCGGGTGCGCCCAGGGTGGCGGTCGGCGACGAGGTGGTGCTGGTCGAGCTGACCGACCCGACCGATCCCTCGGCGAGCAGCTACAACATCGCCGAGCACCAGCGCGGCAAGCCGCTGCTCTGGCTGGTCGCCCTCTTCGCGGCGGCGATCGTGGCGTTCGGCCGGTTGCGCGGGCTGGCCGCGCTGGCCGGCCTCGGGGCCAGCTTCGCCATCCTGCTGACCTTCGTGGTGCCGGGCATCTCGGCGGGCGGCTCGCCGCTGCCGATCGCGGTCACCGGCTCCGCGCTGATCATGTTCGTGGTGCTGTACCTGACCCACGGGATCACCGCGCAGACCTCGGTGGCGGTGCTCGGCACCCTGGGCAGCCTGGTGCTGACCGGCGTCCTCGGCACGCTGGCCACGGCCGCCACCCACCTGACCGGGTACGGCAGCGAGGAGGCCACCACACTGTCGATGTACCAGCGCGACGTGGACCTGCACGGCCTGCTGCTGGCCGGGATCATCATCGGTTCGCTCGGCGTCCTGGACGACGTCACCGTCACCCAGGCGGCCACCGTCACCGAGCTGGCGCACGCCAACCCGGGGCTGTCCCGGTTGCAGCTCTACCGGGCCGCCACCCGGGTCGGGCGGGCGCACATCGCGTCGACGGTCAACACCATCGTGCTGGCGTACGCGGGCGCCTCACTCCCGCTGCTGCTCCTGCTCACCGCCGACAGCCGGCCGGTCGGCGAGATCCTGACCAGCGAGTTCCTGGCCCAGGAGATCGTCCGCAGCGCGGTGGCGACGCTCGGCCTGGTGGCGGCGGTGCCGCTGACCACCGGGTTGGCCGCCCTGGTCAGCACCGCCGGGCGTGGCCCCGCCGACGCCCCGCCGGGCGGGCCGGCGCCCACCCCTCGCCCCGCCCCCGACCGTGCCACGGCGCTTGAGGCGTTGAGCGCCCCCCGGCACGGCGGTCCGTCCACCCCGGCCCCCGCAGGGTGGCCAGATCCGGAAAGGAGCACGGACACCGCATGGTGACACTCCTCTGCGTGACCAGAGGCGAGTTCGCGGCTGTCGGCCGCGTCACTGGTCACGCACCGCCATCGGGAAATAACGCATTTAGTCGGGTTCTGGACGTAGATCCTCGGGACGACTCTCGGGTAACCTCGCTGCCGGTCACCGCCGAAGGCGCGCACCGGCGCCAGCGGGGCCACCGCCCAATCGCCGTACGGCGAACCGGGGAACCGAGCACCTGGGGTGAATCCGCACCAGCGGTAGGGGCCACTTCCGCCCCGAACCCGTCAGCTAACCCGGTCGGCGGTCGACGGAAGGGAAAACTGTGACGGCACCCCTGCGCCGCTGGTTGACACCGGTGGTGGCCGTAGTCGCCGCCCTGGCCATCGTCACCGGGCCGGCCGCCCCGGCGACGGCCGCGCCCAACACCCCCACCCCCTCGGGGCACGAGGAGGACGAGGAGCCACAGCTACTCACCGACGTCATCGAGACCACGAACCGTGAGTACTCGGCGGCGAAGACCAAGCTGGAGAAGTCCAAGAAGCGCCAGCTCCAGCTCGCCATCGAGGTGGCGAAGGCACAGCAGGAGCTGGACGCGCTGGCCCCGCAGGTCAACGAAATCGCGGCCCAGTCGTACCGGACGGGTCGGGTCGGCCCGGTCGCCGCGCTGCTGGAGAGTGACGCCCCGGACGCCTTCGTCCGGCGGGCCGCCGCGCTGGACGAGCTGAACATGGTCAACGCCGGCAAGCTGGCCGAGGTCAACGAGGTCAAGACCCGCGCCGAGCAGGCGAAGCTGGCGCTCGACGCCGAGGTGCGCGAGCAGCAGAAGCAGACCAACATCATGGCCAAGAAGAAGACCGAGGCCGACAAGGCGCTCGCCCTGGTCGGGGGCAAGGGCTTCACCGGCGGCCTGGTCAACGCCACCTCGCCGGTGGCCCGGGTCGCCCCGGGCCGGACGTCCGACGGCGAGTGGCGCGGCGAGTCGTGCAGCGAGAACGACCCGACCACCTCCGGCTGCGTCACGCCGCGCACGCTGCACATGTACAGGGAGGTCAAGCGGGCCGGCTTCAGCCGCTTCGTCGGCTGCTACCGCTCGGGTGGGCCGTGGGAGCACCCGAAGGGCAAAGCCTGCGACTGGTCGTTGCAGAACAGCGGCTTCAGCCCGTGGCACAACAACGACACCCGGATGTACGGCAACAACCTCGCCGCGTTCCTGATCCGCAACGCGGACCGGCTGGGCATCTACTACGTCATCTGGAACCGGCAGATCTGGTTCCCGGCCAGCGGCTGGAAGTCGTACTCCGGACCGTCGAACCACACCGACCACGTACACGTGTCGCTGTTGTAACCACCCCCGCGCCGCATCGAGGGCCGTCCCGCGTCTCGCGGGGCGGCCCTCGTCGTCAGCGGGGTCAGCCGGCGACGGCGGCCGGCTGGCCGACGGGGCCGGGCAGCGTCACGGCCGGGCCGTCGACCGGGGCGGGAGCCGGTGCCGGGTCCGGGGCGGAGGCCACCGTCCGCACCTCGCCGGCGGCGAGCCGGTACGACATGCCGACCACCGCGCACCGCCCGGCGGCGACCTCGGCGGCGATCACCGGGGAGTTGCCGAGCAGCACCTCGACGGTCTGCGCGATGTGGATGTCGACGATCCCGTCGATGTCGTGCACGCCCTCCTGGGCCGCGCGGCGCAGGCTGGGGCCGACGGCGGCGACGACCGAGTAGAGGTGCCCGGGGGGTTGGGTGCCGGTGCGGGCGGCGTCCCGGGCGGCCTGCACCGCGCCGCAGGAGTCGTGCCCGAGCACCACCACCAGCGGGGTGCCGAGGACCGTCACCGCGTACTCGACGCTGCCGAGCACCTCGGGGCCGGCGGTGTGCCCGGCGGTCCGGACGACGAAGAGGTCGCCCAGCCCCCGATCGAAGATGATCTCGGCGGCGAGCCGGGAGTCGGAGCAGCCGACGATCGCCGCGAAGGGGTGCTGGCCGTCGGCGACGGCGGCCCGGTGGCCGGCGTCCTGGTTGGGGTGGCGGGGCACCCCGGTGACGAAACGCCGGTTGCCGGCGTGCAGCTCGGCGAGCGCCTGGGTGGGAGTGATCTGGGCCATTGCCTCACCTCGGTCCGTGATCGCACCTGGTCACGCCCGCCGAACAGCGGCGACGGCCGTGATCCCACGGTCACACGCTGCGAAAGGTGCGTCAAGATTTCGTGATACAGATTTCAGGCTTTGGTCGGCGCGATGTCGGCCGGGGGTCCGTCCGGACCGGAAGGGGCCATACGATGGCGGGCATGGCGACGACAGGCGAGAACGGGAGCACCCGGAACTGGACCTTCCTCACCAACCACGGTCACGTACTACTCGCCATCGCCCGCAACCCCACCGCCCGGCTGCGCGACGTCGCCGACGAGGTCGGGGTGACCGAGCGGGCCGCCCAGGCGATCGTCGCGGACCTGGAGGCCGGGGGCTACCTGCGGCGTACCCGGGTCGGCCGGCGCAACGAGTACACGATCAACCCGAGCGGGCACTTCCGGCACCCGGCCGAGGCCGACCGGCAGGTCGGCGACCTGCTCACCCTCTTCACCCCCGAACCCGCCGACTCGGGGGCCTGAACCTGGCGGCCCGGCCGGGCGGCGCGGCGCGGGCTGTCGGGTGTGGTGGGTCAGCGCGGGCCGCCGCTGTCGGGGCGCGCCGCCGGCCGATCGTGCCCGACATCGGCGCGGTATCCCGGGGCAGGTCAGCGGGCGCGTCCGGGTCGGAAGTCGTTCGTCCACAGGGCACACCGTGGCCCGGGTCACCGGCCCGGTCGGGTCGGTGACGCTGCGCGGACGGCCGGACGGGGATAGGTTGGACGGGTGATCCCGGCAGCTTCCACCCGGCCCGTCTGGGTGTCGAGGCTGCGCGACCTGACCCGGCTGGCGGTCACCGCGCTGGTCCTCGCGGTCGGCATCGGCGGCCTGTTCGCCGCGAGCGGCGGCCCGGCCGCCGCCGCGTCCGCCGGCCGCCCGAACGTGGTGGCCTCCCGGGTGGCCGAGCTGCCCGCCGGCACCCGGCCCGAGGCCGAGCAGGCCGTCGAGGCACCCGCCCGGCCGGTCCCGGCCCGGCGCGCCGCCGTCCCCGCCGCCCGGCCCGCCACGCCGGCTGGCCCGGCGACCACGGACCCGGCCCGGGACGGCACCGGCCGGCGCGGTCCACCCCGGAGCTGAGCCGCGCCGCACCGTCGAGGTGTCGGGGGCCGTCCCGGCCCGCCCCGCGCCGACCTCCCCGGGTACGCCGCCCACCCGCTCCGCCGCCCATCGGGCTCCCCTCCGTCCACATCGTTCCCACCGTGAGGTGTTGGTGATGCAGACCGTCTTCTCCGCCGTCCTGCCCGACGTCCCCGCCGCCGCCCTGATCTGGCTGGTCCTGCTCGCCGTCGCGGCGATCGCCGTCGCGGCCCTGGTCGTCCGCCCCGACCGGCTGCGGCTGGCCGTCGCCCGCCGGTTCCGGGAGGCCGCGCTCCCCGCCGACCCGGAACGCGCCGAGCAGGACCGGGAACGCGCCCGGTACGCCGGCGAGGTCGCGGTGGCCGCCGACCGGGCCACCGCCACCGCCGGTCGGCTGCGCGCCGAGTGGCTGGCCGTCCAGGACGAGGTCGAGTCGGCCTGGCAGGCGCTGGAGTCGGCCGAGGCGGACGTCCGCCGGCTCGCCGCCGCCGCGACCATGCCGCTGCCACGTACCGTACGGACCCCGGCCGAGTACGCCGACCGGGAGCGCTGGCTGCACCAGGCGGCCGTCGCCGCGCACCGGCGGGGCGAGCTGTCGAACACGCAACTCGACGATGTGTTCGCGCACCGCAACGGCTGGGACCCGCGCCGGCACCCGGTGGAGCAGGAACTGGTGCTGCGGCGGGCGGCGCGGGACCACCTGGCGGCCCGGCACCGGGCGGCGGTCGAGCGGGAGCAGGCGGCCTGGCGGGCGGCCGACCTCGCCGGTACGGCGGCCCGCAGCCTGCGCGACGAGGCGTTCGCCGCGCTGGACCGGCGTCCGGAGCAGACGGACTCGGTGGTGCCGATGCCGGAGAACCGCCGCCCGACGCCGGAGCCGGCCCGGGAGACGACCGGCGCGGCGCGCGGCCGGGCCGCCGTCGCCGCCGTCTGACCCGCCACCGGCCCGGTCACCGGCAGCGCAGCCGACCGGGCAGCACCGGCCCGCGCCCCGCCGGGCCAGCGGCGCGGGCAGGGCTGGAGTGAGCGGGGCGGTCACGTTTCCGGCGGAGCGGGCGGGGCTGGGCTAGCGTTGCGGGCATGTCCCGGGAGATGTGGGTGGTGGTCGTCGTCGGCGGCATCCTGGCGCTGGCGACGCTGGTCGGCGCGGTGGTGCTGGCGGTACGGGTGGTCCGCACCCGACGGCTGCTGGGCACGCTCGGCATGGGCGGCAAGGTGGCCTTCTACGGCGCGCTGATCTACACGATCCTCCCGGTCGACGTGCTGCCCGACCCGATCTACCTGGACGACATGGGGGTGCTCGCCGGGGCGCTGATCTACCTGACCCGGCTGGCCCACCAGCGCCGTACGGCCGACCGGCGGCTGCCCGGCACTCCCCCTGACCAGGACCGGGTCCGCCGGCCGGTGTCGTGATCGGGGCCGGACCGGGAGCGCGCCGCCCACCGGACGGGGGTCGGACCTGGTCGGCGACCGCGCGTCGCCACGGCCGTCACGGCAGTGGCCGGTCTGGTCGACCGCCCAGTCGGAGCCGTCCGTCCGGTTCATCCCTATTGGCTGACTTGACCTGATTGCCGGGTTAGACCCGTTTCGTCCCGATCAGTCGGGTGACCGGCGACACCCCTCGGGCGGAATCGACGGGTGGTCCCGCTCGTTACACCCTCCGTACGGCGGTGAGCCGAGGAGCCGCAGGCCCCGGTCACCCGAGTGAGCCGAGCGCCCCTTCCCGGTGCTTGCGCCCGTGTCCCCGACCGGGCGGCAGACCCCCGAACGGAGCTTCGACCATGAACACGATCTTCCGGAACAGCATCCTCTCCGTCGCCGGCCTGGTCCTGACCGGCGGTGCCGTCGCCGGCCCGGCCGTGGCCGCGCACGCCGCCCCGGCCACGCCGACCACCGCCGCCGTCGCCGACAGGGGCGAGCGGAGCGCCAGCTACGAGTACCAGGCGCAGCCGAACTTCTACTACTGCGGCCCGGCGTCGGCCCGGATCGCGCTGTCGGCCGAGGGCAAGACGGTCAGCCAGGACGAACTGGCGGACAAGCTGGGCACCACCGAGAACGGCACCGACTCGGCCGTCGACATCACCCGGGTTCTCAACGAGTACACCGGCGGCCGGTACAAGACCACCGAGATCAGCTCGGACGTCGCCTCGAAGGAGCAGATCGAGCGGCTACGGGCGGACGTGCAGGCCGCGGTGGACGCGGGTGACCCGGTGGTCGCCAACATCCTGGGCAGCGCCCTGGACGTCGACGGCGTCGCGCACAGCTACCCCGGCCACTACCTGACCGTGGTGGAGTACAAGGACGGCGGCAACACGGTGAAGATCGCCGACCCGGCCGACCCGGTGCACCAGGAGTACTGGATGGACGTCACCGAGCTGGCCAACTGGATCGCGGGCCGCGGTTACAGCTCCTGATCCGGCACGACCGCACCGAGGGCCGGCCTCCCCACCCGGGGAGGCCGGCCCCGCCGCAGGTGGCCCCGTCGACCGGTCACGGCTCGGGGGCGATCCGAGTGTCGTCCGCCGCGTCGGACACCACGATCGCCTCCATCGGGCAGGACTCGGCGGCGTCCAGCACCGCGTCAGCCGGGTCGATCCGCTCCGCCAGCGGGCGGGAGAGGCCGTCCACCAGTACGAAGTGGGCCGGGGCATAGCTCGCGCAGATCCCCGACCCGATGCACCTGGTCGGGTCCACGTGGACCCGCCAGCCGTTCTCCCCCATGTCCCCGCTCCCTCCGCTACCAGCCGACCGGCAGCGCGGTCAGACCCCGTACCAGTAGTCCGCTCTTCCAGGTCAGCGCCGACTCCGGAACCGCCAGTCGAAGTCCCGGCGTACGGGCCACCAGCGTCTGGAGGGTCACCTGGAGTTCCATCCGGGCCAACTGTGCGCCGATGCAGTGGTGCGGGCCGTGCCCGAAGCCGAGGTGCGGATTGGCCTGCCGGCCGAGGTCCAACCGGTCGGCGTCGGGGAAGACCGTCTCGTCCCGGTTCGCCGACGGGATGGAGACCATCACCGGCTCGCCGGCCCGCACCAGCACCCCGCCGAGTTCGACGTCCTCCAGGGCGTACCGGGCGAACGCGGCGGTGGCGCCGAGCGGGATGAAGCGCAGCAGTTCCTCCACCGCGGACGGCACCAGGGTCGGGTCGGCGCACAGCCGGCCCCAGGCGCCCGGCTCGGTGAGCAGGACGTAGACCAGGTTGGGAATCTGGGTCACGGTGGTCTCGTGACCGGCGGCCAGCAGCCCCGCCGCCAGCCGCACCATCTCGTCCTCGGTGAGCCGGTCGGCGTTGTCGTCCCGGGCCCGGACCATCGCCCCGATCAGGTCGTCGGTGGGCGTCACCCGCCGCTGGGCGATCAGCCCCGCCATGTACGCCAGTAGCTGGTCGAGATAGCTCTGCGCCACCTCGGGGCTGAGCGAGGTGGTCGAGACGATCGCCTCCGACCAGGTGTGGAACCGGTCCTGGTCGGCCACCGGCACGCCGAGCAGGTCGCAGATGACCCGGATGGGCAGCGGGGTGGCGAGGTGGGCGACCAGATCGGCGGGGGACCCGGCGGCGACCATGCCGCCCACCAACTCCTCGGCCAGCGCCCGGGTACGCGGTCGCAGCTCCTCGACCCGGCGGGCGGTGAACGCCTTCGCCGCCAGCCGACGCAGCCGGCTGTGTTCCGGCGGGTCCATGGCGAGGATGCCGCTCTCCTGGCGGCGTGGGGTACTGCGCGGCTCGTCCCGCCCCACGGACGCGGCCCGGCTGAACCGGGGGTCGCCGAGCACGGTACGCACGTCGGCGTACCGGGTGGCCAGCCAGGCCGGCTCGCCGAACGGCAGCCGGATCCGGGTCAGCGGCTGCTCGCGGCGCAGCCGTGCGTAGCGGGGGTCGACGTCGAGTCGGTGCGGGTCAGTGAACGGGTACTGCTGCGGGATCGCGGCCTGGGATGTCTCGGTCACCGGGGTGGCTTCCTCTCGTCGGCGGCCCGCGGTGCCCGGCGGGCCGGTCCACTCCGCACGACCCGACAAAGAGTCATGCCCCGACTGCGGATAGTAGCGACAGATCTCAATGGTGACCAGGGGTGAGCGTCCATTGACACAGTGCCGCCGAGTCGCCCGATCCAGGTGCCCGGCAGCGTTGGCCGGGCTCGGCCGGGCGGGCAGGCGCGCGCAGGCGCTGCCACCTGGCCGGGTCTGTCCTGGTCGGCAGCGGCGGGCCGACCCGACATCGAGCCATCGGGTGTCGTGGCCACACCGGTCGGGTATCGATCCCGCCGAGACCGAGGAGGATCGACGTGGTCGAGGACGGTGACGGGCGTACGCCCGAGGTGACCGCGGCGGGTGCCCGCACGACGCCACGGCAGGCCTGGGCGGCGCTGCCCTGGCTGGTGCGTACGGCGGTGGTGTGGAGTTCCTGCCTGGTGGTCGTGGTGTTCGGGCTCTACCTGCTGGGGCGGGTGGCGATGCTGCTGGCGCCGCTGGCGATCGCCCTGGCGGTCACCCTCTTCCTGACCGCGCTGCTCGACCCGGTGCTGCTGGGCCTGCGCCGGCTGCGGGTGCCGGCCGCCCCGGCCGCGCTGCTGACCGTCCTGCTGCTGCTCGGCATCCTGGTCGGGGTGGGTGCGCTGGTGTGGAACCTGACCGCCGCCCAGTTCGGCGAGCTGAGTCAGCAGCTCGACGAGGGCCTGCAACGCAGCCGGGACTTCGCCACCGGGACCCTGCCGGTCAGCGACGCCCAGCTCGACAAGCTGGTCCGGCAACTCCGGGACGGTCTGGGCGGCAGCGCCCCCGACCCGGTCGGCGGTGCCCGGACGGCCGCCGAGGTGGCCGGCTCCGCCCTGCTCGCCCTGGTGCTGCTCTTCTTCCTGCTCAAGGACGGCCGGTCGATGTGGCAGTGGGTGCTGCGCCGGCTGACCGGACCGAACCGTACGGTGACCGCCGAGGCGGGCCGGGTCGGCTGGCGCACCCTCGGCTCGTACAGCCGGGGCACGATGATCATCGCGGCGATCGACGCGATCGGCATCGGGCTGGCGCTGGTCCTGCTCGGGGTGCCACTGGCGCTGCCGCTGGCACTGATCACCTTCCTGGGCGGCTTCGTCCCGATCATCGGGGCCACGGTGGCCGGCGCGGTCGCCGTGCTGGTGGCGCTGGCCGCGAAGGGCCCGACCACGGCACTGCTGGTGCTGGCCGCGGTGATCGCCGTACAGCAGATCGAGGGCAACCTGTTGGAGCCGCTGGTGATGAAGCGGCAGGTGCAGTTGCACCCGGCGGTGATCCTGGTGGTGGTGACCGCCGGCACGCTGATCGCCGGCATCGCCGGCGCGTTCGTGTCGGTACCGGTCGCGGCCGTCACCTACCGGGTGGTCGACACCGTCCAACGACACCGCGACCAGGCCGCCGCACCGCCGCCGGATGACCGACCAGGCCCACGCCGGGCCACCCCAGCCTGACCCACCCACCCCACCCCGCACCCCCACCCTCCACCCCGCACCCGCAAGATCGGGAGGCAGCCAGATGGAGGCCAGCGCGATCGCCGGAATGGTCAGCCCGGGGCCGTGCCAGCACGGCGTGGACACCGCCGGGGCAGTGCCGGCGACCTGTCAGGCGGGGACGGGGAGGTGGCGGGCGAACCAGTCGGCGGCGTCGGCGGCGACCTGGTCGAGGGTGCCCGGCTCCTCGAACAGGTGGGTGGCGCCGGGCACGATCCGCAGTTCGTGCGGGGCGGTGAGCGCGTCGGTGGCCTGCTCGTTCAGCGTGATCACCTGCTCGTCCAGGCCGCCCACCAGCAGCAGGGTCGGGGCGCGTACCCCCGACAGCGCGGCGCCGGCCAGGTCGGGCCGGCCACCCCGGGACACCACCGCGGCGATCCGTTGCGGACGTCCGGCGGCGGCCACCAGGGCGGCGGCCGCGCCGGTGCTCGCCCCGAACAGGCCGAACGGCATCCGTCCCAGTCTCGGGTTGGCAGCGAGCCAGTCGATGATGCCGGCGAGCCGCCCGGCGAGCAGTCCGATGTCGAAGCGCAGCTCGGCGGTACGGGCGTCCACCGCGTCCTCCTCGGGGGTGAGCAGGTCCGCCAGCACGGTGGTCAGTCCGCGCCGCTGGAGCACCCGGGCCACCGCCACGTTGCGTGGGCTGTGCCGGGAGCTGCCGCTGCCGTGGGCGAAGAGCACCACGCCCGCCGCGTCGTCCGGCCCGTCGACGTCCGCCGGCAACCTGGCGGCACCCAGCGGGACGGTCACCTCCGCGCGTACCCCCATGGTGTTCCCCTCCCTGCTCGTCCGGTGGGCGGCGGTCGCCGACCTGCTCACGGCCGGCCCGGTGCCCGGTTACCCACCGGGTGGCCTCCCTCACCCGTTGCCTTGACACCGGCGACAAGGTCTAGCGTGACGCCAGGAACGGGCCGAGGAGGTCGGATGCTGATCGGCGAGCTGGCGGAACGGGCCGGCACGAGCACCCGCACGCTGCGGTACTACGAGACGCACGGGCTGGTCCGGCCGCGCCGCTCGGCCAACGGCTACCGGGTCTACGACGAGGCGGAGCTGCGGGTCGTCCACGAGATCCGGGCGCTGCTGGCGGTCGGGTTCGGCCTGGACGACATCCGGCCGTTCGTGGCCTGCCTACGGGCCGGCCACGCCTCCGGGGACGTCTGCCCGGACTCGGTCGCCGTACTGCGCCGCAAGCTCGCCGAGGTGGACGCCTATCTCGACCGGCTCGGCACGGTGCGGCGGCAGTTGCACGAACAACTCGCCCAAGCCATCACACAACGGGAGGAAACATGCTTCAGGGGACCACGGACGGAACGCTGACCGTCGTCACGGACGCCACCTTCGCCGACACGGTGCTGGCCGCCGACCGGCCGGTGGTGGTCGACTTCTGGGCGCGGTGGTGCCCGCCCTGCGTGGCGGTCTCCCGCAGCCTCGCCGAGCTGGCCGGGGAGTTCGGCGACCGGCTGCTGGTGACCACCCTCGACACCGACGAGAATCCCGCGACCGCCAGGACGTACGGGGTGATGTCGTTGCCCACCCTGCTGGTCTTCTCCGGCGGCGCGCTGGTCGGGTCGACCGTCGGCTCCCGGCCGAAGAGCCACCTGCGGCTCAGCTTCGCCCGCCACCTGGCGGGGTGACGCCGGGGCCGTTTGTGCCCGGGGACGAGCGGGAAGGCCGGGGTGACCAAGGGCGCAGCCGCGCCCCGACAGATCGCGAGGATCGCCATGGCCAAGCAGAAGGCCCGTCAGCAGACCCGGACCGCCGAGCAGGAGAACCGCGAACAGGACGCCGAGCGCAGCCCGGACTGGGCGGACGAGGCGGCGCAGGCCCGTACGGCGGACGACCCGCGCGCCTCCACTCCGCGCGACGCCGCGGGCCGCCCCTCCAACGGCCGCCAGTTCTGACCCTCCGGCCGGTTCCGGGTCGGTCGACGGGCCACGCCGGAGTCAGATGCGGGTCTCCGGGAGGCGGAGCAGCGGGGCCCGGCCGGGCGGCTGTTCCGGGGCGGGTCCGCCCGGGTGCGCCTCCGGGACCGGCACGGTCACCGGCACGGCGGAGGTGACCCGCACCGTCTCGCCGTGGTGCCGCAGCTCCATCGCCGTCTCCGGGCCGCCGTTGCGCAGCGAGTACGTGGTCTGGTGCGGCCGGACGTCCACCCGCAGCCGCATCGACCGCCACTGCAACGAGAACTCCAGTCGGCTCAGCCGGCTGGACAGCCGGGGCGAGAAGGACAACGTGCCGTCGTGGTCACGTAGCCCACCGAAGCCGGCCACCAGCGCGATCCAGGCACCCGCGAGCGAGGCCATGTGCACGCCGTCGCGGGTGTTCTCGTTGAGGTCGTGCAGGTCCATCAGCGCGGCCTCGCGCAGGTAGCTGTGGGCCAGTTCGGGGTGGCCCACCTCGGCCGCCAGCACCGCCTGGGTGGAGGCCGACAGCGAGGAGTCCCGCACGGTGCGCCGCTCGTAGTAGAGGAAGTTGCGCAGCTTCTCGGCGTCGGTGAAGGCGTCCCCCCGCCAGTGCATGGCCAGCACCAGGTCGGCCTGCTTGACCACCTGTTTGCGGTACAGGTCGAAGTACGGGTAGTGCAGCAGCAGCGGGTACTTCTCCGCCGGAGTGTGCGCGAAGTCCCACTCCTGGAGCCGGGTGAAGCCCTCCACCTGCTCGTGCACGTCGAGGTCCGAGTCGTACGGGACGTTCATGGACTGCGCCGCGTCCCGCCACGCGGCCGCCTCCTCGTCGGTCACCCCGAGGTCGCGGGCCTGGTCCCGCAGCCGCATTGCGCACTCGGCGGCGGTGAGCAGGTTCCGCTGCGCCATCAGGTTGGTGTAGATGTTGTCGTTCTTGACGGCGGTGTACTCGTCCGGGCCGGTGACGCCGTCGATGTGGAACTGACCGTACCGGTCGTGGTGCCCCAGCGACCGCCAGAGCCGGGCGGTCTCCACCAGCAGCTCCAGGCCGATGTCCCGTTCCACCTGCTCGTCCCCGGTGACCAGGACGTAGCGGCGCAGCGCGTCGGCGACGTCGGCGGCGATGTGGAAGGCGGCGGTGCCGGCGGGCCAGTACGCCGACGACTCCGCGCCCTCGATGGTCCGCCACGGGAAGGCCGCGCCGGCCAGGTTGAGCGTCCGGGCCCGGTCGTGCGCCTGTTCGAGCGTGGAGTGCCGCCAGTACAGGGCGTCCCGGACCGCGCTCGGCTGGGTGTAGGTCAGCACCGGCAGCACGAACATCTCGGTGTCCCAGAACGCGTGCCCGTCGTACCCGGGGCCGGTCAGGCCCTTCGCGGAGATCGGCCGGCGCTCGGCCCGGGCACCGGCCTGGAGCACGTGGAACAGCCCGAACCGGACGGCCTGCTGCACCTCCGGGTCGCCCTCCACCCGCACGTCGGCGGCGTCCCAGAACTCGTCGAGGTACCGCCGCTGCTCCCGGCGCAGCCCGTCCCAGCCGTCCAGGCGGGCGGCGGTCAGCGCCGCGCCGACCTGGTCGCGCAGCGCCGGCAGCGACCGCCGGCTGGACCAGCCGTACGTCAGGTACTTGACCACCCGCAGCGTCTCGCCGGGCTTGAGCACGCACCCGACGGTGGTACGCACCCAGTCCTCGTACCCCTCGGACTCGACGGTGGCCTTGGTCGGGGCCTGTACGTCGTGCCCCATGGCGGCGGCCACCCGCAGCCCGCTGACCTTGGTCCGGTGGATGAGCAGCCCGCCGTCGGCGGTGGTCAGCTCCTCCTCGGCCTGCAACGGTGACTCCAGCACGGCGGCAACCCGGGGGTCGCGGCTCTGCGCCGGCAGGTTCTCGTTGGCCACCAGTTCGGACTGGAGGATGAGGCGCAGCGGCCCGCTGACCGCCTCCACCTCGTAGTGGATCGCGGCGACCGACCGCTGGGTGAAGGAGACCAGCCGGGTGCTGCGCACCTTCACCTCGCGGCCGGCGGGCGACCGCCAGTGCATCTCCCGGTGCAGGGTGCCGGCGCGCAGGTCGAGGATCCGCTCGTGGCTCAGCAGTTCGCCGTACCGCAGGTCGAGGGGTTCGTCGTCGACCAGCAGCCGGATGAGCTTGCCGTTGGTGACGTTCACGATGGTCTGGCCCGACTCGGGGAAGCCGAACCCGGCCTCCGCGTACGGCAGCGGGCGCAGCTCGTAGAAGGAGTTCAGGTAGGTGCCGGGTAGCCCGTGCGGCTCACCCTCGTCGAGGTTGCCGCGCAGCCCGACGTGGCCGTTGGAGAGCGCGAAGACCGACTCGGACTGGGCCAGCACGTCCATGTCGAGCCGGGTCTCCCGGACGTGCCACGGCTCGACCGGGTACGCGCGTTCGCGGATCATGCGGCCGGCTCCGTCAGCAGCTCGGCGAGGTCGGCGACCACCACGTCGGCGCCGTGGGCGCGCAGTTCGGCGGCCTGACCGACCCGGTCGACGCCGACCACGTGGCCGAAGCCGCCGGCCCGACCGGCCGCCACCCCGGCGAGGGCGTCCTCGAAGACGGCGGCGTCGGCCGGTGCGACCCCGAGCAGCTCCGCCCCGGCGAGGAAGGTGTCCGGGTGCGGTTTACCGCGTAGCCCCTCGGCGCGGGCGACCAGCCCGTCCACCCGGGCCTCCAACAGCGGTTCGAGGCCGGCTGCGGCGACCACGGCGCGACAGTTGGCGCTGGCCGAGACGACCGCGCGGCGCAGCCCGGCCTGTTCGGCGGCCCGCAGGTACCGCACCGAACCCGGGTAGACCTCGACGCCGTCGTGCCGGATGCGGTCGAGCAGGACGACGTTCTTGCGGTTGCCGACCCCGTTGACGGTGTCCGCCTCCGGCGGGTCGTCCGGGTTCCCCTCGGGCAGGGTGATGCCCCGGGAGGCGAGGAACGAGCGCACCCCGTCGGCCCGGGGTCGCCCGTCGACGTACCGGTTGTAGTCGGGGCCGGGGTCGAAGGGCCGGAACGGCTCACCCGTGGCCGTGGCGTGCCGGCGCAGGAAGTCGTCGAAGGTCTGCTTCCAGGCGGCGTTGTGGACCTTGGCGGTCTGCGTCAACACACCGTCCAGGTCGAAGAGACAGGCGGTCACATGAGCAGGTAGGCCCAGCACGGTACGAATCTATCCACCGGACCCGCCGGGCAAACCCGTTTCCCGGGCGTGGCGTGCTGGGTCAGTGGTTCGGGCGCAGCGTCCAGACGACGGTCATCGTGCCGGTGACGGTGCCGTCCTCGGTGCTGATCTCCACCTCGACCGGGAACTCCGGGCGCTGCCCGGCGTCCAGCTCGGCGAGCACCTCGGTCGGGGTGCGGCCGAGCCGGGCGGTGGCGAGCACCGGCCCGACGGCCAGTTTCCGGTACGCGATGTCGGCCCGGACGGCGAGCGGCACGGCACGGTCGAGCACCGGCCCGAACGCGGCCATCACCACCGTTCCGGAGGCGGTCTCGCCGAGGGTGAACATGGCCCCGGCGTGGGGGCCGCCGACGTGGTTGTGGGTGGCCGGCGAGTCGGGCAGCCGGACGACCGCCCGGACCCCACCCTCGGCCTCCGGCGCGACCTCGACGAACTCGAAGCCGAGCGTGCGGGCGAACGGTACGGCCCGGAGCATCCCGGCCGCCACCTGGCGCGAGTCGATGGACATGCCCCGACGTTACTAGCCGGTAACTTCTCCGGCAAGGGGCACCCTGATCAGCGCCAACCCACGTCGATCCGGTCACCGCGCTCGTCGAAGAAGTGCAGCGCGTCCATCCGCACCGCGACCGACATCGGGTGCCCCGCCGAGATCGCCGGGTACGGAGCCAGCCGGACCGCCAACTCGGCCGGGCGTCGGTGGTGCCGGCCGGGATCGTTCAGCACGCTGGTCCGGTTACCGCCCGACACGGGCAGGGTCGGCCCGGAATCGGCGGCCCGCCCGGTGAGCCGCTGCATGACCTGGCCGAACCGGCGCAGCCCACGCTGCCCCGAGGTCGCGTCGTCGGCCGGCGTGCTCATCTCGTCCACCATGATCGCGGTGGCGCCGATGTCGAGGAAGGCCAACGACTCGTGCCCGTGGTGCTCCAGGTAGCGCACCCGACCCTGGAGCACGTCGCCGGGGGTGTCTGGGGCGACCGGGGTGAGCGCCTCGGCGCGCATCCCGACCACGATCCGCTCGCCGTGGTAGTGCGCCACCGCCCGGCTGCGGATGTCGTCCCAGGGCAGGTAGATCGCCTGATCGCCGAGGGTCAGCGTGACGTACCGGTCGAGGTGGACGTAGACCGACGCCTCCAGCAGGTTCATCCGCGGGCTGCCCAGGAAGGCGGCGACGTAGAGGGTCGCCGGCCGGCCGTACACCTGGGTGGGGGTGCCCACGTCCTGGAGGACACCCTTGCGCATGATGGCGACCCGGTCGGCCATGGTCAGCGCCTCGGCCTGGTCGTGGGTGACGTAGATGGTGGTGACGCCCAGCTCGCGGGTGAGCCCGGAGATCTCGGCACGCAGCTCGGCGCGGAGACCGCTGTCCAGGTTGGACAGCGGCTCGTCCATCAGGAACAGCCCCGGGCGGCGGACGATCGCCCGGCCCATCGCGACCCGCTGGCGCTGGCCGCCGGAGAGCTGGCTCGGCTTGCGGCCGAGCACGTCACCGATACCGAGCGCGCTGGCCACGTCCTGCACCCGCTCACCGCGCGGCGACGGCTCGACGCCGGACAGCTTCAGCGGGAAGCCGATGTTGTCACCGACCGTCATGTGCGGGTAGAGCGCGAAGTCCTGGAAGACCATGGCGATCTTGCGCTCCCGAGGCGGCAGGTCGTTGGCGACCTCACCGTCGAGCAGCACCGCGCCCATGGTCGGGTCCTCCAGGCCCGCGACCATCCGCAGCACGGTGGATTTCCCACATCCGGACGGGCCGAGCAGCACCATGAACTCGCCGTCGTTGACGTCGAGACTGACGTTGTCGACGGCCAGTGTCCCGTCCTGGAAAACCTTGGTGACATCCTTGAGCGCGACGGTGGTCACCGTCTCCTCCCCCAGCTCGGCCGAACCCCGGGTTGACTGTGACGAGGATCATCCGGTTAGCACATCGGGTAAACGTGCCATGTTCGGCTCATGACAGGTCTATTACGCGCCAGTACGAAGGCCGTCCCGGATCAGCCGGGTTCGTCGAGAAAGACCCGCCGGACCACCCGTTCCGCCGCGTGCCCGTCGTCCCAGCCGCAGAACCGGTCCCGGAACCGCTGCCGGGCCCGGTTGGCCGGCTCCCCGGTCACCGCACCGGAGCGGAACAGTTCCAGCAGGTCGTCGAAGGTGAGCGCGACCGCTCCCGGCGGCTCGGCCGTCACGTCGAAGTAGACCCCCCGGGCCAGCCGGTAGGCGTCCCGGTCCGGGGCGTAGAGCACGATCGGCCGGTCCAGGACGGCGTAGTCGAACATCGCCGACGAGTAGTCGGTGACCAGCACGTCGGCGGCGAGGTAGAGGTCCTCGACGCAGCCGACGTCGCTGACGTCGACCGCCCGCCCACCGGTCCGTCGGCGGGCCCGGCCGTCCCGGTCGTCGAAGTAGTGGCTGCGCACCAGCAGCCGCCCGGCCGGCCCGAGCACGTCGAGCAGCCGGTGCGGGTCGAACGGCGGGTGGTAGCCCGGCAGGTGCTCCCGGTGGGTTGGCGCGTAGAGCACCACCCGCTCGTCCGGGGCGACCCCGAGCCGCCCGCGCACCTCGGCGACCTCCTCGGCGGTGGCGGTGACCAGCCGGTCGTTGCGCGGGTAGCCGACCTCCAGCCGGACGTAGTCCGCCGGGTAGGCCCGGTCCCACGACTGGGTGGAGAAGCTGTTGGCGGTGATGCTGTAGTCCCACCGGTCCACCCGGCGCAGCAGCCCGGCGAAGTCCATCCCGACCGCGCCGACCGGGTAGCGCTGCTGGTCCAGGCCCATCACCTTGACCGGCGTGCCGTGGTGGGTCTGCACGTGCACCTGGTCGGGTCGCTTGCGGACGAAGTCGGGGAAGTTCACGTTGTTGACCAGGAACCGGGCCCGGGCCAGCGCCCGGAGGTAGTCGCGGGTGCCGGCCACCACGTACTCGGTGCCGGGCGGCAGCGTGTCGACCCGGTCCCGGCGGACCACCCACACCCCGCGCAGGTGTGGGGCCAGCCGGCGGGCGGCGGCGTCGATCGCGGCCGGGTTGCAGGCGTACCCGCGGTACCAGTAGGCGGCGTACAGGGCCAGCGTCGGGTCGACCGGCTTGCGCAGCTCGGCCCGGTAGTACTGGCGCAGCAGGACGTCCCGGGTCAGCCGGGCGGTACGCCGGGTCACCGGCAGCGCCCGTCGGCGGGCCGCCCGCGCGGTCTCCCTGGCCTGGTTGGCGGCGCGCAGCGCGCTGAACGTCCGCCACCGGCCCGCCGCGACGAGCCGGTGCTTGAGCCCTTCCAGGCCGGCCGGCGGCGGGCGGTCCCCGGCCGGGCGGAAGCGCCGGTAATCGGCGGTGATCCGGTGGAAGAAGGCCGCCCGCAGTTCGGGGGCGATCCGCTCGCCGTTGCCGAGCACGGTCAGGTAGTGCCAGATCATCCGCTCGAAGACCGCCGGGCGCAGCCCGGCCAGCTCCGGTCGGTCGTCGAGGAACCGGAACACCCGGTGCCACTGCGCGAAGACCTCGAAGTGCCGGTCGCCCCGGGTCCGGGTGATCGCACCGGCCCGCCGCTGCCGGTAGTTGACGCAGACCCGGTCCAGCACGCCGATCCGCCCGGCGGCCATCAGCACCGGGTAGCTGAACGACACGTCCTCGTACCAGCCGGGGGCGAAGCGCAGCCCGAGGTCGACCAGGAACTCCCGGCGGACCAGCCGATTCCAGGCGGTGTGCAGCAGGCACAGGCTCTCCGGCCGGTCCGGCAACCGGAACGTCGCCGGGCCGGGCGGCTCGGGGAAGACCTCCGGCAGGGCGCTGTGGGTGACGACGTCGTCCCAGTGCACCCGGACGTGGTCGACCAGGAGCACGTCCGGGCGGGTGGCGGTGAGCCGGTCGGCGACCTCCGGCAGGCAGTCCGGGGCGAGCCAGTCGTCGCCGTCGAGGAACCAGACGTACGCGCCGGTGGCTCGGTCCAGCCCGGCGTTGCGGGCCGGACCGAGCCCGACGTTCTCCGGCAGCCGCAGCACCCGGACCCGGGGGTCGCGGGCGGCGTACTCGTCGAGGATGTCGCCGGAGGCGTCCGGCGAGGCGTCGTCGACGCCGATCACCTCGATGTCGCGGTACGGCTGGTCGAGCAGGGAGTCCAGGCACTCACGCAGGTAGCCCTGCACCCGGAAGGCCGGTACGACGAAGCTGATCAGCGTCATCCGGCCGCCCCTGTCGTCAGCCCGGCGAACCACCCCGCACCGGCACGGCCGCCGTCCGGGTGGCCCGGGCCGGCAGGACGACCCAGGCCAGGACGACACTCGCCACGAAAACCACAAGAAGGTACGTACCGAGTGTAGCCATGCCGAGGGCGGCAAATCCGGCAATCGCCGCCATCGTCAGCAGCACCGAACGCCCCTCCCAACCCAGCGTCCACGGGTGCAGCGGCGGTGCCGCCTGCCGCTTCTCCAACCGGGCGGTCAGGTCGTAGTGGTGCACGGTCAGCACGAAGACGTACCCGAAGATCAGCCAGGCCGGCACCCCGCCGACCACCCCGACCACGGCGGCGAAGAGGTACTCGCCGGCCCGCAGCGCCGCCGGCACCAGCCAGTCCAGCGGCCCGTTGTGCGCCGCGCCCGCCCCCAGCCCGGCGACCAGCAGCACCAGCAACGCCACCGGCAACCACCAGCGCAGCCCGCCCGGGTCGCCGTCCCCGGCCAGCCGGAGCAGCCCCACCACCAGCAGCGCCGCTGGCCCGAGCGCCCCGATCACCGCCAGGGTCAGCGGGCCCATCGGGCGGACCACCGGCAGCCGGGCGGCCAGCGGCCCGTCGTCGCGGTGCAGCGTCGCGTCGACGGTGTCCAGCACCGGCACCCACATCCAGCGCGCCCGCAGGGTACGCAGCGCACCCGTGTACGCGAACGCCAGCACGCCCCACACCAGCACCGAGACCAGGCTGACCAGCGGCCCGAACAGCGCGGCGGTGACCGCGATCAGTGCCCACCGCTCGCCGATCGGGAAGACCACCGTCCGCTTCAACCAGTACGACACCGAGCCGGTGTCCGCCTGCACCCGGGTGGAGGCGGCGTTCAGCTTCCCGCCGATCCCGCCGCCGGACGCCGCCGGGCGGGGTCGCCGGGCCGCCTCGTCGTGCAGCACGCCGTACCAGGCGTCGGTCATGTGCCGGACGGTCTGCAACGTCATCGCGGCGATGGCGAGCGCCCAGCCGTACCGGAAGCCGGCGTGCGTGGCGCCGTAGCCGAGGCCCGCGTAGACCAGGTACTCCTTCGCCCGGTCGGCCATCGTGTCCAGCCAGCCGCCCCAGGCGCTGAAGTGCCGGGTGTAGCGGGCCAACTGGCCGTCCACGCAGTCCAGCACGAAGCCCAGGTAGAGCAGGACCGCCCCGGCCACCAGAGCGGGCCGACCACCCGCGCCGAAGAGCACCGCCGCGACCAGCGCGAAGAGCACCGAGACCATGGTGACCCCGGTCGGCGTCAGGCCGAGCCGGGCACACCCCTTCGTCACGTACGGCGACCAGGTGCTGACGAAGTAACTGGTGAAGAAGTCGTCCCGCTCCTTCACCGACAGCCGCAGCTCCGCCCGGTCCTCGTCCACCCCGGCCACGGCCGCCTCGGCGGCGGCCAGCTCGGCCGGCTCGGTGACCCGGTGCGCCACGAGCAGTCGTACCCGCTGGGCGAAGGTCAGGGTGCCGAGGTCGGTGAGCGCGGCGAAGAGCCGGTCCACGGCGGGCCCGGCCGCCGGGGCGCCGCTCGCGTCCCGTGCCGGCGCGGTGCCGCTGGCGTCCCGTGCCGGCGCGGTGCCGCTCGCGTCCCGGGCCGGCGCGGTGCTGCTCGCGGCCCGCGCGGCGGCGGCCAGCGCCGGCAGGTCGTCCGCGCCGACCCGCAGCGCGCCGCCGAAGACGCCGGTGGCGTCGGCCAGGGCCGGACCGGCCTCGACCACCTGGCCGCGCTCCTCGCGCACCGCCGTCCGGCCGGCGGCCGGCGGGTCGGTGAGCACCAGGGCCACCGTGGGACCGACCGGGCTGGTCGCGAGATGCCTCAGTACGGCGGTGTGCGCCACCAGGTCGGCGCCGGTCACGACGACCGGTCCGGTGACGGTGTCGACCAGGGCGGCCAGCTCGTCCAGGTCGGCCACGGCCGCGACCCGGTCCGCCCCGGCCCGGCGCAGTTGGTCGGCGAGCCGGTCGGTGAGGGGTTCACCCGTGCCGGTGGGCAGGCCCGCGGCCGGCGCACCGGCGGCGAGCACGATCGCGAGGGTCACCGCGGCACCGCGGCGTGGTACGCGTCGAGCGCCTCGGCGACCGTCCCGTCGACGGTCAGCCGCCCGCCGTCGAGGTAGAGCCCCCGACGGCAGAACCGGGTCAGGTCCTTCTCGTTGTGTGACACCAGCACCAAGGTGCGCCCCTCCGCGAGCAGTCGGTCGATCGTCGAATAGCACTTCTTGCGGAACTCCGCGTCACCCACCGCGGTCACCTCGTCCATCAGCAGGATCGGGTGCGGCAGGTGCGAGATGATCGCGAACCCGAGGCGGACCTTCATCCCGGACGAGTAGTGCCGGACCGAGGTGTCGATGGCCCGTTCCACCTGCTCGCCCGCGAACGAGACGATGTCGTCGAAGTGCCGCTTGAGGTAGCCCGAGGAGAGCCCGTGCAGCCCGCCGACCAGGTAGAGGTTCTCCCGCCCGGTCAGGTCGTTGGAGAAACCGGCGGAGAGTTCCAGCAGCGGGGCCACGTCGCCGGAGACCCGGATCCGCCCCTCGTCCGGGATGAGCACCCCGGCGATCAGCCGCAGCAGGGTGCTCTTGCCGGTGCCGTTGCGGCCGATCACGCCGAGCGTGTCGCCCGGCTCGACGGTGAAGGAGACGTCCCGCAGCGGCCAGAACTGCCCGGCGGCGGCCGCCCGCCCGCCCCGGTGGATGAAGAACTCCCGCAGCCGTAGCTGCCGACGCCGGTTGCGGACGAAACGGATGCCGAGGCCCTGCGCCTCGATGATCGGCGCCACCTACAGTTCCTTCAGCACGGCCGGTTCGAGCCGGCGGAACGCCCACCAGCCGGCCACCAGCACCAGCAGGCTGCCGGCGATCGTGGTGACCAGCAGGCGGGCGTCCGGGAACTCGTCCGGGTACCAGATGGCGTGCTGGAGCTGGAAGATGCCGACCAGCGGGTTCAGCTCGTACGCCACCTTCACCCAGCCCGGCATCCCGGACTCCCGCACCAGGCTCAGCGGATAGATGATCGGCGTGGCGTAGAAGAGCACCCGGATGACCAGCCGCATGAACCGCTCGACGTCGCGCATCAGCACGTTCACCGCGGACAGCAGCAGGGACAACCCGACCAGCAGGGCGGCCTGCACCGCGACGGCCAACGGCAGGCTCAGCAGCGACCAACCGAGCTGGATCCGGCCGTGCGCGGCGTAGGCCGCGGCGACGGCCAGCAGGATCGGCAGGCCGGCGACGTACTCGGCGAACCGGCCGGTGACCCGGCCGATCGGGAACACCTGCCGGGGCACGTTCATCGTGGTGATCAGGCGGGACTGCCCGGTCAGCGCGTTGGTCGCCTCGCTCAGCGCCGAACTGGTCCACATCCAGGCGAAGATCCCGGTGATCAGGAACAGCGGGTACGACCCGGCGGCCTCGCCGAGGTGCCGGTTGGTGGGCCCGGAGTAGAGCACGCCGAAGACGAAGAAGTAGATCGCACCCATGCCGAGCGGCTCGATCAGCGACCAGAAGTAGCCGAGCACCGACTGCTGGTACTTCACCGCGAGATCGCGCCTGACCAGGATGCGCAACGAGTTACGGTGCGACCACAACGTCGTGACGCCTGTGGTCACCGTCGCCTCCCGCCTCGCCGAACGGACGACAGGTTAGCAGTCGGTGAACGAACGCCCCTCAGCACTCGATCACGTTGACGGCCAGGCCGCCGCGTGCCGTCTCCTTGTACTTGACCTTCATGTCCGCGCCCGTCTCCCGCATGGTCTTGATGACCTTGTCCAACGAGACGTGATGCACCCCGTCACCACGCAACGCCAACCGGGCCGCCGTGATCGCCTTGATGCTAGCCACCGCGTTCCGCTCGATACACGGGATCTGCACCAGCCCCCCGACCGGGTCACACGTCAACCCGAGATTGTGCTCCATACCGATCTCCGCCGCGTTCTCCACCTGCTCAGGCGTCCCGCCCAACACCTCCGCCAACCCCGCAGCCGCCATCGAACACGCCGAGCCCACCTCCCCCTGACAACCCACCTCGGCACCCGAGATCGACGCGTTCTCCTTGAACAACACCCCGATCGCCCCCGCCGCCAACAGAAACCGCACCACACCCTCATCCGAGGCACCCGGCACGAACCGCGTGTAATAGTGCAACACCGCCGGAATGATCCCCGCCGCACCATTCGTCGGCGCCGTCACCACCCGCCCACCGGCCGCGTTCTCCTCATTCACCGCCAACGCGAACAGCGTCACCCAGTCCATCGCCCGCAACGGATCAGCAGAACCCGCCTCCGCCGTCAGACTCCGACGCAACTCGGCGGCACGACGACGCACCCTCAACCCACCCGGCAACACACCATCCCGCTCGCCGCCCCGCGCCACGCACTCCCGCATCACCCGCCAGATATCCAACAACCCCGACCGCACATCCCCCTCACCCCGCCACGACAACTCGTTGGCCAACATCACCCCACTGATCGACAAACCGGTGGCAGCAGTCACACCGAGCAACTCGGCACCCGTACCGAACGGATACCGGACCCGGGTACCGTCCGCCTTGATCCGGTCCGCCCCCGCCGCCTCCTCGTCCACCACGAACCCACCACCCACCGAGTAGTACGTCCGCGCCCGCACCACCACCCCCGCCACATCCCACGCCACGAACGTCATCCCGTTCGGATGGAATGGCAACGACCGACGACGATGCAGCACCAGATCCCGACCTAAATCGAAATCCACCTCCCGCACCCCGAAAAGCGACAACCGTCCGGCGGCCCGAATCGCCGCCACCCGAGCGCCCACACCATCGGTGTCCACCACCTCCGGCGACTCACCCTCCAACCCCAGCAACACCGCCCGATCACTACCGTGACCATGGCCCGTCGCCCCCAACGAACCAAACAACTCCACCCGTACCCGCACCACATCAGCCAACAACCCATCCGCCTTCAGCCCCGCCACGAACATCCGCGCCGCCCGCATCGGACCCACCGTGTGCGAACTCGACGGCCCGATACCGACGCTGAATAGGTCAAAAACACTGATCATGGCTGCACTTCCTCGCCGTCAGCCCGATGATGCGGGGTCCGGCCCGGTTCGTGGCCGCCCGGGTTCCGGGCGACCTGCTGATGCCGCCCGGGGTGTGGGCGGATGTCGACCGGCGAGCCTACCCGCCCAGCTCACGCCCCTTGTATCGTCCTGTGCCCTGTGCCCCGCGTCAAGATCGTGCTACTTCCAAGAAGTGGTGGCATCCGACACGCCGCGAGGCCACTACTTCCACGATCGAGCGCGATCTTGGTAGCGCCAGGATCACCCGCGACCGTGCGAACGGCGACATCACCACCAGTCCCGGGCGTACGGGCGCGGCGGCACGGCTGCACGGCACGACCCCACGGCACGGCACGGTACGGCGCGGAGTCACCCTGGGGCGTCGGCTGAGGCCGAGGCGGGTAACCACCTACGGGTACGGGGTCACCGGATCACTCTCGGGACGGAGGGCACGGTGGTCGCTCCTTCCTACCGTGGAACGCAGCGCGGCGGATCGCCGCAGAGTGGGAGTACAGACGATGAGTCGCAAACTGGTCCGACCCCGCGAGGGGCGCATGCTCGCCGGTGTCTGCGCCGGCCTGGCCCGCCGGTTCAACACCTCGGCCAACCTGATCCGGCTGCTGTTCCTGCTGTCGCTGCTGCTGCCCGGCACGCAGGTGATCGTCTACCTGGTGCTGTGGATCCTGATGCCGAACGAGGACCGGTACGCGGCGACCAACCACTGACCGCGCCGGCCGACCGCGCGTGAGCGGGCAGCGCCGGTGGGCGTCACCGCCACCGGCAGTGGCGCCGCCATCCAGTAGCGCCGCCAGTTGCCGATACCCCCGGTCTCCGAGACCGGGGGTATCGGCAACTGAATCGTCAGGGGGCCGTGTAGGTGATGGTCACCTTCTCGTAGCCGAGTGAGTGGAGCAGCCCCTCCAGCATCTTGCGGGTGTTCTCCTCGGCGCGCTGGGTCAGCCCGCTGTCCCGGGCCGCTGCGGTGATCCGTTCCTCGGCCATCCGGTAGACCTGCTGCTGCCGGTTGGGATCGCCCTTGACTAGCTCGCCGATCCGGTTGAACAGGCCACGTTCCTCGGCGAAGACGTAGCTCTTGTCCATGTCGAGGTTCGTCTGGCCGAGCTGCGGCGCGGGCAGCTTGATCTCGACGGACTTGCCGTCGGCGGACGGCACTACCGCCCCCTCGGAGATCTTGCCGAAGTCGACGTACGCCTCGACGCTGCCCGCCCCGACGAAGAGGGTCCGCTGGTTGAGCAGGAACTCCGGCACGTTGTTGCGGTCGTTCTGCAGGTCGACCACGACCTGGAAGTTGCCCTCGGCCGCGACGTAGCGGCTGAGGTCCTGGATCGACTTGAGCAGTGGTGGCTGGCTGCGGTCGGTCTGCTCCTTGGCGAACGGGTTGCGGAAGTCGGGGAAGATGCCGGTCACCTGGGTGCCGAGCAGCACCACCACGACCAGCGCCGCCGCGCCGAGCAGCCAGAGCAGCCCCCGCACCGGGCCGCCGGAGGGCGCCGGTCGGCCAGCCGGCGGCTCGGTGGGGTCGCCCGACCGGCTGGGCAGTGTGTCGGCGGTCGGGTAGCCGGGGAACTCGCTCTTGGGGGTCTCACCGTCGCGGGCCATCGCCCTCACCGTCCTCGTCAGACACGTCCATCTGTCGATGACGTTACGGCCCCCGTGCGACGCTCGCGCGGCGAGCGCCCCGAACGGGTGACGGGTCGGCTCAGGCGAAGGCGGACAGGCCGGTCAGCCGCTGCCCGATGACGAGCTGGTGGATCTCGGAGGTGCCCTCGTAGGTGAGCACGCTCTCCAGGTTGTTGGCGTGCCGCATCACCGGGTACTCGCCGGAGACGCCGTTGGCGCCGAGGATCGTCCGGCACTGCCGGGCGATCGCCAGCGCCTCCCGGACGTTGTTCAGTTTGCCCACGCTGACCTGCTCCGGCCGGAGCTTTCCGGCGTCCGCGAGCCGCCCCAGGTGCAGGGCGAGCAGCAGGCCCTTGTTCCACTCGACGGCCATGTCGGCGAGCTTGGCCTGGGTGAGCTGGAAGCCGGCCAGCGGCCGGCCGAACTGGGTCCGGGTGGTGGCGTAGGACAGGGCGGTCTCCAGGCAGTCGCGGGCCGCGCCGAGCGCGCCCCAGACGATGCCGTGCCGGGCCTCGGTCAGGCAGCTCAGCGGTGCCTTCAACCCGATCGCCGCCGGCAGCCGGGCGTCCGCCGGCAGCCGGACGCCGTCGAGCGCGATCTCGCCGGTGAGGGACGCCCGGAGCGACATCTTCCGGCCGATCTCCCGGGTGCCCACCCCGGGGGTGTCCGTCGGCACGAGGAAACCCCGCACCCCCTCGTCGGTACGCGCCCAGACCACCGCCACGTCCGCGATCGGCGCGTTGGTGATCCACATCTTGGCGCCGTCGAGGATCCAGTCGTCGCCGTCCCGGCGGGCCCGGGTGGCCATCGAGGCCGGGTCGGAGCCGTGGTCCGGCTCGGTCAGCCCGAAGCAGCCGATCGCCTCGCCGGCCGCCATCGCCGGCAGCCAGCGCTGCTTCTGCTCCTCACTGCCGTACCGCCAGACGGCGTACATGGCCAGCGAGCCCTGCACCGACACCAGCGATCGGACGCCCGAGTCACCGGCCTCCAGCTCCAGGCAGGCCAGCCCGTACCCGACGGCCGAGGCGCCGGCGCAGCCGTACCCGGTCAGGTGCATGCCGAGCAGGCCGAGCTTGCCGAACTCCCGGGCCAGTTCGCGGGCCGGGGCCCGGCCGTCCTCGTACCAGCCGGCGACGTGCGGGCGGACCCGGTCGTCGACGAGCCGGCGGACGACGGCCCGGATCTGCCGCTCCTCCTCGCTCAGCGACGCGTCGACGTCCAGCAGGTCCAGCGCAGTGCCCATGACCGCCACCTTAACGACTCTTCAGGCCACCGTCACTCGGGCTGGCCACTGAGCATCAGCACCCGGGCGTGGATCTGGTTGCGCTGCTGCAACGCCGCGCGCAGTGCCCGGTGCAGGCCGTCCTCCAGGTAGAGACCGCCGTTCCACTGCACCACGTGCGGGAACAGGTCGCCGTAGAAGGTGGAGTCCTCCGCGAGGAGCTTGTCCAGCGCCAGTTCCCGCTTGGTGGTGATGAGCTGGTCCAGCCGCAGCGGGCGCGGCGGAATCTCCGCCCACTGCTTGAGCGTGAGGTTGTGCTCCGGGTAGGGACGCCCGTCCCGGACCGCTCTGAAGATCACGGCACGCTCCCCTCCCCGTGGCCGGGCCGACCCACGGCGTCGAGCCGGGTCACGCCGAGTCGCCGCGTCGCGCGGCACTGATGACCATGCCAGCCTATCCGCCCCCACCACACCGCGTTTTGCTCCCCCATGTCGGTTTCGAGACCGTCGTTACCCACCCCGGACGGTACGAACCTGCCTCAACTCCACCGGCCGCGCCGGACCACCTCGCCCACCGGCCGACGCCCCCGACCCAGCGACGGTGACCGATGGTCGGCCGCCCGGTAACCGACCGTCACCGCGCCGATGGGTTGGTACTCCTCCGGCACCCCGAACGCCTCCCGGTACGCCGCCAGCCGCTGCGGCGGGATGCCGAAGAAGCACGCCCCCAGCCCCTCGTCCACGGCGGTGAGCAGCATCAGCAGCGCGGCGAAGCCGGTGTCGACGTACCAGTACGGCACCGGCCAGCGCTCGGCCGACCGGTCCGCCCAGCCCTTGTCCGGCTCGGCGTACCGCTCCAGGTAGACCGACCGGTTGGCGTGCGGCACCACGATCAGCGGCGCCCGGCGCATCCCGGCCAGCCACCGCTCCCGGCCGCCGCCACCAGGGGTGGCCGCCGCCCAGAACCGCTCCCGGTCGGCCGGCTCCTCCAGCACCAGGAACCCCCAGCCCTGGGCGAACCCGGCCGACGGCGCGCGGACGGCGTGGTCGAGCAGCCGGTCCACCACCTCCGGCGGGACCGGCCGGTCCGGGTCGTAGTTGCGTACCATCCGGCGACGCCGGACGACCTCGCCGAACTCCATGCTCAGACCCCGGGCCGGACGCCCCAGGCGCCCCGCCAGGTCTCCCCCGGGCCCAGCTTGACCACGTCCCGTCCGGACCGGAACGCGTCCGGCGGGCAGGTCATCGGCTCCACCGCCACCGAGCGGCGGTGCCGCTCGCCGGTGAGCGAGTCCCCGGTGAAGACCTGCCACCAGCCGAACTCCCGGTCGGCCCAGAGGCGCACCGCGTCCGTACCGTCGGGGGCGCCGAGGGTGACCGCCGAGCCGCCGTCGTCGTCCCGGAGCACGTCGCCGAAGCAGACGTCGAGCCGCGCCGCGCCGATCGGTCGGGAACTGGTCCAGTCGAACTCGGTGCCGGCCACCGGGGTGGCCCCGATCGGCAGCAGCCGGGCGTCGAGCTGGAGCCGGGTCCGGGCCGGCACCCGCAGTACGGCGTCGTCCACCGCCACCCCGGGCAGCCGCAGGTACGGGTGGACGGAGAAACCGAACGGCGCGTCCTCGGCCCCGGTGTTGGTCACCTCGTGCGCGGCACGTAGCCCGCCCGCCCCCACACTCCACCGGGTACGCAGCCGCAGCGGCCACGGGTAGCCGGGGGTGGGCGGCAGGTCGTAGCCGACCGTGACCGCGTCGGCGGACTCCTCGACCAGCCGCCAGGGAACCCAGTTGACCAGGCCGTGAATGGCCACCCCCCGGGCCGGCTCGGTCAGGTCGAGCTGCAACGACCGGCCGGCGAACTGGTATTCGCCGTCCCGGATCCGGTTCGGCCAGGGGGCCAGCACGTGCCCGGCGCTGCCGGGGCAGATCTCGTCCTCGGCGTACCCGTCGAGGTAGTCCACCCCGTCCCGCCGGTACGTCCGCACCCCACCGCCCACCTCGACGATGACGGCCTCGTGGCCGTCGGCGGCGATGGTCCACTGTGTCCCGGACGGCGGGCGCTGCGCGGCGTTGTCCATGCGGCGACCTTAGTCGGTGCTCCGCGCCTCGCGCCGGACCCGCCGGACACCGCCCGCGCGCCGGCACCGGCGGCCCTCCGGTCACCCCGGTCGGCCGCACCCGGCGGCCGGTCGGCACCGTCGAGCCGCCGCACTGCTGGTCAGGCCCGGTCGCCCTCCGCCGGGGCCGACCCGGTCGTCGCCCGGTAGCGCAGCAGGGCCGGGAAGGCCACCACCAGCAGCACCGCCAGCGCGGCGGAGAGCAGGCCGCCGCCGACCCAGGCGACACCCGTGCCGAACCCGGCGGCCACCGCGCCGGCCCGCAGGTCGCCCAGGCGCGGACCGCCCGCCACCACCACGGTGTTCACCCCCTGGAGCCGACCGCGCATCCGGTCCGGCGCGTAGATCAGCAGCATCGACTGCCGCAGCACCGCGCTGACCAGGTCGGCCGCGCCGGCCAGCCCGAGCAGCAGCACCACCAGCCAGAGCTGGCGGGCCAGCCCGGCCAGCGCGATGGCCACGCCCCAACCGACCACGGCCAGCACCAACGCCAGCCCCTGCCGGCGCAGCCGGCCGATCCAGCCGGAGGTCAGCCCGCCGAGCATCGCGCCGATGGCGATGGCGCTGTACAGCCAGCCCACCGCCGCCCCGCCACCGAACCGCTCCTGGGCCACCTCGGGGAAGAGCGCCCGGGGCATGGCCAGGATCATCGCGATCAGGTCGATGGCGAACGACAGCAGCAGCACCGGCGTGGTGGCGAGGTAGCGGAAGCCGTCGAGGATACCGGCGAGGCCGCCCCGGCGGACCTCTCCCTCGGCGGGCGGCTGGGGCGGCATCGCGGGCAGCCGCAGCGTCGCGACCACCAGACTGGTGAACAGCAGCGCGTCGACCGCGTACGCGACCGGCAGTCCGGTGCCGGTGCCGAAGGCGGCGAAGATCAGGCCGGCGGCCAACGGGCCGACGACCGAGGCGGCGGTGAAGGTGGTGTAGTTCAGCGTGCTGCCCGCCGGGACCAGCTCCGGCGGGAGCAGCCGGGGCAGGATCGCCGACCGGGCCGGCGAGCTGATCGCGAACGCGATCGAGTGCACGGTCACCAACGCCAGCAGCAGGATCGGACTGCCGATCCCGGACAGCGCGTGCCCGAGCAGGCCGAGCATCGACGCCCAGAGCAGCGCCGAGCCGACCAGCAGGACCCGACGCCGGTCCCGGGCGTCGGCCACCGCCCCGCCCCAGAGCCCGAAGAGCAGCAGGGGCACGAAGCCGGCAACGCCGAGCAGCCCGACCCAGAACGAGTCCCGGGTGAGCGCGTACATCTCCACCGGCACCGCGACGGCGGTGAACTGGAACCCGAACATCGCCACCGTGTTGCCGAGCCACATCCGGCGGAACGCGGGCACCCGCAGCGGACGCAGGTCGATCGCCCAGCGCCGCGCCCCGCGCGGTCGGGCCTGCTGGACGTCGGTCACGGTGCCAGCCGCTCGGTGACCCAGTCGCCACCGTCGACCCGGCGGAACCGCAGCCGGTCGTGCAGCCGGCTGGCCCGGCCCTGCCAGAACTCCACCGACTCGGGCCGGACCAGGAACCCACCCCAGTGCGGCGGGGCCGGGATCGGCGTCGGGTCCGGGAAGCGCCCGGCCACCGCCCGGTACGCCTCGTCCAGCGCGCCCCGGTCCGGGACGACCCGGGACTGGGTGCTGGCCCAGGCGCCGAGCTGCGAGCCGCGCGGCCGGCTGGCGAAGTACGCCTCGGTCTCGGCCCGGTCGACGTGCCCGGCCCGGCCGGTGACCACCACCTGCCGGTGCATCGGGAACCAGGGGAAGACCAGGCTGACCCACGGGTTGGCGGCCAGCTCGACGCCCTTGCGCGACCCGTGGTTGGTGTAGAAGACGAAGCCCGCCGGGTCGTACCCCTTGAGCAGCACGGTACGGGCGCTGGGCCGGCCGGCGGCGTCGGCGGTTCCGACGATCATCGCGTTCGGCTCGGGCAGTCCGGCCGCGATCGCGTCGGCGAACCAGCGGTCGAACTGGGTGTGCCAGTCGGCCGCCAGGGCCGCCTCGGAAAGGCCCAGGTCGGCGGCGTACTCGTTACGCATGGCCGCCGGAGCCGGTGTGTCGCCCGTCACGTCGCTTCTCTCCCTCGTCAGGTGCCACACGTCCCCCGACGCTGGCCAGCCCCCACCGACCAGTCTCACCGAGGCCGTGGCGGTGTCCACCGGCGGGGATGTCGCGTGCAGCACAGTCGCAGTGGGTCGCGCACTCGGTTACTCAGCAGGCAAGATGTCACGAACACATCCCTGAGGGTCGCCTAAGGTGCCGGGCCGGACTGAGCCCGCGGCCGAGCCAGAAGCCAGGAGACGACATGTCCGACTTCAAACCGGGCCTGGAGGGCGTCGTAGCCTTCGAGACCGAGATCGCCGAACCGGACCGCGAGGGTGGCGCGCTGCGCTACCGGGGCGTGGACATCGAGGATCTGATCGGCCAGGTCTCCTTCGGCAACGTCTGGGCGCTGCTGGTGGACGGGCGCTTCGGCCCGGGCCTGCCGCCGGCCGAGCCGTTCCCGGTGCCGGTGCACTCCGGCGACATCCGCGTCGACGTGCAGTCCGCGGTCGCCATGCTGGCCCCGTACTGGGGGCTGAGCCAACTGCTGGACATCTCCGACGAGCAGGCCCGCGCCGACCTGGCCCGGGTCTCGGTCACCGCGCTGTCCTTCGTCGCCCAGTCCGCCCGGGGCCTGGGCCTGCCGGCCGTGCCGCAGAAGGAGATCGACAAGGCGGAGACGATCGTCGAGCGCTTCATGAAGCGCTGGCGGGGTGAGCCCGACCCCCGGCACGTCAAGGCCGTCGACGCGTACTTCATCTCGGCCGCCGAGCACGGCCTGAACGCCTCCACCTTCACCGCCCGGATCGTCGCCTCCACCGGCGCCGACGCGGCGGCCTGCATCTCCTCGGGCATCGGCGCGCTCTCCGGGCCGCTGCACGGCGGCGCCCCGTCCCGGGTGCTCACCATGCTGGAGGCGGTCGAGCGCAGCGGCGACGCCGAGGGCTACGTCAAGGGCGTCCTCGACCGGGGTGAGCGGCTGATGGGCTTCGGCCACCGCGTCTACCGGGCCGAGGACCCGCGCGCCCGGGTGCTCCGCCGCACCGCCCGTGAGTTGGGCGCGCCGCGCTTCGAGGTGGCCGAGGCACTGGAGAAGGCCGCCCTGGCCGAACTCCAGGCCCGCCGCCCGGACCGGGTCCTCGCCACCAACGTCGAGTTCTGGTCGGCCGTGGTGCTGGACTTCGCCGAGGTGCCGGCGCACATGTTCACCTCGATGTTCACCTGTGCCCGGATGGGCGGCTGGAGCGCGCACATCCTGGAGCAGAAGAAGCTCCAGCGGCTGGTCCGGCCGTCCGCCCGCTACGTCGGGCCGGGCACCCGCAAGCCGCGGCAGGTCGAGGGGTGGGACGCCATCCCGCACGGCGTCTGATCCGCGTACCCGAGGAAGGGCCCCGTCCGACGGACGGGGCCCTTCCCGTCTGTCCCACCACCCGAACCGGACGCCGGGCCGGTCCGGGAACGGGCCGGATCGAGCGCGGCCGGTCCCGGCGGCGGGGACCGGCCGGCCCGGCCCGGGAGGGTCCGTCCCCCGGTGCGGGATCCCGCCGCCGGCCGGGTCGTGTGGCGCACACCTCAGCCTCCGGCGGTGGGATCAGCAGCCGGACCGGCCCGGCCGGGTGCGAGGATGGGGGCTCGGCAGTGCCGCCGGACCGGGCTCGGATCCCGGCTCCCCCGCGCCCGCGCGCGAGTTCGCCGTCGGTCCGCGCCCGTTGAGACGGGCCCGCCCTCGCCCATGCGGAAGGATCGAGAAAACCGTGGCTGACGCACCGACCATCCGGATTCCCGACGACATCAAGCCCGCCGACGGGCGGTTCGGCTGCGGGCCGTCCAAGGTCCGTCCGGCGGCGGTCTCCGCACTCGCCGACGTCGCGACGAGCTACCTGGGCACCTCGCACCGGCAGAAGACGGTCCGCGACGAGGTCGCCCGGCTGCGCCGGGGCATCGCCGAGTTCTTCGCCCTCCCCGAGGGCCACGAGGTGATCATCGGCAACGGTGGCACCACCGCCTTCTGGGAGGTGGCCACCTTCGGCCTGGTCCGGGACCGGGCCCAGTTCGCCAGCTTCGGCGAGTTCGGCGCGAAGTTCGCCAAGTCCGTCAAGGACGCGCCGTTCCTCGGTGAGCCGACGGTGCGCAAGGCCGAGCCGGGCAGCGCCCCGACCCTGACGGCCGAGGCCGGGGTGGACGTCTACGCCACCCCGCACAACGAGACCTCGACCGGTGTCGCCGTGCCGATCAGCCGGGTGGCCGGCGCCGACCCGGGCTCGCTGCTGCTGGTCGACGCCACCTCCGGCGCGGGCGGCCTGGACGTCAACGTCGGCGAGACCGACGTCTACTACTTCGCCCCGCAGAAGTGCTTCGGCTCCGACGGCGGCCTCTGGCTGGCCCTGATGTCGCCGGCCGCGCTGGAGCGGGCCACCGAGATCAAGTCGTCCGGCCGCTACATCCCGGCCTTCCTCGACCTGGTCACCGCGATCGACAACTCGCGGCTGGAGCAGACGTACAACACCCCGGCGCTGGCGACCATCTTCCTGGCCGCCGAGCAGACCGACTGGATGAACTCGCAGGGCGGCCTGAGCTGGGCGGCCAAGCGCACCGCCGAGAGCGCCGGGATCGTGTACGGCTGGGCCGAGCGGGCCGGGTTCGCCACCCCGTTCGTCACCGACCCGGCACTGCGCTCCAACGTGGTCGCCACCATCGACTTCGCCGACGGGGTGGACGCCTCGGCGATCGCCAAGGTGCTGCGCGCGAACGGGATCGTCGACACCGAGCCGTACCGGAAGCTCGGTCGCAACCAGCTACGGGTCGCGCTCTTCCCGGCGGTGGAGCCGGCCGACGTGGAGGCGCTGACCGCCGCCATCGACTACGTGGTCGAGCGACTCTAGTCACGGGTGTCACGGTGGGTGGCCGCAGCGGCCTCCGCAGGCCACCCACCGTGATCATCGCCGCAGCTCAGTCGTGACATGCGGGTGTCGCATCCCCCACCTGTGGGCAGATGAGCGTACGGTGGTGCGAGGACGCCCGGGTGGCCGGCTCGTGGCGTGACGGCCAGCGAAGCGGGACGGAGGCTACGCCATGCGCCCAGTACGCTTCGTCGCCCTCTCCGAGGACGGCCAGGCGCTGGTGCTCGCCGACGAGGTCGGGCGCCTGCTCGCCCTCCCCATCGACGAACGCATCGCCACCGTGCTGCACGCGGAGCCCGGTGCGCCGCCGCTCGCCGTCGTCACCGCCGCCACCGCCGACCCGACCCCGTCACTGTCCCCTCGGGACATCCAGGCCCGGATCCGCTCCGGCGAGTCCGCCGAGGACGTCGCCCGGATCGCCGGGGTGCCCGTCGACCGGGTGCTGCGCTACGCCGGCCCGGTGCTCCAGGAGCGGGCCATGCTCGCCCAGCACGCCCGGCGCACCCGGCTCAAGGGCGCCGAGAAGGCCACCCCGCTGGCCGAGGTGGTCAACGGCCGGCTGGCCCAGCACGGCATCGACACCGAGAAGATCTCCTGGGACGCCTACCGGCGCGACGACGGCACCTGGCGGATCGTCGCCACCTGGCCGTCCGGCAAGGCCACCGCGCAGGCGGTCTGGGACCTCGACAAGCTCCGGCAGAACGTCACCCCGCACGACGACATGGCGCAGTACCTCTGCGCCGAGCGGCCCACCCCGATCCTCGGCCAGGAGCCGGCGCCGGAGCGGGGCGGGCACGCGCTGCCCGGCCCGTCGCGCGGCGAGCCGAGCCGGGGCGGGCACGGCCTGCCGGCCGCCGGCGAGCACGCCCGCCCGGGTCGGGACCCGATCCGGGCCGGCCGGGACGCCCTGCTCGCGTCGCTCGACCGGCCGCTGGGCGGCACCTCCGGGCGGGGGCTCGACCCGCGCACCCCGGCCGCGATGGCCGGCTCCGACGCGCCCCGGCAGCGGGCCGTCGCCGGTGGGGCCGCCGCCCTGCTCGGCGGGGGCCAGGGTTCGGCGTTCGACGACGACTCGGACACGCCGAAGGAGGTCCCGGCCGTACCGTCGCTGGCCGTGCTCCGGCCGCGCCGCACGGGCGCGGCGGCTGCGGGCGGCGAGGCGACCGACGCCACCGGCAAGCCCCGCAAGCGGCTGCCGAGCTGGGACGACGTCCTCTTCGGCACCGGCCCGGCGGCCCGCGAGTCGTCCTGATCAGACGGTCACCCCCGGCTGGGTGGCCGGGCTGATCGACTCCGTGACGGCGATGTGGCGGTGTCCGAAGCGCCGGGACACCGCCACATCGCCGAATCGCCGGCTACCGCCGTCAGAGGGGCCAGGCGGCCAGCCGTTCGTGGTGCGGGCCGGGGATGCTGCGAACCAGCACCAGTTCCGTCGCCGGCCATTCCGGGCCGGTGTGGTCGCCGAGCGCGAGCCGATCGGCCTCCACGTCGGACGGGTCGATCCGGTCCCCAGGACGGGCGACGGTCAGGTGCGGCCGGAACGGCCTACCGTCGTACGGCAGGCCCGCCCGTCGCAGCCCGGAGCGGATCAGCCGGGCCAGCGTCCGCAGCGACTCCACCTCGCCGTGCACGTCCACCCACAGCACGGTGGACCGGCCCGGCCCGAAGCAGCCGCCCCCGCCCAGCCACAGCCGGGGTGGGCCGGCCCACCCGGCGCGGGCGGTCTCGGCGGCCAGCCCCAGGATGCTCTCCACCTCCACCAGCCGGTCGGTCTCGACCTCGCCGAGGAAGGCCAGCGTGACGTGCAGGTTCGCCGGGTCGGCGAGGCGTACGTCGACTCCGGCGGCGGCGGCCGTGCCGACCCGTAGCCGGCCGACCCGGGCGGTCAGAGAGGCGACGGCGGCGGGCGGCGGGTAGACCGCGACGAAGAGTCTCACGCCCGCCGGTCACGGGGGCGGGCGCCGGTGTGGCCGCCGGACAACGACATTTCCGCTCACGCCCGCCGGTCGCGGGGGCGGGGGCCGGCACGGGCGGCCGGCAGCGGGAGCCCCATCTCGACCAGCAGCCCCTCCACCCGGACCCGTTCGATCTCCCGGTCGACACCGGCCAGCTCGCCCAGATGCTCGGCGAGGTCGAGGGCCCGGCACGCGGCGCGGAGCCGATCGTCGTACGCGTCGATCACCGAACCGTGCCAGACCACCGAGCGACCACCGGCGGCGAGCCGGTGCCGGCCCAGCCGGCGCAGGTCGGCGGCGATGAGTTCGAGCGGTTGCCGGTCGGCCCGGTCCAGTTCGGTCAGGTCGACGTCGCGGGTGAGCGCGTCGGCCTCGACGGCGCGGTCCAGCCGGGCGATGGTGCGGCGCTCGCGGCGGCGCTCCCGCCACTCGGCCCAGCCGCAGGCCGCCCGGTCGACGATCTCGTCGAAGCAGAAGCAGAGGGCGATCACCGCCGGCAGGCACGCGACGGCGAGGAACGCCAGTGCCAGGGTCAGTGCGCTACCGGCTCCCACGTATCGACGCTAAGGCCCATCGAAGCGGTGCGCCACCGGTTTGCCGGTATCCGGACGCCACCCCGGTCCGTCCTGTGGGACGACAGGACGGACCGGTGGACGGGCGGGACGCCCCGGGCCGGGTCAGCAGTCCGGGGCGGAGACGACGTAGAACCGGGGCATCGGCAGCACCCGGAAGCGGAGCCGGGCACCGGCCCGGCGGAGCTGCCAGGTGAGCGCGAGCAGGGCGGTGGCCAGCGAGACCAGCCCACCGATCCAGATGCTCGCGCCGGCGCCGTAGGTCTCGGCGACCCAGCCGATGACCGGCGCGCCGACCGGGTTGGTGCCGAGGAACACCAGCACCCACAGCGCCATCACCCGGCCCCGGAACGCGGCGTCGACGCCGAGCTGCACCCGCTGGTTGGCTGCCTGGGCGAAGAAGACCATGAAGAAGCCGGTCGGCAGCAGCAGCGTCACCACCAGCCAGTACGCCGGGGCGAGCCCGACCAGGGTGCCGAAGACCGCGCAGCCGACCGCGGCGCCGAGCACCAGCCAGACCGAGGGTCGGCTGCGCCGCCCGGTGCCGGAGAGCGCCCCGGCCAGCGCGCCGACCGCCAGCGCGGTGCTGAACAGGCCGAAGGAGGCCGCGCCGGTGTGGAAGACGGTCTTGGCGAGCGCGGCGAGGGTGAGCTGGAAGTTGAACAGCGACATCCCGATCACCGACATGACCACCATCGGGAGCAGCAGGTCGGGGCGGCGCGCGACGTAGCGCAGCCCGTCGACGACCTTCGCCGAGTCCCGTTCGCCGATCGGCAGGAGGTCCTTGCGGTGCAGCTCGGCCGGGCGCATCCGGACCACGTTGGCCAGTGGGGCGATGGAGCTGACGGCGGTGAAGAGGAAGACCGGGCCGACGTCGAAGGCGGCGATGGCGAGACCGGCGACGGCCGGGCCGATGATCCGGGCGGAGTTGAACACCGCCGCGTTGAGCGAGAGCGCGTTGGGCAGCAGGGTGGTGCCGACCAGCTCGCTGACGAACGCCTGCCGGACCGGGGTCTCCACCGCGTTGGCGACGCCGAGCAGGGCGGCGAACGCGAAGACGTGCCAGAGCTGGACCAGCCCGGTGAGCACCAGCATGCTCATGCCGAGGGCCAGCACCGTCCAGAAGGCGTTGGCGACGAAGAGCAGCATCCGCTTGTCGTACCGGTCGGCGAGGCGGCCGGAGAGCAGGGTGAGCAGCAGCACCGGGGTGAACTGGAGCGCGGTGACCACGCCGAGCGCGGTGGCGGAGTTGTCGGAGAGCTCAAGGACGAGCCAGTCCTGGGCGATGAACATCATCCAGACGCCGACGAGTTTGATCAGCTGTCCGGTGGCGAAGAGTCGGTAGTTGCGGACTCGTAGGGACTGGAACATCGTGCTCAGCTTCGCCTGCACTCTTGGTGCGCCTCCTCGGGTCGCGTACGCGTCATCGACGGCGGACGGCGCGGACCCGGTGGCGCGGTCAGGCGCGGGCGAGCTGCTGGAGGATCTCGGCGGCCCGCCGCAGCGTGTCGCGTTCGTCCTCCGTGAGCGCGGCCAGTCGGCTGGCCAGCCACTCGTTGCGGGCCCGCTCGAACTGGTCGAGCACGGCCCGTCCCCCCTCGGTCGCCGCCAGGATGACCTGTCGGCCGTCGGTCGGATGGGGGGTGCGCTGCACGAGGCCACGCTCCTCCAACTTCGCGACGATCTTGGTCATCGTCGGTGGCTGCACCCGCTCGACGTCGGCCAGTTCCCGGGGCGTCAGCGCACCCGCCAGCCGCAGGCTGGTGAGCGCGGAGAGCTGGGTGACCGTCAGGTCGCCGACCGGGCGGGCCTGCCGGACCCGCCGGTTGAGTCGGGTGATCGCATCACGCAGCTGGGGGGCCAGCTGCGCCGGTGGCACGCGTTTCGCCGTCACCGTCCGCTCCGTCACAGTAGTTAGCTTAACTAATGAGCCTGGCTAACGACATACGATATGACCACGCTCACGAGGAGTTTCCGCTGCTCCGGGCCGGACATCCGGCCCGGAGCGGGGCGGGTGGGACTACAGCACCGCGGACTCGATCGGCCCGCGCAGGAAGTACAGCACGAAGAGCAGCGCCACCCCGTAGAGCAGCGGGTGGATCTCCCGCGCCCGGCCCTTCGCCAGCTTGAGCACCACGAAGCTGATGATGCCCGCGCCGATTCCGTTCGAGATCGAGTAGGTGAACGGCATCAGGGTGATGGTGAGGAAGGCCGGGATGGCGATCTCGTAGTCGGTCCAGTCGATGGTGCGTACTGCGGTCATCATCAGGAAACCGACCACCACCAGCGCCGTCGAGGCCGCCTCGAACGGGACCACCGTCGACAGCGGAGACAGGAACATCGCCAGCAGGAACAGCGCGCCGGCGACCAGGTTGGCCACCCCGGTCCGGGCACCCTCCGCGACACCGGAGGCGCTCTCGATGTACGACGTGTTGCTGGAGACGCTCGCCGCGCCACCCGCCGCCGCGGCGATCGAGTCGACCAGCAGGATCTCCTTCGCCCGCGGCGGGGTGCCCCGCTCGTCGAGCATGTCGCCCTCCTGGCCGATCGCGACCATCGTGCCCATGGTGTCGAAGAAGTCCGTGATCAACAGGGTGAACACGAACATCAGCGGGATCAGCCAGCCGGCCCGGCTCCACGAGCCGAGCAGGTTGAAGTTGCCCAGCAGCGACAGGTCGGGAACGTCCACGATCCGCTCCGGCAGCTTCGGGACGTTGAGCGACCAGCCCTTCGGGTTGGGCTGGCCGTTCACGAACGACGGCCCGACCTTGGCGACCGCCTCCACGATGATCGCCAGCACGGTCGAGGCCAGGATGCCGATCAGGATCGCCCCGCGTACCCGCCGTACCACCAGCACCAGCGTCACGAGCAGGCCGACCACGAAGACCAGCATCGGCCAACTGACGATCTTGCCGTTGATGCCGAGCCCCACCGGCACGGTGGTGTTCGCCGCGTCCGGCACCCGCCGGACGAAACCGGCGTCGACCAGGCCGATGATGGTCAGGAACAGCCCGATGCCGACGCCGATCGCGGTCTTGAGCTGCGTCGGGACCGAGCGGAACACCGCCGTACGCAGCCCGGTGAGCACGAGGATCGCGATGAGCACACCCTCGATCACCACCAGCCCCATCGCGTCCGCCCAGGTCATCTCGGGGGCGATCTCGAAGGCGACCAGCGCGTTCACGCCGAGACCGGCGGCCAGCGCCATCGGGAAGCGACCGACGACGCCCATCAGGATCGTCATCAGCCCGGCCACCAGCGCCGTCGCGGCGGCCAGTGCGGGAATCGAGAGTTTCCTGCCGTCGCCATCGGCGGCGCCGCCGAGGATGAGCGGGTTCAACACCACGATGTACGCCATCGTGAAGAAGGTCGCCAGGCCACCCCGTACCTCGCGGCTCATCGTCGAGCCACGGGCGGAGATCTCGAAGTACCGGTCGAAACCGGTACGGGGGCGAGCGGGATCGGGCGGAGTGCCGTTGTCCGGCGGCGCAATGGCCATCAGGTCCTCGCAGGTGATCTACCGTTGTCGCGCGCATCGTCCCAGATCAGCGGCCGGCGACGAAAGGCGGTCGCGTACGCTTTGCCCGTGCCACAGGAGCAGCCGCCACGACCCGAGCCCCTCGACCCGCCGATGGTCCCGTTCGCGGTCGCCGGGCTGATCGCCTGGGCGGTGGCCGGTCTGGTCCTGCTGGTCTTCTTCCGCGACTGGCTCACCGACCACGGGCACCAGAACTGGCTCTGGACCTGCCTGGCCGGTTTCCTGTGGGGCTTTCCCGGTCTGGCCGTGATGATGCGACACGACGCCCATCGCCGTCACCGGCGCGAGGCGACCCGCCAGGGCTGAACCGCCCGGTCAGGAGTGCCCGTACGGCTCCGCCGGCTCGGACGCCTCGACCGAACCGGCCGCCCGGCTCACCGACATCGCCTCGACCGCACTGTCGTCGTAGACGGTGGGCAGCTCGTCGACGGCGGTCTCGGCGGCCTCCACCAGGGTCTCCGAGTGCGCGCCGCAGCCGTGGTCGGCGCTGACCACCCGGCCGTCGTCCGGGGCGTAGAAGTTGCCGCAGGCCCCGAACGCCAAACGCAGCGCGCCCGCGAGCGGGAGGTAGAACCCGCAGGTGCCGCAGCGGGCAGCGGCCGGCGCGGCGGCCGAGATCGGCGCGGAGGGGCCGTGGTCGCCGTCGTACCAGCGCTGGGCCGCCTCGGCCCGACCCTCGCGGGAGAGCACCCGGGGCCGGCCGAGGCCCAGCTCCCAGGAGGTCTCCTCGACCGCGGGGTCGTCGGAGAGCAGGTAGCCGGGGGCGAGCCGGTCGTCGTCCGAAGGGGTGGGCAGCAGGTCGCCGGGGCCGAGGTCGCCCGGCTTGAGCCGTTCCTGCCAGGGCAGCCAACCCGGGGCGAGCAGCGCGTCCGAGCCGGGCAGCAGCACCGTCTCGCAGACGGTGACGTGCCGGCTGCGCGGGACCCGGGTGACGGTCACCGCCCAGCGCCAGCCCCGGTAACCGGCGAGCCGGCATTCAAAGTAGTGGGTGACGAGCCGGTCGCCGTCGGCGACGGCCCGCAGGTGGTCGCCGATGTCGGAGGACTCCACCTCGGTGATGGCGTCGCGAGCCACCTCGACGGCGGCGGCGCAGACCTGGTCGAGGCGGGCGGCACGGGCGGAAGCGGGCCTGGTCACCCGCCCATTGTTCCCCATGCGCGTCACGGACCGACAGGCACTCCCCGAGGGAGTCTTCCCACGGTGGTGCGGCACACCTGGAGCAGATGGGCGAGGATGGTGCACATGCCGCTGTTCTCCCGCTCCGGGCGGTCCCTACTGGGACGGACCGCCGGCACCGGCATCCGCGCCACCCGCCTGCTGCTACGCGGTTCGGTCAGCGGCGGACGCTGGATGACCCGGCGGGCCGGGTCGGCCCGGACCCGAGGCGCCGGCGGTGAGGTCGGCATGGTCCGCCTCTTCGACCTGCACGCCGTCTCCTGCGCCGGGGACACCCTGATCGCCATCGGCCTGGCCGGGACGATCTTCTTCGACGTGCCGCTCGGCGAGGCGCGCAGCAAGGTGGCGCTGTACCTGCTGGTCACCATGGTGCCGTTCGCCATGCTGGCGCCGGTGGTCGGCCCGCTGCTCGACCACTTCCGGCACGGCCGGCGGTACGCCCTGGCCACCACCATGCTCGGCCGGGCCTTCCTGGCCTGGCTGATCTCGGACTACATCGGCAGCCTGGGGCTCTATCCCGCCGCGTTCGGGGTGCTGGCGCTCTCCCGGGCGTACGGGGTGGCCCGCTCCGCCGCCGTACCCCGACTGCTGCCCGAGGGCCTGGGGCTGTCCCAGGTGGGGGCGCGGGCCAGCGTCTACGGCACGTTGGCCGGCGCGCTGGTGGCCCCGCTCGGGCTGGCGGCGTTCTGGTTCGGACCGCAGTGGCCGCTGCGGGTCGCCTCGGTGATCTTCCTGGTCGGCATGGTGATCGCGCTGCGCCTGCCGCCGAAGGCGGACTCCGAGCCACCCGAGCGGGTGCCCCGGCCGCTGCGGGCGTTGCGCCGGGGCGGGGACCGGCCGCTGGGCCGGGGCCGTCCGGCGGGACGCCTGGTGATCGCCACCCTGATCGGCGCGGCGGCGCAACGCGCGCTCTACGGCTTCCTCCTGCTCTTCCTGGCGTTCGCGCTGAAGAAGGGAGACCTGACCACCACCTTCTTCGGCCGTGAACTCAACGACCAGGCGGCGCTGGGCCTGGTCGGCGGGGCGCTGGCGGTCGGCGGCTTCCTGGCCACCGCGGTGGGCACCCGGCTGCGCATCCACCGGCCGGTGGCGATCCAGTCCAGCACGATGATCATCGTGGCCGGGGTGGGGATCCTGGCCACCCTGAAGTTCTCCCTGCCGATGGTGGTGCTGTTCTGCCTGGTCGCCGCCCTGACCAGCGGGATCGCCAAGCTGGCCGTGGACGCCTCGATCCAGGAGCGGATCCCGGAGCGGTTGCGGGCCAGTTCCTTCGCCCACTCGGAGACAGCCCTGATGCTCGCCTTCGTGGCCGGCGGCGGGCTCGGTCTCGTCCCGTTCGAGGGCCGGACCGGCATCGCGGTGGCCGCCGGGGTGGGTCTGCTCGCCGCCGTCCGGGGCGTCCTCGTCGCCGGTCGGCTCCGCACCGAACGGCTGATGGGCAGGCCGCTGACCAGCGAGGAACTAGCCGAGCAGGACCGCGCCTACGCGGCGGCCCAACCGGGCCCCCCGGACCACGCGGGTGACCCGGACCACGCCGGTGACCCGGACCACGCGGGTGACCCGGACCACGCGGGCGACCGAAACTCCGCGGGCGACCGGGACGACGCGGCGACCGAGGCCGCCGCCCAGGCCGCACCGACCTCGCCCGCGCCGCACGGGCCCGGCCCCGACCGGCACGACGACGGGCTGGCGCCGCCCGGGTACCACATCTACCGGCCGTCGTCGGCCGTACCCCGTGGCGGCAGCGCGGACGACGACCAGCGACGGCAGTCACCGGGGTCGGTGTCGTGACGGGGCTGCTGGTGCTGACCGCCGTGCCGGCCGAGGCGGAGGCGGTCCGGGCCGGACTGACCGATCCGACGGTGACGGTCCGGGCGGTCGGGGTGGGCCCGGCGGTGGCCGGCGCCAGCACGGCCCGGCTGCTGGCCCTGGCCGAGGCCGCCGGCCGCCCGTACCGCGCCGTGCTCAGCGCGGGGATCGCCGGCGGCTTCGCCGGTCGGGCACCCGTGGGCGGTACGGTGCTCGCCTCCCGCAGCGTCGCCGCCGACCTGGGGGCCGAGTCACCGGCGGGCTTCATCCCGGTCGACGAACTGGGCATGCCCCCGGAACTGCTGGGTGGCGGCCCCACCGTGGACGCCGATCCGGCGCTACTGGCCGCGCTGCGCGCCGCCCTCCCCGGGGCGGTCGTCGGAGCGGTGCTGACGGTGAGCACGGTCACCGGCACGGCCGCGAGCACCACGACCCTCGCCGCCCGTCACCCCGATGCCGTGGCCGAGGCCATGGAGGGGTACGGCGTGGCGGTCGCCGCCACCCAGGCCGGTCTTCCCTTCGCCGAACTGCGAACCGTCTCGAACCCGATCGGTCCCCGGGACCGGGACGGCTGGCGGATGCGGGAGGCGTTCACCGCGCTGACCGAGGCGGCCCGGGCGCTGCGCTGACCGGGCGTTCCCGGGCCATCGCGACCGGCCGGCCGGCAGGGCGGAAACGGAAGGGCGGGAGGGCGGGCGCGGCAGGGCGGCAGCGGGACGGGGCCGTGAGCGGGGGCGGCGAGCGGGGTTACGGTGGGGACGTGGCGCTCTCCCTGGCGATTTCTCCCTGCCCCAACGACACCTTCGTGTTCGACGCCCTGGTGCACGGGCGGGTGCCCGGCGCACCACCGGTCGAGGTGACCTACGCGGATGTCGACGTCACCAACACCGCCGCCGAACGGGGTGCCTTCGACCTGGTGAAGGTCAGCTACGCGGCGCTGCCGTGGCTGCTCGACGACTACCACCTGCTGCCCTGCGGAGGCGCGCTCGGCCGGGGCTGCGGCCCACTGGTGCTCACGCGCACCACCACCCGCACCACCACCGAGGTCACCGGCACAAGCCGCACCCCCGAGACCACCGGCGCCGGCCACACCCTCCCCGAAGCCACCCGAGCCACCGAAGCCGGCCGGCCGGACCGGGTCGACCTGACCGGGGCCACGGTGGCGGTGCCTGGTGACCGGACCACCGCGTACCTGCTCTTCCGGCTCTGGTCCGCCGGGCGGCCACCGGCCCGGATCGAGGTGGTGCCGTTCCACGAGATCATGCCCGGCGTCGCGGCCGGCCGGTACGACGCCGGGCTGGTGATCCACGAGGCGCGGTTCACCTACCACCGGCACGGGCTGACCGCGTTGGTCGACCTGGGCGAGTGGTGGGAGGCCGACACCGGCCTGCCGATCCCGCTCGGCGCGATCCTGGCCCGCAAGGGCGCGGTCGACCCGGTCGAGGCCGCCGGCTGGATCCGGGAGTCGGTACGCCAGGCGTGGGCCGACCCGGAGGCCAGCCGCGGCTACGTGCTCTCGCACGCTCAGGAGATGGAGCCCGACGTGGTGGACCGGCACATCGGCCTCTACGTCAACGAGTTCACCGCCGACCTGGGGGACGCGGGGTTCGCCGCCGTGGAGGCACTGCTGGGCCGGGCCGCCGACGCCGGGCTGGTGCCTCAGACCTCCAGCTCGCGTGCCACCGCGTGGACCAACTGAGCGATCTTCTGCGCGGCCTTCTTGTCGGGGAATCGTCCCCGGCGCAGGTCCGGCTGCACCTTCGCCTCCAGCACCTTGATCATGTCTTCGACCAGGCCGTGCAGCTCCTCGGCCGGACGCCGGCGCAGCTCCGCCATCGACGGCGGCGCGTCGAGCAGCTTGACCCCCATCGCCTGAGCGCCCCGCCGGCTGTCCACCACACTGAAGTCGACCCGCTGACCACCCTTGAGATCGGTGACACCCGCCGGCAGCGCGCCCTTCGGCAGGAACACGTCGCCACCCTCGTCGCTGGTGACGAACCCGTATCCCTTGGCCGCGTCATACCACTTCACTCGACCCGTCGGCACCTGAGAACCCCTGCTTCACTCGATACGTCTACTGCTCCAAGGCTAGCCCGATGATCCGGTGGAGCGCCGCCGGGAATCCGCTGAGATCGTCGAGCACCAGGTGGGCCCCGGCGGCCCGCAGCTCGGTGGCCGTGCAGGGGCCGGTGGCCACCCCCACCCCGGGGATGCCGGCCGCCCCCGCCGCCGCCATGTCCGCCACGTGGTCACCGACGTACAGGCCGGCCCGGTGCTCCCGCAGCGAGGTCGCCTTCTCCTCGGCGAACAGGTCCCCGGCCAGCTCGTCGACCGCCAGCCCGAGATGGTCCAGGTGCAGCCGGGCCAGCCGGCCGACCTTCGAGGTCACCACCAGCACCCGGCCGCCGCACGCGTGGACCGCGTCCACCGCCTCCCGGGCGCCGGGCAGTGGCACCGTCGGGGTGATCGCGTACGCCGGGTACAGCTCCCGGAAGATCGTCACCGCCTCCTCGACCCGCTCGGGCGGGAACCAGTGGGCGATCTCGGTGCGCAACGGCGGGCCGAGCCGGGAGACCGCCAGCTCGGCGTCGACCGGTACCCCGGTCCGGGCGGTGAGCGCCCGGTAGGCGGCGGCGATGCCGGGGCGGGAGTCGACCAGGGTCATGTCGAGGTCGAAACCGACCATCAGCGCGGACATCCTGAGAACGTACCCGGACAGGCCCGACCGAGCCGGACGTCCGATGGGCACGACCGCCCGGCAGCGGGCTAGCGTGGAACGACGATGACCACCTCACTCGCCGACCACCTGCGCGCGCTGCCCGACGAGTCGCTCGCCGCCCTGCTCCAGTTGCGGCCCGACCTCGTCGTGCCGGTGCCGGCCGACGTCTCCGCGCTCGCCCTCCGGGCCGAGTCGCGGGTCTCGGTGGCCCGCGCGCTCGACGGGCTGGACCAGTTCACCCTTCAGATTCTCGACGCCGCCCGGCTCACCCGGCACCCCGAGGACGGCACCACCGCCAGCGAGGCGGTGCTCGCCATGGCCACCGCCGGGCCGCACCCGCCCGCCCCGGCCACCGTCCGGGGCGCGGTGGACCGGCTCCGCGCCCGCTTCCTGCTGTACGGCCCGGAGCACGCGCTCCGGGTCGCCGGCAGCGTGGACGAGGTCTCCCCGTACCCGGCGGGGCTGGGCCGGCCGGCCGGCGAGCTGGACCCGCGCACGGCGGCCCTCTGCGCGGACGCCGCGAAGCTGCGCCGGACGCTGCTCGCCGCGCCCCCCTCGGCCCGCGCGATCCTGGACCGCCTCGCCGCCGGCCCACCGGTCGGCAGCGTGCCTCCCGGTTCCCTCCAGGCGCCGGCGCTCGGCGCGGAGGACGAGCTGCCCCCGGACCCGACCAACGGCGGCGCGCCGACCGGTTCGCCGGTGCGCTGGCTGGTCGAGGCCCGGCTCCTGGTGCCGGTCTCCGCCGGCACCGTCGAGCTGCCCCGCGAGGTGGGGTTGCTGCTGCGCCGGGACAGCGGCCCGCTCGGCCCGCTGCGTACCAGCCCGCCGCCGGTCGGCTCGCCGCCCCGCGAGCCGAAGGCCGCCGACTCCGCCGGGGCCGGGCAGACCATGGAGGTGGTACGGCACACCGAGGCGCTGCTGGAGGCGCTGGCCGCCGAGCCGGCGCCGGTGCTCCGCTCGGGCGGGATCGGGGTACGCGACCTGCGCCGCCTGGCCCGGTCGGTGGCCCTGGACGAGCCGGTCGCCGCGCTGCTGGTCGAGGTGGCGTACGCGGCCGGCCTGCTCGGGGAGATGGACCTGCCCGGTGCCACCACCACCCGGTACGGCGCCGACCAGCAGGTGCTGCCCACCGGCGGGTACGAGGTGTGGCGGGCGGTGTCGCTGGCCCACCGCTGGGAGCAGCTCGCCCGGGGTTGGCTGACGATGAGCCGTCAGGTCGGCCTGGTCGGGCAGCGCGACGACCGGGACCGCCCGATCAACGCGCTCTCCGCCGAGGCGGAGCGGGCCGGCGCGCCGGCCGCCCGCCGGGCGGTGCTCGGGGTGCTGGCCGACCAGGAGCCGGCCACCGCCCCCACCGCCGAGGAGGTGCTGGCGCTGCTCGACTGGCGGGCTCCCCGGCGCAGCCGGGGGCGGGAGGCCGCGCACCGGGAGGTGCTGGCCGAGGCGGCCCTGCTCGGGGTGACCGGCCTCGGCGCACTCACCTCGTACGGGCGGCTGCTGCTGGGCGACGTCACCGACGCCGACGAGCGGGGCGGGGACGACCCGTTGGGGCTGCGCGCCGACACCGAGAGCGGCGATTCGTCCGGCGCGGTACGGGCGCTGGACGCCCTGCTGCCCGCCCCGGTCGACCACTTCCTGGTGCAGGCCGACCTGAGCGTGGTGGTGCCCGGCCCGCCCGATCCGACCCTCGCCGCCGAACTGGACATGGTGGCCGAGCACGAGTCGGCGGGCGGGGCCAGCGTGCACCGGGTCAGCACCGCCAGCGTGCGCCGGGCCCTGGACGCCGGTTACACCGCCGACGACCTGCACGAGCTGTTCCGGCGCCGGTCGCGTACCCCGGTTCCGCAGGGGCTGACCTATCTCGTGGACGACGTGGCGCGCAAGCACGGCGGGCTGCGGGTCGGCTCCGCCGGCGGGTACGTGCGCAGCGACGACGAGGCGTTGCTCGCCGAGGTGCTGGCCGACCGGCGGCTGGAGCCGCTGGCGTTCCGCCGGTTGGCCCCGACGGTGCTCGCCACCCCGTACCAGGTGGGACGGATGCTGACCGCGCTACGCGACGCCGGGTACGCCCCGGTGCCGGAGGACGCGAGCGGCGCGACGGTGCTGGCCCGGCCGAAGACCCGGCGGGCCCCGGCCCGGGTGCCGGTGACGACCCGGGCGCTCGACCCGCTGGCCACGCCTCGACTGGCGATGCCCCGGCTGCTGGGTGTGGTGGAGCAGATCCGGCGGGGCGACGCGGCAGCCCGGGCGGCCCGGCGGGCGCCGGCGGTGGTGCGCGGCGGGGCGGCCCGGACGGGTGCCGGCCCGGCGCCCGCGCACAGTCACACCGATGCGCTGGCGGTGCTCCAGCAGGCGGTCCGGGACAAGGCGCTGGTCTGGGTCGGCTACGTCGACGCCCACGGGGCGACGGCGTCCCGGCTGGTCCGGCCGGTCTCGATCGGCGCCGGCTACCTGCGCGCCGAGGACGAGCGGACGGAGATGCTGCACACCTTCGCCCTGCACCGGATCACCGCCGCCGTACGCGAGGACTGAGAGCCCCGATCGGCGGCAGTGCCCCACCGCCTCCGCGACGACCGCGACGCAACGCCACGCCGGCAGCCGGACCGCAGCGCCATGTCGACGACCGCGCCGTAGCGCCACGCCGGCAGCCGGGCCGCAATGGCATGTCGGCAGTCGGGCCGCAGCGCGTCACGCGCGGCCGGCCGCAGCCAGTGGGCCGACGGCCGGCCGGTGGGCTTTCAGCGGCGGCTGCGGCGGACGGTGCCGATCACGGAGACGATGAGCAGCAGGCCGAAGCCGGTGCCGGCGGCCTCGCCGACCGAGTCGACGAAGCCCTGCCGCTGTACCAGCCAGCCGAAGAGGAACCAACCGACGACGGCGATCCCGGCGACGGCGTACCCCACCATCGTCGCCGTGGAGACCTCGTCGGTCGGTGCCGCCCGCTCGTCCGGAATCGCATCGTCGGTGATCATCTCGCGGTCGACGGTCATGCCAGCCCTCCCGCCCCGTCCGGCCCCTGACTTCCAGGGTGGCACCCGGTCGCCAGGACGGACAGGGGGATAAACCCCCGATCCGGCCCCTATCGACAACTACCGACGGGACGGGCCGAGACGGACGGCGGGACGGGATGCCGACGCGCGGGCGGCTCAGGTGCCGGGGCGGCGGCCGATCAGGACCACCCGGGAGCCGACCTTGCCCAGCTCCCACCAGCGCACCGCGTCGGCGTGCAGCAGGTTGACGCAGCCGTGCGAGCCGATCGCCGAGTTGTGCAGATAGGTGGTGGTCTCGTGGAAGCCGATCCCGCCGTTGAAGCGCTGCCAGTAGGGCAGCCAGACCTCGTACGGGTTGGACCACTCCTTGAGGTTCCGGAAGTTGACCTTGTAGGTGCCGGCGGGCGTGGCGTAGCCGGCCATGCCGGTGCGGGTGACCGTCGGGCCGGCGACCACCTTGCCGTCGCGCATCACCCAGGTGGTCTGCCGGGTCAGGTCGACGCAGAAGGTGGTGCCCGAACCGGCGGAGCAGCGCTTGACGTCCGTGGTGGCCAGCCGCTTCGCCACCTCGTACGTCAGCGGGCCGGCCCGGCCGACGGCGGGGCGGATGTCGTACCGCTGCTGGAACTTCTTGATCGCGACGCAGTCGGCGTCGGACTGCCGGCCGTCGACGGTGACCTTGCCGAACCCGCCCAACTGGGCCAGGTACGTCTCCACCTCGCGCTGGTGTTCGCCCTGCTCGCAGCGGGTCAGGTTGGCCTTCGTCGGGGTGGGCTGCCGACGCCCGCTCGACGGTTTCGGGGTGGTCGTGGCGCGGACCACCTCCGTCCTCGGCTGTGGTTTCGTCGCGGTGGACCCGGTCAGCTGGTCGGGCAGGGAGGCAGCACCCGCCCCCGTTAGCTGTTCCGCCCTGCCGACCGGGGCGAGCCCTCCACCAGTGCCACCCGGGTCGGCCTGCGGATCGGACGCACACCCACCGGCGCCGACCAGCGTGACCATGGCCAGGGCGACGACCCGGACTCTGCAACGGACAAGATTCATGTGCCCTCCCCGGATCGGTCGTCCCTCTGATAGACGTGTGCGGTCTGGGAAACGTTGCACCCGTTGCGAAGATTTTCTGTCACCACCCCGCCCCGTGCAACACTGGATGGTCGGCCTGCGGCGGATCCGCCCAGGTGGTCGACGGTGTTCCGGCCGAGGAGAGGACCTGGCGTGAGCGGTGGACCACTGATCGTGCAGTCGGACAAGACCCTGCTGCTGGAGATCGACCACCCCGACGCGCAGGCCTGCCGGATGGTGATCGCCCCCTTCGCCGAGCTGGAACGCTCACCGGAGCACGTGCACACCTACCGGCTCACCCCGCTGGGGCTGTGGAACGCCCGGGCCGCCGGCCACGACGCCGAGGGCGTGGTCGATGCGCTGATCAAGTACTCCCGTTACCCGGTGCCGCACGCGCTGCTGGTCGACGTGGCCGAGACGATGGACCGGTACGGCCGGCTCCAGCTCGCCAACGACCCGGTGCACGGCCTGGTGCTGCGCGGGCTGGACCGGCTGGTGCTGATCGAGGTGGCCAAGAGCAAGAAGCTCGCCGGCATGCTCGGCAACAGGATCGACGACGACACCATCGCCGTGCACCCGTCCGAGCGGGGCCGGCTCAAGCAGGCGTTGCTGAAGCTCGGCTGGCCGGCCGAGGACCTGGCCGGGTACGTCGACGGCGAGGCGCACCCGATCGAGCTGGCCGAGGCCGGCAAGGACGGCCGGAAGCCGTGGACGCTGCGGTCGTACCAGCGGGAGGCGGTGGAGGCGTTCTGGGCCGGCGGGTCGGGAGTGGTGGTGCTGCCCTGCGGCGCGGGCAAGACGCTGGTCGGGGCGGCGGCGATGGCCGAGGCGAAGGCGACCACCCTGATCCTGGTCACCAACACGGTCGCCGGCCGGCAGTGGAAGCGGGAGCTGATCGCCCGCACCTCGCTGACCGAGGACGAGATCGGCGAGTACTCCGGCGAGCGCAAGGAGATCCGCGCGGTCACCATCGCCACGTACCAGGTGCTCACCTCGCGGCGCGGCGGCGCGTTCACCCACCTGGACCTGTTCGGCGCCCGCGACTGGGGCCTGGTCGTCTACGACGAGGTGCACCTGCTGCCCGCGCCGATCTTCCGGTTCACCGCCGACCTCCAGGCCCGCCGCCGGCTGGGCCTGACCGCCACCCTGGTCCGCGAGGACGGTCGGGAGGGCGACGTGTTCAGCCTGATCGGCCCGAAGCGGTACGACGCGCCGTGGAAGGACATCGAGTCGCAGGGCTGGATCGCTCCGGCGCAGTGCACCGAGGTCCGGGTGACCCTCACCGACGCGGAGCGGATGACCTACGCGACGGCGGAGGCCGAGGAGCGCTACCGGATGGCGGCGACCGCCCGGACGAAACTGCCGGTGGTCAAGGCGCTGGTCGACCGCCACCCGAACGACCAGGTGCTGGTGATCGGCGGCTACATCGACCAACTCCACCAACTCGGGGAATACCTGGACGCCCCGATCGTGCAGGGCTCGACGACGAACAAGGAGCGGGAACGGCTCTTCGACGCGTTCCGCTCCGGCGAGCTGCGCACCCTGGTCATCTCCAAGGTCGGCAACTTCTCCATCGACCTGCCGGAGGCGGCGGTGGCGATCCAGGTGTCCGGCACGTTCGGCTCCCGGCAGGAGGAGGCCCAGCGGCTCGGCCGGGTGCTCCGCCCGAAGGCCGACGGCCGGCAGGCGCACTTCTACACGGTGGTCTCCCGGGACACCATCGACACCGAGTACGCCGCCCACCGGCAGCGCTTCCTCGCCGAACAGGGTTACGCGTACACCATCGTGGACGCCGACGACGTCCTCGGCCCGAAGCTACCCACGGTCGACTGAGGCCCGGTCCCCGCCCGACCACCCCACCCCACCAGCCGCGCCCTGCCGCACCCCGCCCTGCCCGCGTTGATCAAGAGGTTTGCGTCACCGGCGGGCCGGGCGGTGACGCAAACCTCTTGATCAACATTGTTGGGACCGGGGGCCGGGGGGGAGGGGTTAGAGGAGGCGGGTGGCTTGTTCGGCGGTCAGCCGGGCGGCCAGTGTGGACCGGTCCAGGTTGGCGCAGAGCACCACTGACGCGCCGGCGGTGAGCGGCGCGAGCAGCCACTTCAGCGGTTGTTCGTGCGCGGCCGCGTCGACCAGCAGGCGGTCACCGGCGCGCAGGTCGAGCTGCTGGGCGATCTCCGTGGCGATCCGGCCGTACGCGCCGTAGCTGGTGCCGTCCGGGGTGGCCGGGTCCGACGGACGGATCGTTGCGTAGTCGGGCGGATTGTCGGTGTGCCGGAGCACCTCGGTGGACCAGTCGAGCCAGCCCACCGGCACGTCGGCCAGCGGACCGGGCCCGGTGCCGACGAGGTAGCGGTGCACCCCCTCGGGCACGTCCTCCAGCCAGTCGTCGAGGCGTTCCGGGGTGACGAACACCGCGTCGTACGGCCGGTCGCCACCCGGTTCCAGGACCGGCAACCCGGCGGTGGCGCGGGGCCGGAACGACACCGCCATCCCGACCGACCAGGCCCCGAGCAACACCGCGGCGGTACGCCAGTGCGGCGGCAGCAGCACCGCGACCCGGCTGCCCGGCCCCAGTCCGCAACCGTCGCGCAGCAGACCGGCGGCGCGCGCCGCCCAGCCACCGAGCTGGCCTGCGGTCAGCCCGGTCCGCTCACCGGTCGCGTCGTCGCAGTAGGTCAGCAGCGGCCGGACCTGGTGGAATGCGTCGGTCGAAGCGGTGACGGCAAGGCTGGCAGCCATCGGGCCTCCTGTCCTGGCGGATCGCCTCACCCTACCGAGCCCATCCACCGTCGAGCGGCAGGTGGGCGTCCGCCGTGGACAGAACGGCGATCCGACACCGGGGCGGACTGGAACGCTGAGTACCCGTACGGATGACAGCGGTCGTCGCCGCGACAAGGATTGGGCCATGCGAACTCGAATCATGATCGCCCTTGCCGGGATCGGCCTGAGCGGGCTGATGGTGACCAGCGGCTGCGGCTACCGGGAGAGCATCTGCGGCGACGGTGAGTATCCGGTGATCGCGGTCGGCGCACAGGGCGGCAGTGCCTGCGTCCCGGACGGGCAGGAGCCCACCGCCCCGTACGTCCGCTACCCGCAGGGCAAGGTCCCGCAGCAGGTCGACGACGAGTGGGACGTCTACTGGCGGAGCCACGGCATCGACGAGAACGGAACCATCATCGATACCTGATCCGCGTCGGCCTGGCCACCCACCGCTTCGACCAGCCGGGACAGGCCGAAACGACGAGCCGACCTAGCCAGCTCACCGCCGGCCCGTTGCCGGCCATTCACCTGCCGGCCAACCTGCGCTCGGTCGTACCTGTCAGCCTCCGTCCGAATCGAACATACGGAGGAGCAGTGACAGCGAGAAGAGTGCTCGTCTCGGCGGCGGTGGCCGGCCTGACGGTGGCCGCGCTGACCGTCACGGGCAACGCGAACGCCGCCCAGCAGTACCCCGACCGGAAACTCGCCTTCGACCGCACCGCCACCTACCCGGTGTTCCAGAACCGGCCCGCCGGTGAGGACCCGAGCACCGCGACGGTGGCCGAGATCTCCGCGGTCAGCCCGAACGGCCGTACCCTGGTCTACACCGACGCGCTGGCCAAGCGGATCGGTTTCCTCGACATCGGCAAGCCGAAGCAGCCGATCGGCCTCGGCACCCTTTCCCTGGCCCAGCTCGGCGACGCCGACGACGAGCCGACCTCGGTGGCGATCGTCGGCCGGTACGTCCTGGTCGTGGTGAACACCAGCGCCAGCTTCACCGCCCCGTCCGGCCGGCTGGACGTGATCGAGCTGGCCACCCGCCAGCGGGTCCGCAGCTTCGACCTCGGCGGCCAGCCGGACTCCATCGCGATCAGCCACGACCAGCGGTACGCGGCGATCGCGATCGAGAACGAGCGGGACGAGGAGGCCACCCCGCCCGGCCGGAAGAAGGGCGACCTGCCCCAGGCCCCCGCCGGCTTCGTGCAGATCGTCGACCTCGACGGCAAGACGACGCCGCAGCGGTGGAAGCTGCGTACCGTCGCACTGACCGCCCCCGACGGCCAGGCGCTGCCGGTGCTGGCCGCCGCCGGGATCACCGAGCCCACCGACCCGGAACCCGAGTACGTCTCGATCAACGAGCGCAACCAGCTCGCGGTGACCCTCCAGGAGAACAACGGCATCGTCCTGGTGGACCTGCCCACCGGCCGGATCACCCGGGCCTTCAGCGCGGGCACCGCCTCGGTCAGCGGCATCGACACGGTCAAGGACGGCAGGATCGACCTGACCGGCTCGATCACCGACGTCCCCCGCGAGCCCGACGCGGTGGCCTGGGTCAACGACCGTTACCTGGCCACCGCCAACGAGGGTGACTGGCGGGGCGGCACCCGGGGCTGGTCGATCTTCGACAGCAAGACCGGCCAGGTGGCCTGGGACGCGGGCAACACCTTCGAGCGGCTGGCCGTCCGCTACGGGCTGCACAACAACGACCGGGCCGCGAAGAAGGGCACCGAGCCGGAGGGCGTGGCGATCGCCGAGTACCACGGCGTGCGGTACGCGTTCGTCGGCTCCGAGCGGAGCAACTTCGTCGCCGTCTACGACCTGAGCCGGCCGACCGCCCCGGTGCTGCGCCAGGTCCTGCCCACCACCAACGGCCCGGAGGGCCTGCTGCCCATCCCCGCCCGGGGCCTGCTCGCGGTCTCCAGCGAGACCGACGACGCCTCGGTGGGCGTCCGCGCCTCGGTGTCGCTCTACGAGCTGGGTGAGGGCACTCCCGGCTTCCCGAGCATCGTCTCGGGCGACGACGCGCAGGGCGCGCCGATCGGCTGGGGGGCGTTGGGCGCGCTGTCCGCCGTACCGGGTCAGCCGCAGCAGCTCTACAGCGTCACCGACGCGGCGTACACCCCGACCCGGATCCTGACCGTCGACACCCGCAAGTCGCCGGCCGTGGTCACGGACGCCCTGCCCGTGCAGGACGCCGCCGGCAAGCCGGTCGGGTACGACGCGGAGGGCATCTTCGCCCGCCCGCAGGGCGGTTTCTGGCTCGCCGTCGAGGGTGCCAAGGGCACCGAGAACAAGCTGGTCCGGCTGGACGGCGACGGGGTGACCCGGCAGACCGTGCCGCTGCCGGCGGAGATCGCCGCCGGGCTGGGCAAGCAGGGCTTCGAGGGGGTCTCCGCCAGCACCGACCGGCACGGCCGGGAAACCGTCTGGGCGGTGCTCCAGCGCGAGGTCGCCACCGACCCGGCCGGCGTCGTCCGGATCGGCCGGTACGACGTGACCGCCGACAGTTGGAGCTGGTTCGGCTACCAGTTGGAGAGCACCAGCGTCCCCGGTGACTGGATCGGGCTCTCCGAGATCACCGTGGTCGGCGACCGGCTCGCCGTGATCGAGCGGGACAAGCTCAACGGGCCGGCCGCCACGATCAAGCGGATCTACACCGTGTCGCTGCCGGACGGTCCGGCCGCCGCCGGCCCGCTGCGGGTGCTGCCGAAGACCCTCGCCGTCGACGTGCTGCCGGCGCTGCGCGCCACCAACGGCTGGACCCAGGAGAAGCTGGAGGGGCTGACCGTGGGCGGCGACGGCCAGGTGTACGCGATCACCGACAACGACGGCGTCCTGGACGCCACCGGCGAGACCGTCCTGCTGCGCCTCGGCACCTTCCGGAAGGTCTTCGGGCAGCGCTGACGGGAACCGCCGCACGAGCAGGGTGGGGGCGGGCGGACACCGCCCCCACCCTGCCGGGACCGACCGGCCTGGGCGGGCCGCCCCGTGCCGGCCAGCCCAGGCGGGTCCGGATTTCAGTCGGTCCGACCGACCTCGTCGACGACGGTGAGGGCCAGCACGGCAGACGAGCCCGAGACGCCGAGGAAGGCGTAGGTTTCGGCATCGAAGACCAGCACGATCTCACCCTCTCCGGTCGTCGACGGCCAGGCGATTCCGATGCCTGGCCGGTTCGCGCCGTCCGTGGCGTTCTCGACGGTGCGCAGACCCGGCACCGCTACCGCGGCCTCGTACAGCGCCGCCCGCGACTGCGGCCGTAGATAGCTCTCGGCGAGGAACAACACGTCCTTGCCGGCGGCGTTGACCGCGCCGGGCCCGCCGCTACTGTGGCTGGAGCAGGAAGGGGGATCACTCCGGTGGGCCGTCCGGCGCTTCCCTATGCCAACTCGGGGCCGCCGTCGAGCAGTGCGGCGAGCAGGTCGCCTGACTTCTCCACCCGCTTCAGCACCTCCCCCGCCGCGTACGGCTTCACCGACGGCCGCTTACCCGCCGCCCCCGCCTCGACCTCGTCCCAGGTCAGCGGCGTGGAAACCGCCGGCATCGACTGTGCGCGCAGCGAGTACGGCGCGACCGTCGTCTTCGCCGCGTTGTTCTGGCTCCAGTCGATGAAGACCTTTCCGGGCCGTAGCTGCTTCGCCATCCTCGACACGATCAGCTTCGGGTGCTGCCCCTCCAACTCCTGGGCGATCCGCTTCGCGTAGTCGGAGACCAGATCGGCGGACTGGGTGCCGCTGATCGGGCAGCAGAGCTGCATGCCCTTCTTGCCGGAGGTCTTCGGGTACGACGTCACCCCGTCGAGGGTGAGCCGGTCGCGGAGCAGGAGGGCCACCTGGCAGCACTGGCGCAGGGTGGCCGGCGGGCCGGGGTCCAGGTCGACCACCATCAGGTCCGGATGCGCGCCGATCCTCCACTGCGGGGTGTGCAGTTCGAGGGCGGCGAGGTTGGCCAGCCAGACCAGGGTGGGCAGGTCGTCGGCGACCACGTAGTCGATGGTCTCCCGGCCCCTGCTCGACCCGGGCACCGGCAGTGTCTCGGTGCGTACCCAGGCGGGGGTGGCCGCGGGGGCGTTCTTCTCGAAGAACGAGCCGCCGGTGACGCCGTTGGGGAACCGGATCCGGGTCAACGGCCGGTCGGCCAGGTGCGGCAGCAGCACCGGGGCGATCCGGGTGTAGTAGTCGATCACCTCGCCCTTGGTGAACCCGGCCTCCGGGTAGAGCACCTTGTCCAGGTTGGACAGGTCCAGCGCCCGGCCCGCCACCTCCACCCTCAACCGCTCAGGCATCCTCGACCTCCTCCGGCGGCTTGTCCGGCCGCAGCCGCAGCACCCGGGGGAACCGCAGCCGCCCGTCCGGGGTGCGCTGTCCGTACTTGACCTCCACCACGACCTGCGGGGTCACCCAGATCGCCCCCCGGGCATCCTCGCGCGGGACGTCCCCGGCGAACGGCGACCCGCCGGTGCGCAGCGGCTCCAGCTCGCGCAGCAACTCCCGTTCCAGCGCCGCGCCGATCCCACCGCCGACCCGCCCCCGGTAGGTGAGCCGCCCGTCCGGGCGGGGCACCCCGACCAGCAGCCCGCCGATCTTCCGCGCGCCGGGCCGCCAGCCGCCGACCACGAAGTCGCCGGTCACCTCCAGCTTGACCTTCAACCAGTCCGGGGAGCGCACCCCGGGCCGGTAGACCGCGTCGACCCGCTTGGCCATCACCCCTTCCAGGCCGTGCTCGCCGGCCGCCTGGTAGGTGGCGGCACCGTCGGTGAAGGCGGGCGGCACCGCCCACCGGGCCGCGCCCAGCCCCAGGCCGTCGAGCGCCGCCCGCCGTTCGCGGTACGGCCACCCGGTGAGGTCCTCGCCGCGCAGCCGCAGCAGGTCGAAGATCATGTACGTGACCGGGATGGTCGCCGCCAGGCGGGCCGCCCTCGCCCGGTCCCGCACGTGCATCCGCTCGGCCAGCGCGGTGAAGGAGGGCTGCCCGGCCGGGTCGAAGAGCACCACCTCGCCGTCGAGCAACGCGTCGTCGACCTGTTCGGCCAGGGTGACCAGCTCGGGGTACGCGGCGGTGATCTCCACGCCGGAGCGGGCGTACAGGTGCGGGTGGCCGCCGACCAGGTCGGCCAGCGCCCGGACCCCGTCCCACTTGAACTCGTACGCCCAGCCGTCAGCCACCGGGAGCTGCCCGGTCATCGCGAGCATCGGCTTCAGCGGCGCGCCGGGCACTATCTGACTGTAGTTGCGTACGGAAGGTAGTGCGTGGGCTTCGATCGTTTGCGATCCTGGTCAGGTCGGTGAGAGGAGCACGGGGATGCGGGCTATCTGGAAGGGAGCGGTGTCGTTCGGGCTGGTCTCGATCGGGGTGAAGCTCTACTCGGCCACCGAGGAGAAGGACATCCGTTTCCACCAGGTGCACCGGGACGACGGCGGTCGGATCCGTTACAAGCGCACCTGCTCGGTCTGCGGCGAGGAGGTCACCTACGACGACATCGCCAAGGGGTACGACCTCGGCGGCGGCGAGCTGGTGATCCTGACCGACGAGGACTTCGCCGACCTGCCGCTGACCAGCTCACGCGCGATCGACGTGCTGGAGTTCGTCCCCGCCGAGCAGGTCGACCCGATCCTCTACAACAAGGCGTACTTCCTGGAGCCGGAGGGGACCGCCACCAAGCCGTACGTGCTGCTGCGCGACGCGCTGGCCGACTCGGAGCGGGTGGCGATCGTCAAGGTGGCGCTGCGCCAGCGGGAACAGCTCGCCACCCTGCGGGTCCGCGACGGGGTGCTGCTGCTCAACACGATGCTCTGGCCCGACGAGGTGCGTACCCCCGACTTCGGCTTCCTCGGCGAGGATCTGAAGGTCCGCCCGCCGGAGCTGGCGATGGCCTCCTCGCTGATCGACTCGATGGCCGGCGAGTTCCAGCCGGACGCCTTCACCGACGACTACCGGGCGGCGTTGCAGGAGGTCATCGACGCGAAGGTCGAGGGCCGCGAGGTGGTGCAGCCGGAGGAGGAAGAGGTCGCGCCGGCCGCCGCGGTGGACCTGATGGCGGCGCTGAAGGCGTCCGTCGAGCGGGCCCGGGTCGCCCGGGGCGAGGCGCCGTCCGGCGGGGCCGCCGAGCCGACGCCGATCTCGTCGGCCCGGTCGGCGCAGCAGGCGGCGAAGACGCCGGCGAAGAAGACCGCCGCCAGGAAGACGGCCGAGAAGAAGACGCCCGCGAAGAAGGCGGAGCCGGCGAAGAAGACCGCCGAGAAGAAGACCGCGCAGAAGAAGGCCACCAAGGCACCCGCGCGGAAGCCGGCCGAGAAGAAGGCCGCCCCACGCAAGAGCGCCTGACCGGGCGCGTTCCGGGCCCTGCCCGGCCGGGCGGGACCCGGCCCGGATTGCCCGGTCGGCCGGGTGCGGGTCGTTCGTCGCGCGGCAGGGCCCGGACGACGAACCGCCGTCCCGCCGGGCCCCTCCGCGCGGGTCAGCCCCGGCCGAGCTTCTGGGTCGGCGTGATCCGGACGATCACCCGCTCCTCGTTCGGCTGCCGGAACGGGTAGGTGTCCTGCCCGAGGTACTTCTTCGCCATCCGGTCGATGTGCGCGTCGGCGCCCTCGGTGACGAACTCGGCGGTGCCCTTGACCCAGAGGGTGCGGAAGTCGTCGGCCTTGTCGACCACGGAGACCGCGACCACCGGGTTGCGGGCGATGTTGTCGTACTTCCGCCGCCCCTTGGCGGTGTTGAACACGATGTGCTCGCCGTCGGTGTCCACCCATACCGGGGTGACGTGCGGCGTACCGTCGGCCTCGATGGTCGCCACGTGGGCGAGCTGCGGCTCGGAGAGCAGGGCCCGGTCTTCGTCGGTGAGGATCGCCATGGTCGAGAACCTACCGCCGGACCGGCCCCGGCACCCGCCGGAACCGGGACGAACAGGGACGCCCGTCCCATCCGCGAGCACGGCGGGCGGGCGACGGGACCCCGACGGCATCGATCCGGGTACCGTGTGCGCTGGCCATGGCACCGGGCCGCCGGGCCGGTCACCCACACCAGCAGGGAGTCGAGGACGTGAGCGAGCGTACGGAGAACCGGTCGTCGGGCCAGGGCCCGGAAACGAAGGCAGAGCGGCGGCTGGCCGCCCAGCTCGCGGCGCAGAAGGCCGCCGAGGCGCGCAAGCGCCGGCAGGCGTGGCTGGGCGCCGTCGCCGGCGTGGCCGTCATCGCGGTGATCGTCGGGGTGTTCGTGGTGGTCCGCAACGGGGAGAAGGACGACCCGCAGCCGGCCGCCGCTCCGGCCGGCTGCGCCGGTGACTTCCCCAAGCTGCCGGCGGGGGCCGACCAGGCGCTCTGCACCAAGCCGCAGGCCACCAAGGGCGAGGGCGAGCTGACCGGGCTGAAGGCCACCCCGCTGATCCGGGGCAACGGGCCGGCCGCCCAGGCCGGCCAGCAGATCACCGTCAACTACGTGGGCGTGTCGTACCAGACGGGTGAGGAGTTCGACGCCTCCTGGAAGCGGTCCGAGCCGTTCTCCTTCATGCTCGGCCAGGGCAACGTCATCCCGGGCTGGGACCAGGGCATGCAGGGGCAGACCGTCGGCAGCCGGGTGCAGCTCGACATCCCCGCCGACCTGGCGTACGGCGAGAAGCCGCAGCGCCCCGGCGCACCGGCGGGGCCGCTGCGCTTCATCGTCGACGTGCTGGCGGTGCAGTAGGCCACAGGGGTCTTCCGGCCGACACCTACCAGCAGTAGGTTCGGGGTCACCGTGGGCGGTCGCGCCGCGCCACGGTGACCCCTCACCGACGCGGAGGTGCACGTGCCGGCGCTGGACGATCCCGGGAAGACCGCCCGGCTGATGTGGACGCACGTCGAACCCCTGCACGCGGTCACCTACTTCCACCCCCGGGCCCGCGCCGCGTACGAGGCGATCGGGTTGCGCGGCTACTGGCGGGGCTACTTCGCCGGCCGGACCGCCCCGCTCGGCCCCACCGACGCCGCCCCGGTGATCGCCGCCTTCTTCAACTTCGCCCCGCCGATGGTGAGCCGCGCCTTGCCGGCGATCTGGCGGCTGGCCACCCCCGACGAGGCGCTGCGCGCCCGGCTCACCGGGGCGGTGCAGGCGCTCGCCGAACTCACCTACGAGCTACCCGAGGCCCACCTGGCCGAGGCGGCCGAGCTGCTGGAGACGGCGGCCACCGGGGCCGACCCGGCCGGGCGGGTGCTCGGCGCGGCCAACGCCGCCCTGCCGCGCGGCGAGTACCCGCTGGCCCGGCTCTGGCAGGCCGCCACCACACTGCGCGAACTCCGCGGGGACGGGCACGTCGCCGCCCTGGTCGCCGCCGGCCTGGACCCGGCGGAGACGCTGGCCTGGCGGGTCGCCGTGGACATGCCGGCGCTGCACCTGCTCGGCCGGGGCTGGACGGAGCAGCAGTGGGCCGAGGCCCGAGCCCGGCTGGTCGAACGCGGCTGGCTGACCGCCGACGGGGAGCCCACGCAGACCGGACGGGCCGGGTTCCAGGCCGTCGAGGAGGCCACCGACCGGGCCGCCGCCCGCCCCTGGCTGTCCCTCGGCCCGGACCGCACCGACCGGCTGCGCGAACTGCTCGACCCGGTCGCCCGCGCCTGCCACACGGTCATTCCGCCGGACAGCCCGATCGGCCTCCCCGCCCTCCGCTCCTGACCCCACACCAAGGTCAGGACGCCCCGGACCGGCCCCCGCTCGCCAAGGGACACCCGCCCGACCAGCCAACCCGACCGAGCAGGCAGGTCACCGCGCGGCAGCCCAACTCCGACGGCGTCGCGGAGACCGACAACCAGGCGGCCACAACCAACCCCCAGGCCACCGCGCGGGCAGGTCAACCGACTGGCAGGCGGGAAGGGTCGAAACACCCCGATACACCAACCCACTCTCAGACGCTTTTGGACCTGATGACGTAAACCCCGGTGATCAAGAGGTTTGTGTCACCCGGAGGTCGGATTCCGACGCAATTCTCTTGATCATCGGCGCCATCCGGGAGGCACGGCAGGGGGTGCGGCAGGGGTTTCGGTGGGGGCTGGTCCGGTGGTGCGGCCAACCACCGTCCGTAATGTGGTCGGGTGGCTCGTTTGGGTCATCCGCTCCAAAGGATGCACGCGGGTCGACTGACGGTCGGGAGCCGGCGGAAGCGGTCCGGCTGGGGTGGGAGGGGGCTTCGGGGAGGATGGACCCGTGACGGTGGATGCGGTGGTCTTCGACCTGGACGGCGTGATCGTGGACTCGGAACCGGTCTGGGAGGAGGTCCGCCGGGCGTACGTGGCGGCGCACGGCGGCACCTGGCAGCCCGACACCCAGCGCCGGCTGATGGGGATGAGCACCGGCGAGTGGGCCGGGTACCTCAGCGGCGAGCTGGGCGTCGACCGGTCCGCCGGGCAGGTCGCCACGGAGGTGGTCGACGAGATGACCCGGCGGTACGCGGTCCGCGTACCGCTGATCGACGACGCCGACCGGGTGGTGCGCCGGCTGGCCGCGCGGTGGCCGCTGGGGCTGGCCAGTTCCTCGCCGACCCGGCTGATCGCGGCGGCGCTGGCCGCCGCGGACCTCGCCGGCACCTTCCGGGTGACCCTGTCGACCGAGGAGACCCCCCGGGGCAAGCCCGCTCCCGACGTCTACCTGGCCGTCGCCGAACGGCTCGGTGTCGACCCGGCCCGGTGCGTCGCCGTCGAGGACTCCTCCAACGGGGTCCGCTCGGCCGCCGCCGCCGGGATGCGGGTGGTCGCGGTGCCGCACGGGGCGTACCCGCTGGACCCGGACGCGGCGGCGCGGGCCGCCGTGCTGCTCCCCTCGGTGCACGATCTCACCCCGGAGGTGGTGGACCGGCTCGGTTGAACCGCCCGCGCGACCCGCCGCGCCCGCCTAGCGTCGGTGACATGAGGGCTGTGGTGTACCAGGGGCCGCACGAGGTGACGGTCAGTGATGTCGAGGACCCGCGGATCGAGCATCCCAACGACGTGATCGTGCAGATCACCACGACCGCGATCTGCGGCTCCGACCTGCACATGTACGAGGGACGTACGCTCGCCGAGCCGGGCATCGTCCTCGGCCACGAGAACATGGGCAACGTGGTCGAGGTCGGGCCCGGGGTGAACCGGATCAAGATCGGCGACCGGGTGTCGATGCCGTTCAACGTGGCGTGCGGGTTCTGCCGCAACTGCCGGGAGCAGAAGACCGGCTTCTGTCTCACCGTCAACCCCGGCTTCGCCGGCGGCGCGTACGGCTACGTGGCGATGGGGCCGTACCGGGGCGGGCAGGCCGAGTACCTGCGGGTGCCGTACGCCGACTTCAACTGCCTGCGGCTGCCGCCCGGCACCGAGCACGAGACCGACTACGCGATGCTCGCCGACATCTTCCCCACCGGCTACCACGGGGTGGCGATGACCGGGCTGCGTCCCGGCGAGAACATCACCGTGATGGGCGGCGGGCCGGTCGGGCTGATGGCGGCGTACTCGGCGATCCTGATGGGCGCGGCCGAGGTGTTCGTGGTGGACCGGGTGCCGGACCGGCTGCGGCTGGCCGGGTCGATCGGCGCGATCCCGGTCGACTTCTCGCAGGGGGACCCGGTCGCCCAGATCCGCGACCGGACCGACGGGGTGGGCACCGACCACGGCGTGGACGCGGTCGGCTACCAGGCCACCGGGGCGGGCGGCGAGGAACACCCGGCCTCGGTGCTGAACAGCCTCGTCGAGGTGGTCCGGGCGACCGGCGCGATCGGCGTGGTCGGGCTCTACCTGGCCCAGGACCCGGGCGCGCCCGACCAGCACTCCGGCCGGGGCGAGCTGCTGTTCACGGTCGGCAAGTTCTTCGAGAAGGGCCTGCGGATGGGGACCGGGCAGGCCAACGTGAAGACGTACAACGAGTACCTGCGGAACCTGATCATGTCGGGGCGGGCGACGCCGAGCTTCGTGGTGAGCAAGGAGCTGCCGCTGGACGCGGCACCGGAGGCGTACCGGCGCTTCGACCGCCGCGAGGAGGGCTACTCCAAGGTGGTGCTCAGGCCGGCGGCCTGAGGTGCCCGGTCGCCGACCACCCGGTTATACCGTTCGGGGACGGCCCGGATCGGAATGATCACGACCGGCCCGGGTACGGCAGGACGCGCGGCGACCTTGAGGAGACGGCGATGAAGGCGATCGTGTACGAGCGCACCGGTGACCCCTCGGTGCTCCAGCTTGTCGACCGGCCGGTGCCCGAGCCCGGTCCGGGCGAGGTGCTGGTCCGGTTGGCCGTCTCCGGGGTGAACCCGACCGACTGGAAGAGCCGACGCCAGTGGCCGCTGCCGGCCGGCTGGCAGACGCCGGGGCAGGACGGCGCGGGGGTGGTCGAGGCGGTCGGCGAGGGCGTCGACCGGGAGCTGACCGGCGAGCGGGTGTGGATCTGGGAGGCCGCCTGGCAGCGTCCGTGGGGTACCGCCGCCGAGTACACCGTCGTCCCGGTCCGCCAGGTGGTGCCCCTCGGTGCCGCCTCGTTCGACCTGGGCGCCTGCCTGGGCATCCCGTTCCTCACCGCGCACCGCTGCCTGACCGTCGGCGAGTACATGCCGGACAAGCTGCACGCCGGGGCGCTCAGCGACCACGTGGTGCTGGTGCAGGGTGGGGCGGGTGCCGTCGGCAACGCGGCGATCCAGCTCGCCCGCTGGGCCGACGCCTGCGTCATCACGACGGTGAGCAGTCCGGAGAAGGCGCAGCTCGCGGCGGCGGCCGGCGCCTCCTTCGTGATCAACTACCGGGAGCAGGACGTGGTCGAGGAGGTTCACAAGATCGCCCCCGACGGGGTGCACACGATCGTCGAGGTCTCCGCGGCCCGCAACGCGGCGGCCGACGTACGGCTGCTGCGCGCCGGCGGGGCGGTCTGCGTGTACGCCGACGACGGCGGCGACGAGCTGACCCTGCCGATCCGGCCGCTGATGGTGCCGAACGCCCGCTGGCAGTTCGTCCTGGTCTACACCGAGCCGAAGGTGGCCAAGGCGCAGGCGGTCACCGACGTGGCGGCGGCGGTGGCGCAGGGGGCGGTACGGGTGGGCGAGGAGGCCGGCCTGCCGCTGCACCGGTACCCGCTGGCCCAGGCCGCCGCGGCCCACCAGGCGGTGGAGGACTCGGTGGTGGGGAAGGTGCTGATCGGCACCGCCGAGGAGTAGTTCGTGAGGTCATTTCGCGATCGCCCGGACAGAGCTGAGCAAGTTTCGCAACAATGACGTTGCGGGTCGCCCCGCGTGGAACGGGCGGCCCCGGCGCGGTGCGAACGCCGGGGCCGCCCCTGGGGAGGGATGCTTCAGGAGTTACGTCCCTACCCCCAACGGCGACGAAGCGCCGAAAACTGTTACGGCCCCGCCAGCTCCCGTACCTCCAGGTCGCCGTCGGCGTACCGCGAACGCACCACCTTCTTGTCGAACTTGCCGACGCTGGTCTTCGGCACCGCGTCGATCACCGCCCAGCGCTCCGGTAGCTGCCAGTGCGCGACCGAGCCGGCGAGGAACTCACGGAGCTGCTCCACACTGGTCGACGCGCCCTCCCGGATCACCACGGTGGCCAGCGGACGCTCCCCCCAACGCTGGTCCGGCACCCCGACCACACACGCCTCCTGCACATCAGGATGGGCCATCAGGGCGTTCTCCAGCTCCACCGAGGAGATCCATTCCCCGCCGGACTTGATCACATCCTTAGCCCGATCGGTGAGCGTGAGGTAGCCGTCCGGGGAGAGCATCCCGACGTCACCGGTACGCAGCCAGCCGTCCCGGAACTTCTCGGCGTCGGGGGCGTCGTCACCGACGTACCTGGCGGTCACCCACGGCCCCCGGACCTCCAGCTCGCCCACCGACGTCCCGTCGGCGGGCAGCGGCTCGCCCAGCGGGCCGACGATCCGGGCGGCCACCCCGGCCGGGATCCGGCCCTGGGTGTACCGGTAGCGCCAGGCCGCCTCGCCGGTGGCCCCGGCCGGCACCCGGGACACCGAGCCGAGCGGGGACATCTCGGTCATCCCCCAGGCGTGGATCACGTCGATGCCGTGCCGGTCGGCGAACGCGTGCATCAGCGCCGGCGGGCAGGCCGAGCCGCCCACGATCACCTCCTTCAGCGAGGAGATGTCCACCTGGTGGGCGTCCAGGTGGGCCAGCAGGTCGTTCCAGATGGTCGGCACCGCGCCGGCCAGGGTGGGCCGCTCGGCGGCGATCATCTCGGCGATCGGCGCGGCCTGGAGGAAGCGGTCCGGCATGATCAGCGACGCGCCGGAGAGGAAGGCCGCGTACGGCAGACCCCACGACATCGCGTGGAACATCGGCACGATGGCCAACTCCCGGTCGCCCGGCCCGAGCCCGAAGCCCTCCGGCATGCAGACCTGGAGGGAGTGCAGGTAGAGCGAGCGGTGCGAGTAGGCGACGCCCTTGGGGTTGCCGGTGGTCCCGGAGGTGTAGCAGAGCGCGGCGGCGTCCCGCTCGTCCACCTCCGGCCAGTCGTAGCTGTCCGGACGCCCCGCCAGCAGGTCGTCCCACCGGTGGAAGGTGACCCGGTCGCCGGCCACGGCCCGCAGCGGCTCCGGGTCGCCGCCGCCGACCACCACCACGTGCCGGACGGTCGTCAGCTCGCCGAGCACCCGGGCCAGCAGCGGGATCAGCGTCGAGTCGACCAGCACCACCCGGTCCTCGGCGTGGTTGGCGATGTAGGCCACCTGGTCGGGGAAGAGCCGGATGTTCAGGGTGTGCAGCACCGCACCCATGCTCGGCACCGCGAAGTACGCCACCAGGTGCTCGTTGTTGTTCCACATGAAGGTGCCGACCCGCTCGTCGCCGGTGACCCCGCACTCGTCGCGCAGCGCGTGGGCGAGCCGGGCCGCGACGCGACCCACCTCGGCGTACGACATCCGGCGGGGCTCGGCCCCGGTCCAGGTGACGACCTCGGCCGCGCCGTGCACGGTGGAGCCGTGTGCGAGGATCCGGGACACCTGGAGCGGGGCGTCCATCATCGTGCTACGCATGGGTAACAAACTAGTGTCGCCGGTCACACGTTGGGAACCCCGGAAAGCCGGACCCCCTCGGCGATCCTGCGTAGATTGTCCGGGTGAGCATCTCCTGGGCCGACTCGTACGTGGGGCAGTTGCGTGCCCTGGCCGGTGACCGGACGCTGATGTTCGTCGGAGCCCGGGCCGTGGTCCGCGACAACGCGGGACGGGTGCTGCTGATCCAGCGCTCGGACAACGGCCAGTGGGCGCTGCCGGCGGGCGCGATGGAGCTGGGCGAGTCGATCGCCGACTGCGCCGTCCGCGAGGTACGCGAGGAGACCGGGCTGCGGGCCCTGCGGGTCAGCGCCTTCGCCCTCTACACCGGCCCGGACCGCACCCACACCAACATGTACGGGCACACGTACCAGATCTTCACCACCGCGTTCCGGGTGGAAGACTGGGACGGCGAGCTGACCCCGATCACCGACGAGACCACCGACGCCGGCTTCTTCCACCGGCACGAGTTCCCCGCGCCACTGTCGGCCTCGGTCCCGGAGACCCTCGCCGACCTGGACGTCTTCGAACAGACCAACCGCCTGATCCTCAAGTGACGGCGGCGCGGTCGTCACAGCATGGTCTGCGACTTGGCGTTCATGTCGGTGGCCGCCTCCTCCTTCGTCTCCTTGGTGATCGGCTTGCCGCCGGGGGCGGGGGCCTCGCCGCCGAGCGGGTCGGCGCCGCCGGTCGCGCCCTGCGGGCCCGCACCGCGTAGCTGGAGGTCGGGGAGCGCCAGGGTGACCAGCACCGCCAGCACGGCGATCAGGCCGGTGGTCAGGAAGACCAGGTGCAGTGACTCGACGAAGGCCGCCTGGATGGCCGCCCGGACCGGGCCGGGCAGGGCCAGGATGGTCGCCGGATCGTTGATCGAGACGTTCGTCCCGCCCCGGGCCGCGACCGCCGCCCGCTGCTCCGGCGGAAGCTGGGCGATCGCCCCCGGCAGCCGGTCGGCGAGCTGGGCGGTGAGCCGGGAGGAGAGCGCCGCACCGAGGATGGCCACGCCGAACGAGCCACCCAGCGACCGGAAGAACGTCGCCGAGGAGGTGCCGGCCCCCAGGTCGCGGACGTCCACCGCGTTCTGCACGGCGAGGATCAGCGACTGCATGCACAGGCCCAGCCCGACCCCGATCACCACCATGTAGCCGAAGGCCGCCCAGAGCGAGGTGTCCACCGCCAGCCGGGTGAACAGCAGCATGCCGGCGACCAGCACCGCCGAGCCGGCGACCGGGAACCACTTGTACCGGCCGATCCGGCTCATCGCCCGGCCGGTGAGGATCGAGGTGACGATGATGCCGGCCATCATCGGCAGCATCAGCAGGCCGCTCCGGGTCGGTGAGGCGCCCTTGACGATCTGCAGGTAGAGCGGGATGAAGATGATCGACCCGAACATCACCAGACCGAGCACGAAACCGGCCGCGTTGGCCAACGCGAAGGTGGCGCTGCGGAACAGCCGCAGCGGCAGGATCGGCTCGGCCACCCGGGCCTCCTGGAGCACGAAGAGCACCCCGAGCACCACGCCGGCGCCGAAGAGCCCGATGATCACCCCGGAACCCCAGGCGTACTCGTTGCCGCCCCAACTCAGCGCCAGCAGCAGGCAGCTCACCCCGCCGACCAGCAGGCCCGCGCCGATCCAGTCGATCGCGTGGTCCCGGCGGGTGAACGGGATCAACCGCATCACGTGGTAGCAGACCACGATCGCCAGGATCGCCAGCGGCACGTTGATGTAGAAGATCCACCGCCAGTTGGTCTCGGCGAAGTAGCCGCCGACCAGCGGCCCGGCCACCGACGACAGGCCGAAGACCGCCCCGAAGAGCCCCTGGTAGCGACCGCGCTCCCGGGGTGAGACCACGTCCGAGATGATGGTGAACGCCAGCGTCATCAGGCCGCCGGCGCCGATACCCTGCACACCCCGGGTGACGATGAGCTGGGTCATGTTCTGGGACAGTCCGGCCAGCAGCGAGCCGAGCAGGAACGTGCCGATCGAGAAGAGGAAGACCGGCCGCCTCCCGTACAGGTCGGCCATCTTGCCGTACAGCGGGGTGGAGGCGGTCGAGGCGAGCAGGTAGGCGGTGACCACCCACGAGTAGTGGTTGATCCCGCCCAGCTCGCCGACGATGGTGGGCAGGGCCGTGCCGACGATGGTCTGGTCCAGCGCGGCCAGCAGCATGCCGGTCATCAGGCCGAACATCAGCAGGCGGAGCTGGCGGGCCTGGAGCACCGGGTGGTCGTTGGTCTGGGCGGTCATCCCGCCTTCTTTCCCCGATCCCCCCGAACATGCCTCCGCACCCGGAAAAACGTCCCGGTGGGCGGCGGTTCTCGCTCCCCCAGCGCCACCAACCCATGATCACCTCGCCAGCGGGGGTGGGGTCGGTGCGGGTGGGGCCGAAACCTGACGACACCCGCCGCCCCGGCGCCGGCCGGGTCAGGTTTGGCCAGGCCGGGCCGGGGGACCCCGGTGGGCATGGCAGGAGCAGCAGCGGAACAGCGCCGGCTCGCCACCGTCGTGGAGAGCTGGCTGGGGCGTGGGGTCGTCGTCGTCGGCGACGCCATGCTCGACGAGTGGCGCTTCGCCGAGTCGGACCGGCTCTGCCGGGAGGCGCCCGCGCCGATCCTCACCCTGCGCCGGCGGATCACCGCCGCCGGCGGCGCCGCGAACACCGCGGTCAACGTCGCCACCCTCGGCGGCCGGGCGCTGCTGGTCGCCCCGGTCGGCGCGGACGTGGCCGGCGACGAACTGCACGACTGCCTGGACCGGGCCGGCGTCTGGGACCGGACGGTCAGCGAGCCGCACCGGCCGACCCCGGTCAAGCGGCGGATGCTCGCCGGCAACCAGATCCTGCTCCGGGAGGACTCCGGCGACCCCGACGAACTGCTCGACGACGGCGGGGTGGCCCGGCTGCTCACCGCGCTGGACCGCGCCACCGAGGAGCTGAAGGCGGTGGCCGGCGGAGCCGTACCCACCCTGGTGGTCTGCGACTACGGCCTCGGCGCGCTGCCCGCCCCGGTACGCGCCTGGCTGGTCGCCAACCGGCACCGGTACGCGACCGTCGCCCTGGACGCCCACGACCTGGCCGACTGGCGGGGGTTGAACCCGACCGTGGTCACGCCGAGCTTCGCCGAGGCGACCCGACTGCTGGCCCGCGCCGCCGCCGGCTTCGGCGCACCGCCCGCCCCGGCCCGTACCGGCGGCACCGACCTGCACCTCGACCACCCGACGGACGACCCGGCGGACGGGCCGTCGGAACTCGTCGTCGGCACCGCCCCGGGCGGCGTCGGCCGGGCACCCACCGGGCCGACCGGCGAGCCGACCGCCGGCGAGGGTCGGGTCGCGATGACCGGCGACGGGCTGAGCGTCACCGGGGCCGGCGTGACGGTCAACGCCACCGTCGGCGAGGGCGTCGACCGGGCCGTCCTGGCCGAGGCCCGACTGGCCGAGCTACGCGCGCACACCGGCGCGGACGTGGTCGCGGTGACCCTGGACACCGAGGGTGCCGTCGTCGGCGGCTCGGACGGTGCACCCCGGCGCAGCCACAGCACCCCGGTGCCGGCCAGCCACGCCGTCGGCGCGGGGGACGCGTACCTGGCGGCGATGACCCTCGCCCTGGCCGCCGAGGCGCCGCTGCCCACCGCCGCGCAGCTCGCCCAGCTCGCCGCCACCATCACCGTCTCCGACACCGGCACCTGCGTCTGCCGCCGGGAGGACCTGCTCGACGCGCTCGGCGCGCCCGACGGCACCGCCCACCCGACGCTGGTCGGCGCCGGCGAGCTGGACGCCATCGTCGCCGACCACCGGCGGGCCGGCCGGTCCGTCGTCTTCACCAACGGCTGCTTCGACGTGCTGCACCCCGGCCACGTGCGCTACCTGGAACAGGCCCGGGCCCTCGGTGACCTGCTGGTGGTCGCGGTCAACTCCGACCGCAGCGTCCGCCGGCTGAAGGGACCGGACCGGCCGGTCAACCCGGTCGAGGACCGGATCGCCCTGCTCGCCGCGCTGTCCTGCGTGGACCACGTGGTGGTCTTCGAGGAGGACTCGCCGGCCGGGCTGATCGAGGCCGTCCGGCCCGACGTGTACGTCAAGGGCGGCGACTACCCGCCGGAGATGGTCCCCGAGGCACCACTGGTCCGCCGGCTCGGCGGGCAGGTGCGCACCCTCGGGTACGTGCCGGACCGGTCCACCTCGGCGATCATCGACCGGATCCGTGCCCAGGGCGTCGGCTCCCCGCAGCCCGCCCAGGCCGGCAGCCCCGAGCGGCCCGCCCAGGCCGCCGGCCCCCCGCCCGGCGCGGACGCCCCGCCGGACAGCACCACCCCGACCCCGCAGAGCATGGGCAGGACCGCGTGAACCGACCGCTCGACCCCGGCACGGCCGAGGAGTTCCGCCGACCCCGCCGGCTCGACGTGCTGATCCCCACCCGCAACCGGCCGGCCGAACTGGCGGTCGCCCTCTCCGGGCTGGCCGCCCAGGAGGGGGTGCCCGGCTTCGGCGTGGTGGTCAGCGACCAGTCCGACGGCGACCCGGCGTACGCGCACCCGGCGGCGGCCACCATGGTCCGGGCGCTGCGACACCGGGGTCACCCGGTGCTGCTCACCCGACGGCTGCCCCGGCGCGGGCTGGCCGAACACCGGGCGTACCTGCTGGACCGGTCGGTGGCCCGGTACGTGCTCTGCCTCGACGACGACGTCTGGCTGGAGCCGGGCACCCTGCCCCGGCTGGTCGCCGCGATCGAGGAACTGGGCTGCGGGTTCGTCGGCAACGCGGTGCACGGCCTGTCGTACGCCGACGACGTACGCCCCGAGACGCACCGGCACTACGAGGAGTGGGACGGGCCGGTCGTCCCCGAACGGATCCGACCGGACACCCCGCAGTGGCACCGGGCGGCCATCCACCCGGCGGCGAACCTGCTGCACGTACAGCAGAAGGTGGACCTGCCGCCGGGGGCCTGGCGGGCGTACAAGGTCTCCTGGATCGGCGGCTGCGTACTCTACGACCGGGCCGCGCTGGTCGACTCGGGCGGCTTCGACTTCTGGCGGCGGTTGCCGGCGAAACACCAGGGTGAGGACGTCGCCGCCCAGCTCGCGGTGCTGGCCCGGCACGGCGGGGCCGGCGTCCTGCCCAGCGGGGCGTACCACCTAGAGTCGCCGACCACGGTCACCGAGCGGGACGTGGAGGCGTGGGAGGTCGTCCTCGCCGACACCGACGCCCCGCAGCCGGCCTGATCAGCGCCCGGAGGTGCCCGGTGCCGGGCGCAGCAGGTCGGCGGCGGCCTCCAGCACCTCCACCACCGGCACGTCGGTGACGAACGAGTCGCGGTGCGGGCAGTCACCGTCGCCCGGCCGGTGCGGGTAGATCCCGGGCGTGCAGTCGACGCCGCAGACCGGGCAGTGCGTCGTCCAGGAGGCGATCGGCCGGTGCCGGGCCCGGAGCGGCGTCGCCCCGTTGATCAGGTTGCCGACCCAGTAGACGCCGACCGTCGCGGTGCCCACCGCGCCGGCCAGGTGCAGCGGCCCGGTGTCGTTGGAGACCACCAGCGCACAGCCGGCGTACGCGGCGGCCAGCCCGCCGAGGCTGAGCGTGCCGACCTGCGGGCGGACCGGCACGCCGGCCGCCCCGACCACCGCGTCCACCACCGACTGCTCGGCGGGGGTGCCGGTGACCAGCACCTCGTACCCGTCGCCGTGCAGCGCGCGGGCCACCTCGGCGAACCGCTCCGCCGGCCAGCGCCGCCGGGTGTCGGTCGCGCCCGGGTGCAGCGCCACCCGGGGACGCGCCGGCTCGCCGAGCACGGCCCGCGCCTCGGCCCGGTCGGCGTCGGTGACGGCCAACGCCGGGACCACCGTGACGGCGGGCGCCCCGACCAGGGCGACCACCTCCAGGTAGCGGATCACCTCGGGCTGGTAGTAGACGTACCGGATCCACCGGTCCAGCGGCGGGGCGTCCTCGGCGCGCAGTCCGGCGGTGACCCGGGCACCCAGCCGGCTCATCACCGGGTTGGAGTTCGCGCCGCCGCCGTGCACCTGCACCGCCAGGTCGACGCCCTCCCGCGCGACGCCGGCCAGGAAGTCGTCCAGCGCCGCCGGCTCCTCACCGGGGCCGGGTTCGCGGATGCCGGGGGCCGGCGGGACCACCAGCACCCGGTCGACCGGGCCGGGCCGGTCGCGCCACAGCGTCGCGTGCCACGGCGCGCCGAGCAGCACGATCTCCGCCCCCGGGTACGCGGCCCGCAGCGACTCCAGCGCCGGCAGCAGGAAGACGAAGTCGCCGAGCGCATTGGCCCGCAGCACGGCGATCCGGGACACGTCGGGCACGCGCTCGCCCACCGGGCCGAGCGGAAGCGGGGTGGCCACGCGACCCCTACGGCCGGTCGACGGGAGCGACGGTGGTGTCCGGGTGGTGCAGTTCCCGGTCCGCCGCCGGGTCCGGCACGGTGGTCGTACCGCCGGCGGCCGGACCGCCCCGGTAGCCGGCACGGCCGACGGTGATGGTGCGCGGCGTGGGCCGCCGGGCCCGGGGCAGGTGGACCCGGAGCAGGCCGTGGTCCATCACCGCGTCGATGGTGTCCGGGTCCACCCGGGACGGCAGGTCCACCCGGTACTCGAAGCCCCGGGTCTCGAAGCCGCCCGGGATGCCCTGGTCGGCGTTGACCTCGGCCTCCGACCGGGCCCGGACGCAGAGTTGCCGGTCGTCCAGCTCGACGGCGACCTCCTCCGGCGCCACCCCGGGCAGCCGCACCACCACCTCCCAGCCGTCGGCGGTCTCGGTCAGCTCGACGTCCGGCGAACTGCCCCGGCCACCGACCAGCCGACTCAGCTCGGCGCGCAGCATCTGGAGTTCCCCCATCGGGTCCCAGCCCTGCTGCCGGCCCCGCCAGCCCCGGCCCTGCTGCTCGGTCATCGCACGTCTCCGATCCGTCCGGCGGCCGTCGGGGACCGCAGCGAGCTGGGGGCGTCCAGGTTGGCGTCCCGGTCGACCCCGACGCCGAGCCGGTCGACCAGTTCCCCACCCAGCCAGGCGCTGACGCCGAGGATGGCCACGCCGACCACCTCGATGGCGATCAACGCACCGCCGGCCGCCCGGGAGTCGGCGTTCAGCCGGACCGCCCAGACGGCGGCGAAGAGCAGGATCACCGCGACGTTCGCCGCCGCGTGGGTGAGCGCCACCCGCTTGGCCCGGGTGCCGGCCGGAATGGCGAGCAGGTCGAACGTGCCGGCCACTGCGGCCAGCAGGCCGCCGACCAGGCCGACGGTGATGTTCCAGTACGCCACGTCGGCGAGGAAACCGGGACCGCCGACCGTGTCGACGATGTCGAAGAGCGTGCCGGTGACCAGGAGCGCCACCGGGAACATCACCAGCATCGGATGGACCGGGTGCCCCAGCACCTTCAGTCGGCTCTCCATGGCGGGGCCTCCACTGCTCGCGTCCGGGGCGCTGGGTGAGCCGGTACCCGCCGTCGTGGTGGGCAAACCTCCAACTCGCCACGCCCGCATAGGCTGACGGACGGCGGCCGGCGTCGCGCCGGACCGCCACCGAGATCAACGGTCGGGGGAGGCGGACGTGACGGTGGAGATCACCTCACACGAGGAACTGCGCGAACTACTGGGGGTGCCGGGGGCACGGGCGGCAGCCAAGGAACGGGCCGTGCTGCACGAACGGGACCGGCAGTGGCTGGCCGCCGCGCCGTTCTGCCTGGTGGCGACGGCCGGCGCGGACGGCACCTGCGACGTCTCCCCGAAGGGCGATCCGGCCGGCTTCGCCCGGGTGCTGGACGACCGGACGATCGCCGTACCGGAGCGACCGGGCAACCGGCGGGCCGACGGGTACCGCAACATCCTGGACAATCCGCACGTTGGGCTGATCTTCCTGATCCCCGGCCGGACCGACACCCTGCGGATCAACGGCCGGGCGAAGCTGGTCCGCGACGCGCCGTACTTCGACGACATGCTGGTCCAGGGGCACCGGCCGGTCCTCGCCGTCGAGGTGGCCGTCGAGCAGATCTTCTACCACTGCGCGAAGGCGTTCCTCCGCTCCGAGCTGTGGCGGCCGGAGACCTGGCAGCCGGACGTGCTGCCGTCCCGGGCCCGCCTGATCAAGGAGGTGGAGACGCCGGCGGAGAGCCTGGCCGACCTGGAACGCCACTACGGCCCGACGTACGCGGACAACCTCTACCGCTGAACCGGTCGCCGCTGCCAGGGCGGCGGGACCCGTACCGAGGGCATCCCCGCCGCCGTGGCCGCCGCGACGCCCAGGTCGGTGTCCTCGAAGACCAGGCAGTGCTCCGGGGCCACGTCGAGCAGCCGGGCGGCGCGCAGGTAGCCCTCCGGGTCCGGCTTGGCCCGGGCGCAGTCCTCGGCGCAGACCAACACGTCGAACCGGTCGAGCAGGCCGAGCGCGGTGAGCGAGGCGGTCACCGACTCCCGGGTGCTGCCGGAGACCACGGCGAACGGCACCCGCCGGTGCGCCTCCTCGATGTGCGCCAGCACCCCGGGTACGGCGGTGAGTTGCGGCAGGAACCGCAGGTACGCGTCCTCCCGGCGGCGGGCCACCACGTCGACCGGCATGGCCAGGCCGTGCTGCTCGTTGAGGTCGACGATGATGTCGGCCACCGGCCGGCCGCCCCACGCGTAGAAGAGGTCCTCGGGCAGGTCGCAGCCCCACTCGCCGAGCGCGGCCTGCCAGGCGAGGTGGTGCACCGGCATGGAGTCGACGATGGTGCCGTCGCAGTCGAAGAGGTAGGCCCGGAAGTCACCGGGCGGCAGGGGCAGCACCCGCCAAGGATATCGGCGGCGGGTCGACACCCGGTCCGACCGGAAGCCCGACAGTCGCCGCAGGCGTCACGCTGGGTCAACCTGACGCGGGGCGACTATCGGGTTGGCGGGGTATGCCCCTCCGTCATATTTATGCCGGAGGGGCATACCGCCCAGGTCGTGATGTCGATGGGCGAGGAACGTCCGTGGACCACGCGCCCCAGGAGACGGGACCGACCCGAGCCACGCAGACGCGAGCCACGCAGACGCGGACACGCAGACGCGGACACGCAGCGGGCGACGCCCGACGTGTCGCGGGCTGTCGAACCTGATCACTCACGGGCGCTATCGGGGGTCGCCGCGGGGCGATTCGAGAGCGCATAGAGAAACGTGAGGCCCTGGTCAGCATTCCTGCTGGCCAGGGCCTCACACCTTGGAGCCGCCTGACGGAATCGAACCGTCGACCTACGCATTACGAGTGCGTCGCTCTAGCCGACTGAGCTAAGGCGGCAACGATCGTCAAGTGTACGGCACGACCCCACCCCCGGCCGAGGGGGTTCCCCGCCGCCCGATCCGGACATCAGGGCACACGGTCGCACAGCGTGCCGGTCTAGGCTGCCCGAGTGAGCGACGACCACGCCACGGGCGACCACCCCACCGCCGACCAGGCCGCAGCCGACCAGCCCACCGCCGGCCAGCCCACCGCCGGCCAGCCCACCGCCGACCAGGCCGCGGAGCACGCCCTGGGCGACCGGGCCGCCCGCCGGCCGCGCGGCACCGACCCGGTCGAGCTGGGCTTCACGCCCCGCAAGCCGGTGCCCTGGCTCGCGCCGTTCCTCCTCATCAGCACCGGCATCCGTACGCTGCTGGCGATGCTGTTCGGGGCGTACCTGGACAAGCGGGAACTGCAGAACGCGCTGGACTCGAAGATCGGCCGGCAGGTCGGGCCGGACGGCGGGCTCTGGCTGGACTACGTGGCCGACCTGGGCGACGGCTTCGACGCTACGTACTCGGTGGCGTACCTGCTCGCCCAGCCGGAGCTGACGGTGGACGGGCACCGGCTGCCCCGGGCGCAGACCCTGGTGATGGGCGGCGACCAGGTCTACCCGTCGGCGGCCTACGAGGCGTACGAGGACCGCTGCAAGGGGCCGTACCAGGCCGCGCTGCCGGTGGCCCCGCCGGAGCGGCCGACGCTCTTCGCCGTCCCCGGCAACCACGACTGGTACGACGGGCTGACCGCGTTCCTGCGGCTCTTCGTCCGCTCCCGGGACCGGAACTTCGGTGGCTGGGGCACCGGCCAGTCCCGGTCGTACTTCGCGGTGGAACTGCCGGCGGGGTGGTGGCTACTCGGCCTGGACGACCAGTCCGGGTCGTACCTGGACGATCCGCAGCTCGCCTACTTCGACGAGGTGGCCCGCCGGCTCGGCCCCGACTGCCGGGTGATCCTGGCGGTGCCGGCCCCGACCTGGGTGAAATCCGTCGACCATCCCACCGCGTACGACTCGATCGACTACTTCGTCCGGACGATCATCGCGCCGACCGGCGCGCACGTGCGCCTGCTGGTCTCCGGCGACCTGCACCACTACGCCCGGTACGCCGGCCCGGGGCGGCAGTTGGTCACCTGCGGCGGGGGCGGCGCGTACCTCTACCCGACGCACAAGCTGCCGGAGCGGATCGAGGTGCCGCCGAAGGACACCCTGTCCCGGCGGGCCAGCCGCACCCGCGCGTACGACCTGATGGCCCGGTTCCCGGACGCGGCCCGCTCCCGTGGCTACGCCTGGGGGATCTTCCACCGGCTGCCCCGGCGCAACCCGGGCTTCGGCACCCTGCTGGGCACCCTGCACACGCTGTTGATGCTGGCCATGGCCGGCGTCGCGGCGAACCGGACTGGCACCGAGCAGCGACTCTTCAGCGTCCCGCTGGTGATCATGCTGGGGGTGACGCTGCTCGGCGCCGCGTTCTTCGCCAAGCCGCCCAGCGCGGGCGGGAAACGGCACGCCCGGCACTGGATCCTCGGCGTCGGCCACGGGCTGGCGCACGTGGCACTGGCCGCCGCCGGCACCTGGGCCTGGCTGCACCTGCCGTTCTACGACTGGCCGTGGCCGCTGCCGGTGGTGGCCGCCGCCGTGCTCTACGGCCCGGTGAGCGGGCTGGTGGCCAGCCAACTGGTGGCCGCGTACCTGCTGCTGGCCGGGGCGTTCGGGGTGAACGTCAACGAACTCTTCGCCGGCCAGGGCATCGAGGACGCGAAGTCGTTCCTGCGGATGCGCATCGACCCGGACGGCTCGCTGACCATCTACCCGATCGCGGTCGACCGGGTCGCCCACGCCTGGCGGCTCAACCCCGACCAGTCCTCCACCGCCTCCTGGCTGACCCCCCGCACCCCACTGACCCCCCGCCTGGCCGAACCCCCCATCACCCTCCCCTAACCAGCCGACCGACACACCCCTCGCCCACCCGCCCGGAGGGATCCCGAGTTGACCAAGAGGTTTCGGTCAGGGATCCGGTCCACGTTGACGCAAACCTCTTGATCAACCCGCGGAGCGGGGGGTGGGGGAGGGAGGGGTGGGGGGAGGGGGTGGGGGGTCAGGGGGTGTAGTGCTGGTCGTGGGCTTGGCGGGGGGCGCAGACTGCGGCGCGGGAGCAGGAGCAGCGGGAGCCGTCGGCGTCCAGGCGGACCGTCACCGCGTCCCTCGGGACGCTGTGGCCGACCACCTTGCCGTCGCCGTCCGGGGTGCTGACCCGGCTGCCGATTGCCGGCGCGGACTCCTGGAAACGCTGGTAGAGCGGGTGCTCGTATTTGAGGCAGCACATCAGTCGGCCGCAGGCGCCGGAGATCCGCAGCGGGTTGAGCGGCAGGTCCTGGTCCTTGGCCATCCGGATGGTCACCGGCTCGAAGTCGTTGAGGAAGGTGGCGCAGCACAGGTCCCGGCCACAGGAGCCGATGCCGCCCTGCACCCGGGCCGAGTCCCGGGCGGAGAGCTGGCGTAGCTCCACCCGGCAGTGCAGGGTCGCGCCCAGGTCGCGGACCAGCGAGCGGAAGTCGACCCGGTGCGGGGCGGTGAAGTAGATCGTCGTCCGGTCACCGCTGCCTTCGGGGGCGGCGAGGACGTGGTCCACGGCGACCACCTTCATCGGCAGACCGTGCTCCCGGATCAGCCGCTTCGCGGCCACCTTCGCCTCGGCCTTGCGCCGGCGCAGCAGCTCGTCGCGGCGCAGGTCGTCGTCGCCGGCCAGGCCGGCCAGTTTCGGGAAACCATCGGTGTCCTCGGTGACCCACTGCGCGGCCCAGACGCACTCCGCCACCTCGGGCCCGTCGTCGGTGGGGACAAGCACCCGGTCACCGACCTGGGGGCGGAACTCGCCGGGGTCGAGGTAGTAGAGGCGCCCGTACCGGTTGAAGCTGACCGCGCAGAGCATGCCCATGTCCTCACCCTACGACGGATGGCGCGGATCGGGTCGGCTGCGGCGTCCGGACGTCACCGCCGGGGACCGGCCGGGGCACGGTCAGCCGATCCGCAGCGAGGCGCCGTGGTACGACGCGCCGCCCGTCGACCGCCAGGTCGACTCGGCGAGGCTGGGCGACCACTGACGCAGCAGCGTCTCCGCCCCGTCGTAGGCCACCCCGAGCACCGAGAGCACCCGGGTGGCGATCTCGGCCGCCGCACCCCGCCCAGGCTCGGCACCCGGGTTGGGCCCGACACCGAGGGCGGGCTCGGCACCGGAGGCGGCCTCGACACCGGAGGCGGGCCCGGTGCCCGGTGCGGTGCCGGAGGCGGTCGCCGCGCGGACCCGGACCGCCTCGGTGGAGCCGAGCACCTCGGCGAGCACCCGGGCCACCGCCAGCCGGCTCCCCTCCACCCAGTGGGCCAGCGCGTCGGCGTAGCCGGCGGTCGACTCCAACCGCCCGACCAGGCTCTCCGGCCCCTCGTCGAGGTGGCGCAGCAGGGCCGTACGGGCCTCGTCGTAGGCCGTCGCGGCGGGGCCGGACCAGACGCCCGGATCGGTGAGGGCGGCACAGGCGTCGTCGTACCCGGGGACGAGCCGGCGCACGGCGTGCCCGGCAGCCGCCAGCGGCGCGGGGTGCAGGTCGAGGAAGGCGCGCAGGGCCTCCCCCGGCAGCACCTGCATCCGGCGCAGCAGCGGCCAGACCGGATGCGCCTCGGGTGCGCCGGCGGCGAGCAGCGCGTCGACCCGGGCGAGCAGGTCCAGGCCGGGCTCGGCGAGCCGGTCCAGCGCGTCCATCACAGCTCACCGACCAGCCGGCGCTGGGCGGCGTCGTCGGTGGTGGCGTAGCGGTCGGCGGCGCTGCGTACGGCTGCCGCAGCGGCGGCCAGCCGGGCGGCGGCCGCGCCGGCCTCGCGGGCCCGGTCGCCGGTGGCGGTGGTCCACTGCCGGTGCAGGGCCCGGCCCAGCTCGCCGGGACGGCCGGGGGCGTGGGCACCGAACGCCGGGTGCGGCGGGTCGCTGGCGGTGACCGTCCGGGCGAGCGTGGCCAGGGTCGCGCTCGCCTCGTCGAGGCGGGCGGCGAGGGCGCGCAGGGTGTCCACGTCAGGCCCCCGCGAGTGGACGGTATGCGGCGAAGGTCTCGTTGTGCAGCTTCTCCCGGGCCCACTGGGCCGCGTCGGCGGCGGCCGTGACCGCGGCCTGCACCGAGCCGGCCACGTCCCGGGGGTGGCGGGCGTGCAGCGGCCCGAGGAACCGCACGTCGGTGATCCGGCCGCCGGCGGTCACCACCACCTCGACCAGCCCGTCGGGCGAACGGACGGTCACCTCGACGGTGGCCACCGCCTGGTCGAACTCGGCCTGGAGGGACTCGATCCGGCGGTACCGCCGCACCGCCTCCTCGATCCATGCCTCGTCGATCTCGCCGCGCGGCATCCGCTCTCCCCCCAGACCGACTTCACCCTGCGTGCCGCCACGCTCACTGCGGCATCACCGGACCGTACCGCACGTCAACAACACGTGTCGATGGCCTGTGGACGAAGGGTCAGCCCTTCCAGAGCGAGAGCATCATCGCCTCCACCGCGATCCGCGGCTTGACGTTCGCCTCGATGGCCGCCCGGCAGCTCAGCACGGCCTCCAGCCGGCGCAGCGCGCCCTCGGCGGCCCACTTCTGCCCGCCCGCCTCGGCCAGCGCGGCGGTGTCGGTGTGCACCGGGGCGACCGGCGCGCGCAGCGCCGAGGTGAGCGCGTCCCGGTAGAACCCGGCCAGGTCCACCAGCGCCCGGTCGAGGGCGTCCCGCTGGGCCCGGGTGGCCCGCGACTTCTGCCGCTTCTCCAGGTCCTTGAGCTGGCCGGCGGAGCCACGCGCCGCACCCGCCGCACCCCGGCCGGTGCCCCCCGCGCCGAGCGCGGTCTGCAACGCCGCCCGCTCGGCCGCGTCGGTCTCCGCCACCGACGCCTCCGCCTCCGCCTCGGCCGCCTCGATCAGCGCCGACGCCGCGTCCAGCGCGGTGCCCACCCCGGTCAGCCGGCGCGGCACCGCCAGCACCGCGTCCCGGCGCTTGCGCGCCTCCGGGTCGCGGGCCAGCCGCCGGGCCCGGCCGACGTGCCCCTGCGCGGCGGTCGCCGCCCACTGCGCCACGTCGGGCGCGACGCCGTCCCGCCGGACCAGCACCTCGGCGACCGCCGCCGCCGACGGCTGCCGCAGCGGTACGACCCGGCAGCGCGACCGGATGGTCACCGACACGTCGTCCGGGTGGGTGGACGGGGCGCAGAGCAGGAAGACCGTCCGGGGCGGCGGCTCCTCGACGGCCTTGAGCAGGGCGTTGCCGGCCGCCTCGGTGAGCCGGTCGGCGTCCTCGATGATCACCACCTGCCAGCGCCCGCCGGACGGGGTGCTGGCCGCCCGGAGCACCAGGGCGCGCATCTCGCCGACGCCGATGGAGAGCCCCTCGGGCACCACCAGCCGCACGTCGGCGTGGGTGCCGGCCAGCGTGGTGTGGCAGCCGGGGCAGGTGCCACAGCCGGTGCCGTGCACGCACTGGAGGGCGGCGGCGAGGGCCCGGGCGGCCACCGAACGGCCGGAGCCGGGCGGGCCGGTGAAGATCCAGGCGTGGGTCATCCCCGCACCGGGGGCCGGTCCGGTCCCGGGGGACGTCCCGGCGGCGGGCGGGTGGTGTGCGGCGTGCAGCACGGCGGCGGCTGCCGCGGCGGCCCGGCGCAGCGTGTCGACCGCCTCGTCCTGGCCGACCAGGTCGGCGAAGACGTCCGGCATCAGGTCCGATGCTCCATCGCCACCAGCTCCGTGTCGGATAACTCGGGCTGGACCGAGGTGTCCGGCCCCTGCGCGGGGCGCGGGTGCACGATGCCGGCCGGGTCCACCAGGAACTCCTCGACCCGGCGGGCGACCAGTTTGGACAGCTCCCCGACCGGTCGGGCGGCGTCGAGCACCAGGTAGCGCTTCGGGTCGTTGGCCGCGAGGTCGAGGAAGGCGTAGCGGACCCGCTCGTGGAACGCGACCGACTCGGCCTCCAGCCGGTCCGTGCCCTGGTTGCGGGCGGCCACCCGGGACAGCCCGGTGCGCGGGTCGACGTCGAGCAGCACCACCAGGTCGGGCTTGAGCCCGCCGGTGGCCCACGAGGAGAGCCAGGAGACCTCCTCGACCGGGAGGGTACGGCCGGCGCCCTGGTAGGCCAGGGACGAGTCGACGTACCGGTCGCTGATCACCACCGCACCCCGGACCAGGGCGGGCCGGACCACGGTGGCGACGTGGTGGGCCCGGTCGGCGGCGTAGAGCAGCGCCTCGGCGCGCGGGGACGGGGATTCCGCGCCGGAGTTCTCCAGCACCAGGGAACGGATCCGCTTCCCCACCGAGGTGGCACCCGGTTCCCGGGTCACCACCACGTCCCGGCCCTGCTCGCGCAGCCGGGTGGCGAGCGCCTCAAGCTGGGTGGACTTGCCGCCGCCCTCGCCGCCCTCGAAGACCACGAACAGCCCGTTGGAGACGAACGGCTCGGCCGGCATCAGCGGGCGGCCCCGCATCGACCCCCAGAGGTCGGCCAGGACCGGCACGCCCTTCTTGTCGTCCATCTGGCCGAACGCGCTGATCCCGGCGAAGATGCCGGCCACGCCGGCGGCGAGCAGCAGCAGCCGGGTCGAGGAGACGGAGATGCCGAGGTCGGCGATGGTCAGTTGACGGGAGCCGCCGACGCCGACCAGGAGACTGCTCAGCGCGATGGCCAGGATCAGCACCAGCCGGGTGCCGATCTGCACCACGGCGAAGACCCGGCCACGCACCTCGTCGGCGACCTCGCCGCCGAGCAGCGTGGTGCCGGCCAGGAAGGCCATCCCGGCGCCCGCGCCGACCAGGATCGCACCGAGGATCGCCATCGACAGGTGGATGGCGAAGGCCAGCACCAGGACGGAGGCGCTGGCCAGCACGATGCTCATGCCGAACCAGCGGCGGCGGGACATGTCCCGGACGATGATCGGGCCGCCCCCGATGCCGATCGCCAGGCCGATGAAGATCGCGCCGAACAGCATGTAGAAGGCGGCGTCACCGGCACCGAGCGAGGCGGCGAAGAACTTGGCCGTGCCGATCACGATGCCGCCGCCGGCGAACGCGCCGAAGATGCCGAGTACCAGGCCACGGACCAGCGGGGTCTGGCCGATGAACTTCCAGCCCTCGGTGAACTGGCTCATCATGCCCTGCTCGGTGCCCTCGCGCTCCCTGGCCTGGGCGTGGCTGATCTCCTTGATGCCGAAGGCCACCACCAGCGCGGTGGCCAGCCGGGACAGGGAGTTGAACCAGAGGGCGAGCTGGGCCGGCTCGGCCCAGGCCGGCATCGCGCCGCCGGTGACTCCCCGCACGCTGCGGTCCAGCACCGCCAGGCCGATCGCGGCGGCGACCGGGGTCAGGCCGTACGTGGTGATCAGGGTGAGCTGGTTGGCCGTCTCCAGCCGGGCCCGCGGGATCAGGTTGGGGACCGCGGCCTCCTTGGCCGGGATCCAGAGCAGGGTGATCGACTCGATCAGGAAGGTGGCCACCGCCGCCCAGCCGACCACCACCCCGCCGCGGACGCCGAGCAGCGCGACCAGCGGGATCGAGGCGAAGAGCAGGAACCGCAGCAGGTCGCAGATGACCATCGTCCAGCGGCGGTCGAACCGGTCGGCGAAGACGCCGGCCACCGGCCCCAGCACGAGTGCCGGCAGCAGGCGGATGGCGATCACCCCGCCGAACGCGGCACCCTGGGCGGTGCTGCCGGACACCTGCGACGCGGCGAAGACCGAGGTGGCGAGGAGGCCGAGCCAGTCGCCGAAGGAGGCCGCGCCGAGCACGATCCAGAGCCGGCGGAACGGCCGGATGCGCAGCACCGACCGGATCGCCGCCGCCCCGGAGCGGTCGGTCTGGGAGCCGGGTTGGGCGGCGGTGCCGCCGGGCTCTGTCCCGGACGGCGACACGCCGGACGACTCGCCGTTCTGCTGGCTTTCGATGGCCGTACCTCCACGTGCCGGCCCAACGCTGGGCAGTCCCGGTGGAACACTCTAGACCCGGTGGGGGCCTTCCCACCGGCGACATTCTCCTGCTCGCCGAGCCTAGGCCGCGGAGGCCAGCGACCGCAGCCCGGTAGTACGTGAGGGTGTTTCGCATTGCCCTCCGGACAGTTAGCGTTCATTCGTGGTCATCGACAGCGAAACCCTGCGCAAACGCCTCGACACGGCAACCGCCCACCTCGACCCGCCCTACGCCGTGGTGGACGTCACCGCCTTCGACGCCAATGCCGTCGCGCTGGCCGGCCGTACCGGGGGCAAGCCGATCCGGGCCGCCAGCAAGTCGATCCGGGCCCGCGACCTGCTCGGCCGGGCGCTCGGGCAGCCCGGCTGGGCCGGTGTGCTGGCCTTCACCCTGCCCGAGGCGAACTGGCTGGTCCGCACCGGCGGGACCGGCGACGCGCTGGTGGCGTACCCGACCGCCGACCGGGGGGCGCTCGCCGAGCTGGCCGCCGACCCGGTGCTCGCCGCCGCGGTCACCCTCATGGTCGACAGCACCGACCAGCTCGACCTGATCGATGCGGTGTGCCCGCCGGGCCGCCGGCCCGACCTGCGGGTCTGCCTCGACCTGGACGCCTCCTGGCGACCGCTGCGCGGGCGGGTGCACGTCGGGGTGCGCCGTTCACCGGTGCACAGCGCCCGGGCCGCCGGCGCGCTGGCCGCCGCCGTCGCCGCCCGGCCGGGCTTCCGGCTGGTCGGGCTGATGTCGTACGAGGCGCAGATCGCCGGCCTCGGGGACGCCCCGCCCGGACAGGCCGCCCTCGGCGCGGCGATCCGGTTCGCCCAGCGCGGGTCGTACCGGGAACTGGTGGCCCGTCGGGGCGCGGCGGTCGCCGCCGTCCGCGAACACGCCGACCTGGAGTTCGTCAACGGCGGCGGCACCGGCAGCGTGGCCGCCACCAGCGCCGATCCCGCGGTCACCGAGGTCACCGCGGGATCGGGGCTGTACGGGCCGACGCTCTTCGACGCGTACCGGGCCTGGCGGCCGACCCCGGCGGCGTTCTTCGCCTGCGCGGTGGTCCGGCGGCCGACGCCGGAGATCGCCACCGTGCTCGGCGGCGGCTGGGTCGCCTCCGGCCAGGCCGCGCCGAGCCGGCTGCCCCGGCCCTGGCTGCCGGCCGGGCTGGAGCTGATCGACGCCGAGGGCGCGGGTGAGGTGCAGACCCCGCTCACCGGCCCGGCGGCGGCCGACCTGAGGGTCGGCGACCGGGTCTGGTTCCGGCACGCGAAGGCGGGCGAACTCTGCGAACGGGTCGACGAGTTGCACCTGGTCGACGGCGAGACGGTGGTCGACACGGTGCCCACCTACCGGGGCGAGGGCCGGGCCTTCCTCTAGCCGCCACCGGCGCCGGAGTCGGGCTCAGGACTGCGCAACGGGGTCGGCCGGGGCGTCGACGTGCCGGTGCAGGTACTCGCGGATGAGCGCCTTGGCCTCGGCGAGGACCCGCTCGTCCCCTTCCGGCTTGCGGTGGAACGCCAGCTTGATCAGGGCGTCCGCGGCCTCGACCGCGATCTCCAGGCAGAACCGCAGGCGCGGCTCGTCGGTCATCCCGAACCGCTCGGTGAGCACCCGGGCCAGTTGGTCGGCGATCACGCCGTTGTTGTCCCGCTGCTCGTCGAGCAGGTGCAGGTCGACCACGTCGCCGAAGTGCAGGGTGCGGAACCCCGGGACGGTCCGGTGCATCGTGATGTACTCGTCGATCCCCGCGTCGACGCCGTCCCACCAGTGGGTCAGGTCGTCCGAGGCGAACCGCTCGTCGAGCCGTTGCAGGTAGGACTCCATCGTGCGCAGGGTCAGCGCCTGCACGATCGCCCGCTTGTCCGGGAAGAACTGGTAGACCGACCCGATCGCCACCTCGGCCCGCTCGGCGAGCAGCGTGGTGGTCAGCCCCTCGTACCCCACCTCGTCGACGAGTTCGGCACAGGCGTCCAACATCCGCTGGACGCGCGCGACACTTCGACCCTGCACCGGAACGCGGCGCAGCGGTCCGGTCGTGGCGGCTGGTGTGGACACTCGGCGCCACCTCCCTTCGACGGAAGAACATATCCATATGTCACGTGCCCGTGACTACCGGTACAACGAGCGGACCTCGATTGCGGTATTTACCAGGCACAACGTTCCTGATATGAAGTCAGTTCACATTCATGTCGAGGAGCGCCGATGGCCGGTACCGCCACCGCTTGGTCCAACTGGGCCGGCAACCAGCACAGCGTCGCCACCGCCATCCTGCGCCCTACCAGCGTCCAGGACGTAGCCGAGGCCGTCCTGGACGCGGCGGCGTCGGGCGATCGGATCCGGGTGGTCGGCAGCGGCCACTCGTTCACCCCCATCGCCCTGGCCGACGGCCGGCGGATGGAGCTGACCGATCTGGCGACCGGTGTCCGGATCGACCCGGACACCCGGCTGGTCACCGTCCCCGCCGGCACCACCCTGCGGGCGCTCAACGCGCTGCTCGCCGGGCACGGCCTGGCAATGCCCAACCTGGGCGACATCGACGCGCAGACCGTCGCCGGCGCGATCTCCACCGGCACCCACGGCACCGGCGCCGCCTACGGCTGCCTGTCCACCTTCGTCGAGGCACTCACCCTGGTCACCGGCACCGGCGAGGTGCTGCACTGCTCCGCCGACGAACACCCGGAGATCTTCGCCGCCGCCCGGGTCGGGCTGGGGGCGCTCGGCATCCTGGCCGAGGTCACCCTCCGCTGCGTGGACGCCTTCACCCTCCGGGCGCACGAACGGCCCGCCCCGCTGGACGAGGTGCTGGGCGACCTGCCGGAGCTGGTCGACCGGCACGACCACGTCGAGTTCTACTGGTTCCCGTACACCGACCGGGTGCAGGTCAAGACCAACGACCGGGTACCCGCCGACGACCGGCCGCTGCCCCGCTGGCGCGGCTGGCTGGACGACGACTTCCTCGCCAACACCGTCTTCGCCGGGGCCTGCCGGCTGGGCCGCGCCGTGCCCGCGCTGGCCCCCACCATCAGCGCGGTCTCCGCCCGGGCGCTCACCGAACGCACCTACACCGGCCGCTCCGACGCCGTCTTCTGCACCCCGCGCCGGGTCCGGTTCGTGGAGATGGAGTACGGCATCCCGCGCGCCGCCCTACCGGAGGCGCTGGCCCGGTTGCGGCGCGTCGTCGACCGGCTGCCGTTCAAGGTGCTGTTCCCGGTCGAGGTGCGGTTCACCGCCGCCGACGACATCTGGCTCTCCCACGGCTACGGACGCGACTCGGCGTACCTCGCCGTACACCAGTACGTGGGGATGCCGTACGAGCCGTACTTCCGGGCCTTCGAGGAGGTCGCCACCGGGCTGGGCGGCCGTCCCCACTGGGGCAAGATGCACTACCGCGACGCGGCCTCCCTGGCCACCGCGTACCCGAGGTTCGCCGACTTCCAGGACCTCCGCGCCCGCCTCGACCCCGGCCGCGTCCTCACCAACCCCCACCTCGACCACATCCTCGGCCCCTGACCCCGCGCCCACCCGCTGCCCCGGCGGGGTCGACGTCGTCCGCCGCCCCGACGACCATGTCGACGAGCGCCGGGGCGGGGCCGCCCGACAGCAGGCCCGGGGGCAGGACGGGGAGGGCTACTCGGCGGCGGAGGCGGCCTTGCGAGGAGCGGCCTTCTTGGCCGGGGCCTTCTTCGCCGCAGTGGCCTTCTTCGCCACAGTGGCCTTGGCGGTGGTGGTCTTCTTGGCGGTGGTGGACTTGGCGGCAGCGGTCTTCTTCGCCGCCGTCGCTGCCTTGGTGGCCGTGGCCTTCTTGGCCGGTGCCTTCTTCGCCGCCGCCTTCTTCTTCGGCGCGGGACCCTTCGCCCGCTTCTCGGCGAGCATCTCGGAGGCCTGCTCGATGGTCAGCTCCTCCGGGGTCTGCCCGCGTCGCAGCGACGCGTTGAACTCCCCGTCGGTGACGTACGGTCCGAACCGGCCGTCCTTGATCACCAGCGGCTTCTCGGTCAGCGGGTCGACGCCCATCTCCCGCAGCGGCGGCGCGGCGGCCCGGCGCTGGCGGGCCTTCGGGGCGGCCAGCAGGGCCAGCGCCTCGTCCAGCGTGACGGTGAACATCTTGTCTTCCGAGTCCAGCGAGCGGAACTCGTCACCGCGCTTGACGTACGGGCCGTAGCGGCCGTTGTTGGCGACCACCTCGCCGCCGTCCGGGGCGACGCCGATCAGCCGGGGCAGGCTGAGCAGCCTCAGCGCCTCGTCGAGGGTGAGCGAGTCCGGCGTCTGGGAACGCAGCAGCGAGGACTTCCGCTCGCCGCTGGCCACGTACGGGCCGAACCGGCCGGACTTGAGCAGGATCGGCTCCCCGGTGGCCGGGTCGTCGCCGAGCTTGCGCTCGCCCCCGCCGCCGAGGAACAGCTCGTGCACCTTCTCCGGGGTCAGCTCGTCGGGGGCCAGCCCCTCCGGGATCGGCGCCCGGTCGCCCTGGCCGCCGCCCTCCTCGCCGTCGGCCCTCGGCGCCGGCTGCTCGCCGGGCAGCCCCCGCTGGAGGTACGGCCCGAACCGGCCGACCCGGACGACGACCTCGCGCCCCTCGTCGTCGGTGTGCAGCGGGATCGAGTTGACGCTGCGCGCGTCGATGTCGCTGAGGTTCTCCGTGACCAGCTTCTTCAGCCCGCCGGCGTGGGCGATCGCCTGGTCACCGGTGCCGTTGCTGCTGCCGAAGTAGAACGCGGTGAGGAAGTCGACGGCGGCGTGGTCACCGCCGGCGATCTCGTCCAGCTCGTTCTCCATGCTGGCGGTGAAGTCGTAGTCGATCAGGCGCGGGTAGTGCCGCTCCATCAACCCGATCACCGCGAACGCCAGGAACGTCGGGATCATCGCCTGGCCGCGCTTGGTCACGTAGCCACGGTCCTGGATGGTCTGCATGATCGACGCGTACGTCGACGGGCGGCCGATGCCCAACTCCTCCAGGGCCTTCACCAGCGACGCCTCCGTGTAGCGCGACGGCGGCTGGGTGTGGTGGCCCTGCGCGGCCAGCTCGTCGGCGGTCAGCGGCTGGTCCTTGACCAGGGTGGGCAGCCGACGCTCGGCGTCCTCGGCCTCGGCGTTCTCGTCGTCGGAGGACTCGACGTAGGCCCGCAGGAAACCCGGGTCGGTGATGGTCTTGCCGGTCGCGCCGAAGTCGGCCTCCTCCTGGGCGGCGGAGACCGCGCGGATGCGCACCGAGACGCTGGAGCCGACCGCGTCGGTCATCTGCGAGGCGATGGTGCGCCGCCAGATCAGCTCGTAGAGCTTGAACTCCTCGGCCGACAACTCCTTGGCCACGTCGCCCGGGGTACGGAAGTTGTCCCCCGCCGGGCGGATCGCCTCGTGCGCCTCCTGCGCGTTCTTCACCTTGCCGGTGTAGCGGCGCGGCTCCGGCGGCACGCTGCGCTCGCCGTACAGCTCGACGATCTGCCGGCGGGCCGCCGCGATGGCGGTCTCCGACAGGTTCACCGAGTCGGTACGCATGTAGGTGATGTAGCCGTTCTCGTAGAGCCGCTGCGCGGTGCGCATCGTCTGCTGGGACGAGAACCGCATCTTGCGGGCCGCCTCCTGCTGGAGGGTGGAGGTGATGAACGGCGCGTACGGGCGGCGGCGGTAGGGCTTCTCCTCGACCCGGGTGACGGTGAACGGTCGCCCCGCCAGCCGGGCGGCCAGCCCGCGCGCCCCGCTCTCGTCGAGGTGCACCACGCCGGCGCCGGGCCGGACCCGGCCGGTGGTCGGCTCGAAGTCCTTGCCGGTGGCGATCCGGTCGCCGTTCAAGGCGACCAGGGTGGCGTTGAAGTTCCGCGGCCCCTCGCCCGGGTTCGCCACCGCCAGGGTGGCCAGGATGTCCCAGTACTCGGCGGTGCGGAAGGCCATCCGCTGCCGTTCCCGCTCGACCACGATCCGGGTCGCCACGGACTGCACCCGGCCCGCCGAGAGCTTCGGCATGACCTTCTTCCACAGCACCGGGGAGACCTCGTAGCCGTAGAGCCGGTCGAGGATGCGCCGGGCCTCCTGGGCGTCGACGAGGTCCCGGTCGATCTCGCGCGGGTTCGCCACCGCGGCCTGGATCGCCGGCTTGGTGATCTCGTGGAAGACCATCCGCTTGACCGGCACCTTGGGCTTGAGCGTCTCTACCAGGTGCCAGGCGATCGCCTCGCCCTCGCGGTCCTCGTCCGTCGCCAGGAAGATCTCGTCGACCTCCTTGGCCAGCTTCACCAGCTTGCTGATCTGCTGCTTGCGGTCGGCGGAGACGACGTAGAGGGCGTGGAAGCCGTTGTCGACGTCCACCCCGAGCCGGGCCCACGGCTCACCCTTGTACTTGGCCGGCACGTCGGCGGCGTTGCGCGGGAGGTCCCGGACGTGGCCGAAGCTGGCCTCCACGACGTACCCCGGGCCCAGGTACCCCGAGATCGTCTTGGCCTTCGCCGGTGACTCGACGATGACCAAACGGGTGGTTCCAGCTCTGCTCGGCACGTCTCTCCCCGACCTCGCTCCTACATCCGGCCCGATTTGGACCGCTTTGCACCGCCAGACCACCGCCGGTCCGGATGTCCAACGTAACGCGCCGCCCGGGCTTCGGGTTCCGGGGGCGGCAAACAGCTTCCGCGCGGCGGCACCACCGGCACCACGCGGCCTCGGCGGCTGGACGGCGCCACCGTACACCGTGGGTAGGGTCCGGAGCGGGTCACTGTGACGATGGCGGACTCCGACCTGGGCACACCGGCTCGCTCACGCACCGGCGCCGCGCGCCGACTGTCCGCGATCGGACAGCACGGGCGGCGCGGGCTGATGATCGACTCCAGCTCGCCGGAGTGGCGGTGTCAGAGCGATCCGAATACCGCCATGCCGCCGAAACGGACCCGACCATCCCCCGGTCTGGCCGGGGGTCAGGCGGGTGGGGGTGGCCAGAGCGCGGGGGGCGCGGTCGGCGGCCGGTCGCCCACCAGCTCCGCCAGCCGGGCCAGCCGCCGCCGGCCACTGATCCGGTACGCCGGACCGCCCGCCTCCGCCTCCAGCAGCGCCGCCGGCAGCCCCACCACGGCGAGGGCGGCCCGTACCACCGGCCACCACGGCTGGTCGTCGCCACCCAGCCGGAGCAGGAGGCCGGACTCGTCGGCCGACCCGGCGGCGGCCAGCCAGAGGCGCAGCCGTCGACCGTTGAGGTGGAAGTGGGTCGGCGGGTGTTTCACCCCACCGGCCAGCCAGGCCGTCGCCAGCGGGGCCAGCGTGGTGACGTACGACGTGCGTACGGCGTACCGCTGGTCCCCGGTCGGCTCCCAGCTCGCGGCGAACCCCCGCTGGGCCAGCTCGCCGACGAGCACGTGCACCCGCCAGGCCGCGTCGACCGCGATGGACAGCCGGGCGGTACGTCCCATCCGGTGCACCTCCCCGGGACCGGCGAGCAGGCCGGCCAGGTCGGCGACGGACGGATCCGCCGCCTCGGTCCCGAACAGCGAGAGCTGGCGTACCGGATCGGGGGGTGGGTCGGGCCGGGTCAGCGACACTCCGGGACCTCGTCGAAGGCCCGTTTGAGTTCTTCCGAGTTGAGCCGACCGGTGTCCAGCGCGCTCGCGTCGTACTCCCGGTTGAGGGCGTCCACGGTGGTCTGGACGCCGTCGTAGAAGCCGGTGGCCTGCCCGGTGTCCAACCCGTCGATGGTGTCCCGGGCGCGGCCGTAGGCGTCCCTGATCTTCTCCAGCGAGGTGCGGAAGCCCCGGGAGATCTCGTCGCCGTGGTCGGTTTCCGGGATGCCGGCGTCGGCGATCCGGCGCCGGGCCGTCTCGCTCGCCTCCTCGGCACCGGCGAAGAGCCGCACCAGGTTCTCCTTCGCCTGTGCCGGGGTGGTCTGCGCGGTCATCTGCTGGTGGGTGCTGCTGGTGAGCTTGCTGATCTCGGCCCGCCACGGGGTGAGCGCCTCACAGACCGAGGCCGCCCAGGCCCGTGGGCTGGGTCCGCCGCCGCAGCCGGCGACGGCGAGCACGAGCGTGGCCAGGACCACCGTGAACCTTCCGGCGGCACTCGCCCGGCACGTACGCATGCGATGCAGCGTACGGCGTCGGGGTGAATGTGCCACCGCTCAGGTTTGCCGCCTCCGGCCCGGTCAACGGGCCCCCGACCGGCCTACCACCGGCCGGGGACCCGCTGTGCCGTCGCTCAGGCGTTGACCGATTCCGCCCGTTCCGGGCTGTTGCCCGAGTCGGTGTCGTCGCCGTCCGAGGAGGAGTCCATCGCGACGCCCTTGCGCTTGCTGAAGACCACCGCGGCGACCACGATCAGGGCCGCGACCAGTGCGATGCCCACCCGCAGCGGGGTGTTCCGCTCGTCGCCCACGCTCCAGGCCACCACGGCCGGGGCGATCAGCAGCGAGACCAGGTTCATCACCTTGAGCAGCGGGTTGATCGCTGGGCCGGCGGTGTCCTTGAACGGGTCACCGACGGTGTCGCCGATGACCGTCGCCGCGTGCGACTCGGAGCCCTTGCCGCCGTACGCGCCGTCCTCGACCAGCTTCTTGGCGTTGTCCCACGCGCCACCGGAGTTGGCCAGGAAGACCGCCATCAGGGTGCCCGCGCCGATCGCCCCGGCCAGGTAGGACGCCAGCGCGCCCGGGCCGAGGCCGAAGCCGACCGCGATCGGGGCGAGGATGGCCAGCAGGCCGGGGGTCATCAGCTCGCGCTGCGCGTCCCGGGTGCAGATGTCGACGACCTTGCCGTACTCGGGGCGCTGGGTGCGGTCCATGATCCCGGGCAGCTCGCGGAACTGCCGGCGGACCTCCATCACCACCGCGCCGGCCGAGCGGGACACCGCGTTGATGGCCAGCCCGGAGAAGAGGAAGACCACCGCCGCGCCGATGATCAGGCCGACCAGGTTGCGCGGGTTGGCCACGTTCAGCGCGTTGAGGATCTCGGTGCCGACGTCGGCCACCCCGGCGTCGGAGTACGAGCTGCGCAGGGTGTCGGTGTACGACCCGAAGAGCGCGGTGGCGGCGAGCACCGCGGTGGCGATCGCGATGCCCTTGGTGATCGCCTTGGTGGTGTTGCCGACCGCGTCCAGCTCGGTGAGGATCCGGGCGCCGTCCTCGTCGATGTCGCCGGACATCTCGGCCACGCCCTGGGCGTTGTCGGAGATCGGGCCGAAGGTGTCCATCGCGACGATCACGCCGACGGTGGTGAGCAGGCCGGTGCCGGCCAGCGCCACCGCGAACAGCGAGAGCGTGATGGAGCTGCCGCCGAGCAGGAAGGCGCCGAAGACGCCGGCGCCGATCAGCAGCGCCGAGTAGACCGCCGACTCCAGGCCGACGCTGATGCCGGCGAGGATGACGGTGGCCGCGCCGGTCTGCGAACTCTTGCCGATGTCCTGCACCGGGCGCCGGTTGGTCTCGGTGAAGTAGCCGGTCAGCGCCTGGATGGCGGCGGCCAGCACGATGCCGATGACGACCGCGCCGATGGCCACCAGCCGGGGGTTCTGGTCGATGTCGGCGAGGCCGCCCTCCAGCTCCCCGAAGGTGGCCGGGAGGTAGAGGAAGGCGGCGACCGCCACCAGCACCGCGGAGAGCACCGCGGAGAGGTAGAAGGCCCGGTTGATCGCGGTCAGGCCGTTGCGGTCCGAGACGCGCAGCCGGGTGATGAAGACGCCGACGATGGCGATGAGCACCCCGATGGTGGAGATGATCAGCGGGAAGACCAGGCCGGCCTCGCCGAAGGCGGCCCGGCCGAGGATCAGCGCCGCGACCAGGGTCACCGCGTACGACTCGAACAGGTCGGCGGCCATCCCGGCGCAGTCGCCGACGTTGTCGCCCACGTTGTCGGCGATGGTGGCGGCGTTGCGCGGGTCGTCCTCCGGGATGCCCTGCTCGACCTTGCCGACCAGGTCGGCGCCGACGTCGGCGGCCTTGGTGAAGATGCCGCCGCCGACCCGCATGAACATGGCGAGCAGGGCGGCACCGAAGCCGAAGCCCTCCAGCACGGTCGGGGCGTCGCCCTTGAAGAGGATGACGACCAGCGCGGCGCCGAGAAGGCCGAGCCCGACGGTGAGGAAGCCGACCACACCGCCGGTGCGGAAGGCGATCTTCATGGCGGCTTCCCGGCCGCCCGCCGCCTCCCGGGCGGCGGCGGCGACCCGGAGGTTGGCGCGGGTGGCCAGCCACATGCCGGCCCCGCCGATGAACGCGCTGAACAGGGCACCCACCACGAAGAACGCCGAACGGCCGATCTTCACCGCCAGTTCGCTGCCGTCGGTGTCGTGCACCGGCAGCAGGAAGAGCAGTACCACGGCGATGACCACGAAGATCGCCAGCGTCCTGAACTGCCGGAGCAGGTACGCCGAGGCGCCCTCCTGCACCGCGCCGGAGATCTCCTGCATGTTGGTGGTGCCCTTACCGGCTGCCAACACGGCCTTGGTCAAGGCGGCGGCGAAGACGAGTGCCACCAGCGCGATGACCGCGGCGATGACGACGTATGTCAGGTTTTCTCCGGTGAGGGTCAGCGCGCCGCCTTCGGCGGCCAAGGGTCCGGACATCTATGTCCTCCTGTACCGAACACTGTCGCGGCGGCCAGTGGACGTATGACCGACGCCTGGATGCGGTGGCGCACGCGCTCCGACCCGCTCCGACGGACCATGATCAACGTCCATATCCGCTGGCCGAGGGAAGGATCACGTGCTGACAACCCACAGACTGTAGCCCTGCCGAGTGTTGGAGGTCACACGCGGGGGACGCCGTGTTCGGATGATCTTCGTAACTGTGTTATGAGGAAAAATCTGATATAGGAGCCCATCAGCACGGCGAGGCCGTGACCCACCCGGGGTCACGGCCTCGCACACGGAACGTCACCGATCAGCGGCCGACCGGCCACACCATCCGGACCTCGGTCCCGACGCCGTCGTCCACCGGGCGGACCTGGAGGTCCTCCACGAAACCGGCGAGCAACGCGAAGCCCACCCCGGTGGTCAACGCCTCGTCGGTCAGCGACTCGTTGGCCAGGTCGTCGGCGTTCAACGCGGCCAGGCCGAGGCCCGCCTCGATCGGCGCCCGGTCCACCACCCGCACCGTGTACGCCCCGGAGTCGGACATCTCCACCAGCACCGGGTCGGGCAGGCCGTACTGGTGGTGCAGGGCGACCGCCCGGGTGCACGCCTCACCGATGGCCAGCCGCACCTCGTCGAGCAGATCCTCACGCACCCCGGCCCGGCGGGCCACCGCGACACCGACCAGGCGGGCGGTGCGGACGTGCACCGGGGCCGGCGAGAAGGAGAGCCGGACCGTCGCCATCACGCGCCGGGGCCGGCGGAGTCGGCGGCGACCGCCGTGTCCACCGTCGGGTGCAGGGGGAAGACCTGGTCCAGGGCGGTGATCCGGAAGATCTTGAGCAGCGGCTCCTTGTCGCAGACCAGGGCGAAGGAACCACCGGCCGAGCGGAGCCGCTTGAGGGCGCCGACCAGCACGCCCAGGCCGGTGGAGTCGAGGAAGTCCACCCGACCGAGGTCGACGACCACCCGCCGGGCGCCGCCGTCGATCAGCTCCAGGAGCCGTTCGCGCAGCCGGGGTGCGGTGTAGACATCCACCTCACCGCCGACCTCGAGCACCGTGTGCTCCCCCACGGTGCGGGTCGCCAGCGACAGCTCCATCAGTCCCTCCTCCGAGAGCCGTAAACTCTCCTGGGCATCTAACCATCCCCGTCGAACCACCCGGTGAGGTCACCGGCGGCGGCTCCTCCTTACCCACCGGCCCGGTTGTTCACCACCGAACACCAGTGCGAGAGTGCAGGACGTGAATCCCGCAGCCACCGTGACCGCAGGCCCCGGCCGACCGCCGGCCGAGCTGCTGCGTCGGCTGCGGGCCCGGCACCACGCCACCGACCCGGTCACCCACGTCGAGCGGGTGCCGCCCCGCGCCGGGGAACCAGCGCCCTGGCCGCAGTGGGCCCCCGAGGAGCTGCGCACGGCGTTCGCCCGACGCGGCGTGGTCGCGCCGTGGCGGCACCAGAGCGAGGCCGCCGAGCTGGCGTACGCCGGGCAGCACGTGGTGGTGGCCACCGGCACCGCGTCCGGCAAGTCCCTGGCCTACCAGCTCCCGGCGCTGGCCACCCTGCTCGCCGACCCCCGCGCCACGGTGCTCTACCTGGCCCCCACCAAGGCGCTCGCCGCCGACCAGCTCCGCGCCGTCACCGGCCTGGAACTCGACGGGGTACGCCCCGCCTGCTACGACGGGGACACCCCGCGCACCGAACGGGAGTGGATCCGCCGGCACTCCCGGTTCGTGCTCACCAACCCGGACATGCTGCACCACGGCATCCTCCCCGGGCACGCGCACTGGTCGGGGTTCCTGCGCCGGCTGGCGTACGTGGTCGTCGACGAGTGCCACACCTACCGGGGCGTCTTCGGCTCGCACGTGGCGCACGTGCTGCGCCGGCTGCGGCGGCAGTGCGCGCGCTTCGGTCGTACCCCGGTGTTCCTGCTGGCCTCGGCGACGTCGGGCGACCCGGCGGCGACGGCCGGGCGGCTCACCGGCCTGCCCGTCACCGCCGTCACCGAGGACACCTCGCCGCGCGGCGGGGTCACCTTCGCGCTCTGGGAGCCGCCGCTGCTGCCGCCCGCCGCCGACGCCGTGGTCACCGACGACCTGACCCAGGTCCGCCGGTCGGCGCTGCGGGAGACCGCCGACCTGCTCGCCGACAGCGTCGCCGAGGGGGTACGCACCCTCGCCTTCGTCCGCTCCCGGCGCGGCGCCGAGGTGGTCGCCGCGAACGCCCGACGCGCGCTCGACGAGGCGGTGCCCGGACTGGGCGAGCGGGTGGCCGCCTACCGGGCCGGCTACCTGCGCGAGGAGCGGCGGGAACTGGAACGGGCGCTGCTCCACGGCGACCTGCTCGGGCTGGCCTCCACCAACGCGCTGGAACTCGGCGTCGACCTGGTCGGGCTGGACGCGGTGCTGATCTGCGGCTGGCCGGGCACCCGGGCGTCGCTGTGGCAGCAGGCCGGCCGGGCCGGCCGCTCCGGCGACGAGGCGCTGGCAGTGCTGGTGGCCCGGGACGACCCGCTCGACACCTATCTGGTGCACCATCCGGAGGCGCTCTTCGGCCGGCCGGTCGAGGCGACGGTGCTCGACCCGGCCAACCCGTACGTGCTCGCCCCACAGCTCGCCTGCGCCGCCGCCGAGGCTCCGCTCACCGCCGCCGACCTGGACCTCTTCGGCGACGGGGCGAAGGAGGCCGTCGAGGGGCTGGTCGAGGCCGGGGCGCTGCGGCAGCGGCCGACCGGCTGGTACTGGCGGCACCGGGAACGGCCCGAGGTCGACCTGCGCGGCGAGGGCGCGGCCCCGGTCTGCGTGGTGGAGGCGGCCACCGGGCGGCTGCTCGGCACCGTCGACGGCGGCTCGTCGCACTTCCTCGTCCACCCCGGGGCGGTCTACCTGCACCAGGGCGTCTCGTACGTGGTCGACGCGCTCGACCTCGACGACGGGTGCGCGCTGGTGCACGCCGAGGAGCCGGACTGGTCCACCCACGCCCGGGACGTCACCTCGCTGTCGGTGGTGTCGGTCCGGTCCTACCTGGACGCCGGCCCGGTCGGCCTCTTCCTCGGCGAGGTGGACGTGACCAGCCAGGTGGTGTCGTACCAGCGACGCCGGATCGCCTCCGGCGAGGTGATCGACACCCGGCCGCTGGACCTGCCGGCCCGGGAGCTGCGGACCGTCGCCGTCTGGTTCACCCTCTCCCCGCAGTCCCTGGCGGCAGCCGGCGTCGAGGCGGCGGACGTGCCGGGGGCCCTGCACGCGGCCGAGCACGCCGCGATCGGGCTGCTCCCGCTGATGGCCACCTGCGACCGCTGGGACATCGGGGGGCTCTCCACCGCCGTCCACCCGGACACCGAGGCACCGACCGTCTTCGTCTACGACGGTCACCCCGGCGGGGCTGGCTTCGCCGAACGGGCGTACCGGACGGCGGCTGGCTGGCTGACCGCCACCCGGGACGCCATCGCCGAGTGCGGGTGCGAGGCGGGCTGCCCGTCCTGCGTCCAGTCCCCGAAGTGCGGCAACGGCAACAACCCGCTGTCGAAGCCGGGCGCGGTCCGGGTCCTCGACGTGGTCCTGGCCAACCTTCCCGCGGCTGCCTCCGCTCCCGCCCGGGCGCGTCCGGGCGACGGTGGGCCGGCCACCGACGCTTCCGCTCCTGCTTCTGCTTCTGCTCCTGCTTCTACTGGCACCGACGGGCGGACCGGGTCGGTGCCGGCGCTGCCCCGCCAGGACCGGACGCCGACCGGGTCCACCGGCGACCACGGCTGACCCGCACCACCGGTGGTCGCTTTGGGATCGCCAATGATCGATGCTATGGGGAGCATGTCCCATCGATTCCCATGACATCGACAGGAGAAACACCGATGCGGGCGACACCTCTCAGTGCACCACCCGGCGGAGCGCGCCCGGGTGGCCGCCGGAGCCACCGCCGGTTCGGCCGGCTGTCCTACCTGGCGAGCGCGTCGTTGGCCGCCCTCGCGCTGGTCTTCACCGCGCCGGGGGTGGCCTACGCCGATCCACCCCAGGCCCTCGACTGGAACGCACCGTGGTCGGACCGCACGTACGAGCCGGCCTTCGACTACGACGGCGACGGCTGCTACCCCACCCCCGCCATCGGGCGGGACGGCACGATCGCCCCGGGCCTGGCCCTCGGTGGTGCCGAGAACGGCCACTGCCGCGACTCGTGGGATCTCGACAACACCAACGCCTACTCGCGGGTCAAGTGCAACAACGGCTGGTGCGCCTACATGTACACCCTGTACTTCGAGAAGGACCAGGCCTCGCTGGGGCCCGGCAGCGCCGGCCACCGGCACGACTGGGAGCACGTCGTGGTGTGGGTGCAGGGCGAGTGGGGGATGTGGGTCGCCACCTCCGTCCACGGCAGTTACAAGATCAAGCACCGCAACGACGTGCCGTGGGACGACACCGGGAAGCACCCCAAGGTGATCTACCACAAGGACGGCGGCAGCACGCACGCCTTCCGGCACGCCGCCTTCGGTGAGGTGCCGGAGAACCACAAGGGCACGTGGCAGTACCCGCCGTTGATCGGCTGGGACAACTACCCGCCCGGCTTCCGGGACCGACTGGTGAACCACAACTTCGGCAGTGCCACCTTCGGCATCAAGGACGGCACCTTCGAGAACGAACTCGCCAAGGCCAGGCCGGCCGGCGTCCCGCTGGATCCCTGGGGCTGAACCGGACCAGGGCCCAAGAGAATCACCGGCCGGAAGTTCCCGTGACGCGAGTCCGGGCCGGAGCATTCGCGGCCGGGGCCGACGGTTGGCGGCGGCCGGTTGGCGGGTGGCGCAGGTCGAGCAGGGATGCCGGGGCATCGGCGTCCTGGGGGGCGCCGGGGGTGCCGGTGCCGCGGCGCGTCCTCGGCAAAGGCTCCGCGCCCGCCAAGGGTCGGGCGCCGGGCGCTCTCCCGGGGAGAGCGCCCGGGGCCACTCCCGGCCACTTCCGATCGTGGCGGGCCCCGGTGGCATTCTCGGGTGGTCCGGGATCCGGGATCCGTGCATGAGCCGGGCGACATCTGGGCATGATGCATGGGAGCGCTTCCATTGATGTTCGGGAGTGCCCGCCTCACCGCCGACGCTGCCGTTCTTCCCGACCCGGAGGAGAAGCCGTGGCCGACACGATCGCCGAGACAGTCGACCTGCTCTACACCATCGACCAGGACAAGCTCACCCCCGACCAGCAGATCGCGCTGGGTGCCGCGCTGGCCGGACTGGCTCAGGCGGAACGCCTGGAGCAGATCAACGAACGACTGCGCGGCATCCACCAGGTGCTCAACGCCTGGGCGCTGAAGGCGGCCGTCGAGGGCGGACGCTGAGCGTCGGGTTGTGCGAGACTCCGGCGCACCCTTCGGAGGAGTTCTCATGCAGCTAGACAGTTTGCAGACGCAGCACCAGTTCCACGTCCGGCAGCGGATCCGGATGATGGTCAACCAGTACGAGGTCCGGGCCGTGGCGCCGGACGGCACCGAGGGCGAACTGCTGGCGTTCGCGCAGCAGAAGCGGCTCGCCTTCAAGGAGCAGGTCACCATCTACGCCGACGACTCCAAGCAGCACCCGCTGCTCGGTTTCAAGGCCCGCCAGCGGCTCGACCTCGGTGCCACGTACGACGTGACCGACCACGCCGGCACCCCGATCGGGCTGTTCCGCAAGGACTTCGCCCAGTCGCTGCTCCGCTCGACGTGGCACGTCGAGCAGGCCGGCCTGCCGCAGATCACCGGCCAGGAGCGGAGCATGCCGGTGGCGCTGCTGCGCCGGTTCGTCGACTCGCTCTCCTGGCTGCCGTACCACTTCGACTTCGTCGCCGGGGGCCAGCCGGTCTTCTCGGTGATCAAGAAGTGGGGCCTGCGCGACCGGTACGTCGTCGAGGTGCAGAACCCGCAGATCGACCGGCGACTGGTGATCGCCATGGCGATCGGCCTGGACGCCCTCCAGGGCCGCTGACCGGCCGGCCGGCCCCGGGGCGCACGGTTCACCGTCGTACGCCCCGGGGCGGTCACCGGGCTTCACCACGTACCGGTGCACCACGAACCGGCCCGGCGCGGGCAGTGACGGTGGCGGCCCGCCGTAGCCCCGGCAACGGGGTGACGGCCACCTCGACCGTCACCACCACGTCGAGACCGTCGACCCGGCACCCGGTGAGTCGGCCGCCGTTGGCCTGGGCGAACTCGCCGGCCGTCGCGCAGGCCACCTCGGTACCGCGCAGCACCTGACCCGCTGCGGCCAGGGCACCGAAGTCGGCGCCGACCCTGGCCTGGTGCCGGGCGACCCGGGCGGCACCGATCGCCGCCCCGAACACCCCGACCAGCACGAAGACCATCCCGACGGCGAGCAGCAGCACGGTGGCGCCGCCCCGGTCGGGCGACGGTTCGACCGCCGACCCGGTCGGGGGGTGGCGACCGGCCGGGACACCGGCACGACTCATGGCGGGGGCTCCGGTGCGCCGGGTTCGACGGCGGCGACCGTGGTGGCCTCGACCGTGATCCGGGGCAGCCTCGCGCCGAGGGTGCGGACCGGTGCCCGCACCGTCGCGGTGACCCGGTCCTCGGTGACCGAGATCGAGACGACCGCCGACTCCGGCGCGATCCGGGCACCGGCGGTGACGCCGTCCCCGCCCCGGGAGGCGGTGAGCGCCGCCTCCCGGGCCGCGTCCAGACAGGCCGCCTTCGTGGTGACCGCGTCGACCGCGGTGAGGCCGGCGAGCAGGAGCAGGAGCAGCGCCGGCAGGCCGGCCGCCAGTTCGGCGGTGAACGAGCCCCGATCCCGGCCGGCCGGCCGGCGCGGTCTCACTTCAACGCCCGGTCGATCACGGCCGTCAACGCGGACTGCACGTTGCCCGAGGTGAGCACCTTGAGCAGGATGCCGGCGAAGGCCACGGCGGCGAGGGTGCCCACGGCGTACTCGGCGGTGTTCATCCCCGCGTCCCCGCGCAGCCGGGTGAGGAGTTTGCGCATCTGTCGTTCCCTTCTCGACGGTTGTCACAGCACGTCACCGAGGACGGCGACGATCACCGGCACCAGGCCGGCGAGAATGAAGGCCGGCAGGAAGCACAGGCCCAGCGGCAGCACGATCAGCACACCGGCCCGCCGGGCGGCGGCCTCCGCGGCGGTGGACCGGTCCGCCCGCAGGTCGTCGGCGACCCGGGTGAGCGCCCCGGCGAGCGCGGCGCCACTGCGGGAGGAGCGCAGTGCGGCGGTGACCATCCGGTCCGCCCCGGGTACCGGGCCGAGGTACGCCCACGCCTCCTCCGGCTCACCGCCGAGCAGCAGCGTGCGTCCGATCCGGGCGAGCCGGTCGGCCAGCGGGCCGCCCAACGCGTCGGCCACCGCGAGCACGGAACGGTCGACCGGCGCGCCGGCCCGCAGGGCCGCCGCCAGCAGGTCGGCGGCGAGCGGAAGGTCGGCGGCCTCCCGTAGCCGGCGGTCCCGGGCGGCCCGGGGTTCGATCCGGCGCAGCAGCCGGTCCGCCACCAGGGCGGTGAGCACGCCGACCAGGCCACCCGACCAGCCGCCGACGAGCAGCAGGACCGCCAGGCCGGCCAGGGCGGCACCGAGTCGCACCGGATCGGGCCACCAGGCCGGCCGGCGACGGGCCGGGGCCGGCCGGCGCTCGGTGAGGACGGACAGCCGCCGGCCCGGCCGGACACCGCGCACCGCGAGGAGCAGCGCTGCGGCGGCCAGGCAGCCGGCGGAAAGCTCCGCCCGGGACATCAGGCGCTTCCGTCCGGTGTGCGGCCGAGCCGCTCGGCCCAGAGCAGCCCACCTGCCTGTAGGCCCATCGCGGCGACGGCGCACGCGCCGCCCACGGGGGTGTGCAGGAGCACCGCCAACGGGTCGGCGCCGATGCCGTAGCCCAGGCCGATCCCGCCGAGCGGAAGCGCGGCCAGCAGCAGGGCGGTGGCGCGGGCACCGGCCGCCTGGGCGGCGGCACTGGCCAGCCCCCGGTCGTGCGCCCGGGCGTCGGCCTCCACGCGGTCGAGGAGTTCGGCCAGTGGCGCGCCGGTCCGGTCGGCCAGCCGGACGGCGGCCCGGGCAAGCTCGTCCAGCCGGTCCGACCCGCCGGTGCCGGCCAACGCCGGAACGGGCAGGCCGGCCCGCAGGTCGGCCGCGAGCGCGGCGAGCCGATCCAGCCGGAGGCGACGCTCACGGCCGGCCCGCGCCTGCGCCCGCCGCCGGAGCAGTCCGCGCGCGCCGAGCACCCCGTAACCGGCCAGGAGGACGGCGGCGACCGGACCCGCGGTGAGCACGCCCGTACCGGCGCCGACCAACCCGACCAGGAACATGACCCGACGCGGCCGTCCGGCCCCGGACCACACCGGCCGGAGCCGGCGCAGCGCCCCGCCGAACCGGATCGCCCCCGGACGACCTACCGTCGACCTGCCCGGCCGCCCGAGCCGCACGGGATGCGGCCCACGCCGGACGTGCCCTGGCAGGAACAGGCCCAGGATCGGAGCGGCCGGCGCGGCCGGCGCGTCGCCCGGTGCCTCGGCTGATCCGGGCAGGGCCGGACCGGCACCGGACCGGCCCAGCGTCGAGGCGGTGAGCCGGGCCAGCGTCGAGGCGGTGGACCGGCCCGACCCGGCCACGGCGGGCCCGTCCACTGCGAGTGGGCCGGGCCACGGCAGGCGGGAGCCGGGTGGGGTGGTGTCCGCCGGCCCGGCGGATCTCGGTGCCGGCCCGAGCAGGGCGCGGCGGCGACGCCGGCTGCTGCGCACCGGCCAGGCGACCACCACGGCCGCCCCGGCCAGCAGGACGGTCGCCACCCAGAGCGTGGGGCTCATGCCGGCCCCGCCGAGCCGGGCCAGGGCTCGCAGAGGATCGGCGGCACCGCCACCCCCCGATCCCGCAGCAGGGTGGCGAGCGGTCGGCCGGCCAGCCCGAGACCATGGCCCCGGACCCAGGCCGGTACGACGGTGACCAGCCGCTCAGGCCCTTCCGGCAGGAGCAGGCAGATCGACTCCAGTATCCGGCCGGTCGGGCCCCGACGGACCTGGACCAGCACCTGGAGCGCCGCCGTGACCTGGGCGTGCAGGGCCGCCCGGGGCAGCCCGCCCAGCAGCCCGAGCGCCTCCAACCGGGCCGGCACGTCGGCCGGCGTGTTGGCGTGCAACGTGCCCGCCCCGCCGTCGTGCCCGGTGTTGAGCGCGGCCAGCAGGTCGACCACCTCCGCGCCCCGGCACTCGCCCACCACCAGCCGGTCGGGGCGCATCCGCAGCGCCTGCCGGACCAGCTCGCTCAGCCCGACCGCGCCGGAACCCTCCACGTTGGCGGTCCGGGCCTGGAGGCCGACCACGTGCGGGTGCACCGGGTGCAGCTCGGCGGCGTCCTCCACCAGCACGATCCGCTCCGTCGCGGGAACCAGCCCCAGCAGCGTGTTGAGCAGGGTCGTCTTGCCCGAGCCGGTACCCCCGGTGACCAGGTACGCCAGCCGGGCGGCGACCACTGCGGCGAGCACCGGGGCCACCGGACGTGGCACGGTGCCCTGCTGGACCAGTTCGTCGAGGGTGAACGGGCGCTGCCGGAAGGTGCGCAGGGAGAGATAGGGACCGTCGGTCGCCACCGGGGGCAGTACGGCGTGCAGCCGGGTGCCGTCGGCCAGTCGCGCGTCGGCGTACGGGGAGCCGTCGTCGAGGCGACGACCCGCGCTGGCGGTGAGCCGCTGCGCCAACCGGCGTACGTCGTCGACCGAGCCCAGCGGCAGCGCCACCTGACGCAGACCCGATCCCCGGTCCACCCAGACCCGGACGCCGTTGACCAGCACGTCGGTGACCTCCGGATCGGCGAGCAGCGGGGCGAGCGGACCGGCGCCCACCAGGTCGTCATGGACCCGGTCGGCGATCCGCAGCACGGCGGTGTCGCCGAGGACGGCCGCGGTCGGCTCGGCACGTACGGCGGAGACGATCGCCGCCGGGGTGACCGGGGTGGCCTCGTCGGCGATCCGCTGCCGGACCCGGGCGGCCAGCTCGTCGGGCCCGGTCATGCCGCACCCGGCATCGGCAGGCCGGTGAGTTCGGTGACGAGCCGACGGCAGAGCCCGGCGAGCGGGCCGCGCCCGGCGGCGGCCGGGGCCTCGCCGCGTTCCAGACCCCGACAGAGTGCGGGCTCGGGACGCAGGGTGCCGGCCAGCGGGAGCCCGAGCGCGCGGGCCACCTCGAACTGCCGGAAAACATGCACCCATTGTACGATCGGCTCCATGACGCCCCGACGTGCGGCGAAGTACCGCCGGATCAGCGATGACCGAGAGGGCCGAGAGCTAGGCATCACTCGACAAGACGAAGATCTTGATGCGTTAGCCGAGCGAGAGAATCTGGTGTACGTCGCTGAGTACGTAGACAACGACATCAGCGCGTCGACCCGATCGAAGAAGCGCCGCCCTGACTACGAGCGGATGATGGCTGACGCCAAGGCCGGTCAGTTTGAGGTCATCGCGGCCTACACCACCGGTCGCCTTACCCGTCGACCCCGCGAGCACGAGGACTTGATTGATCTGGCTGTGGGCCACGGCATCGAGTTCAAGTACATCCGATCGCCAAGCTTCGACCTGACCACCGCTCAAGGCCGACGCATCGCGCGCACCCTGGCCGCTCAGGACGCTGGTGAAGCCGAGGACATTGCTGAGCGCACCGAGCGGGACGTACGACGGAGGGCCGAGGCCGGCGAGTTCCACGGGGGAAACCTGCCGTTCGGCATCGACGGTGACCGAGAGATCGTCAAGGGCAAGCTTCGGTACGTCAGGTTCCGGCACCACACCAGCGACGCGCCACGGGTCAGGGATGCTGTTCGCCGGTTGCTGGCCGGTGAGACGGTCTATGGAATTGGCAAGGACTACGCGATGCAGCGCCGGACGCTCCTGCGTGCCCTGACGAACCCCGCCATCGCTGGCCTGCGCGAGTACAACGGCCAGTTCTACCCCACACCTTGGAAGCCGATCGTGAATCGCGAGGACTGGGAGCGGGTGCGCGAGATCCTGGCCGATCCATCGCGCAAGAAGAGCGAGACCAATCAGCGCAAGTACATGCTGTCGGGACTGGTCTACTGCCACTGTGGCGGGCGGATGCTGTCGACCAGCGCCAAGCGCACCGAGGGACCAACCTACGAATGCAACCCCGGTCGGATCGGAACCAAAAACTGCGGACGCGCTCGGATCGTCATGAGGCCGTTAGAGCAGTACATCGCGGAGCAGGTCTTCACCCGGCTCGACTCCCCCGACCTACGGGCAGCGATGGCCCGCGACCGGGAAGGTGTTGACGACACCGAGCGTGACTTGCGGAAGGCCATCCGCCGCGACGAGGACGCCTTGACGCGCCTCGGAGATGAGCGCGACGACAACCTGATCGATGAAGCCGAGTACCGCCGACGCCGGGCACGACTTGCCGACCGCCTAGAGGTCAACCGGGCCGCACTGGACAAGGCGACCGCTGCTCGGGTCCACACCCGCCTGCCGTCCGGTACCGAACTGCGGAAGGTGTGGGCCGAGCGTGACGACGTGTGGAGACGGACCATCCTCGCCTCGGTCATCGAACGCATCGACATCGGCCCACACCCGATCAACCCCGAGACGGGAAGGTTGTTCACCAGCGCACCCCCGAGGCGACGGGGCGAGGACGAGGACGCCTGGCGTCGGCGGTTCGAACTCCACCGCGCGAAGGTGTTCTCCCAGCGCGTAACCGTGACGTGGCTGGTGTGAAGACGTCACGGATTCCATGACCCGAGTTCTGCTTTCATTTAATTGACTAACGCAGATCCCCAAGAGATGGCGCATTATACAACTGTGTGATAATGCAAGTATGGCAAGCATTGACGAGGTGGCTCGCCTTCGTCGGATGACTGATCTGTCCGAGGATGACGAGACTTACACAAGTGATCTACTCGGACTGATGATCGATGACCTGGGCATCGAGATGGCTGCCGCAACAGTCTGGAAGGAGAAGGCAGCCAAGTACGCCGGGCTGGTGGACGTGACCGAGAGTGGATCGTCTCGGCGGTTGAGCCAGCTGTACGACCAGGCGCTGAGGGTCGGTAACTCCTTCATCCCGGACCCGACCGACGACACGCGCGGACGGTCGTTCACGGTGGAGGTCGAGCGGGCATGAGCGAGCTGGAGGCCCAACGGCGGATGACCGCCGCGCTGGTTGCGTACGACCCCACGGAAGCGGCTCTCATTCCGCGTGTGAAGACCGTAACGGCGTCCGGGGCGGCATCGTATACCGACGGCACGCCACGGGCCTCTCAGCGGTTCAAGCTGTCCCTGCTCAACTACGACCAGCGACCCGACGTGACGCTCGCCGGAGGTGTGGTCCGCAAGGCCGACTATCACCTCATCGGGCCACACGACATGGCGATTGAGATTGGAGACCACTGGACCGACGCTGACGGGACGCGGTACGACGTGACCGGCTTCACCGAGGGGTGGGGCTACATGCGGAAGGCGTTCGTGGTTCGGACGCTCAAGGGCGAGAAGGTGGTTCCGGCGCTATGACCGTAACGCGGCTGGTCTGACTACCGGACGAGATCAGTGATTGCGGCTGCGAGGGCCGCTGCTACCCCTACGCCTACAGCCAGTGTCGCCATCACTCGCGCCAAGGACGGCTCGGTGTACTGCCGAGGTACAACACGCACCGGAGAATTGAGATCCACCCTCTTCCACTTGTGCCCGTTGGCGTCGGTGAACAGGATCTCGACGTACGAGCCCTCTTCAACGATCTTCTTGAAGGGTTTCCCCAGCTCCCGCCACACGGGTAGCTGCCCCTCCTCTTCGCCCACGAGAACAGGTATCCGGTGCGGCGGCCCCATCGGGTTGTTCTCCCAGACGTGTCGGATCGTCACGTCGAGGATGGGTGCGCTGCTCAAATTCATGATCCGGTAACCCATCATGTCGTGACCGCCGCGTGAACCGAACGACTTAGCCATCCCGGTCAGCGTTGCCACGACAAGCCGAGCCTGCGATGCCTCGGCGTCCTGCTTCTCCTCACGCCGGACGCGGATCTCGTGACGGAACAGCAGACCCGTGAAGATCACGGCAGCCGTTGACATCACCAGGCCGGCGAGGCTGCCCCATGCCTGCATCCAGTCCGTGACCTTTGGGGCTTCCTCAGCGAGCACCGGGCCAGGGTACGACCATCGATCCACCCCGGCCCGGCACCGTTAACGCTAGAACCAACCCCGGTCGACGAAGGTGAAGCCCGCCTGACGGCAGTAGTAGTCGGTGTCGAAGGATGCGGGACCGGCCAGGTTCTTTAAGAGCTCCGCGAACTGAGCCAGCGTCGAGGACACCTCGTAACGCTCAAGCTCCGCGTCCTCGCCCGGCTCACGGTCACGGAAGATCGGGTCAGGGTTCGGCACGTACCCCCGCCGCTGATCCACACCCCAGAGCAGCGTGCGATAGACCGGCGCACCGTTCCACAAGATGTCCGCGTAGAAGGGGTGGACCTGCTTGTTGAGCGGGAACCTTTCAGCCCATTCCGGGGTGCTCTCGCGGTCGTCGTCATCGTTGAGCTCGTACCCCCACGCCAGGGCAAGCTCGACCTGGTCCTTGTTCACGAAGTGGTACGTGTGGAAGCGAGGGTGCCACCGGCCGCGCTCGGCGGCGACCTGCTCCCGCCAGCCCACCAAGCCCACCGGTCCCCCGTCCGAGCCCCAGATCGGAATTTTCGACCACTGGTCCCGACTCTCCGCTGCCAGCACCGCGTCGAACAGCTTGTGAAGCTCCACTCAGTACTCCCCTCGTGATCATCTACCGATCGACTGTAACGCTGACCTCGCGGTCCGTCATTCCCGCCAGTTGAAGGCCAAGTCTCAGACCAGATGGGAAGGGGTTAGGACTGGTCAGCGGCCCCTCTTACGTTGCTGCTGCGCCACCGGGGCGCACCAACCGAGGAGGACACCGTGACGGAGCCGACCACCCCCGCGAAGCCCATGACCATCGGTAAGGCGAAGGCCACCGCGGCTAAGCCGGAGTTCGCCCCGAAGGTCAACGACAAGGGCCGCCTGGATCACTCCGACTGCGGTCACGACCGCACCCTCGCCGGTCGGTCGGCCTGCCGGGCCAACCACAAGGCCGCTCAGGAAGCCGCCAAGAAGTGACCTGCGTGGACGGAGCCGGGGACTTCCCCCGGCTCCCCTCCCCCTGCGACCTCGACTGCGAGCCGTGCAACCGGGACACCGGCGAGGTGTGCACGTGTGGCCCGGACTGTGACCCACCGGTCGGGGGTGACATGCGGTGACCCGCACGATGCTCGCTTACGTCCGGCGCTCCAAGAAGAACCGCAAGCGCCCGGACGATCCGGCGTACGGGATCGAGGCACAGCGCACGATCATCGAGCGTGCAGCCGATGCGAACGACTGGCGGTTGGTGTGGGCGCCTGCCGACGATGGCGCTACGGGTGCCCACACCCGCCGGGCTGGCCTGACGTGGGCTCTGGATCAGCTCGCGGCCGGGAAGGCTGATGGCCTGGTCGTCGCCAAGCTCAACCGGCTATCGCGGTCGGTGGCCGACTTCGCCCAGGTTCTACGGGTGGCGAAGAAGCAGCGATGGTCGGTCGTCGCGCTGGATCTCGGCATCGACACGTCTACCGTGAACGGCCGCCTGGTCGCCAACATCGTCATGAGCGTTGCCGAGTGGGAGCGCGAGATCATCAGCCAGCGCACGGTGGAAGCCCTCGCGGAGGCCAAGGAGTCCGGCGTGAAGCTCGGTCGGCCGATCCTCGTCCCGAAGCCCGTCATCCGGCGCATCCGTCGATTGAGGTCCAGCGGCCACACCCTCCGGGCCATCGCTGAGCAGCTCAACGCCGATCGGGTACCGACCGCGCACGGTGGCGACCGGTGGCACAGCTCCACGATCCGAGGCGTTCTGAGGCGGTCCGGTGGCGACCCACACCCGACGACACCCGCACCGGTGGGTTAACGCCTCTGCGGCGACCTGGACCGCCTCTGTTGCCCGACCGGCACGGGGGCGGTTCGTCGTTGGACCACCAACCCCGCCGGCTGCACGAAGATCGACCGCCGGGCCACTGCCTCGCCTTTGGCGTCGAGCTGGTAGCCGTCGAGCCAGATCCACCCGTCGTAGGTGATCCAGTCGAGCACGCGGATGACTCGAAACATGATCGGGTTGATGAACTGCACGCTAGCCGCGCGGGTCACCTGCACCAGGTCACCGGCTCGGGGTGTGGTCATCGGGTCCACCCCAGCAGAGCGCGGGCCTTACGCCACTCCTTGATCCGGGCGCGGGCCTCCCCCACCGCCGGGCAGAGGTCGGCCTCGGCGCATCGAGAGCAGCGCTTGTGGTGGTGGCGGTCCAGACAAGCCCAGGCGAGCAACACCGGGAAGGGCGCCTCGCGGTGCACGGGAACCATCATGATCCCTCCGGCCAGTGCCCCCGATTGATCGGGACGCGGTACTTCGCGTAGCAGGGGAGGTCCCGTCCGCACCGACAGGTCACCCGCTTGAGCAGGTGGTTCCAGGTCGGCCGATGCCTGCGCGCCAGGGTCAGAGCTACGGCGGTTAAATACTCCCCGTATGGGACGTGTCGCGTCATGTGTCCACCGTCGCGCGTAACCGATGGTCTAGTCAACCGGCTATAGCCAAAAGGATAGGGCTGGTCTGCATACGTTCGACGTATGGACCGAGGGCCGGGGCAGCTCATGGGGCCCTACGAGATCGCTCAGCGCCTCGGTGTCTCGCGGCAGCGCTTCCAGCAGCTTGCCCGGTACCCCACCTTCCCGAAGCCGTACCAGGAGCTTCGCGGCATGAAGGTGTGGTTGGCCGAGGACGTCGAGCTGTGGATTAAGGAGCACCGGCAGCCCCGCCCGACTGATGAGGACACTCAGGACTAGAGGCACGAGTGCCAGAAAGCAGAGAGCCCCTAGCGCGAGGAAATCTCACGCCAGGGGCAACTCCGCCACTGTCAGATGTGGGAGCCAGCCGTCGTCAGGTCGACGATCTGGGCCGAACCCGCACCCCACTTCACGACATCCGCCGCATGCTGAGCGCCGGTGTAGTTGGTGTAGGTCTCCGACGCCGCGACCAAGATCCGGTTGTTGGTGCTCCACACGCGCCACGACCACGGCTGGCTGCCGGAGTTGGAGAGGAACACCTCGAACCGCAGGCTCAACGCCGAGGTCTTGAGCTTCTGCGCCGCGCTGATTGCGTCGGCCTTGTTGTGCAGCGTCTCCGACTTCGCCAGCTCGCGGTTGTTGTCGGCGATGACCCGCCAGAAGTAAGGCTGGGCGCCCTGCGCCCGCAAGATCTGGAACTGCATCGACTTGCCCTCCTGCGCCCGCCGTCTCAGCAGCGGATGCGCGCGAGGCCGAGTCATCCGTTAACAGGAACGTGACCGGGGGCAGAGCCCCGGCCTCGCCACTCCAGTTGTATGGTTCAAGTGCAGCCCTAGCAAGTTGCACGAGCCCCGGACGGATGTCGAACCTCGGCATCTGGCCGGGGCTCTTCTCGTTCTCGTTGCTCACAGTAGGGGTAGATCTCGATGCCGTCAAGTCGAACTACATCCGCGTACTTACTAGATGTTGAGTCTATTTAGTTTGTAGGCCGCTACATCTAGTAGGAGGAAGAAGCTCACCCGCGCACGGGTGATCATCACCCTCGCGCTCTTCGCAACGCTCTGTAGTCACCCGCCGGCGACGATGCCTCAAGATCGCCTAGTGAGCAGCAGCGGTCGCCGGACCGCCAGATCCACACCTCGCGTCCGCGTGCTGAACGAAGCTCCCCCCGGAACTTGATCTTCGAAGGTCCTCCTGAAAGCCAGAACCCTTCCACCCCCCGACCTCGACAACGCATGGCGCGATGCCCCCGGCCGCGAGGCCGGCCCTCCCCAGAGAGGTCGATGCCACGAGCCTACCTCACACCCCAGACACACCACCCGCAACAGTGCCCACCAACGGCCCTCAGGTCCACGCAGACGGTCGAACTGGACTGAGGGGTGGGTCGGTGTACCCCTAAACGGTACGCGCGTCCTGGTGGTGCAAATCGATGCGAAGAGTATTCATGTCGCCACCGTCCGGACCCCGGTGGACGTCTGATGGGCGTCGACCGGTACAGCCGACGTCCGTTCACTGACCAACACCCCCCGACCGTGACGGCGGGAGGCGCTGGCTAAGGGCATTCAGTTGTCCGCAGAGGCGTTGGGGTGGCGTGTCGGAAGTACCGGCCACACCCGCGTGGGTCAGAACGGCTGGACGACCATCGCTCGGTTCTGGAAGTACATCTTCGTGCTGTTGAAGGATCGGACCTGGTACCGAGCCTCGAAGGTGTAGGTCCGGTTCGCCACGGGGAAGGCCCAGGAGGGGACGAGGATCGAGGTCCCGGCCTGAAAGATGGTCCCGCTACTGCCGTTGGAGTCATAGATCAACGCCGTGCCGTCCATTGGCGGGTAGGTTTCCTGACCCGTCACGTCATCGATCACGCGGAAGGACATCTTGCCCGTCCGGCTGTCCGTGCCGGGAGACCAGTACCCGATGTTCCCTGAGAGGTGGACCAGCGCCCGCTTGGCTGGCCCAATGAGGACGTTGCTGACCGTGGGGCCGGGGTAGGTGGGATCGGTGACGTAGTCGTAGTTGTTGTCCGACCGCCCAACTACCTGGATGGAGCTGCCCTGCTCCGCACCTTTCATGCCGAAGGCCAACTGAGCCAGGTCTACAGTCTCGCCGGTCTGCGGGTTAACGGCAGCCAGGCCGTACTGGCCATCGGCCATCTCTCCCGCGATTACCTTCACTGCGCCCGTCTCGTCGCAGATCTCCATGCCCACACGGCCGGTACCGTCCGGCAGTTGCCCGAAGCGGGCCATGATCTGGCCATTGGGGTAGTAGAACTGCAAGCCCACGCGGGGCGGCTGGCCGGTGCCGTCCAGATGGTGACCCAACTCGATCACCTTGCCAGGTTCGGCAGTCATCTCAGAACTCCTTCAACAGTTGCCGGGGTACGGGGTAAGGCCAGGTGCTGGCCGTGTTCGACGTGGGCGCAGGGATGTCGAGCAGGGCAGCGACCCGTGAGGCTGCTGCGACGAAGAAGGGACCGTGACCGGCAATCCGGTCCTGCTGCCAACACTCCTGATGCGTCATCTCGTGCAGGAGCGTTCCGACCAGCAGACGCGGGTAGTCCAGGAGCGCCGAGTCGATGCCGATCGACCAGTCCTCCTGGTTCCATGCACCCGCGAGCCGTTGCCCGTGCTCATTGACGATCGAGGGCGCGAGGCGGATCAGACACGGCCGCAACCGACCCCCGAAGCAGAGCGCGTTGAGCCCGTTGTACGTGTCCGTTACCGCCTGGAGGTTCCTCACGGCTCCTCCTCGGTGAACTGGCCCTCCAGAACGATCGGCTTGTCCTGCGGCAGCCCGTCGTCTAGGACGATGGCCGCAGCGATAGCCGTTGCTTGCTTTTCGCGGGGGGACAGCTCGGCGTCGAACTTCATACGCTGCTTGGCCTTGCCGAGCAACTGGTCATAGACGAACTTGCCGACGTCAGCCCGGACGCTGGCCGGAGTCTCGGGGTCCGTCGCCAGCTCGACGAGAACCTTCATCAGGGCTTCCGAGTGCGCCATGAGCGCGGAGAACGTCGTCTCCTTGAGCCTCTTCAACGCCTCAGCTTGGACGGCCTCGGATACCCACGAGGGCGACGGGCCAGAAAACGAACCTTGACTGTTTCGCGGTCGGCCTCTCGCCAGTTCCTCGTTATCCCACTCAGAGACAGGCTTGTACCCGATCTCTACGAGCATCGTGAGGTCCCGCGCCCGGTCCGTGCCTCGCCTCAGCCGATTACGGATCTGGGACGGCTTCCGCGAAAGTTCCCGCTTGCCCACACCACACCTCCCGTACGCGAAGGGAGGGCCAGGCGCAGTAGCCCGACCCTCCCCCGGTCGTCAGTTCCCCTGCTCCTGCACCTGGCGCACGTAGTCGCCCAGCGTGCGTCCGGAGTTCGCCATGACGGGGAACCTTCCCGTCAGGTCCGCCTCGGCCTCTTCCTGAAACTTGTGCAGCGGCTTGGCGTGGAGGTCAGCGAGCTGGTTGTCGTCCTCGATCAGCGACCGGTGCAGGTTGGACAGGCGTTCGTGTTCCGCGACGAAGTTCCGCATCCTGCCCTCGGCTTCCTGCGGGGTGAGCCGTCCCTCCTCCAGGTCCGTCTTGAGCTGCCGAAGCTCCTTCGGTCCCACCTTCTTCGCCCGGTAGACGAGCTCCTCGTCAGCCTCGTCACGGGCCTCGATCCCGGCCCGGTACTGCTTCTTCCTCCGGACCCGCCACTCCTTCCGAGCGGCGGCGTAGGCCCGCTCCAGCACGTCGCGGTCGACCGCGTTGAGTTCCGCCTGGTCGATCTCCGCCCGCATGTCAGCGAGCCGTGTGACGTTGAGGTTCATCAGTAGCTCCCGTGTGGTGAAGGCGCCTGCTGGTCCGTGTCGACGTGCGCCAGGTGGTCGGTCGGGTCGGTCTGGTAGATCGCCCGGAGCCTCTCCGAGGCGGTCGGCTGGTGCGGGTACGGCTGCGGGTCGGTGCCCACACCACCGAACTCGCTTTCGCCCGTCCGATCGACGAGAGAACTCAGGTGGTCGGTGGCCGACTGGTAGGGATTCACTGACCGGTCACCTGACGCATCGCCGGGATTCGCTTCGCCAGTTCCTCCGTGTCGACGATCTGTTCCTCGGCGGGGTCTTCCTTCATCCGGTACGCCTGCCGGGCCTTCGCCTGCAAGATGGCGTCCTCCACCTCGCTGATCGTTCGATGGAACAGGGCCAGCGCTTTCACGCGGCCCTCTTCGTCAGCCCTCTCGTGCGGCATTGTCCACCCCTTCGCTAGTCGTTCGGCTTTCCCATTCCTTGTCCACCAGCCAGCGCACGGTTCCCGCCAAGGAATCCGAACGCCGAGCGGCAAGGCTCTTCAATCGGAACCGCTGCGCCTCCGACATCGAAACGTCGAGCGACACCGGGAACTCCGGCAGCTTTCCCCGAGCGCCCATAGCGCCCCTTCCGGTCCGTAAAAACGTTCCGGGGATCATTTTGCCGCACATTCTGGAAGTTTGATTCAAGAGCCATTCACCTAAACGAAGGGCACGGCTGTTCAGTCAGGTTTCCGTCAGGATGAACACCTAACCCCCATTGACCTTCCGCCCTACCATGCGGGCATGACTGATGCCCAGAAGATCACTGTGGCGGTCGCAGCGCTTGGCGTCCTCGTTGCCATAGCAGCGCTGACCTGGCAGGTGATCTCTTGGCGACGAACTGGTTCGAAGATCTCTGCGAAGCTTGCCATCGGTGAGGTGGACGATCTTGGCATCCTGAGGGCTAAGTTCGTCGGCGGAGAGTCAACCCTCACGCGGCTCAACCAGGCTCCCGGGCAGAAGCCCAGCAAGGGGAAGCGACGTAAGCGACCCGAGCCGGAGAAGCTGAAGAAGCTACCGGTGAATGCCGTCTTCGTCAGAAACACGGGCCGCACGGCAGTAACGGTCTCCCGTTGTCACTACAGCGGCCAGCTTGCACCCGACAACGGCTTCACGTTTGAGCCGCAGCCCGGTGCATCCGCATGGGGCGACCATCTACCGAAACGGCTTGATCCCGGGGAAGAAGCGATCCTCGTCCACGAGCGGGTAGGGATGAGCTACTTCCTGGACCAGGTTCTCAGCGAGCATGGCGTGATCGCCTCGGTGTTCTACATCGTTTTGACCCTTGGCAGCGGCGAAGAAGTCTTGGTAGACGGCTGCATGAGGGCATGGGGGAACGCGAGCGAAGAGGAGCGCGCCAAGTACGACGGACTCTTGATCCGCGAGGAAGTAGAAGAGATCCCGGACTTCATCCCGCCTCCGCGAAGGTTTGGCCGCGACCGACGGCAATCCCTCATTTTACGGAAAGACGCAGAGGAGTAGGCCCTGTAATCGACTGGCACACACCGGCAGACGCGGCGTACGGTGGCCGGCTGTGACGAACGAAGAGCGGGAGTTGATCCACGATCTCTTGGAGCAACTGCGGGTCGCCGAGCGGTGGGCGGAACAGGACTCGCCCCCGGCTGAGCCGGGTAGCTCGCTGGCAACGGATAACGCGCGGACGGACCCCCACCAGATCAGCCACGCCGTCATCTACTCCATTGGGGTGGCCGTAGACCACCTGCACTCGATGAGGATGGCGCTCACCGGAACGGACGACGGGAAGATCGGCCTCCACACCTACGCCCCGTTCACCCTGACGCGCGGCGCGCTGGAGAACGCCTCTGCGGCCATCTGGATGCTGGCTCCGGGCAACCGCCAAGAGCGCATTCGACGCCGCCTCTGGTATGAACTGGCAAGCATCAAGCAGGCCGAATCCCTAATCAAGGAAGCCCATCGCCCAGACGGCGGAACGATCCAGCGCCGGAGGGATCGGGTCTTCGGTCTTGTCGACGCAGCCGGCATCAATCGGGCGAGACTGAAGGGGAAGCCGTTCTACGAGGACTACCTGAACGAAGCAGGCCGGGTCACCGAGCTTGTCGACGGCGAGACCAACCTCGTCTACATCATGTGGAAGATGTGCAGCGCCGTAGCGCATGGCGACAGTTGGATGCTCCCCTTCTTTGACTTGGAGATGGTCGGGTCGCACGAGCCAGGCGTCGGCACGTACCGGGTAACGGCCCCCACAGAACTGCTGCATTCGGGGGTACGTGCTGCAATCCTCCTGGTCAACCATGCTCAACACCTTCTAGCGCAGCGGTCCGCGTCCCACCTCTGACGGCAGCCAGCTATTTTCATACAAAGAGCGTCAGTAACGGGTTGCCGCGAAAGTCCAGCGTGGACATACTGCCAGGGTGACTGAGGAGAAGCGCATACCCTTGGCAAGCGTCGGGTTCACCAGCGACGAAGCCCGCCAGGCGGCGACCGACAGCTACTACCTGGAGGAACTCGACCGACAGGCCGAGTTGGCAATCAATAGCATCTACCTCGCGGTGATGCGTGGCCGGGACACCAAGGACCCGCGAGACCCGAAGGTATGGGGAGCACTTCAGAACACTCTCTTCGCCGCCATCTGCATCGCTCGCCTGTTGAAGCCGAGCATTGTGAAGAAGCCGTACCACAGCAGCATGACCAAGCAGCAGAGCCAACAGTTCGCCGACGACCGAGGCAAGAAGCTGCGAGACATGCTCAACGTGGAGGACGACTGCCACATCCTCGACGTAAAGGCAGTGCGCGACGCTTACGAACACTATGACGAGTACTTCGATCGCCATCTTGCGGGTGGAGCCGAGTGCTTTTCCGACTGGTACATCACGGATCGCAACGTTCTGAAAACTCCGCCGGACCAGGGAACGCCATCGAAGGCGGTAGGCATCCGAGTGTTCTATCCGGCCGGAGGTATTCTTCTCTTCGAAGACCGGATGCTTCACCTCTTCGAGCTTGAGGTCGAGTTGATCGAACTTCGCGTCAAGATTGCAGACGCCTTGGAAGAAGTGAACGCGAAGATCACCGGTCGCGCTCTCTTCGGTGGTCACATCCTAGAACCGGTCATGACCGAGCAGAGGGCCCAACAGCGCTTCATGGAGTGGCAGCACCGGCGAGCGGAAGCGCTGGAGGAACTCGCCAAGCGGAAGAAGTAGGGCCGCGCTACACCCGACGCACGTTGGCTGTCCACACCACCGGTCACGCTTCGTGGTGGTCGCCTCAGCGCCCTTGGAGATGGCTGCCCGAGGCCGGGTGGGGCGGCTCGCCCTGGACACGGCCCGTCAAGATAGCAAGGTGACCGCGCTCATGGACTGGATCGCCCGCCGACTAACCCTTTGGCTCGCAGCCAGCGGGGTTCTAACCCTGATCTCCTTGGTGTGGACCCTCAGCGCACAGTCCGGCGTCGACTGGGGGGATGCCCCGGCCTGGGCGGCGTTCCTCGTCTCCTTAGGATCCGGGGCCATTGCCCTATTCGCCCTCAAGTACGCGAAGACCTCCGCGCAGGCATCCGAGATTTCAGCGAAGGCAGCGGTTCGGCAGGCCGCCGCCGCTGAACGCCAGGTTGAGCTTGCCGAGGCCGCCGCCGATGCAGGCGTTTCACCTCCAGACAAGCGGCCAGACTCGTGGACCGAGGGCGGCAACATGGAAGGCGCTGCCCCCCCGTACGTGGCCTGGTGGGTCGAGCAACGGTCGAAGAATACCTACGTTCTCCGTAACATCGGCACGGACACTGCCCGCGAAGTGGAGATCGACCAGTCGCGCATCAAATGCGTCGTCAGATGTGCAGCGAAGGTCGAGGAGATTGCACCGAACGCCTCGACCGAGATCTTCCTCATCCCCATGTATGGAGGGCCGAAGCCGAATGAGCTTTGGGTGCGCTGGGAGGGCCACCCGGAGTGGAAGGCAGTGCCGGTCCCCTAACGTCAATCGAGGTCACCACACCCCGCTGAAAGCTAGCCGGTGAGTTACGAGCGGTCGCCGCTCCGTTGGCTTGGTCTGATGACCTACTGCTGCGAGGATCGACGGGTGGCTGATGACTTCGAGAAGACTGACCGGAACCTCAAGGTCACCCTGGACCTTGACAACCAGCTCACCTGGGGCGAGCTGATCCGCTTCGTGAACCTCGCACAGAGCGCGGGCAACGTGTCGCCGGACCAGCCGGTAGGCATCGAGTACGACCCGAACGAGTCGCTGCCGCTGATCAACGGCCTGTTCGTCTACCTCGACGCCGAGAGCATGTCGCAGGGCTCTTGATCGGATCTTCAGCCCGCCCCAGAGACATTGGCGCGGTCCGGGGTGGTGTGGGACACCCGCGACGGGTGTTCGTGGGCTCTACGGCGACCTGGAGACCCTTCCCGCGCGTGCTGGTGGGCCGGGTGGGTGGACGGTTCCGACAGCGTGAGAAGCGGTGAGACAACTGGCCTCAGGAACGAGAGCTAAGCGGCATCGAAGAACTCTTAGGACAGCCCCCACACCCACCGTTCGGGTGTGCGGGCCCCTCCAGTCGTTCCGGTCACTTGCCTCATCAATTGGTCATGTCGGTTGGTCGTTCCGTATATACGTGGAACGACCGACCCAACCGGGTTGTTCGGAACGACCCAGAACGACCCAGAACGACCGGGGACCGGTAGGCGAACGGTAGCCAGAACGACCCGACGCCGTTTGTGCGTCCACATTGGTCCCCGGTCGTTCCGCCTACCGGTGGCCGGTCGTTCGGCTACGTCGCCCCGGTCGTTCCGCCGACGGAATGACCCGCGACGTGGCCCCGCCCTCCGGCTTGACCGGTACTTCCCCTCGGTACGCCGGACCGGCCTTCATCCGCTTCTCCCTCCTCTGCGAGCCCTGGCCCTCGTGGAGGAAGTCGTAGAAGATCGCCTCATCGATCAGGTCCCCCGCTGCCTTCCCGCTCTTCTTGCCAGGCGGGAAGATGTGCTTAGCCGCCGCCTTGAACCGGGACTTGGACAGGCCGGGGTTGGCCTCCGCGAACGCGGCGAGGCGGTAGTACACGTCGCGGTCTACGACCTCGTCCCGGGTGCCCGCCGTGCCGATCGAGGACCGGTGGGTTTCCTCGTCCCAGACCAACGACGTCTGCTTCAGCTCCACGCCTCGGCCGTTGATCCTCAGGAACCGGGTGCTGCCGTGAACCGTGAAGATCCACCGAGCGCCCGCGTGCTCATCGATCGCAGACGCACCCCGCGCACGCTCCTTGCCCTCCTCCATCTCGGCACGCGGGGTGTGGGCCAACACGAACGACACCTTGACTGCGGCCTCGCGCTTGATCTCATCGATCGCGGCGAACAGTGCACGGGTCTGGCCGTTGTCCTTGTCGATGTCCACGCCAGCCCAGACCGCCAGGACGGCCAAGCTGTCGACCATCCAGACGTCGACCTTGTGCTGACGCAGCCAGTTGATCGTCCACCGCTTACCCGGCTCGGACAGGATGTTGACCGGTCGGCCGACTCCGTCCCACACCGCCAGCGAGCCTGCCGTCTTCACGCCTACGGGCTGGATGAAGTGCCTCAGCAGCTCGTGTAGTTCGACCTCCAGCGACCAGAACCCCACCCGCGAACGGACCACCGGGAACGACCCAAGGAACGGCTCTCCGTCCACCAGGCACCGCGCCAGGTCGACAGCGAGCACGGTCTTGCCGGACTTGTACTGCGCGATCAGTACGGCGTTATGCCGCGCGCCGAGCAGTCCCTTCGCGTCGCCCTCGGCCGGACCTACCAGGTACTCGTCCGGCGGCAGGTCCAGCTTGTTGAGGTCGGCCAGGGTGCCGTAGCTGTCGCGGTCGGGCTCGCGGAACTCAGCCGCCATGCGCTCCTCGGCCAGGCGCCGACGGGCTTCATCCTTCGCCCGGAGAAGACGCATCTCTTGGAGTACGAGGTTCTCGTCCTCCTCATCCTCAGCTTCCTTGACCTCATCCGGGGTTAGCTCTTCGATGGCTTCCCCGTCGTCGGGGGCCGGGTCCTCATCACCCGAGGGCGCTTCTCCGTCGGCCCACCGCTTCTCGATGTCCTGGTGTACGCGCTCGGGGTTGTTCCGCTCCTGGCTCAACGGCGCGTCATCCATGAGGGTGTGGATCTCGTCCTTGGTGAGCCCTGCTTTGATCAGGTCCCCGATGATCGCCCAGAGAGCCGCAGACCTGTCCGCCACCGGGTGACATCCGGGCTCCGTGTGGGCGAGACGCTTCCATCGCTTGGGAACGCGAGATACGTCGACCTGCTCCCACTCGACCGGGGCGGACGACCGGCGTACCGCGTGCGTGCGAAGGCGCTCCAGGTCGTCGCTAGAGACCGCTTCACCCGTGCCCCGGACCATAACCACCGGCACCGGGTCGGACGTCTTGTGGTTGAACGTGCCGGGCAACCGGAGGTAGGCGGCGTCGCTCTGCTTGGCGTCCGCGTACAGATGCTCCTTGAGCCCGGTGTTGAGCTGGTAGTGCTCGTCCAGGGACACCACACCGGGCAGCTTCACGTAGACGTGGACGTTCCTGCGCCTGTCGTGCGTCGACCCCGAGCGAACGGCGAAGGTAGCCAGTTCCTTGATGCGGACTTCGACCTCCGCACGCTTGGACTCCGGCACCATCTGCCAGTCGACCTCAGCCCACAGCCACCGCAGGTTGACCCCCGCCCCCGCTTTGGGTTCGCCCCGGTTGTCGCGCAGCGCCGGGATGACGAAGACGTTGTGTCCCTTGGCGGACTCGGCTTCCGCCCAGTCGAGGATGTCGTCTTGCTGCCCCGGCCACTCGAACCGCTCACGGTAAGGCAGGTTCGTCTGATCGGTCCTCTTGGCTGCCACCGCAACATGCCCGGTGTGGCTGCCGAACATCCGGCGCAGGTAGCGCGCCGCCTGGTCGCGGTTCACGAGTGCCCCCCGGTGAAGTGCTGCCACATCTCGGCGTAGATCTCATCGATCAGGGCTGCGTACTTCGGGACGTGCGCGACGTACGGACGCAGGCTCCGGTAGAACATCTCCAGCTCGGCTGGGGTGTCGACCTGGTTTAGCTCCCACAGGACGAACAGGATCGTTCCGTGATCGCCTGCGCTCTTGGCCCTCTCGGCGATGATCTGGCGAAGTGCCCGGTCTTCCTTCGTCTCCGCAGTCCGACCAGTCAGGCGAATTGCCTCGACAACCATCGGCGACAGCGGACGGGGGTAGAAGTTGATCCGGTGCTTGCTTGCTCCGTTTTGGGGAGTTTCGGAGTTAGACATATGATTCACGTACCTTCTCGTTGTTGCTGTTGTCGGGGGCTCTCACATTCCGCTGGTGTGGGAGCCCTCACCTTTTGCGCCAGAGAACGGCCTGCTGGTCCACGAAGGCGGGGTCCTGGATGACGGACGGCAAGCCCTGCTTGACCGCCGACCGCACGGCGTCCTGCGCGGCGACCTCTTCGAACGGCTCGGGAGTCGGCCACTCGCCCTCAGGCCAGCAGGTGGCAACGGTCCGGGGGCGGAAGTCCAGCCGCCGCTTCGTCGCGGTCACGACCGCACCGCCGACGCCTTGCGCGGGTCGTAGCTCTCTTCGAGCATCTCGGCGCAGAACAGGTCACTGAGGGGAACGTCGAGCAGACGCGGGAGGCCCTTGCGCACCTCGGGCATGGGGTACGTCTTGCCTGCGAGGGCGTTGCGAAGGTGTCGCTCCGGTACGCCGATCTTCTCGGCCACCTGTTGAATCGTCAGGCGTCGCTTGAACAGCTCAACCTTGGCCGGTTGCCAGCCGTACTTGTCTCGCGGCATCGGGTCATGTCCAAACCGCCCTCGCGGGGATACACGCTTGCCGAGGTCCGCGAGGGCATGGGGGTGCCCGGCAGCGTTCTCCTCGGTCGATGGTTCGCGCCCGATACGCGAAGGGGTGAAGCGACACGACCTCGACCGGTTGCCGTCGGCATCCGTCGTGTGGATCAACCATACATGGCGCTGGGACTCTCAATGGCTCCTCAGAGTTCGCCAGAGGTCACCGTCGCTGCCCACACCGCCGGACACGCCGACCCCTGCCCACCAGCGGCTCTGTGGCGATCTCAGGTGTCTCTATGCGCGGTCGTCGCGTCCTTTGGTGACGGTCGGGTACGCTGCCTGACGGGCAGCCCGCCGAGACGGATTGGGAGGTCCATCGGGTCAGCCTGCTTATAAAGAGTAAACAGCGCAAAGGTTGGCTACGAGAATTTAGTGGCGCTCTGTGCTCCGGCGGCAGGGCTGCCCAGTTAAAGCCGTACCGAGTTGGTAGGTAGCACCATCAGCAATACCTGAGACGGTAGTGCCGTCTCGGAACTGAGATCCACGATCGCCGGAACGCGGACTCAGCCAGACCAGTGTTGAAGCACTGGCCGGGCTGGGTTGACGCACCCTCGCCCGACCAGGGAGGAGGGGTCAGAAGTGTGGATCGCCAACCTTGAGCCGTTCGTCGGTACTGGGCCTTGGGTCGTCGTTGCGGTCATCGGTGTGCTAGTCGCGGGGAAACTCATCGCCCTAGCTCTCGCCACGCGGGGTGCCGAACCCAAGGACCGCCCCGGCATCATCAAAGCGGTAGCCGAGCTGTTCCGCTGGCGTCGGTGACCCCCTACGCCAGTGCCCACCACGAATCAAACGGGTCCGGTCGGGGCGGTACGTGGTCGTACTCGGTCAGGTACTCAGGCCAGTAGCCTTCGTCGGTCCACTCGCCTGAAGGGTGCGGTCTGCCTTCCCGGCACCGACGACGCGCGGCAGCCGTGGGCGGGTGCTTGTGGCCGGAGTGATCCATCACGCCTGCTGGGTGATCGCACGAGTTGGGTTCAGTCCGAGGTTTGCGCACGGCTATTCCTGCGTCCGCATGGCGTCCATCAGGTCGAACAGTTGCTTGACCTCGTACGCCCGCTCCTCGGCGGGTGTGGCCGGACGGATGGGGTAGACCTTCGGCTCACTCGGCTCGGGGAGCGATACCAGAACGCCGATCAGGACGACTGCCGCCGCGATACACACGGCCAGGTGCTGGATGACGGCGTAGTAGTACCAGGGTCGTTGGGGTGCCCCCTGTTGTGCCGCGCGCCACCTCGACGGCCTTCAACCGGCCGGGGGCGGGACCCCGGACGATCACCCCGAGGGCAGTGCAGTGCGGGGCCACGGCGGCGACCACCCGGGCCGCTGCCGCGGTCGCCCGCAGCTCGGCCGGCACCACCACGTACGCCTGGTCGGCGGCCTGCAACGCGACCACGGCGGCGTCGTCGAGCTGTCGGGGCAGGTCGACCACCACGAAGTCCCGGCCCCGACGGGCGGCGTCCACCGTGGCCGCCATCGCCTGGGCCGGCAGGGCCAGCAGCTCGCCCCGGTCCCAGGAGAGGACGACCAGGTCGCCCCGGTGGGGCAGGGCCCGGACCAGGGCCGGAGCGTCGACCCGGCCGTCGGCGTCGTGGAGCGCCGGCCAGCGCAGCCCGTCCAACTCCTCCCAGCCGAGCACCAGGTCGAGCCCGCCGCCGAGCGGGTCGGCGTCGACCAGCAGGGTCCGCAGGTGGGCCCGGGCGGCGGTGACCGCGAGGCCACCGGCGAGGACGCTGGCCCCGGCTCCGCCCCGACCGCCGAGCACCGCGACCGTACGGGCCGGCCCGCCGGTGCCGCTGTGCGGCGCGCACTCGGTGAACCGGTCGACCAGCCACGGCTCGGCGGCGGGCAGGGTGGCCACGTGCTCGGCACCGATCAGCTCGGCGATCTCCCAGTTCGGATCGAGCTGGCCCGACCGACCGACCAGCACCGTCCGGGGTCGTCGGGGCAGCCGGGCCCGCAGACACGCCTGCGCCTGGTCGCCGCCGACCAGCACCAGGGGCGCGGGGAGCCAGCGGGACCGGGCGGCGGCCGGATCGGCGGCCAACTCCACCTCGGTGCCGCCCGCTGCCGCGAGCCGCAGCAGTTCGTCGAGGAGGTCGCCGTCCGAGGTGACCAGCAGCGGCAGACGCCGGTGCGGCGGGAGGGAGGTACGGGGTGGCATCACGGCCTCCAACGGTCGGGGGTGCTGGCCCCGACACTGCTTCCGGAGGCCCGCCCGCGCCGCCCGTACGGCGTCTCCTGTGGACGAAGAACCCGGCTGTGGACAACCACCACCGCCGGTGCGGATGTGCTACCGGCCCACGGCCGCCGGTCCTGCCGGTCCACCGCGCTTCACCTGCGCCAAACGCCGGGTGCGGGCCGGACGCGGTGGTCCGCCCCGACGATCGGCGGGGAACCGCGTCGGGCGCGTGGCCACCGACGACAGAACGCGGGACGGGGCTGTCCGGATCGTCGTGCCGTTCGATCCGCTGCGCCGTTGACGCCGGGGCGCGGCATACGTCGATAATCGGACCCCACGCCACCGTGGAAGTGGCACTCCCCTTGCGGAAGCGAGGCCATGGCCGACTCACCCGACACTGCCCGCAACGACCCCACCCTGCGCATCGGCGGCTGGCTGCCCGAAACCTCGCACCGCGACGCGCCGGCCGCGTACCCCGGACACCCGACCGGGCGGCGGCCGGTCGCCACCCCCGGCACCGGGCCCACCGCCGACCCGGTAGCGGCGTCCACCGGGAGCGCCGCCAACCCGACGGCCGCGCTCGTCGGGTCCCGGTCCGGGACCGCGTCCGGCGGCCCGGAGCGGGCCCTGCTGCTCGGCTGCGCCGCCGTCGGCGTGCTCGCCGCCCTGGTCCTCGCGCTGTCCCCGTTCTGGCCCGGCCCGGACCAGAGCGGCGACCAGGCCCGCCCACCGGCCGCGCCGGCCGCCCTCGGCAGCCCCGACCTCGCCGGGCTGGAGAGCCCCACCCCGATCGACACGTACACCACGGCGGCGGCGTCGCTGAACAGCCGCGCCCCGGCGCCGCCCCGGGCGGCGACACCAGCGCCGACCACGACCCCGGCCCCGGTCTCCCGGCCCAGCAGGCCCGGCACCGGTACGAGCACCGGCCCCGCACCGACCACCATCCCGCCGAAGCCCCCGGCGGACCAGGACCCAGGGGAACTCCAGCCGCTGCCGGCCTGGCAGGAGTCCTCGCTGCGATCCGGCCCGAACGGCGCGTCGACGTACATCGAGTTCGTCAACACCCGCCGTTCGCGGGTCGTCGTCAACTGGCTCGACCACGGCGGCCAGCGACAGCGGTACGCGGTGCTCGGTCCCGGCCGGTCGTACCGGCAGCAGACGTACGTGGGGCACCCGTGGGTGGTCACCGACAGGCGCGGACGCGCGCTGGTCTGCTTCCTGCCCGCACCCACCACGCAGAAAGCAGTGGTCAGATAGAGGGACGACCCCCGTCGGGGGGAAAAAAGTGACCTGACGTAGCAGTGAGTGTGATCAAGCGCCGTACCGCGTGGTCAGACGCATCGGTCGTGCCGTCGAGCACGATCGAGAGCTGCCACGCGGTATGGCGTTCGCTGACGATCCGCTGACTCCAGGTTGACACGCTCTGGCGGCCAAGAACACCTACCCGCTGCATCGACCTCAGTCGCTCGCGGCCCAGACAGTCCGACAGAGTTGCTCAGGGCAGCGGTGATGCGACAGGCGCGGGAATCTTCGGCGGCATGAGTGGGGGCCGCAGCTCTGGCAGCCGTAGCAGTCGGCGGCCGGTCAGCGAGGAGGCGGTGGTGTACGCGTCGCCGTCGTCGACTCGCAAAGTCCCACGTCGTTGCTATCGCCGCTTCGAAACACACCGCAGACGAGGCGCTGCGGATGCCCGAGGACGGCCGGAGGCCGCCCGCAGGGCGGGCCGCAAGCGCGAACCATGACCTTCGATGCTGGTCGACGCATCGGCGGAACTGGAACCTTGGGCTTGATGCTGGTTGCAACAATCGTCGCGTGTCTGAAGACAACGGATCGAACTCGCGCCCGTGGTGGGGGTCGGCTCCAGTCCGCGCCTTGGAGGCAGTCGGTATCCTTGCCGCGATTGGCACCGGCGTCGGCAGCCTCGCACTGTCGGTGGCGACGTTCCGCGATCAGCAGAAGCGCGAACGGTCAGAGGTAGCAAGCTCAGTCGTCCTGGTGCCTGGTGATGACAAGGTGCCGCTGCAAAACTTCGGAAGGCTTCCAGTCTTCAACGTGGGCATGAGAGTAGGGGACCCAAAAGGTGTCATGCTAGGTGTCTTACCGCCCTGCTACGCCTTCGATGTGACCCAATACGCAGAGTTCCGAGAGATCAGGGACAGGGACCGTGACGGGGCCGGCGAGAGCACCGTGGTGACAACCATCCAGTTTGCTGACCCATCCGGAAAAATGTGGCGCCGTACCGGCATCTTTGGCAAGCCACGGACCCTCAACCCATCTCTTTCTGGGCCGGTATCGGTCAGGGGGTTGCTCCCCGTCGCAGTACCTAGCCCGGCGGCTGTTCCGCACAAGGCGGATTTCTGCTGATCAACTGTGCTTGCAGGCCGATGGAGTCATGACCGGAAGCCTTGCCTTGCAAAGATCAAGAACGCTGTCGGTCAGCGTCGATGGCTGCGCTGGGCTGGTCGCCGCGTCGCCTGTCGCCTTCTCGGACCACGCCTGTCGACCGGTTTGGCTGTACCGATGGCTGTACAGCCAGAACTCTTCGTCACGAACGCGGGTATACAGCATCATCGGGTTCCGTCCGGTGTTGTCCGGTGCCGTGTCTCTGCGAGCTACTCTCGGCCGGTGACGGTACTTTCGCTGCCTTCCCGCTGCGTCGCTGACCTGCTCGCCATGTTGCCTACCGTCAACCCTCGGACCGTCCCTGTTGGTGTTCTTGACCATACAGGCGGTTGGTGACTAAAGTCCTGATTCCGTAGCTCTCCTAGCAAGTGGTCTCATGGTCCGTCTGGGCTTGTCGCACCGCGAACGGCAGACGCATTTACTCATGGCTTTCCGCCTCAAGGAACTGGCTCCAGGCGTCTAGAGGTTACCCGGATGGTCTCGCCAATCCGACCCGAATCTGGAAGAATCGCCAGCCTGATGTCAGGCTGGCGAGCGCCTTGGTCCGACTGCGCCCCTTGCCTGTCGCATCTATCGGAAGAGCGTGGGGAGTGACGCGTGAGCCCATCGAGTCCTGATCAAGTCGTCGTCAACTCCGATTTCAAGAGATATCTCGCGCAATATCCAGACGAGAATCCTGATGACGTCTTTGAGCGTTATGCCGTGACTCAAGTCATCAAGCCAAAGGAACTTACGGAGGAAGAGCTATCTGCTGGGATAGTAGACGGCGGCAAAGATGGCGGGATTGATAGCTTCTTCGTATTTCTGAATGGGGCTCCGCTTCGGCCAGACGATCCGCGACTGACGCCCGGGTCCGACGAACAACGGCATGTCGCTAGCCACCCTCAACTCGATGTCTTCCTCGTTCAGGCTAAGAACTCCGAGAGATGGGAAGAATCTACCTGGGAGCACCTTCTTGCTTCCCTCCCAGACTTGCTTGACCTAGGCAGGGACGATGCCGAGCTGGAGAAATCGTATCGCCCTGAAGTGGTAGAGCAAACCGGAGTGCTTAGGAAAGCGGTTCTTTCGCTAGGGGAGAAGTTTCCTAAGGTTGCATTTCGAGCAACCTATGTCACCAGAGCTCCAGAAGTCAATCTGACTCCGTCAATCAATTCCCGAGCACAAAAAGTATACGATCTGATCAAGTCTCGTGTCACCAGCGACGCCGTAGTAACCGTCGACCATGTCGGCATTAGGGGTCTTTACATTCTGGCCGTCACCGACCACGGAAAGTCGCATAAGCTGGTATTTAGGAACCTTCTCCGTGAGCCTAGTTCCTACGTTGGAATAGCGACGATACGAGACTATCTATCATTCATACGCGATGAAGACGGTGCAATTCGGGAGGAGTTTTTTGAGTCGAACGTGCGCGACTATGAGGGCGACAACATCGTCAATGAAGCAATCGGCGACACCCTCACCAACCATGACGACCTTGAATTCTGGTGGTTGAATAACGGCGTCACGATACTCGGAGACGAGGTAGGCAGCCCTCAGCAAATCATGACGATCAAGCGACCGCTAATCGTGAACGGCTTGCAGACCTCGCATGTTCTTCACAGAGCCTTCCAGGAAGGCTGGCTTGCAGAGGAGCGACTTGACAACGGCATCGTCGTGCGCGTCATCGAGTCGACCGACGAGGAAATCCGAGATCGTGTTATCGCAGGGACCAATCGTCAGACCCGGGTTTCCGGCCCCGCTCTATACGCCACTCAACAACGACAGCGAGCCATCGAGCGATTCCTCTTGGTTCACAGCTGGTACTACGAGCGGCGAAAGAACCGCTACAAGAACCAGGACAAGCCCGCGAAGCGCCGCGTAACCATGAATTTGCTCGCTCAAGTCATGATCACTCTGGCTCTAGGCCAACCAGACTCTGCTAGAGCGCGGCCCTCAACCTTGCTATCCAGGAGGGACGGCTACGATAGAATTTTCCCGCCCAAACTTGACGAGAACGCTTACTTGACCGCAGTCGAGGTCCTTAAGGGGGTAGACGAGTTCCTCACTTCGGAGACAGCAAAGGCAGTGCTGGATGAGAAGACGAACGCACGCTTCTACGTGGTCGCCGGTTATGCTATTCGCGAGCTTGGACTGCGAGCGCCGTACAACTTCCGGTTTGAGGTGAACTTTAGGCGCCTGTCAACTCTCCCCCTCAAGGAGTCCTCGTTAACGGAGGCGCTGGAAGCCCTCGCGACCGCTGCGGCCGAATATCAACAGGAGCATCCTGGCGTCTCCAGAGACGCGATGTTTAAGAGCAGCGACTTCCGCGATCGGTATTTCGATACGCTAAGCAAGCGATAGAGGCAAGTTGCCATCCTGTCTGCCGCCGACCCACACCCCGTGGAGCGGGCCAGGGCCAGGGTGACAAGGTGGAGCGCCCTACTGGACGAGTCTCAATGCTCGTTGTCAAGGCTGGGGCTGTTGGGTTTGATCCGGCTGGCCGCTCGGGGCCATAGGACGGTGGGGCAGGTGGGTGCATCGGTGGCGCTGCATCCATTCTGTTCGCGGAGGCGGCGCCACCGCTCGTGCGCGGCGAAGATGCGGTTCAGGCCGTCATGCTCGTCACGTAGCTCCAGGAACTCGTCGAGGAGGTCGAACACGGTTTTGACAGTGCGGGCATCGAGGTCGGGGTCCATGTCGCGGAAGTTCTTGGGGCCGGTGGGTTCGGTCAGGTGCGCGACGATGCTCCACCAGACGTGGTTGTCGAGACTGCCGGCTTGAGTGACCAGCCATGGTTGGAAGCCGGTCAGCAAGGCCCGGGCGTTGGCCTCGTTGCAGCCATCGACGAACGACACGACACTGGCGAAGTCTTCTCGGATGAGCCACATTCTGGGGCGCTTGCGGATGTTGGCGAACAAGGTCCGGTAGTTGGCGATCGTGATCGTCACAGCCGAATCCTGCCTGGCTGTTGGCTATCCGTGTGCCCCGCGGTGGGGGTCTCCTCGGTCGGGCAGGCTCGCCCTGCCGAGGTTCTCGGTCGGGTCAAGGATCGCCGGAGGCGACCGCGTAGCGGGCTTGGCCTTGACCTGGCCGGGGTTCTCGGGCAGCCCTGTGGGTGTCCGGCCGAGGAGAGTCCGGCTGATGGTCTCCGAGGGAGGGTCGGGGTGCGAGGCAGCGCTCCGCCGGCCTGGTCCGGCAGGTTGGACGCTCGATCGGTGAGTTAGACGGGTGCCGGTGGTGGCGGTTGGAGTTGGAAGCAGCAGTTGTCGCGCAGCAGGGCCCACAGCACGTCGACGCGGCGGCGGGCGAGGGCGATCAACGCCTGCTGGTGCTTGCGTCCTTCGGCGCGTTTGCGCTGGTAGTAATCCCGGCTCGGGCCGTTCATTCGCAACGTGCTGAGCGAGGACATGTAGAACACGTGGCGCAGCCGCCGGTTGTAACGCTGCGGCCGGCGCAGGTTGGCGACGCGCTTGCCAGAGTCACGGGCTACCGGTGCCAGACCCGCGTAGGCGGCCAGGTGATCAGGGCTGGCGAAGGTTGACAAGTCCCCGACCGCAACGACGAACTCCGCCGCCGCCAGCGCCCCCATGCCGGGCAGGCTGCGAATGACGCCAGCCTGCGGATGGCTGCCGAACGCGGTCTCGATTGCCTTGTCGGTGTCCCGCATCCGTCGGTGCAGTTGCAGCAGATGGGTGGCCAGCTCACCGGCGAGGGCAGAAGCGGTGTCCTGTCCCGGCAGGGTGAGATCCTGCTCAGCCGCAGCGGCCAACGCCTGATCGGCTACCTTGGCGGCGTTCACGGCCCGGTGCCGGCGCAGATGCGCCACGAGCTGCTCATGACCGGCAGAGCGGATTTGCTCGGGCGTCTGATAAGCGCTGATCAGAATCAGCGTCGCGACGTTGGTGAAGGTCAACGCGCGTTCCAACACCGGGGAGATTCCGAGCATCAGTCGGCGCAGCCGGTTCACGGTGCGCGACCAGCAGCGCGAGTTTGGCGATCAGATCCGTCGGTGTCTCGACCGGCAGGAAGTCATGCCGCATCCGGGCGGTGTTCGCGATGACCACTGCGTCACGCGCGTCGGTCTTCGCTTCCCCGGCGAGTCCGGCGGACATGGTCTTGACCGTGCGGCCGGGATATACACCGTCTGCTGCCCCGCCAGCGCCAACATTGCCCGCAGCAGCGCAGTCTCGCAGCCGACGAGGTCGACTGCCCACACCACCTCGTCATCCGCCGTGACCCGGCCGACCAGCTCCGCGATCGCCTGCTGATCGTTGGCTATCCGCGTTGACCACAGCACCCGCCCGGTCACGTCCACCGCAGCGGCGTGGTGAGCCTGCTTGCCCGCGTCAACACCTACCCATACCTGCGCCAAACCGTCCTCCCGAAGCACCCAGATCCAGGCCACCTCGGACAACCCCGCCAGCAGTTCCTTAGCAGGCGACAACTCGCGGATCTCAATCAGCGGTCAAGGCGCCCTGGGCTGGCTGGGCGGCCGCTCGTCCATGGCCACCTAACGGCAAACGACCTTGAGCCACACCCAACCAACCCGGCGGCCCGGAACACCATCCAGACGCAGAAACCCTAGGAGCGACCTTGTCACCCTGGCCCTGACCTGCTCGGCTCTGCCTGGGTCGGTGGGCTGGCGGGATGGCATCCCACCCCGCCGCAACGTTCGGCAACTCCATCCTGGAGTCGTCTGGCCCCCGCCGGAGGCATAGCCCTAACCCCAACCCGCCACCACCCACCGCCCCCTTCCCCACCCTCACCCCTTCCCTACCTCGGACCCGTGAGCGGCCTGACGGATTCCGTTCGGCAACTTCGCCCCGACCGGCCGCCGACCGGGTCTGCGGTGAGATGTCATGAGGCGGAAGACGGTCGGAGGATCACGGTTGTCGTCCTGGTCCCGGTCGTCTCCGGAGTTGCGTCCCGCAGAGTGGTGTGTGGCAGGCCCCTTGAGGTGGGGCTTGGCGTAGACGTGAGGCGGCCACCGCGTGATTCTTCGATCTGAGTTC
>NZ_JBIVRQ010000013.1:0-165958 GCF_044755745.1 Micromonospora sp. NPDC092111
ACCGCCCTCCGCGCCATCATCGGCCAACAGGTCTCCGTCCGCTCCGCCACCACCACCCTCACCCGCCTGCTCCGGTCCGCCTCCCCTACCGGCGGGGGGGGGGGGGGGGGGGGGGGGGGGGGGGGCCCCGCCCCCCCCCCCCCCCCACGGCCCAGGACCCCGACCGCGACGGATCCCCGAGGACGTGCCGCCCCGGTGCCGCCCGTCGCGGTCGGTCCGCGTCCGGCCCGACCGGTCAGGCCGGCTCCGGCGGGTCGGCGAGGTCGCTGCCCGCCGGCTCCTCCGGCTCGGCCACCCAGGCGGAGAAGACCGGCACGCCGTGCCACGGCCCGGTGCCACCGTCGCGGTGGTCGGTGGCCACCGCGACCACCGCGTACGGGTGTCCGAAGCGCAGCGCGGCGGTCCGGCGGATCCCCTCCGGCGGGAGACTGGCCAGGGCGAACGCCCCGGTCACCGCAGCCGCCTCGAAGCCGTACCGGCCGTAGCGGGCCACCGCCGCCTGCCGCGCCTCGACCCCCAGCTCCGCCGCGCCGAGCAGCGCGCCCAGCGCCCGGGAGACCGCCGGGAAGCCCAGCCCGGGGGCGGTCAGATCGTGTTCGTCCCGCGCCGACCAGCAGGGCAGCACGGCGTGGTGCCGCTCCTCCCGGCCGTCCCGGGCGTGGGTGGGTACCCGTTCCTCGCGCAGCGTCCACAGCGGTCCGTCGCCCAGTGGCAGGTCGAACAGCGACCGCCGGGCCGGCTCGCCGTCCACCGCCGTGCCGGCCAGCTCGTATCCGGCGGCGAGCACGTCGGCCGGCCGGACCCCGGGGTCGGCGGCGACCGAGACCACCAGCAGCCCGGCACCGTCGCGCTCCACCGCCGGTGCGGCGTGCACGGCGACGTCGCCGGCCGACCCGGTCGAGGCGATCCAGGCCCGGTGCCCGTGCTCCGGGGTGCGCAACGCCCGGCTCAGCCGCCCGGCCCAGGCGCTGTCCGCGCCGAGCGCCGCGCCGGGCACCAGGTCGAACGGGTCGGCCCAGGAGATCCGGGTGGCCAGGGCGCTGGCCAGCGCCAGCACCACCCGGGGGGAGACGGTCAGCGGGAACCGGTCGATCAGCCCGAGGCTGTGTTCCCGCGCCCAGGCGTCCAGGCCCGCCTGGTCGGGCAGCGGTCCGGCCGCGGTGCTCCGGGGCAGGGTGTCCCGCCAGCCGGCCAGCTTCCCGGTGTCGTCGCCGGGGCGGTGCCAGCAGGCGGTGGCCGTGGGCACCAGCGGGTGCGGCCGGTCCAGCAGCGCGGCGGCGGTCGCGGCGGCGGCGTCCGGGTCGGTGCCGAGGACGTCGTCGAACTCCGCCCGGACCGGACCGGTCGCGGCCGGCGCGGCGAGCGCGAGCAGCAGCCAGGCACCGAGCGGGGAGGCGACGTGGTGCCGGTCGCCGATGTCGGCGTGCATCCGGGCGGCGTACCGGGCCAGCGGGGCGTGCGGGATCGTCGTCATGCCTTCCACTGTGCCCACCGTCGGTGCCGTCGGCACCCCGATCAGGACCAGAGTTCGAACGGTTCGTCGATGTCCTCGCCGGCCAGGAAGCCGGTGAGCAGCTCGGGCAGCCGGCCCGGGTAGAAACGTTCGGTGCTGGCGACGATCTCCCCGACCGACCACCAGCGGAATCCGAAGTAGTCCTCCACCTCGTAGTCGAGCCGGTCGGCGCCGTCGACGTCCGGTGCGGCGGCGTCGAGCCGTACCGTCATCACCACCTCGTCCTGGACGTGCCGCAACCGGCGGTGGATGAAGCTGGCCCGTCGCCGCCAGGACGCCGGGCCGAGCTGCCCGGCGGTGACCACGAAGCCGGTCTCCTCGCGCAGCTCGCGCAGCGCGGTCTGGACGTGGGTCTCGCCGGGGTCGACGCCGCCGCCGGGTAGCTCCCACCAGGTGCCCAGCCGGGGATGCTCGGGGTCGCGGGTGTGGAACAGCAGGATCCGGTCGTCCCGGTCGCGTACCACCAGCCGGACGGCGGTGCGTTCGATCACCGGCAGGTCCCGGGGCAGCTCGCTCATGGGTCTCCCTTGACGGGCACCGTCCGGTCGGTGACGGTGCGACGATGTGGTCGTGACGGAGATCTTCGGTGCGGTGGCGGCCGACTACGACGCGGCCCGGCCGGGTTACCCGGTCGCGCTCGCCGAGGCCATCCTCGCCTACCACGGCGGGCCGCCGGCCCGGCTGGTCGAGGTCGGCGCGGGCACCGGGCTGGCCACCGGCCTGCTGGCCGGCCTGGGCACCCGGCTGACCTGCGTCGAGCCGGACGCGCGGATGGCGGCGGTGCTGGCCGCCCGGTTCCCCGAGGCCGAGGTGGTGGTGGCCCGGTTCGAGGAGTGGACGGCCCCGCCCGCCGGGGTGCCGATGCTGGCCTGCGCGTTGGCCTGGCACTGGCTCGACCCGGCGACCCGCAACCGGGGCGCCCACGACGCGCTCGTCCCCGGTGGCACCCTGGCCGTCTTCGCCCACCGCTACGACTACGTCGACCCGGCGCAGGCGACGGCGATCCGGGCGGCGTTCGAGTCGGTCGACCCGGTGCCGCACCACGACCCGCCGGAGGACTGGTTCCACGCCGACATCGCCGGCAGTGGGCTCTTCGCCGACGTCCGGTCGGTGCCCTTCCGCCGGGCGGTGCCGTTGACCACGGCGGCGTACCAACGGCTGGTCGGCACCTTCTCGCCGCAGCTACGACGTCCGCCGGAGCTGCGGGAACGGGTGCTCGCGGCGATCGGCGCCGCCGTCGACGGCTTCGGCGGGACGGTCACCCTGGACCTGCGTACGACGCTGGTCCTGGCCCGCCGGCCGGACTGACCGGGCGGGTCGGCGTGCGGTGGCGGTAGGCTGCCCGGCGTGGCAGGTCTGTTGAGGAACGTGGCGGCCCGACTCGGCCGGGTCACCGGCGTGGTCGGCACCCAGCGTGGCACCGCCGGGCCGGTCCCGGCCCAGCCCGCCCGGCGGCGGCAGGTCAGCGCCCTGCAACGCCGGGAGTTGTCGTACGCGCCGGAGCCCGACGGTCAGGCCGACCCGGGGGAGATCGTCTGGACCTGGGTGCCGTACGAGGACGACCCCCGGCAGGGCAAGGATCGTCCGGTGCTGGTGGTGGGCCGGGCCAGCCGTACCCTGTTCGGGTTGATGCTCTCCAGCCAGAGCGAGCGCGACGGCCAGCGGCACTGGCTGGCGCTGGGCCCGGGCGACTGGGACCGTGACGCCCGCCCGAGCTGGGTACGCCTGGACCGGGTGCTCACCATGCGGGAGGACAGCATCCGGCGGGAGGGCGCGGTGCTCGACCGGGGTCGCTTCGACCGGGTCGGCCAGGCGCTGCGCGCCGGCTACGGCTGGCGCTGACCGCACGGGTCACGCCCGGGGCGACGGCGGGGTCCAGCCCGTCCGTCGGCGCGTCCAGCACCGCGAGACCCCGTCGGCGCGTCTTTTCGCCGCCCGGCCGGGTCGGCTCACTGACCCGGCCCGGGTCGGCAGCCGGTGAGCCGGTTCAGCACTCGGCGAGCCGGGCCGCGTCGAGGAGTTGCCGGGGCGAGCTGCTGCCGGTGACGCCCTTCGCCCGGTACATCGCGGCGTCCGCCCGGCACAGCGCGTCGGCCAGTTGGGTGGGGCCGGTGACCGGGGCGAGACCGACCGAGGCGGTGACCCGGACGGTGCACCCGGTCAGCGCGATGGGGGCGGCCAGCGCCTCGCCGAGCCGGCGGGTGGCGTGGTCGATCCACCGCCGGTCCACCGACGGACTGGCGAGCAGGCCGGCGAACTCGTCGCCGCCGAGCCGGGCCACCAGGTTGTCCCCGGCGAAGGCGGCCAGTCGCTGGGCCACGCAGATCAGCACCTGGTCGCCGGCGGCGTGCCCGTAGCGGTCATTGACCAGCTTGAAGTCGTTGAGGTCGAGGACCACCGCGATCAGCGGCTGCCCGCCGGCATCGGTGAGCAGGGCGGCGGCCAGCCGGTAGAAGGCCCGGCGGTTGGGCAGCCCGGTGAGCGGGTCGTGGCTGGCGGCGTGCCGCTCGGCGGCCAGTTCGGCCTGGAGCTGCTCGATCTCCGCCTCGGCGCGCAGGGCGCGGCGGCGTAGCTGCCACACCGACACCAGTGCCCCTGCCGCGGAGACGCCGGACGCCACAGTCAACGGATCCGGCACGAGCCCTCCCTCGCGGTGTCGGCGCACGACCCGGACGGCGTCGGCGGATGCGCCGGGCCGGGTCGTCATTCACCCAGGTGACAGCCCGGGTGGGGTAACCCAAAGTGAACGGATAAGTACCGTGCACGTGCGTTATCATGCTCGCTGTCCGATGCAGATGCAATAGCAGATGCACGTGCAGCACGGCCGGATCCGGTGTCGCGAAACCCCTCTCGCCGCCGCACCCTCCACTCGCGACAGTGGATCCGCTCCTCACAGAAAGACGCCCCATGCACCAGCCTGAGAACGGCGTTCCCACCACCCAACTGCCCACGCTGAGGTGGGAGAAGAGTCGGCGGAGCAACCCCAGCGGCAACTGTGTCGAGTTGGCGGAGCTTCCCGGCGGGGCCGGCATCGCGATGCGCAACTCGCGCCACCCCGAGGGTCCGGCCCTGATCTACACGGTGGACGAGATCGCGGCGTTCGTCCTCGGGGCACGGGACGGCGACTTCGACCATCTGATCAACTAGATGCGGTCGATCCCGTACACGGGACCGATCGGCCGTCCGGGGGAGTTCACCTCACCGACGGTCCATGGCATGCTTACTCGTCGGTCGGGCGGGGGGCCTGCGACCGGCATCGGCATGCGGCGGAAGGCGGGCACGTGACGATGGTTACCGCCGAGGGGGGACCGGCCACCGGTCCCACCGTGCTGCGCATGCTGCTCGGGGCGCAGCTTCGTCGGCTGCGGGAGGCCAGCGGTGTCACGCGGGAGGGCGCCGGCTGGGAGATCCGATCCTCGGAGTCGAAGATCAGCCGGATGGAGCTGGGCCGGGTCGGCTTCAAGGAACGCGACGTCGCCGATCTGCTCACCCTCTACGGCGTCACCGCCGCCGACGAGCGCGCGGCGTTGCTCAAGCTGGCCCGCGACGCCAACAGCCCCGGCTGGTGGCATCGCTACGGCGACGTGCTGCCCAGTTGGTTCCAGTCCTACCTGGGTCTGGAGGCCGCCGCCGCGTTGATCCGCAGCTACGAGGTGCAGTTCGTCCCCGGCCTGCTCCAGACCCGGGAGTACGCCCGCGCGGTGGTCGTGCTCGGGCACCGGGGAGCCCCGGCGGAGGAGCTCGACCGGCGGGTGGAGCTGCGCATGCAGCGCCAGCAGTTGCTGCACCGCGCCGATCCGCCGCAGCTCTGGGCGGTGGTCGACGAGGCCGCCCTGCGCCGGCCGATCGGCGGTCCCGAGGTGATGCGGGGGCAGTTGACCGCGCTGATCGCGGCGACCCGCTCGCCGCACGTCCGGTTGCAGATCATCCCGTTCGACGCCGGTGGCCACGCCGCGGCCGGCGGCGCGTTCACCATCCTGCGCTTCGGCGACGACGACCTGCCGGACATCGTCTACATCGAGCAGCTCACCAGCGCCCTCTACCTGGACAAGCGCGAGGATCTCGACTACTACGCGGTGGCGATGGAACGGCTCTGTGTCGAGGCCGCCCCGCCGGAACGCACCCCGGAGATCCTCACCCGGTTGCGCGACGAGTTCTACCCACAGTGACGGCCGCCCGGCTCGCCGGTCCTGCCCCGGCGGGCTCTACCATGGTCACGACCGGAGACAGTGGACGGACGCCATCGGCGGTTGATGGCGCAGAGTCATGGAGGCGACTGTGACCACCGATGCCCCGAGGGGCACCATCCACCCCAGCGACCGCATCGACACCTCGGTCGCGCATCCGGCCCGCCGCTACAACTACTGGCTCGGCGGCAAGGACAACTTCCAGGCCGACCGGGAGTCCGGCGACGCGATGGCGATGGCCTTCCCGACCATCCGCACCGCCGCGCTGGAGAACCGGCGCTTCCTCCAGCGCGCGGTCGCCCAGCTCGCCCGTGAGGCCGGCATCCGGCAGTTCCTCGACATCGGCACCGGCATCCCGACGGCGAACAACACCCACGAGGTGGCCCAGACCGTGGCCCCGCAGTCCCGGGTGGTCTACGTCGACAACGACCCGATCGTGCTGGCCCACGCCCGGGCGCTGCTGACCAGTTCGGACGAGGGCGCCACCGCCTACATCGACGCCGACCTGCGCGACCCGGAGAAGATCCTGCACCACCCCGACCTGCGGCGCACCATCGACCTGTCGCAGCCGGTGGCGCTGATGCTGGTGGCCATCCTGCACTTCGTACCGGATTCCGACGACCCGTACGCTGTGGTCCGCCGGCTGCTGGCCGAGCTGCCGCCGGGCAGTTACCTGGCCGCCTCGCACGCCACCTACGACTACCTGCCGGCCGAGGTGGCCGAGGGGGCCAGGGCGGCGAGCCGGGGCGGCGAGCACGGCGTGATCAGCCTGCGCGGCCGGGACGACTTCGTCCGTTTCTTCGACGGCCTGGAGCTGGTCGAACCCGGGATCACCTCGGTGGCCGAGTGGCGGGCCGGCGCCGAGCCGCAGCCGCGCCCCACGGCGGCCGAGGTGAGCATGTACGGCGGGGTGGCCCGCAAGCGCTGACCGCGCCCGGGGCCGCCCGGTTCAGGCCGCCGGCCCGCTGTCGTCGTAGCGGGCGCGGGCGGCGTACACCTGCTCGATGTGCGTCTCGGCCCAGGTCTTGATGGCCCGTTGCACGGGCAGCAGGCTCTCGCCCAGCGGGGTGAGCGTGTAGTCCACCCGGACCGGCACCGACGCCGTCACTCCCGGTGCAGGGTAGCGCTCCTAGCGTCGACGGCATGAGAGCTGTGATCGTCCGCCGGTTCGCCGTGGGTGACCCGGTGATCGGGCTGCGGGACGTGCTCTCCGCCCCCGGCGCGCAGGCCGAACAGGTGGTGCTCGGCGAGGACGCGGTGCGCCCGCGCCGCGTACGGTCTCCCCGGTGCTGGCGGCGACCCTGCCGATGGCCGCGCTGACCGCCGACCGTTCGTTGGCCCTGACCGGGGCACCCGGGTGGTCGTGCAGGAGGTGTACGCGGACGGTCCCCGGCTGGCCGAGCTGGCGGCGTTGGTCGACGCCGGGCGGTTGACCCCGGAGGTGGCCGACACGCTGCCCCTGGAGGAGGTCGCCCGGGCCCACGAGCGGCTGGCCGCCGGTGGGGTACGGGGCCGGCTGGTGCTGGTGCCCTGACCGGGCTGCCCGAGCGGGCCGGCGGGCCGGTCGCCCGTCGGCCCGGGACGGGGTCGGGCATTGACGGTCCCGGCGTGGCCCGATAATCTCTGGATCGATACAGACTGAATCGATCCAGAGGAGGTGCGGGTGAGCCCCAAACCGACCCTGCAGGACGTGGCGAGCGCCGTGGGCGTCTCCCGGAGCACCGTCTCCAACGCCTACAGCCGCCCCGACCAGCTCTCCAGCGCACTGCGGGCCCGCATCTTCGAGGCGGCCCGGCAGCTCGACTACCCCGGGCCCGATCCGACCGCCCGCTCGCTGCGCCGGGGCTTCGTCGGCACGACCGGGGTGCTGTTCACCTCCAAGCTGTCGTACGCCTTCACCGACCCGTTCGCGGTGCGGTTCCTGGCCGGCGTCGCCAGCGCGGCCGAGAAACGCGGCACCAGCCTGCTGCTCGTCCCGCTGCCGGCCGAGACCGCGCAGGCCCGCAGCGCGGTGGAGAACGCCTCGGTCGACGGTTTCTGCGTCTACTGCGCTCCCGAAGAGTCCTGGGTGCTCGACATCATCCGCCGCCGGGGGCTGCCCTTCGTCACCACCGCCCCCCGTCCCGACGCCGGCGACGACCGGTACGTCGGCATCGACGAACGGGCCGCGGCCCGGTCCGTCGCCGACCACGTGGCCGGTCTCGGCCACCGCCGGGTGGCCCTGCTGGGCGAGAGCACGCTGCCCGACGCCCCGCCCGGCCCGCTGCGGCTGGCCGGGCCCGGCGACGCCCCGCACCCGACCACCCGGGGACGGCTGACCGGGTTCGCCGACGCGTTGGCGGCCGTCGGAGTCGGCTGGACCGACATCACGGTGCTCAACGCCACCGGCAACAGCCGCGCCGCCGCCGCCGCGGCCGTAGCCGGCGTGTTCACCGGCGACGACCCGCCCACGGCCGTGCTGGCGTGCTCCGACGTGCTCGCCCTCGGCGTCCTCGACACGCTCGGCGGCCGGGCCGCGGAGGTCTCCGTCACCGGCTTCGATGACGTCGCCGACGCCGCCGTCGCCGGCCTCACCACCGTCCGGCAACCGGCCGAGGAAAAGGGCCGGATCGCCACCGAGTTGCTGCTCGACCCGCCGGCCGACGCCGCCGCCGGGCACGTGCTGCTCCCCACCGAACTCGTCGTGCGTACCTCCACCCGCCCCCTCCAGAGGAGTTGACCATGGAACAGCCCACCGGCTTCATGCTGGCCCTCGACGCGGTCCACCACCACGTCAACTCGGCCCGGCCCGATGCCCCGATCCGCCCCGACCGGGTCCGGCGCCCCCGCCTGGCCCCCACCCGGCTCGCCACCGCCGGGGTGCTGCGCCGGCTCGCCGACCTGATGGAACCGGCTCCCGTGTCGGCGCCGGCCTGCCGCCCCTGACCGCCCGTCCACCCGGGTGCCGGGCCGACCGGGCTGCCGGGCTGCCGGGCCGACCGGGCCGGAGGGCCGGACGCCGGGCCGGGCGATCCACCGCCGGAGCCGCCGGGCGCTGTCGTCGATCCACCGGGCCGGGCCGCCCGCCGGTCCGGCCCGGTGGTCAGCCGTCCCGCCGGTCGGTGAGGAACCCGGCCAGCACCGGTGCCAGCTCCTCGACGGTGACCTGGTGCCAGTCGCCGGCCAGGCTGAGATGCCGTCCGTCCGGCAGCGCCCCGGCGACACCGCGCGCCCAGCCGCGCAGCCGGGCGTCACTGTTCGCACTCTGCGCCACCAGCGTCGGTACGGTGACCGTGGCCAACTCGGCGGGGGAGAGCGCCCGGGTGAGGGCCAGGTCGTGGACCAGGGTGTGTGCCGACGACTCCAGCGCCGGCCAGAACGGGCTGTGTCGCAGGCCGGCGGTCAGCTCCTCCGGCACCCCGATGCGGGACTGGAACAGGGCCACCGCGTCGCCCCGCCGGCCGGCGGCGACCAGCGCGGCCACCTCGGCGGCGAGGCCGGGGTCCGGATCGGGTTCGCCGGTCAGGTCCAGCGGCGCCAACCGGGTCACCGGCACCCCGCGCGCCGCCGCGAGCAGGGCCAGCACCGCGCCGGAGGAGAACCCGTACAGGCCGGCCGCGCCGCCGGCCACGGCGACCAGGGCGCGCAGGTCGTCCACCTCCCGGTCCACCGTGTACGGCGCGGTGTCGGTGCTGGCCCCCCGCCCGCGCCGGTCGAAGCAGATCACCGTGCACGTCGGTGCCAGCAGCGCGGCCAGCGACCGCATCGGTCCGAAGTCGCGGAAGCCGCCCGCCGCATCCACCAGGATCACCGCAGGGCCGTCGCCGCTGCGCTCGTACGCGATCGTGGTGCCGTCGGCGGATCGGACCGTGCCCTCGGTCGGCGCGTCACCCATCATGCCCACCCCTCCGTGCGGGCCCGGCGGCCCGCTCTCCGACAGAGACCGTCCCGGGACGTCCTACTCGTCGCTCCCGGCGCGAAGCCGATCGGTCCAGCGTGGCCCGACCGATCTCGCCCGGTGGGTACGGCTCGCCGGCCCGCCCGGCCTCCCCGGCGACGACCGGGACGTCATGGTCCACCCCTGCGTGCCGCTGGTGCTGGCGGCCGGGTCGTTGGTGGTGGGCGGGTCCCCGTTCTGGGCCGGAGTGGGCACCGTTGCGTGGTCGATCCGCCGACCGCCTCGTAACTTTGTCGCATGATCCCACGCACTCTGGCGCTCAACTCCCGCGCGGTCGTGTCCGCTTCCGAGCCCTCGTCGGAAGGCCCGGTCGGATTCGTCACCGGTCTGGTGGAGCGGCTCGGAGGGCCGGGCGCGGGGCTGGCCGTGGCGCTGGAGAACCTGTTCCCACCGATCCCCAGCGAGGTGATCCTGCCGTTGGCCGGCTTCGCCGCCGCCCAGGGTCGGATGAGCCTGGTCGGTGCCATCCTCTGGACCACGCTCGGCTCCGTGGTCGGCGCCTGGGTGCTCTACGGCATCGGCGCCGCGCTGGGCCGCGACCGGATGCGCGCCATCGCGGCCCGGCTGCCGTTGGTGAAGCTCAGCGACGTCGACCGCACCGAGGCGTGGTTCCTCAAGCACGGCGTCAAGGCGGTGTTCTTCGGCCGGATGATCCCGATCTTCCGCAGCCTGATCTCCATCCCGGCCGGCGTGGAGCGGATGCCGATCACCACCTTCCTGCTCTTCACCACACTGGGCAGCCTGATCTGGAACACCACCTTCGTGATGGCCGGCTACCTCCTCGGCGAGAACTGGCACGTCGTCGAGTCGTACGTCGGGTCGTTCCAGAAGCTGGTCATCGTCGTCTGCGTGGCGGTCGCCGGCTGGTTCGTGGTCAACCGGGTACGCCGGGCCCGCGCCGCCTCCTCGGCCGCCCGCGCCGACGCCTCCGGTGACGCCCCGGCCGGCGATCCGCCCGGCCCGGTGGGCACCGGGGACGGCGGCCCGGCGTACCGGGGGACCGTCTACCGGGGCGGCTCGTGGGGACGCGACACCGACTGACGCCGTCCCGCCGGACGGCACCACCGGTGGCTCGGGTGTGTCGTCCCCGACGTTCAGCTCGCTGCCGGCTGGAGGAGTTCCTGGGTTTCGCGCCAGAGCCTGGCCTGCAGGGTCGGGTCGTTCCCGGGTGGCGTGGGCTGGATCTGGCGGGTGCCGCGGACGGTGTAGTAGCCGCCGGTGCGGGCGGCGAACTCGGGGTCGGAGGCGAGGGCGACGATGAGGCCGGCGCCGCGCGCGGGGTTGCCGATCCTGAGCCGGGTGAGGATCTTCTCCAGGCTGGCGGCGATGCGGAGTTCGCGGCCGAGGCCGGTGGTGTTGAAGCCGGGGTTGAGGCAGTTCGCCGTGATGGTGGTGCCGGCCAGGCGGCGGGCGAGCTCCATCGTGAACATGATGTCGAGCAGTTTGGTCCTGCCGTAGTGCTCGGCTGATCCGCGTGCGGTGAACGGAGCCGCCTCGGTGAGGTCCTGCGGGAGTCGCAGGGTTCCGTGACGGCGGGACGCTTCGGAGGCGACGTTGACGATCCGCGCGGCGGGCGCCTGGTGCAGGGCCGGCAGCAGTGCCTGGGTCAGCAGCCAGGGGGCGAGATAGTTGACGGCGACCATCTCGGGATACCCGTCGGGGGTGGTGCGTTGCGCGAAGGCGTGGATGCCGGCGTTGTTGACCAGGACGTCGATGCGTTCGTAGCGGTTGGCGATCTCGTGGCCGATGCGTCGCACGTTGTCGAGTCGGGTGAAATCGCCGAGGAACACGTCTGTACGGTGGGCGCCGATCTCCCGGCGGACCTGCTCGGCCTTTTCGGGGCTGCGGGCGGTGATCGCGATACGGGCGCCGCGTCGCGCGAGTTCGATGGCGGCGAGGCGGCCGAGTCCGTTGGTGGCGCCGGTGATGACGATCGTGGGTTTCACGAGGCCCTTCTTCCAGGGGTTGCGGGCCGGGGACGTTTGGCGACGGACCGGCGTGGGATGTCGTGCCGTGGCGGGTGGGCGCTGGCCGCAGGACGGGCGAGATAGGCGGGCGCGCCGAGCGCGGCCTCGGTGACAAGCAGTGCAAACCCGATGCGGGTCAGCGGTGAGTGGCGAGGACGCGCCGGGGAGACGGCCGCCGAGGCGTTCGCGGGGCCGACCCCTCGCGGCGCGTAGATGGTTTGTATATGCCCACTACCGTAGCCAGTATGATGGGCATATGCAAACTATCCCGCCGTCCGGTGACGAAGGTCGGCACGAGATCGAGTTGGCTCTAGGTGAGCGGATCAACGCGCTGATCAGCGCGACCCGGGCGTTGAGCGAGCGCAGCGCCGTGCACTTCCACCCGCAACTGCAACCGGCCGCGTTCCACATCGCGCGCTGGCTGTACGCCTTCGGGCCGGCGCGGCCCAGCGAGATCGCCGAGGCCGTCGGGATGGACCGCAGCTCCACCAGCACCCTGGTCGGCAAGATGCGATCCCTCGGCCTGCTCGACAGTGTGCCGGCACCGGACGACCGGCGCAGCATCATCGTCGAGTTGAGTTCAAGCGGCCGGCAACGGGTCGCGGCGACGCTCGAGGGGCGCGGCAGGGAGTTCTACGCCCGCACGCGGGACTGGTCGACGCAGGACCTCGCCCGACTCGTCGAACTTCTCGGGCGCCTCACGTCCGAATGACCATCGAGATGTCAGCGGGGCTGCGGGGCCGTAGAAGACCCACCCGATCCCGATCCCGATCCCGATGTCCGTGTCCGTTCCAACGGGCGACGGATGACCGCACGGACCGACCGGCGCGGCGAGCCCCCGGACTCCGGATGGCGACGGGCACTGGATGGCGACGGCACCGGTATGCCACTCCGGCATAAATATGACACAGCGGTATATCCGCTTCGAGCGTAGTCGCCACCTGCGTGCGGCTGACTCAGCGCGAGGATCCATCGAGGGATGTGGAGCCCTCCGTACTCGCGGCGAGGCGTGCCGGAATGTCCGGTGTCGGGCGCGCCGCGCGGGGTTCCGGGTGACCGGCGGCACGCTGGCGGTGGAATGGTGGCGGGCCCCCGGTGGTTACACCTCGGTACGACCGCAGCAGCGGCCCCGGGCCGGCGGGAATGTCGGTGGCTGGCGGGTCGTTGTGCATGGTCCCGGCAAGGCGAGCCCCCGCTCGCCGTGTGCCCCCCAGCGAGCCCGCTGGTGCGTGTGGTCCCCAGCCGGTGATCTTCTGAGTCTTTTCCCCGTGTTGTTTCCTGAGTGCCCTGTTGTGGTGCTTACGCCCCTGGTGCCCGGCCCCCTCTTTCCTGTCGGGCACTGTCGGCCTTCGGGCCGGTGGTGGGTGTCGTCCCCTGTGAAGGAGCCCTCGATGAACACGACGATTCTGCGTAAGAGTGTGCTCGGTATTGCTGGTCTGGCTTTCGCTGGTGGTCTCGCCGCCGGTCCGCTGAACCACACCACCACCGCGCCCGTGGTCGATGCCAAGCCTGTCGCCGTGGCGGTGCAGGCCGACAAGCCCGACGCCGCGAAGTTGGTCCCGCATGGCACGCAGGGTGCCCAGTCGCGGATCGACCTGAACGACGAGCAGACCGCGAACGTGAAGGCGATCGTCGCCGCGACGAAGAAGTCGGGCCTGGACGAGCGGGCCGCGGTGATCTCTGTCGGCACCGCCTTGCAGGAGTCGAAGTTGGAGAACCTGGGTCACCTCGGTGACCGTAACGACCACGACTCGCTGGGTCTGTTCCAGCAGCGCCCCTCCTCCGGCTGGGGCACCCCGGAACAGATCACCGACCCGATCTACTCGACCATGGCATTCCAGAAGGGTCTGAAGCAGGTCGACGGTTGGCGGGACATGCCGTTGACCGAGGCCGCCCAGACGGTGCAGGTGTCGGCGTACCCGGACGCGTACGCGCAGTGGGAGCAGCAGGCCGCCGACCTCGTCGCCGAGCACTGGAACGGCTGACCCACCGCACCACCGACCTGTCACACCGTCATGCTGGCCGGCACCCCACGGGGGTGCCGGCCGCTGGCGTCTCCCCACTCCGCAGGCCGCGCCACCGCCCCAGGGCAGAAGTTGGCCGCAGCCGAGCCACCGCCGAGGGCGGAAGCTGGCCGCGAAGGCCCAGGGCGGAAGCTGGCCGCGTAGCCCAGGGCAGGGCGCCGGGCAAGGGTGCCGGCGGGCGGAGTGATCCGATCCGGCCTCGGGTACGTACCGCTGTGCGGGGGACTGTGGAAGGGGAGCACGATGGCGGAGCCGGACCAGGAGCACCGTCCGACGACCGGGGAGCAGCGACCGGCCTTCGTGCCGATCGTCGAGGTGACCGGGGAGCCGGCCCCGCCCGCGCCACGGCCGGTGGTCGAGGTGACCGGGGAGCCGGCTGGCGGTACGCCGTACCGGTCGTCGTGGCCGCGTGGGGCCCGCCCGCTGGCCGCCGCCGCGGTGCTGGTGGTCGCGCTCGGTGCGATCGCGGTGGTCGTGACCATGGCGAACCCGGACCGGTTGGGGCTGGTTTTCTCCGGTGGCCGGGGCGGGGTGCCGCCGGTGACGGTGGCCGCCGAGCCGGGTGCCGCCGAGCCGGGTGCCGCCGAGGTCGCCGCCGGGCAGCCCGCGACCGCGCCGGTCGGTGGGTTGCGGCGGGCCACCTTCGAGTTGATGGACGGGGTGACCTCGTTCCGGCTGGGCACCGAGGATCTCGGCGACGAGTTGTACCGGATCAGCAGCCCGGCCGACGCCGGTGTGGTGCCCCGTCCGGAGGTGCTCGGCGATCGGGTGCAGCTCCGCGTGGTGCGGGGCGACAAGGCGGGCCGGAACGCCGTCGACGTGCTGCTCAACTCGCGACTGCCCTGGCGGCTGCGTCTGGTCGGCGGGGTCAGCGAGCATGTCCTCGACCTCACCCACGGGCGTCTGGCCGGGGTGGAACTGGTGGGCGGTGCGGCCCGGGTGGGCCTGCGGCTGCCGTCGACGTCCGGCACCCTCACCGTCCGGATGACCGGTGGCGTCAACCAGTTCACCGTACGGGCTCCGGGTGCCCCACCGGTACGGGTCCGGGCCGGCTCCGGCGCGGGCAGCGTCGTGCTGTACGACGACCGGCACACCGGTATCGCCGCCGGGGCGACGCTCAGCTCGCCGAACTGGGACCGGTCCGTCGACCGCGTCTACCTCGACCTCGTCGCCGGCGCCGGCACGGTCACCGTCGCGGAAAGCTGAGTCTCACCGTCGCCGAGGGCTGAGTCCGTGGCACCGCGCCGGCATAGAGTCGAGCGGTGGACCGTACCGAATCGTTGCCGGCACAGACCCGACCGCCCGGCGTCGTCCCCGTGGATCCGGGCAGTGTGCTGCTGCCCGGACATGACGTGCCGTTGGGCCGCTACACGACGGTGCGCCGGCTGCTGCCGCAGCGCCCCCGGCGGATGGTCGGGGCCTGGTGCTTCGTGGACCACTTCGGCCCGGACGACGTCGCCGGGCGGCCGGGCATGGAGGTGCCGCCGCACCCGCACACCGGGCTGCAGACGGTCACCTGGCTGCTCGACGGCGAGATCGTGCACCGGGACAGCCTGGGCAACGTCCAGCCGATCCGGCCGGGCCAGCTCAACGTGATGACCTCCGGGCACGGCATCGCCCACTCCGAGCGGTCGCCCGCGACGCACCCGCCGCTGATGCACGGCGTGCAGCTCTGGGTGGCGCTGCCCGACCCGGCGCGGGCCGGCGCGGCGGACTTCGCCCACCACGCCGAACTGCCCCGCTGGCGCGACGGCGACTGGGACCACACCCTGCTCGTCGGTGAGCTGGGCGGCGAACGGTCCCCGGCCGTGTCGCATACCCCGCTGCTCGGTGCGCAGCTCGAGGCGCGCGGGCCGGCGCCGGTGACGCTGCCGCTGCGGCCCGACTTCGAGTACGCCCTGCTGGCGATGTCCGGCCAGGCTCGGGTGGACGCGCTGTCGCTGGAACCCGGCGCGCTGCTGTACCTGGGTGACGGTCGGGACCGGCTGGAACTGGCCGCCGCTGCGGGCACCCGGCTGATGCTGCTCGGCGGCGAGCCGTTCGACGAGCCCCTGGTCATGTGGTGGAACTTCGTCGGCCGCTCGCACGAGGAGGTGGCCGCCGCCCGGGAGGACTGGATGGCGGGCCGCCGGTTCGGGACGGTCGCCGACGACGCGGCACCACCGCTGCCCGCGCCGGCGATGCCGACCACCCGGTTGAAGGCCCGGGACCGGCGGGGCGGCCTAACCGGTTGAGCGGCGGGTAGTCGCGGGGCATGACCCGTAGTGTGATCTCCCGTACCGAGGACCGGAAACGTCTGGCCCGCCGGCTCGCCGGCGACGGGCGCGGCTTCGCCGAGCAGTACGGCTTCCGGGTGACCAACAATCCGTCGAGCCTGTTCCAGTTGCTCTGCCTGGCGGTGCTGCTGGCCCGGCGGGGCGACTACCGGCGGGCCCTGGACAGCGCGCACGCGCTGCCGGCGCAGGGATGGGACAGCGCGGCGCGGCTGGCCCGGTCACTGCACGCCGACCGGGTACGGGTGCTGCGGGAGGCCGGCCAGCGTGGCGACGTGGACGCGCTCGCCGACCTGCTGGGCGACCTGGCCCGTACGGTGGTGGACCGGTACCGGGGCGACCTGCGCCGGTTGCGGGCGACCGCCGGCCACGACCCGGCTCGGGAGCGGACGCTGCTCACCGCGCTGCCCGGGGTGGACGACCAGGTGGCCGACCTGTTCCTGCGGGAGACCCAGGCGTTGTGGCGGGAGGTGGCGCCGGTCGCCGACCGGCGGGCGCTGGCAGCGGCCCGCCGGCTCGGACTGGGACGCTCCGCCGAGGACCTGGCCGCGCTGGCCGGTGGGGGCGAGTCGGAGCGGCTGGCCTGGCTGGTCGGCGCACTGGCCCGGGTGGACCTGGAGCAGCGGTACGCCGAGGTGACCACCTGACGCGCCGTGTGCTGGCCCACAGTATCCCGGAAAATCGTCCGTACGGGTGATGGCGCGTCGTATGATGATCGTGGCAGCGATGCCCACCCGGTTCGGGTGACCACCCGGCGGTTCGCCGGTGAACAGGTACGCGTGGCGCCCCAGGTCGCGGTTCGTGACCCGGGGCGCGCGCCTTTTTCCGGGCTTGTCACGGGGCGACCAGTCCGGCCAGCAGGTTCACCGTCGCGGCGATGATGATCGCCCCGAACAGGTACGACAGCAGTGCGTGCCGGAGCACCGTCCGGCGCATGACGTGACTGGTCAGGTTGGTGTCGGAGACCTGGAAGGTGGCCCCGACGGTGAGCGCCACGTACGCGAAGTCGGCGTAGCAGGGCGGTTCCGACTGGTTGAAGTTGATGCCGCCGTCGGGACCGGTGTAGTACAGCCGGGCGTACCGGGTGGTGAAGACGGTGTGCACGACGAACCACGACAGCAGCACGCTGACGATGCCCAGCCCGCCGTAGGCTTCCCGGAGCGGTTCGGGTGACACGGTGCGCGCGGTGGTCAGCACGACGGCCACCGCCAGCAGGCTGGCCAGGCAGGCGGTCAGCAGCAGGACGTCCCGGGTGGCCCGGTTGGAGTCCTGGTGCACGGCCAGGGCGGCAGTGCGCCGGGCGTCCGCCGGCCAGAGCGTCCGCCACACCAGTGCCAGCCAGCTCAGCGCCGCCGCGTCCCAGCCCACCAGCGGTGCCAGCGCCGGCGAGACGAGCACGGCGAAGATGCCGCCGAGCAGCAGGCCGGCCACGCCCATCACGACGAGCTGCACGGACGCCGGGGTGTGTCCGTCCGGCGCCCGTCTGATCACCCCCGGCACCTCGCCGCCCGTCGCGGGGCGGGTCAGAGGCCGCGTAGGTGCTGCGAGACCCGCTGGTGCCGCTTGTCCCGGGCCTGCGTGGCGCGCTGCGCCGGCCCGACCTCCGGGGCGGCGTCGATGCCGGCGGAGCGGGCCACCTCGGTGCCGTTGGCGTAGTCCACCGGCGGCAGGGCGCGCAACGCCCGCAGCACGTCCGGCGGGGCGCCCTCCCGTTCCGCCTCACGTACCACGGCGTCCTTCTCCGCCGGGTAGTCCAGGCTGGACAGGTACTGCAGGACGTCGGTGTAACTCGCCATGGCGTGCGCTCCCTCGCCGGTTCGATCCGGTCACGACCGGCGGCGGATACCCGTCCGGGTGGCGGTCACGCGCCCGCCAGGCGGGAAAATCGGCGTCGTTTCCCGACCGCCGCGCCGGGTATCCCAGCGGCCCGACGCCGTAGGGAGTCCCGCATGAACTACGACACCTTCGTCGACCAGGTGGCCCGGCGTACCCGGACCGACCCGGAACGGGCCGTGGCGCTGACCCACGCGACCCTGGCGACCCTCGCCGAGCGGTTGACCGGTGGCGAGGTGCTCGACCTCGCGACCCAGCTACCCGCCCCGCTGCGGCTGGCGCTGCGACCGAGCCCGAGCACCGAGGCCGCCGACCGGTTCGGCGCCGCGGAGTTCGTGGCCCGGGTGGGGCAGCGGGCCGACCTGGACGAGCCGGCCGCCCGGGACGTGGTGCGGGCGGTCTTCGTCACGTTGCGTGAGGCGGTCAGCGGCGGCGAGTTCGACGACGTGGTGATCCAGCTTCCCCGCGACTACCGGGACATGGTGGAGCCGGCGCTGACGCCGGGCGCGACCGTGCTGCGCCGGACCTGATCCGCGGCGCACCCGACCGGCCGGCACCCAGCCGTTGACCAGGGCAACCACAGCCGACGACGCGGGCGCGCCCGACTTGGCGAGTGGTCTGAGCCTGGCCTAACCTGGACCGTACGAGGGGAGTACTTCCCACGAACCATGCCGGTCAGTACGGCGTGCCCCGGGCACGCCTCGGGTGGTTGCCCACACCGAACGTGGGTGAAGGAGACCTCGAACATGGCACGGTGTTCGAGGAGGCTCCATGACCGATCCGTCGTACCTGTCCGCCGGTGAGTTGTCGTCGGTCGGCACACCCACCCTCTGGGCGGTCACCATCGCCGGTGTGCTCGCCCTGCTGGTGCTCGACTTCCTGGTCACCCGCCGGCCACACGAGGTGTCGATCAAGGAGGCGCTGGGCTGGTCGGCGTTCTACATCGCGCTGCCACTGGCCTTCGGCGGCTGGCTCTGGTCCCGCTTCGGTTCCCAGCAGGGCGTGGAGTACCTGACCGGCTACCTGGTCGAGAAGTCGCTCTCGGTCGACAACCTCTTCGTCTTCATGCTGCTGCTGGCGGCGTTCGCGGTGCCGGCCGTGCTCGCCCAGCGGGTGCTGCTCTACGGCATCGCCGGCGCGCTGGTGCTCCGCGCGATCTTCATCGCCCTCGGCGCCGCCGCGTTGCAGACCCTCGACTTCGCCTTCCTGCTCTTCGCCGTCATCCTGATCGCCACCGCGGTCAAGCTGCTGCGCGACGCCCTCTCCGGGCACGAGCAGGAGGTCGACATCAACACGATGCGGTCGGTGCGGCTGCTGCGGAAGTTCATGCCGGTGGTCGACGAGTACCACGGCACGAGGATGACCATCAGGCAGCACGGCCGCCGGGCGCTCACCCCGCTCGCCCTCGTGGTGGTCGCGGTGCTCGCCACCGACATCGTCTTCGCGGTCGACTCGGTGCCCGCCGTCTACGGCATCACCGAGGACCCGTACCTGGTCTTCGCCACCAACGCCTTCGCCCTGCTCGGTCTGCGCGCGCTGTACTTCGTGCTGCACGCCGCGCTGAGCCGCCTCGTCCACCTCAGCTACGGCCTGGCGATCATCCTGGCCTTCATCGGCGTCAAGCTGGGTCTGCACTGGGCGCACGGCATCTGGTCCGGGGTGCCGGAGATCCCGACGCTCGCCTCGCTCGGCGTCATCATCGGCGTGCTGGTGGTGGTCACCCTCACCAGTCTGCGGGCCACCCGGGACCGGGAGCCCGGCGAGGCCGAGGTGGTCACCGACCGGCGCTGACCGTCGGTGGTGCCGGCGCTGACCGCCGGCACCACCGGTGGGTCTGCCCGAACGCTCCCGCCCGCACCCGGCGGGTGGTACGACTGACGGGTGGGCATCGTGTCACCGGGCTTCCAGGGCCGCCGCCGGACGACCGGCGCGGCCCTGCCGCCGGGGCAGTACCTGACCGAGGACTTCCCGGTGCTCTCCGCCGGGCCGACCCCCAAGGTGTCCCTGGACACCTGGGAGTTCGTCCTGTCCACCGAGACGGGCACCGAGTTCCGCTGGTCCTGGGACGAGCTGATGGGCCTGCCGCAGGAGACGCCGATGGTGGACATCCACTGTGTCACCCGGTGGTCCAAGCTCGGCACCACCTGGCAGGGCGTCTCGCTGGACACCCTGCTCGACGGGGTGGACACCGGGTCACGCTACGCGCTGGCCCACTCGTACGGCGGCTACTCGACCAACCTGCCGCTGGACGACCTGCGCGGCGGGCGGGCCTGGGTGGTGCACGGCTACGACGGCGGGCCGCTCCCCGCCGAGCACGGCGGCCCGGCCCGGCTGCTGGTGCCGCACCTCTACTTCTGGAAGTCGGCGAAGTGGGTGCGGGGGATCCGGCTGCTCGCCGACGACCAGCCGGGTTTCTGGGAGACCGCCGGCTACCACGACTACGGCGACCCGTGGCGCGAGCAGCGCTATCAGGGCGACTGAGGTGACCGCGTCCACGACCGGTGCCCGGGTCGCCGCGCCGCTGGGTTGGCGGGTGGCCCGGCTGGTGCACCGGCGGGTCGAGACGCCCACCGCGCAGACCCTGGTCCTGGAGGCCCCCGGTTGGCCGGGCCACCTGCCCGGCCAGCACGTGGACGTCCGGCTCACCGCGCCGGACGGCTACCAGGCGGCCCGGTCGTACTCGCTGGCCGGCCCGGCCGACGGGGACCGGATCGCGTTGACCGTGCAGCAGGTGCCCGACGGCGAGGTGTCGCCGTACCTGATCGACACCTGGGCCGAGGGCGACCCGGTGGAGGTGCGCGGGCCGGTCGGCGGTTGGTTCGTCTGGCGGCCCGAGGAGACCGCGCCGGTGCTGCTGGTCGCGGGCGGCTCCGGGGTGGTGCCGCTGATGGCGATGGTGCGGGCCCGCCGGGCCGCCGGCAGCCGTACGCCGTTCCGGCTGATCTACTCGGTGCGCACCCCGGCGGACGGCTTCTACACCGACGAGCTGCGCGCCCGCGCCCGCGACGACCTGGGTCTGGACGTGACGTACGTGTACACCCGCGAGGCGCCCGACGGGTGGCGGGGCGAGCCGCACCGGATCGGCCTGGCCGACCTGACCACCCACGGCTGGCCGGCCGACGGGGAGCCGCTCTGCTACGTGTGCGGCCCGACGGGTTTCGTGGAGACCGTCGCGGACCTGCTGGTGGGGCTGGGCCACCAGACCCGGCGGGTACGGACCGAACGGTTCGGACCGACCGGCTGACCGGCGAGGAGAGCCGATGACCGAGATGTCGTACGTGGACGGCAACATGCTCGACGGGCCGCTGCGCGAGCTGTTCGCCGTCGACCTCAGCACGGCGACCGGGCGGTGCGCGTCCTGCGGGACGGTCGGGCCGATGGCCGGCCTGCGGGTCTACTCCCACGCCCCCGGGCTGGTCGGCCGCTGCCCGGCCTGCACCGAGGTGATGCTGCGGCTGGTCCGCGCCCCCGACCGGGCCTGGCTGGACCTGCGCGGCGCCACCTACCTCCAGGTGCCGATGCCGGCGCAGCAGCCCCTTCCGCGTCCGGTCTGAGCGTCGCGGCACGCCTCGGCCGGTCGGACCCGTGGTGCTGGTCGGCTCCGACGGCCGCGGTCCGGTCCTCCCGCAGGCTTCCTCCGCGCCCGCGACCAGGGTTTCCGGTGGGACAACGCGGCGGTGCCGGGGCGGGAGTGTTTCGCGCCCGCCTGACCGCTCGGGTGCCCGGCCGCCCGCGCGAACCACCCGGAGGATGCCTGATCCCGACACGTTTGTCCCGCCCCGGGGCGGGAACGGCAGCGGGCATGACGAAACCTCGTGTGGTGATCGTGGGGGCCGGTTTCGCCGGTTACCACGCGGCGAAGACGTTGAGCCGGTTGGCCGGCGACCGGGCCGAGATCGTGGTGCTGAACTCGACCGACTACTTCCTCTACCTGCCGCTGCTGCCCGAGGTGGCCGCCGGGGTGGTCGAGCCGGCCCGGATCTCGGTGCCGCTGACCGGCACCCTGCCCGGGGTGCGGGTGGTCGTCGGTGAGGCCGACCGGGTCGACCTGCAGAACCGGTGGATCGGCTTCACCCAGCCCGAGGGGGACCGGGGTCAGCTCGCCTACGACCGGCTGGTGCTCTCCGTGGGCAGCGTCAACAAGCTGCTGCCCATCCCGGGTGTCACCGAGTACGCCCACGGCTTCCGTGGCCTGCCCGAGGCGGTCTTCCTGCACGACCACGTGGTCCGCCAGATCGAGCTGGCCGAGCAGGCCGAGGACCCGGCCGAGCAGCAGGCGCGGGCCACCTTCGTGGTGGTCGGCGCGGGCTACACCGGCACCGAGGTCGCCGCGCACGGCCAGCTCTTCACCGACGCGCTCCGGGCGCAGCGGCCCCGGCTGACGGTCCGCCCCCGCTGGAAGCTGCTCGACGTGGCCCCCCGGGTGCTGCCGGAGCTGGACCAACGGATGTCGCAGACCGCCGACCGGGTGCTGCGCCGCCGGGGGGTCGACGTCCGGATGGGCACCTCGGTCGCCGAGGCCACCGCCGACGGGGTGAAGCTCACCGACGGCGAGTACGTCCCGACCTGCACGCTGGTCTGGTGCGTCGGGGTCCGTCCCGACCCGTTCGTCGCCGAGCTGGGCCTGCGCACCGAGAAGGGCCGGCTGGTGGTGGACGAGTACCTCAACGTCCCCGGCTTCCCCGAGGTGTACGCCTGCGGCGACGCCGCCGCCGTGCCGGACCTGGCCCACCCCGGCCAGATCTGCGCGATGACCGCCCAGCACGCGCAGCGGCAGGGCAAGCTCGCCGCGCACAACATCGCCGCCTCCTACGGCCACGGCGGTCGCCGGGCGTACAAGCACCACGACCTGGGCTGGGTGGTCGACCTCGGCGGCCGGGACGCCGCGGCGAACCCGTTCAAGCTGTCGCTGTCCGGGTTGCCGGCCAAGGCGGTCACCCGTGGGTACCACCTGCTGGCGATGCCCGGCAACCGGGCACGGGTCAGCGCCGACTGGGTGCTCGACGCCACCCTGGCCCGGTCGGCCACCCAGTTGGGTCTGGTGCCGGCCAACGCCGTCCCGCTGGAGAGTTCCTCGCCCGAGGTGCCGGCGCGGAACCGCTGACCGCGGCACCCGCCCGACCGCCGGTCAGCCGGCACCCGCCCGACCGCCGGTCAGCCGGCACCCGCCCGACCGCCGGTCAGCCGGCGGACGCCGGGCCGTCGGTGCCGGTGGGCCCGGTCGGGGCCCGCCGACGGCCCGGCACGAACTCACGCAGCAGGAGCTGGACGATCCCGGCCGCCGGGATGGCCAGCAGCGCCCCGACCAGCCCGGCCAGCTCGGCCGCGATCAGCACGCTGACCAGCACGGTCAGCGGGTTGAGCCGGACCGCGCGGGACATGATCACCGGTTGCAGCAGGTGGTTCTCCACCTGCTGGTAGACGACGAAGAAGACCAGCACCACGATCCCCGCAGTGGGGGAGCGCAGGAAACCGGCCCCGGCCGCGATGATCGCCCCGAGCGTCGCGCCGACCAGCGGGATCAGGTCGGCGACCGCGACCAGCAGCGCGATCACCGCCGCGAACGGCACCCCGGCCAGGACCAGGATGACGTACGTCCCGATCCCGCAGATCACGCTGATCAACAGGTTGCCGCTGAGGTAGCCGGTGATGGTCCGGGAGGTCTCCCGACCGATCCGGCGCAGTCGTCCGGCCGTGGCGTCGCCGACCGTGCCCAGGGTGGCCCGGACGATCCGGGGCGCCTCCAGCACCATCAGGTACGCCAGCACCATGACGGTGACCAGCCCCGCCAGGGTCTGCAGCACCCCACGGACCAGGCCCACCGCCGGCTGGCGCAGATCACCGCCGTACCGGCGGACCTGGTCGGAGTGGCGGCGGGCGTACTCCAGCAGGCCGAACCGGTCGAGCAGCGCACCGACCGGTCCCTGACCGGCGCGGGTCTGCCGCAACAGCTCCGGGGCCCGGTCGACGAACCGGCCCAGCTCGTTGACCAGCGGCACCAGGATCACCGCGCCGACCACCGCGAGCACCGCGAACACGGCGAGGAAGACCAGCAGGGTGGCCACCGCCCGGTGTCGCACCAGGCGGCGCTCCACCCGGTCCACGAGAGGCTTCAGCGCCACCGCGAGAAACGCGGCGACCAGGATCCAGACCAGTACCCGGCGGGTCGCCCAGAGCAGCGCCAACCCGACCACGGTGGCCAGCACCAGGCCGATCACGATCAGCGCCCGGCGGGCGGTGCACCGGTCATCGGCGGCACTCATCCGGCGCGGCTACCCGGGTCGGCGGCCGGGAAACCCGCCGGGCCACCCGGCCGGCGGGAATCCGTCAGCCGCCGAGAGTGGCGTCGCTGGCCGGTCGGGCACCGCCGACGAACCCGTCCAGGTCGCTGCCGTGCAGCACCCCGCCCGGCACTCGGTCGGCGGCGGCCCGGGCGGCCAGCCGGCGTACCGGCAGCCGGCCCGGCGTGGCGGCGGCGGCGAGGACCAGGTTGCCGTACCGCCGCCCGCGCAGCATCCGCCGGTCGGCGACCAGGCACACGTCGGCGAGGACCGCGCGCAGGGTGGCCACCTGCGTCCGGGTGAACACCAGCGGCGGCAGGTCGGTGACGTTGACCAGGTAGATCCCGTCCGGGCGCAGGGTCCGCGCCACCTCGGCGACGAACTCCACGCCGGCCACGTGCGCCGGCATCCGGGCCGCCCGGTAGATGTCGGCCAGGACCAGGTCGTACGCCCCCGGCGGCGCTCCGGTGACCGCGTCCCGGGCGTCGGCCACCTCGACCCGCACCTCGGGCGGCACCGGGGGCAGACCCCGACCGACCAGTTCCACCACCGCCGGGTCCCGCTCCACCACCCGCTGCGCCGAGCCCGGACGGGTCGCCGCGACGTACCGGGGCAGCGTCAACGCGCCCCCGCCCAGGTGCAGCACGTCTAGCGGTCGGCCAGCGGGGGCCGCCAGGTCGACCACGGTGGCCATCCGGCGGACGTACTCGAAGTGCAGGTGACGCGGGTCGGCCACGTCCACGTACGACTGGGCGACGCCGGCGGCCAGCAGGGTGCGCCCGGTGCGACGGGCCGGGTCGACGACCAGGTCCAGCCGGTCGGCGTCGGCGGCGCGGTCCATGCCGGCACGCTAGCGGGCCGGCCGGTGCCGGCGGGCGCGGGGCCCGCCGGCGGTGCCGGCGGACCCGGTCAGCCCGAGGCCATTCCGGCGCCGGCCTCGTCGATCGCGGCGTCGACCCGGTGCGCCAGGTCCACGTCCTGCCCGGTGACCGTGCCGGCCTGCCGGGTGCGGACGGTCAGCACCGCGTTGTCCGGGTCCGGGCGGCCGATCTGCGGCCCCCGGCCGGTCTCCACCCGGAGCTGGTCGAGCCGGTCCAACACCCGGTCCAGGTTGCCCGGCGGCAGCTCGATGGTCCGCACCAGCGAACGCCGGTCGCTGGACCAGTACGGCAGGTCGTCGAGCGCGTCGCGCAGAGCCTGCTCGGTCAGCGGCGCGGTGCCGCCGCGCGCGCCGACCAGCCCGCCGCCGGCCGCCGGCGGTGCGAGCAGGTCCCGCAGGCCGTCCGGAACGTCCAGCGAGTCCACCAGGTCGCCGGCGTGGTCGGCCAGCGCGGCGAGGGTCGCCTCCGCCTGGTAGCGGGCCTGCTCCGGGGTGAGGCGGCTGCGCCGGCCCACCTCGGCCAGGAAGCCCGGCAGATCCCGGTGCCGCCCGATGTCGTCGACCGGCAGCACGTCGTGCAGCTTCACCGGCACCGCCGCGAGCAGCCGGTCGCGCTCCGCCTCGTCCAGGGCCCAGGCCAGCGTCAGCACGGTCGCCTCGGCGGCCACCTTGGCCTCGAAGAAGTCGACCCCGGCCCGGCGACCCACGTCGTCGACCAGCGCGCGGTAGCCGACGGGTCCCACGCCCGGTGTGCCCTGGCCCGGATCCGGCAGGGGCCGGGTGGTGGCCGTGGCCGGCGGGGCCGGTCCGCCCCGGGTGCCGTCCGGCTTGTGCCGCCCGGCCGGCGGGGGACCGGAGCGGCGACCCCGGTCGAGGCTGGTGAGCTGCTTGGACGCGCTCAGGCTGGTGCCCGTCTCACTCGGCTGTCGGCCCTGCTCGCGGGCTTGGCGGGCCAGCGCGCGGCGGCGCTGGTTGTCGCCCTCCATCTGCTTGCGCATGATGGCACCTCACTCCCTGTCGGGTTCGGCTCCGTTCCCCGACCGCGTTCCCGCCGTCCGGCGGGAGGTAACGGGCCGGGGCGGACCGGCGGGTTCATTCCCGGGGGGTGAGGGGCGCTCACCCGTCCGCGCCGCACGATCGGGGCGACCGGAGGTCTTCCGACGCACGCGGAAGGGAAGGTCGACATGAAGAGGATCGTCGAGATCGTCCCGGCCCGCCCCGGCTGGTACTCGCGGTGGCAGGTCGCCCCGGAGCAGACCCGGTGCTACCCGGTGAGCCTGTGGGCCCTGGTGGAGGAGGCCGACGGCTCGGGCCGTGAGGTGGTGGGCGTGGACTGCGCCGGCCAGTGGCCCGGATCAGACGACAACGAGGCGGGTGGGGAGTTCGTCCGGTATCTGTTCCAGGGGCCCGATTCCGGTTCTCCGGAGGATGCCGAACCGCCGTCCCCCGCCGAGCTGCGGTCGACCGGTCCGCGACTGCAACCGGTCGTCACCGCCTAGACCTTTCTCCGGCCCCCGGCCCCTGGTCCCAGGGTCGGGGGCCACCCCGGCAGGCCCGGAATCAGGCGGAGGCGGAGTGCCCGGCCGTGCCGACGCCGGGTCGCTCGGGCAGCGGGCGGGCCAGCAGGCCGGTGACGCCCGTCATGTCCAGGATGGTGTCCAGGAACCGTGGCGTGGAGCGCAGCCGGATCGCCGTCCCGGCCTGGTGACCCTCCCGCCAGGCGTGCACGATCACCGAGAGCCCGGTGCTGTCGATGAAGATCAGGCCGGCGAAGTCGAGGACGAGCGTCGGTGGCCGGTCGGCCAGCGCCCGCTCGACCTCCTTGCGCACCGGCCCGCAGGTGGTGAAGGCCAGGTCGCCACCGATCGAGATGACGGGAGCGTCGGGATCCGAATGGTCGACCGACAGGCTCAGCGGGGTCGCCTCGGGATTCCTTCCATAGGGCACCACATCACGCCTTTCCGCAGGGCTGCCGGTCGGGCAGAACTTCTCGGGATCGTAACAACCTCCGGGACACCCCGCCGGGTACCGGCAGCACCGGCGACGGCGGCGGTGCGGTGGCGCTACCGCCGTATCGGCGTAGGGTGAGGTGTACAGATGGAACACATGGGCCATTTCCGCGGGATCGCGGTGTCGAGACGAGGAGTGGGGCTTAGCTGGTGACTGCCGCCGACGTCAGGGGCTCCGACCCGGGCGACGGCAGGATCGCCACGCCGAGCGCCGTACGGGTGCCGTCGTCCGCCGACCCGGTGAGCGGGGGAGCGTCCGCGCTGCCGCCGCCGGCCCCCGACCGCGGCCACCCCGGGCCCGACTGGTCCGAGGTCGTCGGGTACTTCCGCGAGGGACTCGTGGTCTGTGATGCCGACGGCGTGGTGCGCCACCTGAGCCCGGTAGCGGAGCGGCTGCTGCCCGAGGTGGCAGCCGGCCGCCCCCTGGCCGCCGCCGGGATTCCCGCGCTGACCGACGCCGCCACCGACGGGTTCGGCCACCACGACCGGCGGCTGCGGATCCGTCGAATGCGCCTGGCCGGCTCGGGTGGCTGCCTGTACGTCGAGGACGTCACCGACAGCGCCTCCCGGGCCGACGCGCTGCTCGCCGAGCGGGCCCGCTCCGCCGTCCTCGACCGCGACCAGGCCGAGGTGGCCGACACCCTCCAGGCCAGCCTGCTGCCGGTCGAACCGGCCACGGCCCCCGGCGTCCAGTGGGGTACGGCGTACCGCCCGGCCCAGGCGGCCCTGCGCATCGGCGGCGACTTCTACGGCGCGTACCGGCTCGCCGACGGCGGCTCGGTGTTCTTCCTCGGCGACGTCTCCGGCAAGGGCGTGGCGGCGGCGGTCTTCACCGGGCAGCTACGCCAGTGCCTGCAGGCGTTGCACCGGGTCGAGTCGAACCCGGGCCGGCTGGTGCAACTGCTCAACGACGCCCTGCTGGAGACCACCCCGGCGGACGGTCAGGGTCGTTTCGCCACCATGGTGCTCGGCGTGGTGCGCCCACAACGCGACGGTGGCCTGTCGTTGACCATGGCCGGCGGCGGGCACCTGCCGCCGCTCGTGCTGCGCAACTCCGGGGACGTCGAGACGGTCCCGCTGCGGGGGATGCTGCTCGGCGTGGTGTCCGACCCACGGATCAGCGAGGTCACCGTACGGCTGGCGGCGGGCGAGACCTGCCTGCTCTACAGCGACGGGGTGACCGAGGCCCGCGGCGGTCGGTGCGGTGACGAGCAGTTCGGCCAGGATCGCCTGGTCGACGCGGTCTCGGCCTGCCACCGGGTGCCCGCTCCGGCGCTCGCCGAGCGGGTCGAGCAGGTCACCTGCGACTGGCTGGCGCACGGCGACCACGACGACATCGCGGTGCTCGCCCTGCGGGCCACCGGCCCGGGTGGACGTCCGCCTCGGCACCTGCACGCCGTTCCCGCGATGGGTCGGTCCGCCGAGGGATCCGGAGTCCCGGTCGTCACCGGTCCCCGGGCCCGGCGCTGACGCGGCGGTGCGGCCTTACCGGTCAACGCTGCGTATACTTGCTCCACTGCAAGGGTCGGCCTGCGGTCGGAGCGAGAGGGACGACGTTGACCTTCACCGTCACGCACGCCGAGCGGGATGGTGCCGGCAGGTGCCTGCGGCTCGTCGGCGAGCTGGACATGAGCACCGCCGGCGAACTCAACACCGAGATCGACCGGCTGGTGGCCGACGGTGAACGCCGCCTGTTGCTGGACCTCACCGAACTGACCTTCTGCGACTCCACCGGCATCGCGGCGTTCGTCCGGGGGGACAACCTCGCCGCCGCCGACGGCGGGTGGTTGCGCCTGGTCGGGGCGACCGGCCGGGTGGACCGGGTGCTTCAGGTGACCGGCCTGGCGGACGTGCTGCGGTACCGGCCGGAGCCGGCGGACCCGAGGTCGCAGTCCACCCCCTGATGGGCTAAATTTCCCCGCCAGCGGGTGACCGAGACCGTCGACCCCGATCGCCGACACAGACAGGTTGGACCCATGGACCGAGGCGCCACGAACCCCGTCCGCATCCTGGTGGTCGACGATGACCCGGGTGACGTCCTGATGATCGAGGAGGCCCTGGAGGACTCCGAGATCGAGAAGGTCATCAACGTGGTCAGCGACGGTCAGGAGGCGATGGAGTTTCTCCGGCAGGAGGGCCGGCACGTCGAGGCCCGCCGCCCCGACGTGATCCTGCTGGACCTCAACATGCCCCGGATGGACGGCCGCCAGGTGCTCGGCGAGGTCAAGCAGGACGAGGACCTGCGCACCATCCCGATCGTGGTGCTCACCACCTCGAACGCGGACACCGACATCGTCGGGAGCTACACGTTGCAGGCCAACGCCTACGTGACCAAGCCGATCGACCTGGACGACTTCAACGACGTGGTGCGTCGCATCGACGAGTTCTTCGGCCGGGTCGTCGTGCTGCCGAAGCGCACCTGACCGGCGGTCACCGTCCCGCGCCGACCGCCGTGGCCGTCCCGCCTCGGCGGTCGTGCAGTTGCTGAACATTTTTCCCGAACCCCCTCGGCGGTCGCCGGCAGCCGTGAGGATCGAGCTGGGGACAGACGTACCAGCTTCCTGGGGGGCGGCAGAATGAGATTCTCCGTGGTGGAGACCGGCTACGACCGGCGGCAGGTCGATTCCTGCCTGGACGAGCTGGGAGTCCGGTTGATCCGGCTCGCCGCGCGGGCCGAGGTGGCCGCCGGCGCCGGTCGGGAGTGGGACCAGATCCGGCAGGAGGCCACCCTGCTCTGCGGGCTGGTGGACCACCAGGAGCCGGCCCGGGACGACCGGGCGACGGCCCGGCGGGCGGCGTCGGCGGTCGAACGCGAGGCGGCGGCGATCCTGGCGCAGGCGCGCAGCGAGTTGGACGCCGCACGCGAGGAGGCCCGGCAGGTACGCGAGCGGGTGTACGCCGAGGCGGTGCGGGCCCGCCGCGAGTTCGAGGCCGCGCTGCACGAGCGGCGCCGGCGGGCGGTCCGGGTGGACCAGGTGCTGACCGGGGCGACCGTGGAGCCGGTGCCGGCCGACACCCCGACCGCGGCTGCCGCCGGTGTCCCGGCCACCCGGGTGGCGACCGGGGTCAACGAGGTGGCGGTCGAACGGCCGGAGCCGGGCACCCGGGTGGCCTGAGCGGCCGGCAGTGGCTCAGGTCAGCGCCCCGACCACGGTGGTGGCGCGCCCCTCGTGCGGGGCGTACGCGTCGGGGAAGGCGGAGACCTGCACGGCCTGCGCGGCGGCGGTGAGGCTCAGGTCCCGCCAGCCGGGCACCTCGGCCAGCGCCGAGTAGAACGCCCGCGCCGCGTAGGCGGGGCGCATCAGCTCGGCCACGGTGCCCCAACCGCTGCTGGGTCGTTGCTGGAACAGGCCGACCGAGTCGTGGTCGGAGCCGCTGCCCTGGTGCGGGTGGTCGTACGACTCGGGCAGCACGTCGCTGGCCAGGTTGTACAGGTCGCTCTCCTGTATGGCGGTGGCCACGGCGACCACCAGGCCACGCCGGGGCACGCCCAGCTCGACGCCGACGTCGACGATCACCTTGGCGTTGTCCATCTGGGCCTGGGTGAGTCCGGCGACCGGGCGGGGCCGCGCCGGCCGGGTCGGCTTGGTCGGCTTCGGGGCCGTGCGGCGGGTGGCCGCCGGGCCGGGGGTGGCGGGGACCGGGGTGACCGGTACGGCGAGCGGCGAGGCGGCCCGCTCCAGCGAGCGGTCGGCCCGCCGGTCGTCGGCGGCCCGGTCGGCCAGCACCTCCCCGACCGGCTGGGGCTGGCGGTCGCCCTGCGCCCCGGCGAACGCGAGCAGGCCGAGGCAGCAGGTCACGCCGCCGGCGAGGGCGACCCGGGCGGGGGTCGAGGTGAGCGCGGCGCGGGTCCCGCGTCGGGGGCGCTCCGGTGCCCGGTGCCGGCCGATCCTCCGTTCACCCGATGTCGCCTCGGCCGAAGGGGGATCCGGACGGGTTGCGGTCGGCTGCTGCTCAGCGGTCTCGTCGGGATGCACCCGCCGAGGTTAGAGAGCCTGCGGACGCCTGCCACCGGTGTCATTGGTGGCATGCGCCACAATTCGCCGCTATCCGCCCGGATATTGTCCACGCCACGCCATTAAAGACGCCAAAGTAGCAAGTCATACTTGTCACCTATTCCGGTTTTACCGGTGGATAGCGGCCGGCGATCCGTCGAGGTCGCCCGGCGTCCGACCCTCGGTCGTTCGGAGGAGGCGGCGGTGTTCGTACCGCTGAGGGTGGCCCCGGCCGGGCGGCCGATCCCCGGGCTCCGGGGATCGGGCCCCCCCCCCCGCCCCCGCGCGGGGCCCACCCGCAGGGGGCCGGCCCCCCGCTAGAGCACGCCCGGCCCGGCGGCCGCCGCCGGGCGGGGGCCCCGGGGGGCCCCCCCGGGGGGGGTGGGGGGGGGGGGGGGGGGGCCGCCCGGGGGGGGGGGCCCGGGGGGGGGGGCCCCCCCCGGGGGGGGGGGGGGCCGCCCCCCGGCCCGCGCCCCGGCTCGGTACCATCCGGACGGTGACCGCGCACATGATCGACGAGCCCGTCCGCGACGACGCCGGCCGGCCCGCCGACCGGCGCGGCCTGTCGTTGGTCATCCTCGCGGTGCTGCTCGCCGCGCTGCTGGCCGGTCACCGGGCGGTGCCCAACGTGCACGGCCTCGGCAGCCTGCTCGACAGCGCCACCCCGCTGCTCGGCCTCGCGGTGCCGGTGCTCGCCCTCGCCGCCCTGCTGCGCCGCTCCCGGCGCGCACTCGTGGCGGTGCTGCTGCCCGCGGTCGCCTGGGCGCTGCTCTACGGCGACGCCTGGCTGCCCCCGGCCAACGGTGCGGGCCCGGCCGGCATCCGGGTGGCCAGCCAGAACCTGCGCGCCGGCAACCCCGATCCGACCGCCACGGTGACCCCGCTGGTCGACTCCGGGGCGGACCTCATCGCGCTCCAGGAGGTCGACGACGCCGACCGGGTCGCCTCGGGGCTGCGCGGGTACCCGCACCGGGCGGCGGTCTCCACCGTCGCGCTGTGGAGCCGGTACCCGATCCGGGAGTCGGCCGGCGTGGACACCGGCCTCGGCTGGACCCGCGCCCTCCGCGCGGTGGTCGCCACCCCGGGTGGCGACCTGGTGGTCTACGTCGTCCACCTCGGTTCGGCGCGGGCCGGGCAGACCGCCACCCGCGACGAGACCGTCCGGACCCTGGCCCGTACGGTCCGCGCCGACCCCGCCGACCGGATGGTGGTGCTCGGCGACCTGAACACCGCCAGCACCGACCGGGTCTTCACCCCGTTGACCGACCTGCTGCACGACGCGCAGGCCGAGGCGGGGCAGGGGTTCGGCTTCACCTGGCCGGCGGCGGTGCCGGTGACCCGCCCCGACCACGTGCTCTACCGGGGGCTCACCCCCACCACGGCCGGGGTGCTGCACACCCCGGACACCGACCACCGGGCGGTGACCGCCGGCTTCCGCTGGTGAGGTCAGTGCCGGCCGTTCTCCGCCGCGCTGACCGTCAGCCGGTGCCGGCTGTTGTCGCCGCTGGAGAAGGGCCAGAGCCGGTCGGCGTACGCGACCAGGTCGGCCAGTTGGTCCCGGCTCAGCCCCACCGACGAGATACTGGCGTGCACGTCGGCCCGGTACCGGCCGTCGTCGTCGCGGCCCAGCTTCGCCTCGGCGGTCACCCGTACCGTGTGCGCCTCGTCGGTGATCTCCCCGGCCGCCTCGACCGCCGCGTGGTGCAGACAGGAGGCGAAGGCGGCGGCGAGCAACTGCTCCGGCGTCAGCCCGGTGCAGTGCGGCGCCAGTGGCGACGCCAGCGCGGTGGACAACCCGCCGTCGTCGGTGCGTACGTGACCACCCGCGGCGGTCGCGCTGGCCTCATGCAGCCAGGAACTCGGATCCGGCATCGCGTTCCTCCCGTCCCTCACCGGCCGCGTTCCCGGCCTCGAACGGGTGAAACGCCGCGTCCGGCCCGGCGGGCTCAGGCCGATCCGGTACGGGACCAGTCGTCGGGGGCCACCGCCTCGGTCGCCTCGGTCGCGGCCCGCTCGGTCCACGGCGACACCGGGGCGCTGCGCGGCCGGGGCACCGACGTCAGCATCGGCACGTAGACCCGGGCGTCGACCACCTCGGCCAACAGCAGCGCCGCCATCAGGCTGGTCGGCCGCTGCGCCGGGTCGTCGTCGAGGCAGCGCCGGCACAGGTCCGCCACCTCCGCCGGCAGCCCCGGCACCGGCGGCAGCGGCTCCGGCGCGACCCGGCGTCGGGCACCGACCAACTCGGTGGCCGTGGTCCCCGCCGGGTACGGCAGCCGCCCGGTGAGGCAGTAGTAGAGCAGCACGCCCAGCGCGTACATGTCGGCGGCGGGGGTGGCCGGCTGCCGGTCGAACTGCTCCGGCGCGAGGTACGCCGGGGTCCCCACCACCATGCCGTCCGGGCTGTGGTCGGGTGCGCCGGCCGGGGTGGCGATGCCGAAGTCGAGCACCTTCACCCCGCACGGGGTGAGCATCACGTTGGCCGGCTTGACGTCGCGGTGGACGATGCCGTGCGCGTGCGCGGCGGACAGCGCAGCGGCCACCTCGGCGCAGACCCGCACCGCGATCCGCCAGTCGAGTGGCCCGGCGCGCAGGTGCTCGGCGAGGGTCTCCCCCTCCACCAACTCCATCACGAGGTACGGCGTCTCCCGCCCGGGCAGCCCGTGGGAGGTGCCGAAGTCGTGCACGCTGGCGACGTTGGGATGCACCAGCCGGGCGGCCGAGCGGGCCTCCGCCCGGATCCGCTCCACCGAGGTCTCCTCGCCCCGGTGCCCGGGGGACATCAGCTTCACCGCCACCGGCCGGTCGAGCACGCTGTCGTGGGCCCGCCACACCTCGGACATCCCGCCCATGCCGATGCGCTGTTCGAGCTGGTAACGCCCGGCCAGCCTCCTCATCGACCCGCTCCTGTCTGTTCCTGCGCGTCGCCGGCAGTGGCGTCGGCGCTTCCGAGCGGTACCCGGCCTCCCATCAGGGCAAACCGCGACCCGGTCGGGCCGAGCGCCCCCGGGGTGGCCGCCCGGTGCGGTAGCTTGCGGCCAGGGTGGCGGGCCGCGACGCCGAACCGCCGGGACGGGAGGGCTGGATGAGCCAGGTGACCGTACGCTTCGTCGGCGGGCCGGCCCACGACCTGGTCCGCGCGCTGCCGGCCGGACCGGCTGGTGAGCCCCCCGCCCGCTGGGTGCTGCGCCACCCGGACGCGGCGCCGGCGGCCGGTGGCGGCGGCCCCGACCACCTCTACCAGCGGGCCCAGCCGGCCGGTGACGGGGTCTGGACGATGTCCTTCGTCCACACCTACCCGATCGGCGCGGGCGAGTAGCCGTCCGCGACATCCCGCCCGGTTCGGCCCGCGCGCCGACGCCGGGGCCGGTACGGTGCGAGCGGGGCCCGCCGCGCGCACAGCCGGCACACAGAATGCGCACAGGCCGACGCCAGCAACCGGACCAACGATGGGGGCATGGTGACCGACGGGCAGACCGCGCAGAACCGGATCGAGCTTCGCCGCCCCGACGGCGAGCCCGTCCGGGTGCTGGTGGTCGACGACGAGTCCACGCTCACCGACCTGCTCTCGATGGCGCTGCGCTACGAGGGCTGGCAGGTGCGCAGCGCGGGCAACGGCATGGCGGCGCTCAGCGCCGCCCGGCAGTTCCAGCCCGACGCGGTGGTGCTCGACGTGATGCTCCCCGACCTGGACGGCTTCCAGGTGCTGCGCCGGCTGCGCGAGCAGACCCCGACCGTGCCGGTGCTCTTCCTGACCGCCCGGGACGCCGTCGAGGAGCGGATCGCCGGGCTGACCGTCGGCGGCGACGACTACGTCACCAAGCCGTTCAGCCTGGAGGAGGTCATCGCCCGGCTGCGTGCCCTGCTCCGCCGGTCCGGCTTCGCGGTGGCCACCCGGGAGGAGGCCGTGCTCACCGTCGGCGACCTCAGCCTGGACGAGGACAGCCACGAGGTACGCCGGGGCGGCGACCTGGTCACCCTGACCGCCACCGAGTTCGAACTGCTGCGCTACCTGATGCGCAACCCGCGCCGGGTGCTGAGCAAGGCGCAGATCCTCGACCGGGTGTGGAACTACGACTTCGGCGGGCAGGCCAACGTGGTCGAGCTGTACATCTCGTACCTGCGCAAGAAGATCGACGTCGGCCGGTCGCCGATGATCCACACCCTGCGGGGTGCCGGCTATGTCCTCAAGCCCGCGGAGTGACCTGGCGAGCCGGCTGCGGCGCCGGCTGGCCGGCTGGTCGCTGCGCCGCCGGCTGGTGCTCGCCGTGGTGGCGCTGCTCGCCCTGGTCAGCGTCGGCATCGGCGGGCTGACCACGGTCGCGCTGCGGCACTTCCTGATCAACCAGGTCGACAACCAACTCGCCATGGACAACCGCCGCCACGACAGCCGGCTGCCCTGGGAACGGGCACCGGACCAGCAGTGGCCCCCCGACCAGACGACGGACCGGCAGGTGCAGCCCGAGCCGCCGCCGACGTTCCCGACCGGTTCGATCGGGGTCAAGGTCACCCCGCAGGGTGAGACGTCGGCGCGCATCCGGACCAACTCCGGCCCGACCGCCGGGCTCACCGCCGCCGAGGTCGCCCCGCTGACCAGGCTGCCCACCGACCGCACCCCGCGCACCGTCGACCTCGGCGGCCGGGGAAACTACCGGGCGGTGGCCCGTCAGGTGCCCGACGGTGACGTCCTGGTCTTCGCCATCCCGCTGGCCGGGGTGGAGGAGACGGTGTGGTGGATGGTCGTCGCCCAGGCGGGCGTCGCCGCCGCCGGCCTGCTCATCGCCGGCAGCCTGGGCGCGCTGATCGTCCGGGCCACGCTGCGCCCGCTGAACCGGGTGGCGGCCACCGCCGGACGGGTCGCCGAGCTGCCGCTGGACCGGGGGGAGGTGGCGCTGTCGGTGCGGGTGCCCGCCGCCGACACCGACCCGCGTACCGAGGTCGGGCAGGTGGGGGCGGCGCTGAACCGGATGCTCGGCCATGTCGCCGCCGCGCTCGCCGCCCGGCAGGCCAGCGAGACCCGGGTACGCCAGTTCGTCGCCGACGCCTCGCACGAGCTGCGCACCCCGCTCGCCGCGATCCGGGGCTACGCCGAGGTGGCCCGGCGCGGTCGGGACCGGGTGCCACCGGACGTGGCGCACGCGCTGCGCCGGGTGGAGTCCGCCAGCACCCGGATGACCAGCCTCGTCGACGACCTGCTGCTGCTGGCCCGGCTGGACTCCGGGCGTCCGCTGGCGACGTCCCCGGTCGACCTCACCGCACTGGTCGTGGACGCGGTCAGCGACGCCCACGTCGCCGGCCCCGAACACCGTTGGCAGCTCGACCTGCCCGACGAGGCCCTCGAGGTGCCCGGGGACACCGTCCGGCTGCACCAGGTGGTGGCGAACCTGCTCGCCAACGCGCGGGTGCACACCCCGCCGGGCACCACCGTCACCACCCGGATCGCCCCGGTGCCCGGCGCGGTGGAGATCAGCGTCGCCGACGACGGCCCCGGCGTGCCACCGGAGCTGCGCGACGAGGTCTTCGAGCGGTTCGCCCGGGGCGACAGCTCCCGGTCCCGGGAGCACGGCAGCACCGGCCTCGGACTGGCCATCGTGGCCGCCGTGGTGGAGGCCCACCACGGCGCCGTCGAGTTGACGAGCGGACCGGGACGGACCGTCTTCACGGTCCGCCTGCCGGATTCCACAGCCGACGCATAGCCCGGTCATGGGGTCGGCCCAACCGGCTCGCCCAGGCTTGCCGGATGGACAGAACCGAGAGCCTGCTGACCGCGCCGGCGAGCCGGCCGGACGCCGTGACCGAACCGCCGGCCGCGCCGGAGCCCGCCCCCGCCGGTGAGCCGCCCGCCCCGCCCCGCCGCGATCCGCGCTGGGTCAGACCCGCCCTGGCGGTGCTGCTGCTCGGCACCGGCCTGCTCTACCTGTGGGGCCTGGGCGCCTCCGGCTGGGCGAACTCGTTCTACTCGGCGGCGGTGCAGGCCGGTGCGGAGAGCTGGCAGGCGTTCTTCTACGGCTCCTCCGACGCGGCCAACTCGATCACCGTGGACAAGACCCCGGCGTCGCTGTGGCTGATGGCCCTGTCGGTACGGATCTTCGGGCTGAGCGGTTGGTCCATCCTGGTGCCGCAGGCGCTGCTCGGGGTCGCCTCGGTCGGCGTCCTGTTCGCCACCGTCCGCCGCTGGTACGGCCCGGCCGCCGGGCTGATCGCCGGGACGGTCCTGGCGCTCACCCCGGTGGCCACGCTGATGTTCCGGTTCAACAACCCGGACGCGCTGCTGGTCTTCCTGCTGGTGCTCGGCGCGTACGCCACGGTGCGGGCGGTGGAGACGGCCGGCACCCGGTGGATCGTGCTGGTCGGCGTGCTGGTCGGCCTCGGTTTCCTCACCAAGATGCTCCAGGCGTTCCTGGTGGTCCCGGTGTTCGCCGGGGTGTACCTGCTGGCCGCCCCGACCGGCCTCTGGCGGCGGGTCCGTCAGCTCCTGTTGGCCGGCGTGGGGCTGGTCGTCGCCGCCGGTTGGTGGGTGGCGACGGTGGAGCTGGTGCCGGCGAGCGCCCGGCCGTACATCGGCGGCTCGCAGCACAACAGCATCCTGGAGCTGACCCTCGGCTACAACGGTCTCGGCCGGATCACCGGCGACGAGGAGGGCAGCGTCGGCGGCGGTGCCCGGATGGGCGGCGGCGGTGGCGGGCCGTTCTCCGGCCAGTCCGGCTGGCTGCGGATGTTCGACACCGAGGTCGGCGGTCAGATCTCCTGGCTGCTGCCGGCCGCGCTGATCCTGCTCGTCGCCGGCCTGCTGCTGGCCGGTCGGGCGGCCCGCACCGACCGCCGTCGCGCCGGTCTGTTGCTCTGGGGCGGCTGGCTGCTGGTCACCGGGCTGATCTTCAGCTTCATGTCCGGCATCTTCCACGCGTACTACACGGTGGCCCTGGCCCCGGCGGTCGGCGCGCTCGTCGGCATCGGCACGGTCCTGCTCTGGCGGGAACGCCGGGCCGCCCGGTGGCGTGGGCTGGCCGCCACCAGCACCCTGGCGGTGACCCTCGCGGTCACCGCCTGGTGGTCCTGGCGGCTGCTCGGCCGCAGCGCCGAGTTCCACCCCTGGCTGCGCACGGTCGTGCTGGTCGCCGGCCTCGCCGTGGCGGTGCTGGTCGTCCTCGTCCGTCGGCTGCCCCGCCGGCTGGTGCCGGTGGTGCTGGCGCTCGGCGCGTCGGCGGCGCTGGCCGGGCCGGCGGCGTACGCGGCGCAGACCGCCGCCACCCCGCACACCGGGTCCATCCCGAGCGCCGGCCCGTTCGTGCAGGGCGGTTTCGGTCCGGGGCGCGGCGGGCCCGGCGGCCGGCTGGGCGGCGGCATGGAGTTCCCCGGTGGCGGCCAGTTCCCGGGCTTCCCGGGCTTCCCGGGCGGCAACCAGAACGGCGGCACGGGCCAGAACGGCCAGTTCCCCGGCCTCCCCGGCGGCAACCAGGGCGGCGGTCCGGGGCAGTTCCCCGGCTTCCCGGGCGGCGCCCAGGCCGGCGGCACCGGCCAGAACGGCGGCACCGGCCAGGACGGCCGGCGGGCCGGCGGCGGCCGGTCGACCAACGGTGGCGGCATGGGTGGGCTGCTCGACTCCCGCGAGCCGAGCGCCGAGCTGACGGCGCTGCTGACGGCCGACGCCGACCGGTACACCTGGGTCGCGGCGACCGTCGGCTCGAACAACGCCTCCGGCTACCAGCTCGCCACCGGTGAGCCGGTGATGCCGATCGGCGGTTTCAACGGCAGCGACCCGTCGCCGACGCTGGCCCAGTTCCAGCGGTACGTGGCCGAGGGAAAGATCCACTACTTCGTCGGCGGTGGCGGGTTCCGGGCCAACGGCGGCAGCTCCGCCTCCCAGGAGATCGCCTCTTGGGTCGCCGGAGCCTTCCCGTCGAAGACCGTGGACGGGGTCACCGTCTACGACCTGAGCAGCGGAAAGCAGGGCTGAGGCATGACGTACACCAGCCCCCGGCCGGCGGTCGAGACCCGGGCCGGCGCGCCGACCGCCGTGCTGGACGTGGTGGTGCCGGTCTACAACGAGGAGGCCGACCTCGGCCCCTGCGTCCGGCGGCTGCACGCCCACCTCAGCGCCCACGTCCCGTACCCGTTCCGGATCACCGTGGCGGACAACGCCAGCGTCGACGGCACCCTCGCCGTGGCCGAGGCGCTCGCCGTGGAGCTGCCGCACGTCGAGGTGCGACACCTGGACGCCAAGGGCCGGGGGCGGGCGCTGCAAGCCGCCTGGTCGGCCTCGGACGCCCCGGTGCTGGCGTACATGGACGTGGACCTGTCCACCGACCTGGCGGCGCTGCTGCCGCTGGTCGCCCCCCTCATCTCCGGCCACTCCGACCTGGCCATCGGGACCCGGCTGGCGCGCACCTCCCGGGTGGTGCGGGGCGCCAAGCGGGAGGTGATCTCCCGGGCGTACAACCTGCTGCTGCGGGGCACCCTCGCGGCCCGGTTCTCCGACGCGCAGTGCGGCTTCAAGGCGATCCGCGCCGACGTGGCCCGGGAGTTGCTGCCGCTGGTGCAGGACACCGGCTGGTTCTTCGACACCGAGCTGCTGGTGCTCGCCCAGCGTGCCGGGCTGCGCATCCACGAGGTGCCGGTGGACTGGGTGGACGACCCGGACAGTCGGGTGGACGTCGTGGCCACCGCGCTGGCCGACCTGCGGGGCATCGGCCGGCTGGGGCGGGCGCTGCTCACCGGGGCGCTGCCGCTGGCGACGCTGCGGGAGCAGTGGGGCCGGGCACCGCTGGCCGTCCCGCCGGCGCAGGTGCCGGTCGGGCTGCCCGGCCAGCTCGCCCGGTTCGCCCTGGTCGGGGTGGCCAGCACGGTGGCGTACCTGCTGCTCTTCGTGGCGTCCCGGGGGGTGCTCGGCGCGCAGCCGGCGAACCTGCTGGCGCTGCTGGTGACGGCGGTCGGGAACACCGCCGCGAACCGGCGGCTCACGTTCGGCATCACCGGCCGCCGCGACGCCGGCCGGCACCACCTGCAGGGGCTGCTCGCCTTCGGCCTCGGGCTGGCGTTGACCAGCGGGTCGCTGGCCGCCCTGCACGCGGCGGGCACCCCGTCCCGGCCGGTCGAGCTGGTCGTCCTGGTGGCGGCCAACCTGGCCGCGACGGCGCTGCGGTTCCTGCTGCTCCGGTTCGCGATGCACCATCGCCGGAGCTGACCGGGCCGCGGCTGACCGGCCCGGCACCGGCGGCGTGGCAGGGTGGGGTGGTGTATCGGGAACGACCAGCCGCAGTGATCACCGGTGCGGTGCTCTGGGCCAGCGAGGCCGGGCCGGACGCCCCGCCGACCCGGGTGCTGCCCGACGGCTGCCTGGACCTGCTCTGGTCCAGCCGGGCCGGGCTGCTGGTGGCCGGGCCGGACCGCAGGGCGCACCTGAGCCGCTCGGCTGCGGGGGAGCGGTGGCGCGGGGTCCGGCTGCCGCCCGGCGTCGGGCCCGCCGTCTTCGGTGTCCCCGCCGACGAACTGCGCGACCGGCGGGTGCCGCTCGACGCGCTCTGGGGCCGCGCCGCGGCCACGCTCGCCGAGCGGCTCGGCCCGTCGCCCACCGCCACCGCCCTGGCGGCGGTGGCCGCCGACCGGCTGGCCGCCGGGGGCGGCCCCGATCCGCTCGCCGTCCGGGTCGCCGCCCTGCTCGCCGCCGGGGCCACGATCACCGCGACCGCCGCCGAGGTCGGCCTCGGCCCGCGCGCCCTGCACCGGCGCAGCCAGGCCCTCTTCGGGTACGGCCCGAAGACCCTCGCCCGGATCCTGCGGCTGCGCCGGGCGCTCGCGCTGGCCCACGGCGGCGTCGGGCTGGCCGAGGTGGCCGTCCGGGCCGGCTACGCCGACCAGGCGCACCTCACCCGGGACGTCCGCGACCTGGCGGGTGTTCCGCCGACCGTCCTGCTCGCCCGCTGACCACCTCCGGGTGCCCGACGCGGGTCGGCACGCGAGCCTTCCGGGCGTACGGCCCGGCCCGATGGTGCCCGTGCCGGTCCCTTCGGAGCTGATGACGTGGACGAATCCGGGTCAGCTCGGGGGCAGCGGGGCGTACAGGTCGACGCCGTTGCCGTCGGGGTCGTGCAGGACCGCGTACCGCTGGCCCCAGACGGCGTCCCAGGGCGGCAGTTCGCCGTGGTAGCCGGCGTCGGTCAGGGCGGTCCAGTACCGGTCCACCTCGGCGGGGTCGGCGCACCGGAACGCCAGGCTGGTCCGGGGGCTGCCGCTCGGCGGCGTCCACCCGGGGTGGAAGCCGCGCACCACCGACACGTCGTCCCAGGCGAGCCGGATCCCACCGGGCAGGGTGACCTCGACGTGCACCTCGCGATCGGCGTCGGCGGGGATGTCCAGGCCGAGCCGGCGGTAGAAGTCGAGGCTGCGGGCCATGTCGGCGACCACCGTGCCGACGAGATCGAAGCGAGGCGTCATGGGGCCACGCTAGCCGGGTGCCCGCCGTGGGGTCTTGAACGGAACGGACGGGAGCGGGGTGGTTCATGTCGCCGCGCGGTCGCTCCGGACGACGTACGGTGTCAGGGAGCAATCCGGCATTAAACGTCAAATGACGCATTGGTGCTTACCTGTGCTGCCGGATCCATGACGGCGAGGGAAGGGAGCGGCCGGTGACGCACCTGGCCTACCTGGACGCGGGGTCCGGCAGCCTGATCGTGCAGGCGATGGTCGGCGGGGCGGCAGGCGCGGCGGTCGCCGCCAAGCTCTACTGGCGGCGGCTGGCCGCCCGGCTCCGCCGGCAGCCCACCGGTGCGGCCGAGTCCGCCCCCACCCACCGGCAGCCCACCGAACCTCCCGCGACCGCCCCGGCTGCCCGCCCGCGGCGACAGCCCACCGACACCTGACGGCCGGCGCCCACGGATGACCACCGCCGACCTTCGGATCCGGGTGGAGCCCGGCTCCTTCCGTGACCCCGCCAGCCGGGTCTTCCACCTCGGCGACCAGGTGTTGCGTGGCCTCGGGCCGCAGGCCACCGCCGACTGGCAGGCCCTCGCCGCCAGCGACCTCTTCGCCGCGCTGCTCGCCGAGGGGAAGCTCTGCGGCACCGAACCGGTCGACCCGGCGACGCTGCCCGACACCGGGTGGACGACCGTGCTGCGGCACGACCGCCTCCCCTTCGTCTCCCACCCGTACGAGTGGTCGTTCGGCATGCTGCGCGACGCCGCCCTGCTGCACCTGGAGATCCTGCGCCGGGCCCTGGAAGCCGGCTTCACCACCAGGGACGGGTCGGCGTACAACCTCCAGTGGCGGGGCGCGACGCCGGTCTTCATCGACATCGGCTCGTTCGCGCCGTGCGGCGAGGGCGAGCCCTGGGCCGGCTACCGGCAGTTCTGTCAGACCCTGCTCTACCCGCTGCTGCTGCAGGCCCACCTCGGCCTGGACTTCCAGCCCTGGCTGCGGGCCCGGGTCGACGGCATCGAAGCGGACCAGCTACGCCCGCTGTTCCGTGGCGTCCGGCGGCTGCTGCCCGGCGTACCGACGCACGTGCACCTGCACGGGGCGATGCAGGCGCGCCACGCCGAGGCCAGCAGCAGCGCCGTCGCCGCCCAGCTCCGCGACGCCGGCTACTCCCGGCGGCTGGCGCTGGCCACCGTACGGCGGCTGGAGAGGCTGGTCCGCCGGCTGGACCGGCGGGTCGACGGCGGCCACTGGCTCGACTACCAGCGCACCTGCGGCTACACCGCCGCGGACCGGGCCGGCAAGGAGAGCTTCGTCGCCGAGGCGGTGGCCGCCTGCGGCTCCGCGCGGCTCGTGCTCGACCTCGGCGCCAACGACGGCCGGTACGCCCGCATCGCCGCCCGGCACGCCGCCGCGGTGGTCGCCGTCGAGCAGGACCCGGCCGTGGTCGACACCCTCTACCGGACGCTGCGCGCCGAAGGCGACCGGCGGATCCTGCCGCTGGTGATGGACCTCGCCGACCCGTCGCCCGGCGGCGGCTGGCGGGGCGTCGAGCGGGCTGGCTTCGCCGCCCGCGCGCAGGCCGACGTGGTGCTCGCCCTCGCCGTGGTGCACCACCTGGCGATCGGCCGCAACGTGCCGCTGCCCGAGGTGGTGGACCAGCTCGTCGCCTACGCCCGGCCCGGTGGCCGGCTGGTGGTGGAGTTCGTCCACCCCGAGGACGCGATGGCGCGGCGGCTGCTGGCGAACAAGCCGGCCGGGATCTTCCCCGACTACCGGCGCGACGAGTTCGAGCGGCTGCTGGCGGCGCGGTGCCGGGTGGAGCGGCAACGGGACCTGCCGTCCGGGACCCGCACGCTCTACCAGGCGGTGGTGGGTGGCTGACCAGACGCTCACCGCCCCACCCGGCCTCCGGCCGCCGTCCGGCCCGGCCCCCGCGTCGGCCGGCGAGGTCACCCCGTCCGGCCGGCGGACCGAGCTGCGCCGGGCACTGGAGGCAGTGGCCCTGGTCGGGCTGGTGGTCACCCAGCCGTTGCTCGACGTCCTCGGGCGCAGCCCCGACTTCTTCCTGTTCCACCGGGCCACCACCGGTGACATCCTCGTCCTGGTCGCGCTGATCGCGCTGGCGCCCGGTCTCGTGGTGGTGCTGTGCGGGGTGGCGAGCCGGCTGGCCGGTGCCCGGTTCCGGGCCGGCACCCACCTCGCCGTCGTCGGGCTGCTGCTGGCCGCGCTGGCCGTGCAGGTCGGCCGGCACACCACGCCGCTGCGGGGCGTACCCCTGCTGGTGGCCGCGATCGTGGCCGGCGCGGCCGGGGCGGCGGCGCGCCGGCGCTGGCGGGTCACCGGCCGGGTGCTGCGGGTGGCCGCGCTCGGACCCGGCGTCTTCGTCGTGCTGTTCCTGTTCGCCTCACCCGCCTCCGCCGTGGTGCTGCCGGGTGCGCACGGCGGGGCCGCCGGGGTGGCCGGGCCGGGGGAGCATCCGCCGGTCGTGATGATCGTCCTCGACGAGCTGCCGCTGGTCTCGCTGCTCGGTCCGGACGGGCGGATCGACGCGGCCCGCTATCCGCACTTCGCCGAGCTGGCCGCCGGCTCGACCTGGTACCGCAACGCCACCGGGGTCAGCGGCTGGACCCCGTACGCGCTGCCGGCGATGCTGACCGGCCGCTACCCGGCCGAACCCGTCGCGCCGCACTACTCCCAGTACCCGGACAACCTCTTCACCGCCCTCGGCGGCCTGTACGACGTCCGCGCCGAGGAGAGCATCACCCGGCTCTGCCCGCCCAGCCGCTGCGACCAGCCGGCCACTCCGCCGCAGGGGCTCGGCGTGCTGGTACGGGAGAGCGGCAAGCTGCTCGGCCGGATCGCCGCGCCGGTGGACAGCCGGGTCGACCCGGAGGAGTCCTACCGGGAGCGGACCGCCGCCGAGGCCGGCCTGGACGCCGCCGAGCCGGCCCCGGCCGACCCGAAGTTCCGCTGGGACAGCCTGGACGACAACCAGCCCGCCCGGTTCACCAGCTTCCTGGCCGGGCTGCGTCCCGCGAACCGCCCCACCCTGCACTTCCTGCACCTGCTCATGCCGCACCCGCCGTGGGCGTACCTGCCGTCCGGGGCGCGCTACGACGCCCCGGAGGACCTGCCCAACGACGGTGCCGGCTGGGTCGACCTGGCCCGGGCCCGGCACCTGGCCCAGCTTGAGTACACCGACCGGCTCGTCGGTGAGACGCTGCGTACGCTGCGCGCCAGCGGCCTCTACGACAAGTCGCTGGTGCTGCTCACCGCCGACCACGGGGTCAGCTTCACCCGGGACTGGCAGGGCCGGGGGATGGACGCGATCGACCACGCCGCCGGCGAGGTGGCCTGGGTGCCGATGTTCGTCAAGGAGCCCGGCCAGCGGACCGGCCGGGTCGACGACCGCAACTGGGAACACGTCGACCTGCTCCCGACCATCGCCGACGAGGTGCACGTGCGGATCCCGTGGCGGCTGGACGGCCGGTCGGCGAAGCAGGCCCCGCGCGGGCGTACCGAGAAGTACTTCTACGACCGGCCCGGTCAGCGGGTCGCCTTCCCGGGTGGGGTGCCGGCCCGGCCCGCCCCGCCGGCGCCCCATCCGCTGGTCGGCACGACGGTCGGGGAGAAACCGGCCGGCGGCCCGGCCACGGTGGCGAACCTCGCCGCGTTCGGTGACGTCGATCCCGCCGCCGGGGAGCTGCCCGCCCTGGTCTGGGGCACGGTGCCCCGGCAGGTGCTCGACGGCACGCTGCTCGCGGTCGCGGTCAACGGCCGGGTCGGCGCGGTCGTCCCGGTGGTGCCGGAGGACAAGGGGGGCCGCCGCTTCGCCGCCTTCCTCCCCGACGACCACCTGTTCCGGGCCGGCGGGAACCGGCTCGACGTGTACCGGGTGGGCGCCGACGGCTCGCTGCGCCGTCTGACGCTCTCCTGAGCCTTCGTCCCCGGCGTCCGTCATCGCCGGGGTCGCCCTCGCCGGACGGGGTTTCCCCGCTGCCGGGTCGGGAATCGGGTGACGCATACCTCACCGCCGAACCACGGCGGGCGGTATCCCCGCGACCGCGATTACGGTAAAAGCGAAGGCAATTCAACGAAGATTCGCCGGCGAAGCGAGGAACCACATGACGGAAGTCAAGCTCGACCACCCCGGTGGGCAGCTTTCTATGCCGGTGCAGGGCGCGGTCGACGGCCCCGCGGGCATCGGGGTCAGCAAGTTGCTGAAGGAAACCGGGATGACCACCTACGACCCCGGTTTCGTCAACACCGCGTCCTGCTCTTCCGCGATCACCTACATCGACGGTGACGCGGGCATCCTGCGGTACCGCGGCTACCCGATCGAGCAGTTGGCCGAGAAGTCCTCCTTCCTGGAGGTCACCTACCTGCTCATCTACGGTGAGCTGCCGACCCAGCAGCAGCTCACCGAGTTCAGCGAGCGGATCCGGCGGCACTCCCTGCTGCACGAGGAGATGCGCCGCTTCTTCGACGGGTTCCCCCGTGACGCCCACCCGATGGCGGTGCTGTCCTCGGCGGTCAGCGCCATCTCCACCTTCTACCAGGACAGCCTGGACCCGTTCGACTCCGCGCACGTGGAGATGTCCACGGTCCGGCTGATGGCGAAGGTCCCCACCATCGCCTCGTACGCCTACAAGAAGTCCATCGGGCAGCCGCTGCTGTACCCGGACAACTCGCTCGGCTACGTGGACAACTTCCTGCGGATGACCTTCGGCGTGCCCGCCGAGCCGTACGAGGTCGACCCGGTGGTGGCCCGGGTGCTGGACATGCTGTTCATCCTGCACGCCGACCACGAGCAGAACTGCTCCACCTCCACCGTCCGGCTGGTCGGCTCCAGCAACGCCAACCTCTTCGCCTCGGTCTCCGCCGGGGTGAACGCCCTGTTCGGGCCGCTGCACGGCGGTGCCAACCAGGCCGTACTGGAGATGCTGGAGAAGATCGACGCCGACGGCGGTGACGTCCGTTCCTTCGTCCGGAAGGTCAAGGACAAGCAGGACGGCGTGAAGCTGATGGGCTTCGGGCACCGGGTCTACAAGAACTACGACCCGCGCGCCGCAATCGTGAAGAAGGCCGCCCAGGACGTGCTCGGCCGGATGGCCAAGCCGGACCCGCTGCTCGACATCGCGATGGAGCTGGAGGAGATCGCCCTCGCCGACGACTTCTTCGTCTCCCGCCGGCTCTACCCGAACGTGGACTTCTACACCGGCCTGATCTACAAGGCCATGGGCTTCCCGACGAAGATGTTCACGGTGCTGTTCGCGCTGGGCCGGCTGCCCGGCTGGATCGCCCAGTGGCGCGAGATGATCAACGACCCGGAGACGAAGATCGGCCGGCCGCGGCAGATCTACACCGGTGCCCCCGAGCGCGACTTCACCGCGATCTCGGAGCGCTGACCCTCCGGTCCGCCACCCGCGCGAAGGCCGCCGACCCGACGGGGTCGGCGGCCTTCGTCGTTCTCCTGCCGTCTTCCGCCGGCATGATCGACTCCTTGCCGGCGAGATGGCGGTGTCCCGGTGTCCCCGATACCGCAACCTCGCCGACAAAAAGTCGATCACCCAGCCCGGCCGGGCCGGAGGTGGCTCAGCGCAGGCCGGCGGCGGCCAGCAGGTTGCCCGCCGGGATCGGGGCGGTGACCCGGCCGGTGGCCATCCGCTGCTCGGCGCGGTGCGCGGTGAACGCCCCGTCCCCGGCGATCGCCGAGGCGTACGCCGTCGCGGTCCGCTGGGCGATGGCCGCCCAGCCGTACCGCTCGTGCACCATGATCCGGGCCCGGCGGGCGAGCGCCCGGGCCCGCTCCCGGTCCGACAGCAGCGCGTCGACCGCCTCGGTCAGCCCGGCGGGGTCCTGCGGGGCGAAGCTCTCGCCGGTGACGCCCGGCTCGACGATCTCGGCCAGCCCGCCGGTGCGGGCCACGGCGAGCGGCGCTCCGGCCGCCGCCCCCTCCAGGGCGACCATGCCGAACGGCTCGTAGATGCTGGGCACCGCGAAGCAGTCCGAGGCGGCCATCACGGCCGGCAGGTCGGTGCCGCCGAGGAAACCGGGCATGGCCACCGTGCCGTCGAGCCCGAGCCGGTGCACCTCGGCCTCCAACGCCGCCCGGTACGGCCCGTCGCCGACGATCACCGCGCGCAGTCCGGGGTGCCGCTCGCGCAGCCGGGGCAGCCCGGCGAGCAGGTGCTGCACGCCCTTCTCGTAGACCAGCCGGCCGGCGAAGGTGACCAGCGGTCCGTCCCCGGCGAACCGGGCCCGGGCCGCGGCGACCGCCGACGTCGGCACCTTCCAGCGGTGCGGCTCCACCCCGTTGGGGACCACGTCGACCCGGCCGGCCGGCACCCCGAACAGCGCGCCCACCTCGTCGCGCATGTACCCGGAGCAGACGATCACCCGACCGGACTCGGTGGCCAGCCACTGCTCGACGCCGTGGATGGTGCGGTTCATCTCCTCGGGCAGCCAGCCCTGGTGCCGGCCGGCCTCGGTGGCGTGGATGGTGCTGACCAGCGGCAGGTCCAGGTGCTCGCGCAGCGTCATCGCGGTGTGCGCGACCAGCCAGTCGTGGGCGTGGATCACGTCGTAGGAGCCGGACTCGGTTGCCCGCAGGGCGGCCCGGGTGAGGGTGTGGTTGAACGCCATCGTCCAGGCCAGCAGGGAGTCGGTGGCCAGCGGGAAGGTCACCGGGTCCTCGGCGGCCCGGACCACCCGGACGCCGTCGGCGTACTCCTCCAGCGGCGCGCCCTCGGTGTGCCTTGTGACCACGGTGACCTCGTGCCCGGCGGCGGCCAGGGCCGTCGACAGCGCGTGCACGTGCCGGCCGAGGCCGCCCACCAGCACCGGCGGGTACTCCCAGGAGAGCATCAGGATGCGTCGGGTGCGCGGGGGCACGCCGGAGCCGCCGCCCTGCTGGGGGATCTGGGGCCGGAAGGTGGGGGCGGGCCGGCAGGTCCGGTCCGCAGCGGTAGCGAGCTGGTCGCTGGCCCGCAGGGTGGTCACATCAATCTCCGTCCATGCACGCGAGGTCGCGCCGGCAACGGTGGCGGCGGAAAGAGGGGGTGGGGTGGCCGGGGGGCCCGAGTGGGGCGCGCCCGCGCGGGTGCGTCCGTATCAAGGAAAGGGCATCACGCGGCCCGGCGCATCTCGAAACGGCCTATCGTGACGGACGACACCCGGGAGTCCGTCGCGGCTCGGTCGGGCGGATATCGGACGCGGTCCGAACGGGTGGGTTGGCCGGGCCGGCGGCGGGGCATTGACGCCGTGCGCCCGGCGGTCCCCGACCCGGCCGGTCGCTCACGATCATGGGCCGAAGGAGCGACATGCAGGTCTGGCCGGGTGAGCGCTATCCCCTGGGCGCCACCTACGACGGGATGGGCACCAACTTCGCGATCTTCTCCGAGGTCGCCGAGAGGATCGAGCTCTGCCTCTTCGACGAGTGGGACACCGGCGCCGAGCGCCGGATCGAGCTGCGTGAGGTCGACGCGTACGTCTGGCACGCGTACCTCCCCGGGATCGAGCCGGGCCAGCGGTACGGCTACCGGGTGCACGGCCCGTACGACCCGGCCAACGGCCTGCGCTGCAACCCGCACAAGCTGCTGCTCGACCCGTACGCCAAGGCGGTCGACGGGGAGGTCACCTGGGACCCGGCGGTCTACGACTACGAGTGGGGCGGCGACCCGGACCGGATGTCGGAGACCGACTCGGCCCCGTTCATGCCCAAGTCGGTGGTGGTGAACCCGTACTTCGACTGGGGCAACGACAAGCCGCCGCGCACCCCGTACCACCACTCGGTGATCTACGAGACCCACGTGCGCGGGCTGACCATGCGCCACCCGGACATCCCCGAGGAGCTGCGCGGCACCTACGCGGCGATCGCCTCCCCGGTGATGATCGACTACTTCCGGCAGCTCGGCGTCACCGCGGTCGAGCTGATGCCGGTGCACGAGTTCGTGCACGACCACCGGCTGGCCGACCTCGGCCTGCGCAACTACTGGGGCTACAACACCATCGGCTTCTTCGCCCCGCACCACGGCTACTCCGCGCTCGGCCGCCTCGGCCAGCAGGTGCAGGAGTTCCGGGGCATGGTCAGGGCGCTGCACGCCGCCGGCATCGAGGTCATCCTCGACGTGGTCTACAACCACACCGCCGAGGGCAACCACCTCGGCCCGACGTTGAGCTTCAAGGGCGTCGACGCGCCCAGCTACTACCGGCTGTCCGAGTCCGACCGCCGGCACTTCGTCGACTACACCGGCACCGGCAACAGCCTCAACGTGCGCAGCCCGCACTCGCTCCAGCTCATCATGGACTCGCTGCGGTACTGGGTGACCGAGATGCACGTCGACGGCTTCCGCTTCGACCTCGCGGCCACCCTGGCCCGGGAGTTCTACGAGGTCGACCGGCTCTCCACCTTCTTCGAGGTGGTGCAGCAGGATCCGGTGGTCAGCCAGGTCAAGCTGATCGCCGAGCCGTGGGACGTCGGCCCCGGCGGCTACCAGGTCGGCAACTTCCCACCCCTGTGGACGGAGTGGAACGGCAAGTACCGTGACACGGTGCGCGACTTCTGGCGCGGCGAACCGGCCACCCTGGCCGAGTTCGCCTCCCGCATCTCCGGGTCGGCCGACCTCTACCAGGACGACGGTCGCCGCCCGTTCCACAGCATCAACTTCGTCACCTGCCACGACGGGTTCACCCTCAACGACCTGGTGTCGTACCACGACAAGCACAACGAGGCCAACGGCGAGTCCAACCGGGACGGCGAGGGCCACAACCGGTCCTGGAACTGCGGCGTGGAGGGGGAGACCGACGACCCCGGCGTCCGCGCCCTGCGGGCCCGCCAGCGCCGCAACTTCCTGGCCACCCTGATGCTCTCCCAGGGCGTGCCGATGATCGGCCACGGCGACGAACTGGGCCGCACCCAGCACGGCAACAACAACGCCTACTGCCAGGACAACGAGCTGGCCTGGATCGACTGGGAGCGGGCCGACGCCGACCTGCTGGCGTTCGTCCGCCGGCTCACCGACTTCCGCAACCGGCACCAGGTCTTCCGCCGCCGACGGTTCTTCACCGGCCTGCCCGTCGGCGGGCGCGCGGCCGGCTCCGGCCTGCCCGACCTGGCCTGGTACACCCCGGACGGCCGGGAGATGACCGGCGAGGACTGGGGCAACGACTTCGGCCGCGCGGTGGCCCTCTTCGTCAACGGCGACGGCATCCCCGAGCGCGGCCAGTACGGCCAGCGCCACCGGGACACCTCCTTCCTGCTCTGCTTCAACGCCCACGACGCGCCGCTGGACTTCACCCTCCCCGGGGTGGAGTTCGGCCAGCGGTGGGACCTGGTGATCAGCACGGCGGAGCCCGATCCGGAGAAGACGACCACGGTCGAGGCGGGCGGCGCCGTCTGCGTGCCCGACCGCTCCCTGGTGGTCCTGGAGAGGACGGTCTGACATGCCCGACACCCCCCGGCCCGACTCGACGGCGGCACCGACGACGCGGGTCGGGTCGACCTACCGCGTCCAGGTCCGCCCCGGCTTCGACCTGGACCGCACCGCCGACCTGGCCGACTGGCTCACCGACCTCGGCGTCAGCCACCTCTACAGCGCGCCCCTGCTCACCGCCGCCCCCGGCTCGGCACACGGCTACGACGTGGTCGACCATCGCGCGGTCAACCCGGAGCTGGGCGGCGAGGCCGGCCGGCAGCGACTCGTCCGGGCGCTGCGCGCGGCCGGGCTCGGCCTGGTCGTCGACATCGTGCCCAACCACGCCGGCGTGGCCCAGCCGGCCGTCAACCCCGCCTGGTGGGACGTGCTGCGCCGGGGCCGCGACTCGGCCCACGCCGACTGGTTCGACATCGACTGGGACCGGGGCCGGCTGCTGCTGCCGGTGCTCGCCGACAGCCCCGACGCACCGGACGACCTCACGGTGGTCGACGGGGAGCTGCGCTACCACGAGCACCGCTTCCCGATCGCCGACGGCACCGCCGGCGGCAGCCCCCGCGAGGTGCACGACCGGCAGCACTACGAGCTGGTCTCCTGGCGGCGCGGCGACGCCGAGCTGACGTACCGCCGGTTCTTCGCCGTGTCCGACCTGGCCGGCCTGCGGGTGGAGGACCCGGCGGTCTTCACCGCCACGCACGCCGAGATCCTGCGCTGGGTGGCCGCCGGGGAGGTCGACGGCATCCGGGTCGACCACCCCGACGGCCTGCGCGACCCCGCCGCATACCTGGCCCGGTTGCGGGCCGCCGCCCCGCACGCCTGGCTGGTGGTGGAGAAGATCCTGGCGTACGGCGAGGAGCTGCCGGACTGGCCGGTGCAGGGCACCACCGGCTACGAGGCCCTGGCCGCGGTCTGCGGTCTCTTCGTCGACCCCGCCGCCGAGAGCGACTTCACCGCCCTGGACGCCCGGCTGACCGGCGGGCACACCTCCTGGCCGGACCTCACCCACGCCACCAGGTACGAGGCCGCCACCCGGCTGCTCGCAGCCGAGCTGAACCGGCTCGCCGCGCTCGCCCCCGACCTGGACCCGGCGGCCACCCGGGCGGCCCTGGCCGAGCTGGCCGCCTGCTTCCCGGTCTACCGCGGCTACCCGCCGCAGGGGGCCCGGCACCTGGCCGCCGCCCGCGCGGAGGCGGGCCGCCGCCGGCCCGACCTCACCACCACCCTGGACGCGGTGACCGCCCTGCTGCGCCAGCCGGAGCACGAGCTGGCCCAGCGGTTCCCGCAGCTCACCGGCGCGGTGATGGCCAAGGGGGTGGAGGACACCGGCTACTACGGGTGGACCCGGTTCGTCGCGCTCAACGAGGTCGGCGGCTCACCCGCCCAGTTCGGCGTGCCACCGGCGGAGTTCCACCGCTTCGCCACCGCCCGCCAGGTCCGTTGGCCGGCCGGCATGACCACCCTCGCCACCCACGACACCAAGCGCGGCGAGGACGTCCGGGCCCGGCTCGCCGTGCTCGCCGAGCTGCCCGCCCGGTGGGCCGGGCAGGTCGCCGACTGGATGTCCCGCGCGCCGCTGGCCGACCCGGCCTTCGCCCACCTGCTCTGGCAGACCACCGTGGGGGCCTGGCCGATCGAGCGGGAGCGGCTGCACGGGTACGTCGAGAAGGCCGCCCGGGAGGCGTCCCGTTCGACGAGCTGGGCCGACCCCGACCCGGCCTTCGAGCACGCCCTGCACGCCCTGGTCGACCGGATGTACGACGACCCCGAGCTGCGCGCCTCGATCACCGCGTTCGCCGCCGCGATCACCCCGGCCGGCTGGTCCAACTCGCTCGGGCAGAAGCTCGTCCAGCTCGCCATGCCCGGGGTGCCCGACACCTACCAGGGCACCGAACTGTGGGACAACTCCCTGGTCGATCCGGACAACCGCCGCCCGGTCGACTTCGCCGTACGCCGGGAGCTGCTGGCCCGCCTCGACGGCGGCTGGCGGCCCGAGGTGGCCGCCGACGGCGCGGCCAAGCTGCTGGTGGTCTCCCGCACCCTGCGGCTGCGCCGCGACCACCCGGAGCTGTTCACCGGCTACCGGCCGGTGGCCGCGCACGGGCCGGCCGGCGCGCACGCGGTCGCCTTCGACCGGGGCGGCGCGGTCGCGGTGGCCACCCGGCTGCCGGTGCGGCTGGCCCGCGACGGCGGCTGGCGCGGCACCACCCTGTCGATTCCCGGCAACAGTGTTACGGACCTGTTCACCGGTCGGGTCTACAGTGGGTCTGAGCTGCCGATTCATGATCTCTTGAGCACCTACCCCGTCGCACTGCTGGCTCCCACCGACTCCGTGGAGGCTGCCCGATGACCGAGTTCACGGTGTGGGCACCCGATGTCGCCCGGGTCCGGCTGCGCCTGACCGGCGTCGCCGACCGGGAGATGCGCCCCGGCCCGGACGGCTGGTGGCGGGTCGAGGTCCCCGACGCCGGCCCCGGCACCGACTACGCGTTCGTCCTCGACGACGACGACCGGGCCCTGCCCGACCCCCGCTCCGCCTGGCAGCCCGACGGGGTGCACGGGCCGAGCCGGCGCTACGACCACACCGCCTTCGACTGGACCGACCAGGGCTGGACCGGCCGGCAACTGCCGGGCAGCATCCTCTACGAGCTGCACGTCGGCACGTTCACCCCGGAGGGCACCTTCGACGCGGTGATCGGCCGGCTCGACCACCTGGTCGACCTCGGCGTCGACCTGATCGAGCTGCTCCCGGTCAACGCCTTCAACGGCGAGCACAACTGGGGCTACGACGGGGTCTGCTGGTATGCCCCGCACCAGCCCTACGGCGGGCCGGACGGCCTCAAACGCCTGGTCGACGCGGCCCACGCCAAGGGGCTGGGGGTGATCCTCGACGTCGTCTACAACCATTTCGGGCCCTCCGGGGCCTACGCGCCGAGGTTCGCGCCGTACCTGACCGAGCAGCGCAACACCTGGGGCCGCACGGTCAACCTGGACGGCCCGCACTCCGACGGGGTACGCCGCTACATCATCGACTCGGTGCTGATGTGGCTGCGTGACTACCACGTCGACGGCCTGCGGCTGGACGCCGTGCACGCCATGCCCGACTCCCGGGCCACCCCCTTCCTGGAGCAGGTGGCGGTCGAGGTGGACGCCCTCGCCACCCACCTGGGCCGGCCCCTGTCGCTGATCGCCGAGTCCGACCTCAACGATCCGACGCTGGTCACCCCACGCGAGGCGGGCGGCCACGGCCTGCACGCCCAGTGGAACGACGACGCGCACCACGCCCTGCACACCCTGCTCACCGGGGAGCGGCAGGGCTACTACGGCGACTTCGGCTCGCTGGACTGCCTGACCGACGTGCTGACCGGGGCGTTCTTCCACGCCGGCACCTGGTCCGGTTTCCGCGACCGCAGTCACGGCCGGCCGGTGGACCGGCAGCGTACGCCGGGGCACCGGTTCGTGGCGTACCTGCAGAACCACGACCAGATCGGCAACCGGGCCACCGGTGACCGGATCTCGGCCAGCCTCTCCCCGGCGCTGCTGCGGGTGGGGGCGACGCTGCTGATGACCGCGCCGTTCACGCCGATGCTGTTCATGGGGGAGGAGTGGGCCGCCAGCACGCCGTGGCAGTTCTTCACCAGCCACCCGGAGCCGGCGCTGGCCGCCGCCGTGGCGACCGGCCGGCGGCGGGAGTTCGCCGCGCACGGCTGGCCGCCCGGCGACGTGCCGGACCCGCAGGACCCGCAGACCTTCCTGCGTTCCCGGCTCGACTGGGCCGAGCTGGACAAGCCCGAACACCGCGAGATGTACGAGTTCCACCGGCGGCTGATCGCGTTGCGCAAGAGCCGGCCGGACCTGTCCGACCCGCGGCTGGACCGGGTGGAGGTGCGCCACGGCGACCAGTTCCTGGTGCTGCGCCGAGGTGAGTGCCTGGTGGTGGTCAACCTCGCCGGTCGGCCGCAACGGATCACCCTGCCCGGGGTGGCCCGCCGGGTGCTGCTGGCCACGGGGGAGGGGGTCACGGTGATGCGGGACCGGATCGAGCTACCGGCGGAGACGGCGGCGATCGTGGCGCTCTGAGCGTCCCGCGCGCCGCCGAGCCGAACGCGGGCCCCGGACGGCAGGCCGGCCGACGGATGTGGAGGCCGTCGGAGCTGACGGCCCCCACCCGTTCCTGGCGGCAGTGGCGGGCGGTGGTCAGGGCGTCGATGTCGGGTGGGTCGCGGCCGACCCGACAGCTCTGGGGAGACACCCGCCCGCGACGACCCGGCCGCTACTGGGCGTAGGTCTCGAACTCGGCGACCTTCGGCGTGCCGGTCGCGCTGGCGATCCTGAAGGTGATCTTGCTGAGCGCGGTCCGGGGGAAGGTGATGACGCCCGCCCGGCTGCCGGAGGTCAGGACGGCGCCGGTGTCGCCGTTGATGACCTGCCAGGACCCGATGCTGCCGGCGGAACCCGCCGCCTCCCGGATGTTGATCGAGGAAACGCCGGTGGCGGAACCCCACTTGATCGAGATGTCACCGGTCGAACCGGCCGGCGACCAGTAGGTGCTCAGGTTGCCGTCCCGCACGTCGCCGTAGCTCGTCCCGCTGGCCTTGCTGGAGCCGTCGGAGCCGGCCCCGATGCTGAGGTTGGTCCCGCCGGGGCTGGTCGGCGTCGGCGTCGGGGTGGTCGGCCCGGGGGTGGGAGTGGTCGGCCCCGGCGTCGGGGTGGTCGGTGCCGGGGTCTGCGGCGAGCAGCTACCGTTCGACTCCCGCAGGCCCGTGTTGGCGCCTGCCGTCTGGCGGACGATGTCCGGCACGCAGCTCGCCCCGTCGAGGCTGTAGGAGTACGGGATGCTGACGGTGGTGTTGGACTGCGGGTTGGGGCCGGCGGGGTTGTTCTCGCTGCCGGGGCTGGACCAGGTCACGTTGTCGAAGGTGTTGCCGCTGACCTGCCAGTAGCCGGCCTCGCTGGTGTAGAACGTGCCCAGCACGTCCTTGGAGTTCTTGAAGTAGTTGTTCTCCACCTTGGCCCTGGCCCCGGCCCGGGAGTTGATACCGGACTCGTTGAGGCTCACGTAGGAGTTGTTGTAGATGTGCGCGATGCCGCCACGCAGCAGGGGCGTACGGGAGTCGATGTTCTCGTACAGGTTGTGGTGGAACGTGACGAAGCCGTTCGAGCGGTCGCTCTCACTGGACCCGATGAGGCCACCCCGGCCGGAGTTGCGCAGGATGCTGTACGACAGGGTGACGTACTGGGTGTTGTCCTTCATGTCGAAGAGGCCGTCGAACCCCTCGGCCTCCCCGCCCGAGGCCACCAGGGTGGTGTGATCGACCCAGATGTTGCGGACGGTGCTCTCCATGCCGATGGCGTCACCACCGTTGGACGTGGGCGAGCCCGACTTCTTGACGTTCCGGACGGTAACGTTCCGGATGATGATGTTGCTGGACTCCCGGATGTGGATGCCCAACTGGTCGAAGACGGCGCCGCCGCCGACCCCGATGATGGTGACGTTGCTGATCTGCTTGAGTTCGATCACGCCGGCGGCGGTGTTGCAGCTACTGCCCGAGACCTTGGCCGTGTTGCCGTGGTTGATGGTGCCCTCGACCTCGATGATGATCGGGGTGCTGCTGCTGGCCCGGCCGCACAGGGCCGTGTGGATCGCGGTCCCCGTGCTGGCCCGCACGGTCTGCCCACCCGCACCGCCGGTGGTCCCACCGTTCTGGGTCGCGTAGCCGGTGGCGCTGCCGGCCGCTGCCGACGCCTGGTACGTCGGCAGGGCCGCACAGATCGCGGCCCCGACGGCCGCTGTGGCCAGCGCCGCCTGGACTCGCCGGGCAACTGGTCGTCTCATCCTCGCCTCACCTTCTCGAATGCTGGAAACTGCTGCCGTGGTGATGTCGGCGGGCCGTCGATGCTGCCGACCTGCCCCGGTCACCGGGGCAGGTCGCTGGCCGCCCCGCTGGTGGGTGTTACTCGTCGGTGGATCGGTCGGCGGGTCCGCCGCGGCCGAACCGCCCCGGTCACCTCCGGCGGGCCGTCCGCTCCGCCGGCGTTTCAGGAAAGCGTATTCCTTAACAAAGGTGCGGCCCGGTCGAGACGATGTCAATGGACCACCGTGTGCAGGATTGTTGCAGCGCCCGAGGTGGCTCGGCCCCTGCGAGGCATTGACAGGCGTTGGCGTCCGCGTTACGTTCCCAGGCCAGGAACACGCTTTCTTCGGCGGTCGCGGACGGCCGGGCGAGCCGACGACGTCCGGCTGGGGTGGGCCGTTGTGGTGAGATCGGACGGTCCGGCCTGATGCGCGGGTCGCCCCGGGTGAGTGCGGCCCGGTTCCTGGTGCGGACGCACGGTGACCGCGACGTCCCCGAGGTCGTTCCGGTGGTCGACGGAACGTTGCTGACCGGGCTGGTGGACGGTTTCGAGCTTGCCGCGGGGATGCGGCCCGCAGGCGACGCCTACGGCGGACTGATACCCGCGTTCTTCCGGTTCGGTCCGCTCGACGAGCATTTTCACGGCCGGTCCACCGGCGCGACGGGGCCGAGGACCCCGCTGCTGGGCTGCGAGTGCGGCGAGTGGGGATGCTGGCCTTTCCTGGCCCGCATCGTGGTCACCCAGCGGTGGGTGACGTGGGATGCCTTCGCACAGCCCCACCGGCCGGCCCGGGACTATGCGGACTTCGGGCCGTTCCGGTTCGAGCGCCGACAGTACGACGCCGCACTGCGAGCCCTGTGCTCCGAGATCGCCACACCGGAGGACTGACCCGGGTCAGTCCTGTCGGTCCCGCCCGACGGTGGACAGCTACCCGTCACCCGGTCGACCGCACGTGGGGCCGGACCACCCGCGGAGTGATATGCCGCCGCAGTCGGATTCCGTCAGGCGGCGGGGAGTTCTGGCGCGGTGCGTCACAGGTTGCGGCGACGCCATTCGGACTGGTCGTGCTCGGCGGCGAGCTGTTCTTCGAGCGCGGTCCGGCGCACCTGACGGCGAAGCGAATCGTCGCCGCGCAGCCCGACCAGCACCAGCGCGACGCAGACCAGCGCCAGCACCCCCAACCCGACGATGGCCGGTAGCCGGCCGACCACCGGCACGGCGAGGCCGAGCACGACGAGCGTGCCGAGCAGCGCGGGCCGTACCCGCCGGATGGCCCGCCAACCCAGGGACGCGTCCGGCCCGCTGGCCGCCGCCGTGGGGCGACCACTATGACCAGTCCCGGATCAACGCGGTGGTGGTGCTGACCGACGGCAAGAACGAGTACAACAAGGACAACAGGCTCGCCCGGCTGCTCCAGGATGTCGCGCTGGATCCGGACCGGCCAGTCAAGATCTTCTGCATCGCGTTCGACGAGCAGTCCGATTTCGCGACCCTGGACCGGATCGCCAAAGCCTCCGCGGGCAAGGCGTTCGACGCCCGCGACCCGGCGAAGATCGACGAAGCCTTCGTCAAGCTGGTCAGCAGCTTCTAGCGCCGGGTCGGGTCGTCGGCGCCCGGTTCACAGCGGGAGCGTGTCGAGCAGCGTGCGCAGCGTCCGCTCGTACGCGCCGGGGTCGGCACTCAGCCGCTCGAAGCTGCTCAGGATCAGCGTGTAGCTGCCGGCCGCGCTCACCACCACCGCCTCCGCCTCGATGTCCTTGACCGCGAGGTACGCCTTCTCGCCCTTGTCGATGTCCTTGACCTCGCGGTAGATCTTCGGGGCCTGCTGGCGTTGGTAGTCGTAGGTCACCGCGCCCGCGGTCTGGGACGCCGTCGTGACGGTGAGGCTGGCCACTCCCTTGCCGTCACCGAAGAGGCAGTTCCCCTGGTCGGTCATCGGCTGCCCGATGATCTCGGACACCTGGGCGGCGGTGAACGGGCACTGGGGCCGCACGTCGTTGCCGCCGCCGACGGCGTCGACCGCGGCGTCCGGCGCGGTGGGGTCCGCGCCGTCGCAGCCACCGAGGGGAAGTAGCAGGGCCGCGCAGAGTACGGGCACGATCGACCGACGCATGGTGGTGGTCCTTCCTGGGTCCTGGGTCCGCCGCGTTGACCAGGCCGTCCTCGCCGGCCGGGCGGTCGTGCCGCGTGATGACGAACACTCGGCGGTCATGCCTTGACGCTAGGGCCGGCCCGGCGCCGATGAATCGGGCGTTTCCCTATCCACCACCGAGGGTCGCCCGCCGTCACGGCGTCCGGCGGTGACCCGGAGGTATATACGCGAGGTATACCCTCAGTGTAGTCTGCTCCGCATGAGTGTTCCGCTAACCCTCCTCGGCCTGCTCGAACGGGAGCCCAGCCACGGGTACGACCTGAAGCGCGAGTACGACGCCTTCTTCGGCCGCGGCAAGCCGCTGCCGTTCGGCCAGGTCTACTCGACCCTCAGCCGCCTGGCCCGCGACGGCAAGGTGGTGATCAGCGAGGTGGGCCCCGGCGACGGTCCCGACCGTAAGCGCTACATCATCACCGACCTCGGCGCGACCGAGGTCGAGCAGTGGCTGACCCAGCCGGTCGAGCCGGAGCCGCACCTGCAGACCGTGCTCTTCGCCAAGGTGGTGCTCGCGCTGATGCTGGACCGTCCCGCCGGCGACTACCTCGACACCCAGCGCGGCGCGCACCTCAGGCGGATGCGCGAGCTCACCGAGATCAAGCGCACCGGCGGCCTCGTCGACGCGCTGCTCGCCGACCACGGCCTCTACCACCTGGAGGCGGATCTGCGGTGGATCGAGATGACCGGGGCCCGGCTGGACGCCCTGCGGAAGACGGTGCGGCCGTGACCATCGCGATCGAAGCACGCGACGTGGTGTTCTCGTTCGACCGGACCCCGGCGCTGCGGGGCGCCAGCATCGCCGTGGACGAGGGCGAGATCCTCGCCATCATGGGCCCCAGCGGTTCGGGCAAGTCGACGCTGCTGCACTGCCTGGCCGGCATCCTCGTGCCGGACTCCGGCGAGGTCCTGTTCGGCGGGGCCCGGGTCGACTCCATGACCGAGACCCAGCGCAGCAGCCTGCGCCGGGACCGCTTCGGGTTCGTGTTCCAGTTCGGACAGCTCGTCCCCGAGCTCACCGTCGCGGAGAACGTCGCCCTGCCGCTGCTGCTGAGCGGGGTCCGCCGGACCGAGGCACTGCGCACGGCGTACGGCTGGTTCGAGCGGCTCGGCCTCGCCGGGATGGAGCAGCGCCGCTCGGGCGAGTTGTCCGGCGGGCAGGCCCAGCGGGTCGCCCTCGCCCGTGGCCTGGTCGCCGGGCCGCAGGTGCTCTTCGCCGACGAGCCGACCGGCGCGCTCGACTCGCTCACCGGCGAGGAGGTCATGGACCTGCTGGTCGCGGCGGCGCGCGAGCAGGGCACCACGGTCATCCTGGTCACCCACGAACCCCGGGTCGCCGCGTACGCCGACCGTGAGGTCATCGTCCGCGACGGGCGCGTCAACGCGCCGGACCGGATCGCGCCATGATCGGTTTCGGACTACGCCTCGCCGTGGCCGGCGGCCGGGAGGCGCTCACCCGCCTGATCATCATCGCCGCCGCGGTCGCGGTCGGTGCCGGGCTGCTGCTGACCACCCTGGCCGGGGTCAACGCCGTCAACTCGCAGCTCACCCGGTACGCGTCGCTCTATCCCGGCGCGTCGGCGGCCGGCGGAGGCGGCCCGGCTCCGCTGTGGTGGTCGACGCGCGAGGACTACTTCCAGGGCAGGCAGATCGTCCGGGTCGACGTCGCCGCCACCGGAGCGGACTCGCCGACCCCGGTCGGCATTCCGAGGACGCCGGGCCCGGGGGAGTACTACGTCTCGCCGGCGCTCACCGAGCTGCTGGCCGTGGCCCCCGCCGCCCAGCTCGGCGACCGTTACCCCGGACGGAACCTCGGCCCGGTCGGTCCGGCCGCGCTGACCTCACCGGACACCCTGCTCGTCATCGTCGGCAACACCCCCGACGAGGTCGCCGGGCTGCCGAACGCCAGGCAGCTCACCAGCGTCGGCGACACCGTTCCCGCGCTCCCGGAGACCGTGGTGGACCTCATCCTCGGCGTGATAGCCGGTGGGCTGCTGTTCCCGGTGCTGATCTTCATCGGCACGGCCACCCGGCTCAGCGCCGCCCGCCGGGAGCAGCGGTTCGCGGCGATGCGCCTGGTCGGCGCGACACCCAGGCAGATCTCGGTGGTCGCGGCGGTCGAGGCGGCGGCGGCGGCCGTTGCCGGTACCGCCCTCGGCTTCGTGCTGTTCCTCGCGTTCCGTGGCCAGCTCGCCGCGATCCCGTTCACCGGTATGCCGTTCTTTCCCGGCGACATGTCCCTGAGACCGTTGGACGTGCTGGTGGTCGCGCTGGGTGTGCCGGCCGGGGCGGCGCTGGCGGCGTGGGTCTCGCTGCGGAGCGTCCGGATCTCCCCGCTCGGCGTCACGCGGCGGGTCACCCCACGTCCGCCGCGCGCGTACCGGCTGATCCCGCTGGGGCTGGGCGTCGCCGAGCTGACGTACTTCATCGGCCGCAGACCCGACACCTCCGACGGCCAGACGGCGGCGTTCCTGTCCGGGCTGCTGCTCATCATGACCGGCCTGGTTCTCGCCGGACCCTGGCTCACCATGGTCGGCGCCCGCGTCATGGCCCGGCACGCGAGCCGCCCGGCCACGCTCATCGCCGCCCGCCGCCTGGCCGACAACCCCAGGGCCGGGTTCCGGGCGATCAGCGGCATCATGCTCGCGCTCTTCGTCACGAGCGTGGCGCTCGGCGTGATCACCACGATCATCGCCCACCGTGGCCCGGCACCGGTCGGCTCGACGGATGCCGGCACCGTGTCCACCGCCTTCTACGAGGATCCGCCCACGGTGCCCGACACGCTGCTGGCCGAGCTGCGCGCGATCCCGGGCGTCGGGAGCGCCACGGTGATCCGCGCGAATCCGGACCGGGGCGGCGACGCCGGCGTGATCGCCTGCGCCGACATCCCGACGGCGTACGGCCGGTGCGCCGACGGCGTCACCGTGGCCACCGTGCCGTACAGCCTCGTCCCCTTCCACGGGTCGGCGTCGGCCACCAGGGTGTGGCCCGCCGCGCCCAACTCCCTCGATGAGCTTCGGCGGTTGCCGGTGGCGTCGGTCGTCGTCGGCACGGACGGGTCGACCGCCGCCGTCGAGCGGTCCCGCACGGTCCTCTCGCTCGCCTTCCCGAAGTTCTGGGTGGCCCCGAACGTCCCCGGCGAGTTCGAGTCGGACTTCGCCGACACGCTGCGTGGCTGGAAGCAGCTCGCCAACGTCGTCATCGTCGCGAGCCTGGCGCTGGCCGGATGCAGCCTCGCGGTCAGCGTGGTCGGCGGCCTCAGCGAACGGAGGCGTCCGTTCAGCCTGCTCCGGCTCAGCGGCGCGCAGGTGGGGATCCTGCGGCGCGTGGTCGCTCTGGAAAGCGCCGTACCGATGCTCGCCGTCGCCGTGGTCGCGATCGGCATGGGTCTGCTCGCCGCCCAACTGTTCCTCAAGGCGCAGATGGACTACCCGCTCACCGCCCCGGGCGTGGAGTTCTACGCGATCGTCGTCGTCGGCCTGGCCGCCTGCCTCGGCATCATCGCCTCCACCCTGCCGTTGCTGGAGCGGGTCACCGGCCCGGAGACCGCCCGCAGCGAATGACCTGCACGGCGCGCCGGTCGCCGCCGGCCGGGAGCACGGCTCGGCGGGGTACCCATCGGCTCCGACGCTATCGCCTCGACGCGGCGGGCAGCGGCACCGGCTGACACCCCGCGCCCGGTCACGGGGCGTCGTTCGCCGACCCGCCCTGGGCGTGGCCGGTCAGGTCGACGAGTTCCCGTACGGCTGCCTGGTACTCCGCCTGGGTGTGGTACGGCCAGTGCCGCTCGACCGGTGGTGGCACGGTGTCCGCCGGGTCGACGGTCACGTCGCGGGGGTCGCGGAGCCGGACGTCGACCGACTCGGCCGCCGGGGTGCCGCACGGTGGTGGGGCGCCCCGGTGCCGGTCGTCGAAGATCGGGCCGCCGATCGGGTCGGTGGCCCGCCAGAGGTTGCGCCACCGCCAGTCGAGCCGTTCGCCCAGCGCACACAGCGTCTGCCCGCCGAGGTAGGCCGGATAGAGACGGGCGTAGAGGCGGTGCAGCGGCGAGCCGTGGGTGAGCAGCGCGACCCGGCACAGCACGGTCGGGGGCAGTTGCAGGATGGTGGCCGCGGTGAGGACCGAGCCGTGGCTGTGCCCGGAGATGACCACCGGGCCCTGCGCGGTCAGCGCGGCTACCCGCTTGGCCAGTTCGGGCACCGCCCGGGCGGCGTAGCAGGGGGGTGCGAACGGGTGGACGGCGCGCGGCCAGAAGGTGCCCAGGTCCCACAGGACGGCCACGAGGCGGCGGGTCTCGGTCGACCGGTACGAGCGGTAGCCAATGATCATCAGGCCGATCACGAGCAGGCTGACGATCCAGATCCCGGCGTCGGTGACGTAGGCGGCGAGCAGCGCGTCCGCGCTGTGGTGCCGGGTGAACCTGGCCGCCGCCTCGGTGGGACCGACCCCGAACAGGTCGAGGACCAGGGTGGCCAGGCCCAGTGAAGAGATCACGAAGAACGCGATCAGCATCGGGCCCAGGTCCTCGGTGATGTGGGACCGGGCGATGGTCTTCCGGACCGCGCTCACCCGGGGCGCGGCGGGTGGTGGCGCCTGCGGGTAGTCCTGCTCGATGATGCGTTCGGCGAGGCGGTGTCGCCGGCGTCGGCTCAGCAGCAGGGTGGCGGCGGCGGACACGGCGAGGATCAGCAGCGCGGCGAGCCCGGCGAGCGCGGCCCACCAGTAGGCGACCGGCGGGTCCAGGGGGCCGACGCCCGGCGGGTTCGGCCGGATCGGGTCGGGGATGGACCCCCGATCGAGTTCGTCGGCGACCCGGAAGACCAGGGTGGCGGTGAAGGCCGCCGCCACGCTCACCGACGCCGCCGCGACGATGGGTGTGCCGAGGCCGCGCAGGAAGGGACGGCCCCCCTCGGGCAGGGCCGCCCGCTGGCGGAGGAACGTGACGACGGCGAGGGCGACGAGCAGGATGCCCTGCGCCGCGACCAGGCCGGCGGTGGTGCCCTCGTAGCCGGGCAACTGCCCGACGACGAGCTGGACGTCCCGGGTGAGCGCCGCGTAGCCGACGCTGAGTACCGTCAGCACGACGGTGGTCGCCAACAGCAGGCGCTGGCCACGGCGCGCCTGCGCGCCGCTGGTCGGCGTGGGTAGCCAGAGCAGCGCCGCGCAGAGTCCCACCAGCCCGACCGCGGCGTCGAACAGCAGCGGACCCACCGGACCGTGCCGGCCCGAGACGGCGACGAGCAGGCTGGCGTTGAGCGTGCCGGCCCCGATCCCGAGGTGGATCTGGCGCAGCCAGGCGGTGGTCCGTTCGTCGTCCCAGAACCCGGGGGCACTGAGACTGTGGGCCGTCTCGGCGTGCTCCGGGCGCGGCCCCGAGGGGGTGAAGCCCTCGAAGGCCCGCGCCGAATGGGCGCCGATCGCCCAGATCACCCGCAGCGCGAGCAGTGGGATGAGCGCGAGCAGAGCCAGTCGGGGCCCCATCGGCAGCGCGACGAGCCAGGACAGGTAGGGGCGGCCGGCCCGGCACTGGTGGTACGGCACGCACTGCCAGCCGACGAGGTTCAGCGTGACGCCGATCATCGAGAGCACGAAGGCGGCGGTGAGGGTGCCGGCGAGCAGCCGGCACAGCGCGCCGAGCAGGCCGTACCGGTCGGTCGACGTCGGGCGCAGCCAGATCGTGAGGTTGCCCAGCATGAACGGCAACAGCAGCAGCATCAGGGCGCTCCGTACCGCCGCGCCGGCCGTCAGGGCACCCCACCGGTACGCCTCGACGGCGACCCCCGAGGTGGCCCCGCCGGCCGCGCCGGTCCCCGGTCGGGGTCGGTAGAAGCCGGCGTGCCGGTCCCCGGCGACGCGCACCACGATCGGATGATCCAGGATGACCTCCGCCGCGGCGCCGGACACCCCGTGCACCCGCAACTCGACGGTCTCGCCGTCAGGTGCTGTGCCCACCCGGTCAGGGTCACAGATCAGTGGGGGACCCGTTGCCGAATCGGCCTGATCCGCGTCAGCGGGGGCCGCGCGACGACTCGGCGGCCCCGGCCACCGGCGACGGCAGCCGGGGGTCGCGGGTGGCGGTACGGGCGCGCGGCGGGGCCGTGGGCTGCGGGGTCGACCACCCCGGGTCGTGGCGGCCCGTGGGGCTGCCCTCGGCCGGCCCGGCCCGGGCCGGGCCCGACTCCACCGCGACGACCAGCTTGCGGAGCAGGTCGGCCAGGGTCCTCCTCTCCTCCTCGGTGAGCACCGAGAGCAGCGCGGTCTCGCCGCGTTCCTCGGTGCTCGCCTGCTGCTCAAACGCGTCGTACCCGGCGGGGGTGAGCCGCACCTCGACCCGGCGGCGGTCGATCGCGTCGTTGGTCCGGCTGATCAGCCCGGCCTGTTCCAGCGGCCCGAGGCGTGCCGACGTCGCGCCACGGGTCAGCCCCAGCATGCTGGCGAGTTGGGAGGGGCTGGCGGTGTACGGCGGACCGTGCCGGCGCAGCGTCAGCAGCACCTTGAACTGCCAGTGCGTGAGCGCGTCGGCCGCGAGGGACGTCCGCCGCGCCTGGGCGGTGTGCCGGGCCAGCATGGCCAGCCGGACGACGATCTCCTCCTTGACCGGGTCCAACCACTCGAGTTCCTTCGACCAGAGCGCGACGTGTTGGTCAACCGAATCCCGCATGTGGCCTCCAAAGTAGTTTCCTTGCGGATAGTTTTTCGGATTACTACTTTCCTGGCCATGACGAACACCACGCAGCGCAGGCCGGTGCCACCACCCCGCAGCCCACGAGAGGTCTTTCTCGCGCTCATCCACGGCGTCGCGGACAACCGCTGGGAGGCCCTGCCCGAGTTGTACGCCGAGGAGACCTACGTCGTGCATCCGTTCGACCCGCTGCGCGGTCCTGCCCTGCGCAGCCGCGAGGAGCTTCGGAGGCACTTCCAGGCGGCGAGCGGCGCAACACCCCGTCTCGTTCGCCGGCCTGCCGACATCATCGTTCACGAGACCGTGGATCCCGAGGTTGTCATCGGGCAATTCGCATACCAGGGCACGCTGGGCGAGACCGGCGAGCGCTTTGCCACACCGGGGATCTTCGTGCTCCGGGTCCGCAACGGCGAGATCGTCAGCTCACACGACTACCTCGACCACCTCACCTCGGCGCGGGTCAGGGGCCACCTTGACCCGCTGGTCGACGCAGTGCGGGCCACGACCCTGCCCGCCTGAGGCGTGTCTCGTCAGTCAGCGATCCGCTGGGCGTACTGCCCTGGCGGTCGGTCGAGGCACCGACCGCCGTTGAGCGGGACGGGTCAGCTCACCGGGTGGGCTCGCCGGTCTGCTCCCACATCGACCGCATCTCGTCGGACGCCTGCGCCATGATCTGCACCATGGCGGCGCGGGCCCGCTCGCCGTCGCGCCGCTGGATCGCCTGGGCGACGTCGGCGTGCAGCCGGAGGGCCTGCTCGTCGGGGTGGTGCGGCATGAGGTCGAAGTGGTACCGGCCGGTGAGCACCTCGGCGACGAGTTCCTGGAGCTTGACGAACATCTCGTTGCCGGAGGCGGCGAGCACCCGCCGGTGGAACTCGATGTCCAGGCTGAGGAAGCGTTCCTCGTCGCCGGCCTGCCCGGCCGCCCACATCCTGGCGGCGAGCCCGACCAGCTCGCTCGCCTCGTCGTGGTCGACCCGACCGGCGGCCAGCCAGGCGGCGTGCGGCTCGACCGCGGTCCGCAGCTCGGTGATCGCGCGCAACTGCCCCATCCGGCCGGCGGAGGCGAGCCGCCACCGGATCACCTGCCGGTCGAAGACGTTCCACGCCTGGGCCGGTCGGATCATGACCCCGACCCGGCGGCGGGTCTCGACGAGGCCCAGCGCCGCGAGCACCCGGAGGACCTCGCGGATCACCGACCGGGACACCGCGTACCGCTCGACCAGCTCCTCGATGTTGAGGACGGAGCCGGCGGGCACCTCGCCGCCGCAGATGGCGGTGCCGAGGCGGTCGAGGACGCGGGCGTGCAGCCCGGACTCGGCACGGGCGGGCTGGGTCGGTGCGACCGCCGGGACGGACTGATCCACGGACCGGATCGTATCAGTGGATGATCACCCCTTGAATTAATCAGCTTTTTCGGCCTAGCATCCGTCGCCGAGCGGACTTACACCGATGTGGTGCCCCATCCGCCGGGCGGCCACGCTCGGGGCCCTCGCCGTCACCGGACACGGCGACCGGGGGCTCCGCCGCGCCGCGACGGGCCGTCCCTGCCGGACGACCCGCAGCCCGGCAGCGCCCTTCGCCGACCCCTCCGAGAAAGGTGCCCGCGTGAAGATCGTCGCAGCGGACGTCGTCGTCTCCAGCCCCGACCGCAACTTCGTCACCCTCAAACTCACCACCGACGAGGGCCTCACCGGGCTGGGCGACGGCACCCTCAACGGGCGGGAACTCTCCGTCGCGTCCTACCTGGCCGACCACGTCGTGCCGCTGCTGATCGGGCGGGACCCGCACCGCGTCGAGGACACCTGGCAGTTCCTCTACCGGTCGGCGTACTGGCGGCGGGGACCGGTCACCATGGCCGCCATCGCCGCCGTCGACGTCGCCCTCTGGGACATCAAGGCCAAGGCCGCCGGGATGCCGCTCTACCAGCTTCTCGGCGGCGCGTCGCGGACCGGGATCATGGCCTACGGCCACGCCTCCGGCCGGGACATCCCCGAGCTGTTCGACTCCATCCGCCGGCACCTGGAACTCGGCTACCGGTCGATCCGGGTGCAGACCGCCGTGCCGGGCATCAACGCCGTGTACGGGGTCGCCGCGCAGCCCAGCGTCGACGGCAAGCGGTACGACTACGAACCCGCGCAGCGCACCCCACTGCCCGCCGAGGAGGACTGGGACACCCGGGCGTACCTGCGCCACCTGCCCGGCGTCTTCGAGGCGGTCCGCAACGAGTTCGGCCCCGAGCTGCCGCTGCTGCACGACGGCCACCACCGGATGACCCCGATCCAGGCCGCGAAGCTCGGCAAGGCCCTCGAACCGTACGACCTGTTCTGGTTGGAGGACTGCACCCCGGCGGAGAACCAGGAGGCGCTGCGGCTGGTCCGCCAGCACACCACCACCCCGCTGGCCATCGGCGAGGTCTTCAACACCGTCTGGGACTACCAGACGCTGATCCGGGAACAGCTCATCGACTACGTGCGGTCCGCCGTCACCCACACCGGGGGCATCACGGCCATGCGCAAGCTGCTCGACTTCGCCGCCCAGTACCAGATCAAGTCCGGCATCCACGGCCCGACCGACATCTCACCGGTCGGCATGGCCGCCGCGCTCCACCTCGACCTGGCCATCCACAACTTCGGCATCCAGGAGTACATGCGGCACGGCGCGTTGACCAACGAGGTGTTCCGGCAGTCGTTCACCTTCGCCGACGGCCACCTGCACCCGGGGGAGCAGCCCGGTCTCGGGGTGGAACTCGACGAGGAGGCCGCCGCGCGGTTCCCCTACGTGCCGGCCTACCTGCCGTTCAACCGGCTCTCCGACGGCACCGTCCATGACTGGTGACCGGCGCCCGACCCGGCACGTCGTGGTGATGGGCGTGTCGGGCGCGGGCAAGACGACCGTGGCCCGGGGGATCAGCGAGCTGACCGGGCTCCGGTTCGCCGAGGCGGACGAGTTCCACCCCGAGGCCAATGTGGCGCGGATGCGCGCGGGCGTGCCGCTGGACGACGCCGCCCGGTGGCCGTGGCTGCGCGACCTCGCCGGGTGGATGGCCGCCCGGCACGCCGAGGGGGTGTCCACGGTGCTGGCCTGCTCGGCGCTCAAACGGTCCTACCGGGACGTACTGCGGCAGGGCCCGCCGGAGTTGGAGTTCGTCCACCTCACCGGGGCGGCCGAGTTGATCCGGGACCGGATGGGTGGTCGCGCCGGACACTACATGCCGGCCAGCCTGCTCGACTCCCAACGGGCGACCCTGGAGCAGTTGGGCCCGGACGAGCCCGGCGTCGTCGTGGAGATCACGCTGCCGCCGGACGAGCTGGTCAGCGCGGCGGTCGCGCGGCTCGGACTGCCCTTCGCGGCGGCACCCGGCGACCGGTAGGCGGTCCCGCGTTCACCGGCCCCCCTCGGCGAGTTCGGCGAGCATCCCCTCGCAGCTCCGGACGACCACCTGCGCGCCCCGCCGCTGGGCCAGCCGGAGCAGCGGATCCTCCGCGTGGTTCTGCCACCGCCACTGGGCGTCGGCGGCGACCTCCCAGAGTCGCTGGACGGTCGCGTCGTGCGCCACGCCGAGTCGGGTGGCCAGGCCGACCCCGTCCCCGCCGACCAGTCGGCGTGCCTCCGTGGCCAGTTCGGCGTCGAACCCGAGGCCGGCGGCCCGGAGCGCCGCGAGCAGGCGCAGCTCCCGGAACTCGTGCGCACCGGCGAGGATCTGCTCCACCGCGCTGAGCAGTTCGTCGGTGCCCGGCCCCGGTTCGGCCTCGATGAGCGCTTCCACCGCGGCCAGCGCCGAGCGGGCCTTGAGGGTGTCGTGCCGGTCGACGAAGAAGCGGTTCACCGACTCGCGCAGCTCGGTCAGGCCGCTGCGCCGGATGAGTTCGGCGGCCAGCTTGCCCCGGCTGTCGCAGCCGGTCCGGACGAGGGTGGTCGCCAGCCGGACGCCGATCAGGCCGAGCCGGTTCAGCAGCGCGGCGCGTACCTCGCCGCCCAGCCGTACCGGCAGCTCACCGCGGACGAAACGGTCGGCGGAGAGCAGGTGCGGTTCCAGCTCCGCACGGGACACCCGGGCCAACTGCGCGAGCGCGGCGAAGTCCGACTCGCTGAGCACCCGCCCGGCCAGGCCGATCAACCCGCTGCACGCCACCATGTGCACGCAGAGCGCGTTCACCCTGGGGTCGCGGTACTGCCGTCGGGCGAGCTGACGGGCGGTGAGCAGCGCGTCGATCCGTCCACCGCCGGTCTCGTCGACCCGGGACAGCACCAGGATCACGTTGACCGGCGCGTCCTGCCCGACGCGGCTCTCCCGGGTGGACTCCAGCACGCGCAGGTCGGTGCCGCGACTGTCGCGGGTCAGGTACAGCACCGCGTCCGCGTCCCGCAGCACCCGGTCCATGACCGGCGCCCGGCCATGCTCGTCGGTGCCGTTGATCGCGGGCGTGTCGATCAGGGTCACCTGCCGTAGCGCCCGGGTCGGCCACTGCACCACGATGCTGCGCAGCTCGCCCGCCCGCCAGCCGACCAGGTCCACCCGCATCCCGGTCGCCGACTTGACCACCGTCAGCTCCCGTGGGGGTTGGCTGGTCGAGTAGGCGGTGGCGCGCGGCTGCGGCCCGGCCTCGTACCAGGTGAAGACGCCGTCGCCGTCCGGGCCGTCGACCGGCGCGACCTCCTCGCCCATGATCGCGTTCAGCACGGTCGACTTGCCGGACCGCCACGGGCCGGCGATCGCGATTCGCAGGGGTTCCTCCAGCCGGGCGAGCTGGTGTCGGAGGTGACCGGTCGCCCGGGGGCTGTCCCGGTAGAGCTGGAGGGCCTGGTGCAGCAGCCCCCAGACCGCCTCGTCCAACCGCATGCCGACGGTCACGGCCGGGGCTCCAGCGGAGCCGGGGCGGGCCGGGGGGCGGTGAGCTGCTGGGCCTGCTCGTAGACGGCGGCCAACCTGGTCATCTTCAGCCGGATCTCACGCTGGCGCTGGTCGCGGACGGCCGCCTCGGTGTCGGCGGCCTGCTTCGCGGTACGGAACGACTGGACGATGGCCTCCTGTAACTCCTCGGTGAGCGTGGTGAAGTGGTCCCGCAGCATCCGCTGCACCTGCCGGGCGGTGTCCCGGCAGTCCTTGGTGGTCTGGACGAAGAAGTCGTCGACGTGTCGCTGGATCGCCGTCTTGACGGTGGCCTGGCGGCGGCGGAGCAACTGCCTGCTCTCGTCCCGGATGCTCTTCCCGCCGAAGAGCGCGCCGGCGCCGATCGAGACCGGGTTGATCATCGGCATGCCGGCCAGTGTCAGGGCCAGGCCGAACATCAGCAGCCCACCGTACGAACCCTTCATGCCGGTGATCACCTTCTGACTCGCGGTGAACCGGTCGATGGTGGGCCGCTCGATCTCCGGCAGCCGGTCCACCAGATCCTCCGGCACCGTCACCGACCAGGGCGGCAGCACGTCGTAGCCGTACCGGGCGAAGTTGCCGGCGACCCGCCGGGCCGCCCAGTCGCAGCGCTGGGCCAGCCACTCGTGGTTGGCCTCCGCGGCCTCGACCAGGCTGCCCCGCAGCCACTCCTGGAAGGTGTCCCAGGCGACCAGCGGATCGGCCGTGTCGAACGCGTCGTCGACCGTCCGCAGGATCTGCCGCGTCCGGTCACGCAGGTCGTACTCGATGTCGGACAAAAGGTCGGCCAGCTCGTCGGCGAGGGTGTTCTGCCAACGGGTGGAGCAGCGGCGCAACTCGTCGACCTCACGCTGGGCCGCGTGCAGTCGGGAGATCGGGCCGGACTGTTCCTCCGCCTGCTGGTCGTCGAGTTCGGCGCGCAACGGTGCGGCGAGCTGCTCCACCACGGTGCGGGCGATCATCCCGACCGAGGCCCGGGCCAGCACGTCGGCCTTGCCGGCCAGATCCCGCTGCAACCGGGCGATCAGCGGTGGGAAGCCCGACTCGGCGTTGAGCCCGTGGTCGTCGGCGACCGCTGCGGTGAGGCGCAACGCCGCCGAGACCGGGATCAGCGCCGCCGGCACGCCCGCCTCGGCCAGGTGCTGCCGGTTGCGCTCGGCGACCGCGCGCCAGTCCGGCACCAGGTCCGTCTTGGTCTGCACCACCGCCACGTTCGGGTGGGACCGGGTGACGTGCAGCAGCATGTTCAGCTCGGCGACCGACAGTTCCCGGGTCGAGTCGGAGACGAGCAGCACCGCGTCGGCGCGGTGGAGCGCGGCGGCCGGGCCGGTGGCGCCGAGTCCGGCCACCTCGTCGGTGCCGGGCGTGTCCACCAGGACGAGTCCGGCGCCGAGCAGGGCGCGCGGCAGTCCGATCTCGACGTGTCCGGGGCCGCCGCCGGGTCGGCGGCCGAACGTGCCGGCCACCCCGGCGGCGATCTGGTCCAGCGGCACCGGGGTCCGCTCGTCGGTCGCCGGGACGGCGGTGCCGGTGGGCCGCCCGGGGGTGGATCCCGCCTGGACCACCGTGGCCGACGCGACCTCGGCGTGCTGCACCACGGTCGGCAGGACCGTGGTGCGGCCGTCGCCGACCGGGCACACCGGCGCGTTCACGATCGCGTTGACGAGCTGGCTCTTACCCTGCTGGGGTTCGCCGATGACCAGGACGCGCAGCCGGGGGTCCAGCAACTGGGCGCGCTTCTGCCGGACGGCCTGGAGGAGGTCCGCCCGGCCGTGTTCGCGGCACGTGCGGGCGATCTCGTCGAGTGCGTCCAGCCAGATCCCCGCCATCACCGCACCAAGTGTGCGGGTTTCGGCTCAATTATCAAGAGGAGATTCGCGGGGAAGCAGGCGGAATGCCGGACCGCCTGTGGCGAACCGGCATCCCACCTCCGCTCAGTCCCGGTCAGAACAGACCGTCACTGAGATCCAGCAGCCCGCCGCCGGCCGGTGCGCTTCCCTGACCGTGGACCCCGGCGTCGCCGGTGACGTCGCCCACCGCGCCGGTGACGCCGGAGAGCGCACCGTCCACCTGGTGCGTCACACCGCCCACCGTGGACGGCACGTCGACCTGCGGGACCCCGCCGACGCCGCGCAGGCCGAGCCCGCCGAGGGCGTCGTCGACACCGAGCGGGTCGACGACGCCGGCGACCTGACCCTGGGTGCCGGAGAGGGTGCCGCCGAGCAGACCGTGGCCGCCGAGCAGGCCGTCCGGGGTGCCGAGCAGGCCGGCGTCGGTGCCGTCGAGCAGGGTGTCCGGGTGCCCGAGGCCGCCGGTCAGGTCGCCGACCACCGGGTCGGCCACGGTGTTCACCCCGCCCACCACGTCGGCGTCGAGGGTGTGTGCCACGTCGTGCACCCCGGTCAGGTCGGTGTCGATCCCGCGTGGCCCGACGCCCAGGCCGATCCCGGGCAGCACGGTGGCCCCGGCGGCGAGGCCCGTCGGGTCGACGGCGATCGCGCCCAGCACGCCGGCCTTCACGTCCAGCCCGGAGTAGGAGCTGCCGTTGATGCTGAGGTCCTGCGGCACGGCCTGGAGCTGGGTGGCCACGCCGGTGGTGTCGGCCAGCAGCGGGTCGACCCCGAGCTGCCCGGTCACCGGGGCCACCGGCGTGAGCCCGTGCACCGGGGCGTAGTCCACCACCAGCGGGACCACGTCCTGCACGTCGGCGGCGGTGAGGTCGGTGAGCCCGGCGGCCTGGAGCGCGCCCTCCGGGTCGAGGTCGAAAGCCGACTTGGCGTCGGGGTCGGTCAGCAGGTTGAGCACGAAGTCGTGCAGGGTCTGGTCCATGTGCCGGTTCTCCTCGGACGTTGGCGTCAGCGACCGTCGATCGTCGACGGCGACGCTATGGCCGCGGACCGGCAGCGGTCATCGGGGATCGTCCCGCAGTCCGCCCCGCCGGATTAGGGTGCCGACAGGATCGTACGTTAGGGGGATTGGGGGTCCCGGACCGGCGGAATTTAGGGACCTGATGCCCGAGTGATCTCTGGTACGAACGTAGGAGCCCACAGGGCCGCGTCAGGGCTGGATCGCGGCACGGTGCGCAGCCCGTGGCCACCGGCCGGCCAACTCGCGGTGAAGGAAGAAGACGGATGCCGTACGTCCTGGGGATCGACATCGGAAGCACCAACACCGCGGCCAGCGTGGCCCGGCGACGGGGTGCGACCTGGGCGCGCCCCGAGGTGGTCGCGCTGGCCGACGGGTCGCCGACCGTACCGTCGGTGCTGCACCTGGCGGCGGACGGGGCGCTCGTGGTCGGCGAACCCGGCGGCGGGGACGGCAGCCGGACGGCACGCGGATTCGTCCGCCGGCTCGGCGACGACGTGCCCCTGCTGCTCGGCGGGGAGGCGTTCCCACCGCAGGCGCTGACCGCGGCGCTGATCGCCTGGGTGGTGGAGGAGGTCCGCCACCGGGAGGGCGAGCCCGCCGAGGCCGTCGTGCTCAGCCACCCCGCCGGTTGGGGTCGGCACCGGCACGACCTGCTGCACGGCGTGCTGTGGCAGTTCGGCCTCGGCAACGTGACGCTGCTTCCCCGTCCGGTCACGGTGGCCGAGAGCCATGCGGCGCGCGGCTTCCCGGGCAGCGCGGCGGCGGTCTACGCGCTGGGCGGCAACACCTTCGAGGCGGCCCTGGTCCGCCGTACCCCGCGCGGCACCTACGAGACCTTCGGCTTCCCCCAGGGGTTGGACTGGATCGGCGGCGCCGACTTCGACGAGGCGCTCGCCGAGCACGTGCGCACCGTGCTCGCCGGGGAACTCGCCGCGGCCGAACCGCGGGATGTGCACGACACGCTGCGCGGGCTGTTGCCCGAGTGTGACCGCGCCAAGCGGGAGCTCACCGTCGGCACCGAGACCGACGTGCTGCTCACCCTGCCGACCGGGCCGGTCCGGGTGCCGGTGAGCCGGGTACGGTTCGAGGACATGATCCGGCCGGCCGTGCAGGCGACCGTCGAGCTGTTGACCCGCACCGTCCACTCCGCCGGGCTGCTGCCGGCGCAGCTCGACTGTGTCCTGCTCGCCGGCGGCTCCACCCGGATTCCGCTGGTCCTCGAACTGCTCGCCGCGGCCTTCCCGGTGCCGGTGGAGGTCGAGCCCGATCCGCAGCTCACGGCGGCCACCGGCGCGGCGCTGGCCGCCTGCCAGGTGGTGTCGCCGCGCCCCCGCCGGCCGGAACCGGAGCCCGGGGCCGCCCGCGACGCCGGCCGGGCCGCCGAGCCGGCCGTCCCGGCCCCGCGTGGACCCGATCACGACCGGCCGACCCCCGGCGAGCCACCGCCCCGCCCCCCGGTCCGGATCACCCCGCTGGACCTGCCGAGGGCGTCCCGCCTCACGCTGACCCGTGGCCGTGGACGCGAATGACGACCACCATGACCATGAATGGGGTGGCCGGGCCCCGGCTGGTGCTGGAGCGGGGACCACAGGCCCTGCTCGACGCGGTCACCGCGGATCCGGACACGCCACTCGCGCTCGGGGTGACCGGACCGGGCGGCCACGGCCGCAGCGCGTACCTCCAGGAGCTGGGACGGGCCTACCGGCTGGCGGGCAGCACCGTGCTGGACGGCGTCCCCGACCGGTCCGACCCGGTCGACCCGGACGTCGTGGTGCTGGTCGACGACGCGCACCTGCTCGACGACGCCCGGCTTCGGGCGCTGTGCGCCCTGGTGACCGCCCGCCGGCACCGCGTCGTCGTCGGCTACCGGCCGTGGCCCCGACCGGCGGCGCTGGTCGACCTGGCCGACGCGCTCCGGCGGTACGGGCACCTGGTCCTGCTCACCCCGTTCGCCCGGGAACGCACTGCCGCCTACCTCACCGCCGTGCCGGAGATCGGCCGGCGGCCCGACCTGGTCGACTTCGTGCAGCACCAGACCGCCGGCGTGCCCCGGGACATCGAGCGGCTGGTCCGTGGCCTGCGCCAGGAGAGCGGCCCGGGGGTCCCGACCGAGCCGCCCCGGCAGGTCGTTCTCCAGTTCGCACCGGATCTGGAGGACCTGGCGCCCGACGTCCGGCGGCTGCTGCTCGCCGTCGCCGCCGGCGTACCGCTGCCGGTGGACCTGCTCGGGGCGTTGTTGGGCCGCGAGCCGGGCGACGTGGACGAGCTGGTCGCCGCGACCCGGGCGGCCGGGCTGCTCGGCGCGGACGGCCGGCTCGCGCCGATCGTGCGGCGGGCGGTGACCTCGTTGAGCCCGGCCGCCGACCGCACCGCGGTCTGGCGGCGGCTCACCGAGTTGCAGGTGGCCCGCGGCGGGCCGGTGCTCCCGTTGGTCCGCTCGCTGCGCGCCGCCGGCGTGTCCGGTGACTGTCCGGCACCGACGCTGGAGGCCGCGGCCGAGGAGGCGTTGACCGCCGAGCCGGCCCTCGCGGCGGAGCTGTTCGCGGCGGCCACGGCCGCCGGACGGCCGGCCGCCGTGCGGCAGGCCCTCGCCGCGGCCCTTGCCGGTGACCTGGACACCGCCCTCCGGCTGGCGGACCGGCTGCTCGCCACGGCCGCCCCGGCCGACCGGGCGGAGGCCGCGATGGTCGCCGCCACGGCGCTGGCGCACCGCGGTCAGCTCGGTCGCAGCGTGGAGCTGTACCGGTGGTCGGCCGCGGCCTCGGCGGGAGCCTTCGCCGCCGTCGGCGCGCTCGCGTCCGGTCGCCCCGCCGACGGGGCCGACCCACCCGGGGACGACCGCGCGGCTGAGCCGCCCACCCTGCACGCCAGCGCCGCCCGGCTGATGGCCGACGGGGTACGGGACAGCATCGGCGGCCCACCCACGGCCGCGCTCTCCACCCTCGTGCAGGCGGCCGCGCTGCTGGAGCCGGCCGGCCGGGCGGTGCTGCTGCCGGACAGCCCGGCGGCGCTCGCCGCGTTGACCGGCGTGCACTGCGGCGAGTTGGACATCGCCGAGCGGGTGCTCGACCGTGCCGCGACCAGCGGGACCGGCGGTCCCCTGATGGCCCGACGCCACCGGTTGTTGCAGGGCTGGATCGCGATGGTGCGAGGCCACACCGCCGTCGCGGCCGACCACCTCGCGGCAGTGACCGGCGGCGGTCGGCCGCTCGCGTCGCGGGACCTGCTCTTCGCCACCGCGCTAGAGATGGGGATCGCCCGGCGCACCAGCGACCTCGGCGCGCTCCAGCGCGGGTGGGGGCACGCACTGGAGGCCGTCGTCCGTCACCCGGTCGACCTGTTCACGCTGCTGCCGCTGGGGGAGTTGGCCATCGCGGGCGCCCGACTGGGCGACCTCGGCCGGCTGGAGCCGTACCTGCGGGAGGCCCGCCTGCTGCTGGCCGGGCTCGGCGACCCGCCCCTGTGGAGCACGCCGCTGCACTGGAGCGGACTGCACGCGGCGATCCTGGCCGAGGAGCCGGCTACCGCCGACGAGCACGTGGCCGCCCTGCGAACCGCCGCGGACCACAACCGGTACGCCGCCGTGGTCGCCACCGCCGCCGCGTGCTGGGTCGAGGTGCTGCGCGGGGTGGTCGACCCGGTACGGGTGGAGGCCGCCGCCCGGGGACTGCACGACACCGGCCTGTGCTGGGACGGCGCCCGGCTCGCCGGGCAGGCGGCCATCCGCACCCCGGACCGGCGGGCGATGACCACGCTGCTGGACTGCGCCCGGATGCTCCAGGGGCGGCCGGTGGGGGCCAAGGGCGGCCAGCGGCAGGCGTCGACCGAGGCCGTCGCGGGTCCCGACCCGCACCGGCTCAGCGACCGGGAGTGGGAGGTGGCCGGGCTGGTGCTGGCCGGGCTGACCTACCGGGAGATCGGCGACCGGCTCTTCATCTCCGCCAAGACCGTGGAGCACCACGTCGCGCGGATGCGGTCCCGGCTGGACTGCGCCAACCGGACGGAGCTGTTGGCCCTGTTGCGGACCATCCTGGCGGACCGGTCGCGCCAGGCCGCCGGACAGCCCTGGCCGGACCGGCCGGCCTCGTGAGCCGTAGTTGGTGACAAGCCCGACGACCGGGACGCCGACACCCGATTCCTCGGCACCACGCCGACCGCGCGGGAAGGACCGACGTCGGACCGGCCGACCCGGGATTCCGCCCGGAACGGCTCCCCCAGCGTCAGGACCCGCCGAGGGTGGTGCGTCAGGGGATCGGCCACTCGTGGACCGGCCGGTTGCTGTGCATCAGGTCGACGTAGTGGCGCACCACCTCGCGCAGCGCCTCCGGCCGGTCGAGGTGGTCGGCGGATTCCAGCCGGTGCAGCGTCTCCACCTGCCAGCTCGCCCCGTTGCGCCCGGTCAGGCAGCGCTGCTCGATGATCCCGAGCAGCCGGTCCCGCTCGGCCGGGTCCAGCCCCCACCGGTCCAGCCCGTGGTGCGCCAGGGGCAGCAGCCGCCGCAGCACCAGTTCGGTCGCCGGCAGGTAGCCCAGCCCCGGCCAGAAGACCTGCGCGTCGATGCCGTGTCGGGCGCCGCTGGTGAAGTTCTCCTCCGCCGCGCTGAACGACATCTGTGACCACAGTGGCCGGTCCGACTCCGCCAGCGCCCGGACCAGTCCGAAGTAGAACGCCCCGTTGGCGACCGTGTCCAGCACGGTCGGTCCGGCGGGCAGCACCCGGTTCTCCACCCGCAGGTGCGGTCGGCCCTTCCACACGTCGTAGACCGGGCGGTTCCAGCGGTAGACGGTGCCGTTGTGCAGCCGCAGCTCGGCCAGCCTCGGTACGCCGCCGGCGGCCAGCGTCTCGGCCGGGTCCTCCGGGTCGCAGACCGGCAGCAGCGCCGGGAAGTAGCGGACGTTCTCCTCGAACAGGTCGAAGACGCTGGTGATCCAGCGCTCGCCGAACCACACGCGGGGGCGTACCCCCTGGGCCTTGATCTCCTCGGAGCGGGTGTCGGTGGCCTGCTGGAACAGCGGCACCCGGGTCTCCCGCCACAGCTCCCGGCCGAAGAGGAGCGGCGAGTTCGCGCCCAGCGCCACCTGGATGCCGGCGACGGCCTGGGCGGCGTTCCAGTAGTCGGCGAACTGCGCGGGGCTGACCTGGAGGTGGAACTGGGTGCTGGTGCAGGCCGCCTCCGGGGTGATGGTGTCGGCGGTGGTGGCCAGCCGCTCCACCCCGCTGATCGAGATCCGCAGGTCCTCGCCCCGGGCGGCGAAGATCTGCTCGTTGAGCAGCGCGTAGCGCGGGTTCGCGGACAGCGTTCCGGCGGTCAGGTGCTCCGGCCCCAGGGTGGGCAGGATGCCGATCATCACCATGTGGGCGCCGACCGTGCGGGCCTTGGCCTCGGCGGCGTTCAGGCTGGCCCGTACGTGCTGCTCGAACTCGGCGGTGCCGGTGCCGACGAGCCGTCGGGGCGGCACGTTGATCTCCACGTTGAACTGGCCCAGCTCGGTCTGGAAGCTGGGGTCGGCGACGGCGGAGAGCACGTCGGCGTTGCGCATCGCCGGCCGGGAGTCCTCGTCGACCAGGTTCAGCTCGATCTCCAGGCCGGTCATCGGGCGCTCGACGTCGAACCGGGACTCGCGCAGCATCTCGGCGAAGACGTCCAGGCAGCGGCGGACCTTCTCGCGGTAGCGGGCCCGATCCTCCCGACTGAAGGTGCGCACTCCGACGTCCTCGCCCATGGTCACCGCCCTGTCACCGTTGGTCCACCCAACCTCGCACGTCGCGGCGCGGCGGGGAAGACCCGAAGGACTCTCTACGTACCCACCGGCGGCCCGGGTGATCCCTGTCGCCTCCGGGGTCGTACCGGCTCGACGTCGACGGCGGCTGGCTACCATGGCCCGATGCGCGAGAAGACGACCCGGTTGTTCGTGGTGGCGGCGATCGCCGAGGCGTGTTCCTGGCTGGCCCTGCTGGTCGGGATGGCCGTCAAGTACGGTCCGCCGGCCAACGAGATCGGGGTGCAGGTCTTCGGGCCGATCCACGGCGCGCTGTTCGTGGCGTACGGGATCCTGGTGCTCGCGGTCGCCCGGCTGCACCGCTGGTCCCTCGGCGTCACCTTCGTCGCGCTGGTCTGCGCGGTGCCGCCGTTCGCCACCCTGATCTTCGAGCGCTGGGCCGCCCGCCGGGGGATGCTGCGCACCGCCGGCGAGCCGGACCGCCCGCTGACCCCGGTCGGCTGACCGCGCCCGAGCCCGACAATGGGGCCGGTGGGACCCGGCCGGGTGGGCGGTGGGCCGTCAGGTCAGCACGGCGGCGGCGGCGATCACCAGCACCAGCGCCGCCCCCAGCACGGCCTGGATCAGCAGCGGCGGGCCGAGGTGGCTCCACACCGTGGCGGTACGCGGGGTGAGTAGCTGCCCGGTGGTGAGGTTGACGATCCGTTCGATGCGCGGCGGCAGGTCCGGATCCTGCGGCCGGAGGGTGATCTGCACCCAGTCGGAGGGGTGCACGGCGCTCTGCGGCAGGTGCCCGTGCAGCTCCACCTCGTAGAGCCGACCGGTGTCGTCCCGGACCCGCATCGGGGTGACCAGGAATTCCGGCCCCTTCTTCAGGTCCTTCCACTTGCGGCGGGCACCGCCGGTGCCGGCGCTGGCGAGCACCCGGCGCGCCAGCATCACCAGCAGGCCCATCACGCTCGCCGCGGTGACCACCGCGACCAGCACCGGCTGGCCGATCCTGACCTCGCGGGAGTAGCCGTCCATGAACCGGACGACCCGTCCGGTGAGGATCCGCTGGCTCGGGCGTATCACCCGATTGCGGAGGTCGCTGTCCATGTTCACCACCGAGAGTCCGGTTCCGTTCACTGATGGTATCGGTCCGTTGGGTCGAACGACGTGAATGAACCCGGGTCACGGGTCCCGGGCGAGGTGACATCCCGGGCGGCGCGGGTAAGCGAGCGGCCGAGCCGGAAAGGGGTCGAGCATGAAGCTGTCCTTCCTGCGCCCGCTCTACGACCGTCCCGGGCCGTGGTGCTCGGTCTACCTGGACGCCTCCCGGGACACCCAGGACGCGCGTCCGGCACTGGATCTTCGCTGGCGTGCCCTGTCCGAGCAACTCGCCGCCGACGGCGCGGACGAGCCGACCATCGCGGCGCTGGACCAGGTGGTCCGGGGTCACGACCCGATGCCGGGCGACTACGGGCTGGCCGCGTTCGCCACCCGGGGCCGGGTGGTGCTCTCCGAGTACCTCGCCGCGCCGCCGCTGCGCGATCTGGCCGCCTGGACGCCGCTGCCGCACGTCATGCCGCTGTTGGCGCAGCGGGGCGAGCAGGTGGCCTGGGTCCGGGTGCTGGCCGACCGTACCGGCGCGGACGCCGTCGCGGTCAGCGCCGGCGGGGTGCCCCGGCGGGCCCACGTCGCCGGCAAGAACAGCTTCCCGCTGCGCCGGGTACAGCCCGGCGGCTGGTCGCAGTCCCGCTACCAGCGGGCCGCGATGGAGGCGTGGCACCAGAACGCCGGTGACGCCGCCGCGGCCACCGCCGATCTGGCCGAGCGGGTCGGCGCGGACGTGGTGGTGGTCGCCGGGGACATCCGGGCCACCGGGATGATCGCCGCCCAGTTGCCGGAACGCTGGCAGGACGTGGTGGTCCGCACCGACGCGGGATCCCGGGCCGGCGGCGCCGACCCGGCCGCGATGGACGACGTCACCGTGCAGACCATCGCCGAGGTCGCCGACCGGCACGTCACCGCCGCCCTGGACCGGTTCGGCACCCAGGAGGACGTCGGCGCGGGGCTGGACGCCGTGGTGGCCGCCCTGCAACGCAACCAGGTGGACACCATGCTGATCGTCGACGACCCGTCGGCGAACGGGGAGCTGTGGATCGGTCCGCAGCCTACCGACATCGCCACCGACCCGGGACGACTCGCCGCCGTCCGGGACCCGCAGCGGGTCCGCGCCGACACCGCGCTGGTCCGGGCGCTGGTCGGCACGGACGCGGCGCTGACCGTCCTCGGGCCGGACGAGGCCCCCGAGTTGGCCGACGGCGTCGGCGCGGTGCTGCGCTACGTCGACGCGGCCACCCCGGGACGTGGCAATGGCTGACCGGACCGTCGCGCAGGTCGTGGTGGAGCGGCTGCGTGCCTGGCGGGTGCCCCGCGCCTTCGGCTACCCGGGTGACGCGATCGCCCCGGTGGTCGAGGCGCTGGACGCCGCCGGCGGGGACCCCGAGTTCGTCCCCGCCCGGCACGGGGAGACCGCCGCCTTCATGGCGACCGGGCACGCCAAGTTCACCGGCGAGATCGGGGTCTGCCTCGCCACCCAGGGCCCCAGCGCGGTCCACCTGCTCAACGGCCTGTACGACGCCAAGCTGGACAGCAAGCCGGTGGTGGCCGTCGTCGGGGAGGACATCACCGGGCCGTTGGGCGGCGCACACGAGGAGATCGGGCTGAGCCGGCTCTTCGGCGACGTGTGCAACCAGTTCGTCCGCTACGGCCGCTCCCCGGACCAGGTGCCGGCCCTGCTCGACCAGGCGTTCCGGACCGCCGCGGCGACCCGCAGCCCGACCTGCGTGGTGTTGCCCCGGGCGTTGCAGCTCGCCGCCGTGCCGGACCTGCAACCACACGCGGCCGGGATACTGACCGCGACGCCGGGCGAACCGCTGGCCCGGGTGCTGCCGCACGTGGCGGATCTGGCCGCCGCCGCGTCCCTGCTCACCGTCGGACGCCGGGTGGCGATCCTGGTCGGGCAGGGTGCCCGGGGCGCCGAGGAGGAGATCCTGGCGCTCGCCGACCGGCTCGGCGCCGGGGTGGCCACCTCGCTGCTGGGCAAGCCGGTGCTCGACGAACGGCTGTCCTTCCACACCGGCGTGCTCGGCGAGGTCGGCACCGCCGCCGCCGCCCAGCTCATGGGCGGTGCGGACACCCTGCTGATGGTGGGCACCAACGATCCGTGGACGGACTACTTCCCGATGCCGGGGCAGACCCGCACCGTGCAGATCGACATCGACGGGCGGCGGATCGGCACCCGCTACCCGGTGGACGTGCCGCTGGTCGGTGACGCGGGCGAGACGCTGCGCGCGCTGCTCGCCCGGGTCCCGGAGCAGCCGAACCGGGACTGGCGGGCCACCGTCGAGGGGGCGGTCGACCGGTGGCGGGAGGCCGCCGCCGCCCGCGCCGCCGAGCCCGCCGACCCGGTCAATCCACAGTCGGTCCTGCACGAACTCTCCGCCCGGCTGCCCCGTACCGGCGCGGTCGCGGTGGACCTCGGCTCGGTGATCTACTGGTACGCCCGCCACCTGCAACTCCCGCCCGGGGTCAACGCGCAGCTCTGCGGCACGCTGGGGTCGATGGGCTGCGCCCTGCCGTACGCGGTCGCGGCGAAGCTGGCCCGCCCGGCCGAGCCGGTGGTGGCGCTGCTCGGTGACGGCGCGATGCAGCTCAACGGGCTCGCCGAGCTGATCACCGTGGCGCACCGCTGGCAGGGGTGGACCGACCCCCGGCTGGTGGTGCTGGTGCTCAACAACCGGGACCACTCCGGCACCGGCGCCAGCGGTCGGTACGCCCCCGCCGGACGCGTCGGCCGGCGGCCCGACGTGCCGTACGCCGGTTGGGCCCGGCTGCTCGGCCTGCACGGCATTCGGGTCGACCGGCCCGAACTGGTCGGCGCGGCATGGGACGAGGCGTTCGCCGCCGACCGCCCGTGCGTGCTGGAGGCGGTGGTGGACCCGGCGGTGTCGTTGGGGGTGCCGGAGCCGGCCCTGGCCGACCTGCGCGGTGTCTTCGCCGACGGGGCGGCGGCCCGGCGGATCAGGGAGCGGATGATGCTTGCCGAACGGTCGGACGCGGAGACCGAGGACGTCGGCTAGCGGGGTGACCGTCGGCCTCCGGCCGGGTTCGCCGGGCCGGTGGGGGTGCCGGCGCGATCAGAACGACCGTGCGATCAGAATAACCCTGCGATCAGGGCGGCCGTGCGATCGGGGCCGCCGTGCGATCAGGGCGGCCGTGCGATCAGGGCGACCGTGCGATCAGGGCCGCCGTGCGATCAGGGTTCCGGTGGCGGTCCTCACCGTGAGTCACCCCCGCGCGGGGGCAATCACCCCCGACGTGGTTATGCCCCTCTGGCATAAATATGCCAGAGGGGCATACGGGTGTCCGCACATACTGTCGGTGGCCTCCTGTCGACGGCCGGAAACGTCTACGCGCCGAGTCCGCACCTCGGGCGCGTCGGGACCCCGGGGGTGGCGCTGGGCGGTGACCGCCCGAGGTGCCCCGGCGTGGCGTACCGCGAGCAGGCCGAGGATTGCGCCCGCCGGGGGCCGATGCCCCGTTTAGACCCCAGAGGGACGGGAAGCCGGGCCGCGTGGTGAGCGAACGAGGCAAGGTGGAGCCGGTGCCCGAGGTACGTGCGGGGCTGACGGCGGACGGGGCCGGGCTGGCCGGCGACCGGGTCGTCGCGGCGGGCAGCACCGGACGGGTGCTGGTGGCCGCGACGGCCCGGGCGCTGCGCGGTGTGGACTGCGCCGACCTGGGCCACCCGACGCCGCTGTCCCGGTTCACCGTCGCGCCGGAGCCGGTCCGCCGCGCCGCCGTGGCCCGCGCGGTCGGCCGGGTCGCGCTCACCGCCGAGCAGGCCGTCGAGGTGGACGGCGAGCGGGTGGCCCGGTGGATCGTCGACCAGTACCCCCGGCGGCGGTACCCGGCGGTGGTGCTGGGCTCGCCGCATGCCGCGTCGGCGCACCTGGCGGTGGCGCTCGGCGTACCGTGGCTGCCCGCCGGCTTCGAGATGACCGCGCACTGGAGGCAGGGCGCGGTGGACCGGCCCCGGGCCGCGCTGGACCACGGTGCCGCGGTCGCCGCCCGGATCCTGGCCGGCAACCCCGACCTGCACGTCCGTCAGGTGCACTGCCCGGCCAGCCGGGGCGCGCTGGCCGGCGGCACGGTCACCCTGCTGGCGCGTTGGCGGGCGCTGCCGGTGGCGTACGCCCACTTCCTGGCGGACCTGCTGGCGTCCGGGGCGCCGCTGCTGCTGATCGGCGACGCCCGGAGCTGGCCGGTGCTGGATTCCGGGCAGGGGCACAGCTTCCAGCTCGGCTCCCCGGCCAGCGGGCTGGAACCGGTGGACTTCCACCCGGATTCGCCCGTCCTGCGCCAGGTGCTCCGTGCGGCCGGCGGGGACGGGGCCGGGTGGGAGCCGCCGGAGGTCTCGGCCGCCCGGGAGCACGCCGAGCACGGGGTGGAGCCGGGCTTCGAGGCCGGGGTGCGCTGCTGGGCCCGGGGTCGGGGCCACGACCTGCACCGGGTGCACGTGCCCCGGCCGGGGGCGCTCAGCGCGGCGACGGCGGACCTGTACCGCCGGTGGCTGCGCCGGGCCGGCAAGACCGGCAACCGGCTGGTGGTCGAGTGCGGCCGGTTGCTCGACCCGTGGCAGGTGGTGCGGGCGGGGCTGGTGCCGTACTGGTGCGAGAACGCGACCCGGCGCAGCGTCGAGGAGGTGGAGTGGTGGCTCGCCGGCAGCGAGCCGTTCAGCTCGGTCGACGTCCTGCCGGAGTCGCCGGGGCTGCGGTCGCCGGCCCTGGCCGGGCTGCCGCAGTGGTTGGCCGTGGCGGCGTTCGGCCGCCGCCGGCGGGCCCTGGACCGGTCCGCCGCCCGGGGTTACCCGGTCGCCTCGGTGCCGACCCGGCGGGCCACCGAGGTGCTCCGGGGCCAACCGTACGACCTGCCGACGCCCCCGCCGTTGGGGGTGGCCGAGGCGCTCGCCGGGCTTCGGGAGGCCGGCGCTCCGCTCGGGCTGGCCGTGTCCTGACCGGCCCCCGGATCCGGGCGGTGGACGGCGGCGGTCGCCCGGAAAGGGGACACCCGGGGCGTCCGCGCCGCCCCGGTGGACCCGGCGCACCGAAACATCCTCGCGAACCCGGGGTCGCGTGATTGAGTACCTGGGGAGCGGGAAGACCGCTCGCCGCGACGGTCCGATCACGCCGCGCGGCGGGTGTGTCGTCGTTCCCGCGCGTCCGGTGATCCCGGCGCGGCACGTGACCCAACTTCCGGCCCGGTGCGTGGTCGAACCACGCGCATCACCGGCTCGATCCGGGCGGGGGACCTTCCTGAGGGAGGCGCGGATGTTCGGACAGACCACCACGACCACACCACCACCGACCGAACGGGGTCTGGAGGACCTGGACGCTGCCGCGCTGGCGTACGCCGCGCGGATCGAGGGCCTGCCACCGGAGCGCCGGCAGGAGGCGCGGGACGATCTCGTCCGGTTCGCCCTGCCGTTCGCCGGCCGGCTGGCCCGCCGCTACCGGGGGCGGGGCGAGCCGCTGGAGGACCTGGAACAGGTGGCCCGGCTGGGCCTGGTCAACGCCGTCGACCGGTACGACCCCGAGCGGGGCTCGTTCACCGCGTACGCGGCGATCACCATCGTCGGGGAGATCAAGCGGCACTTCCGGGACCGCACCTGGGGGGTGCACGTGCCCCGCCGGCTGCGTGACCTGATCCTGGAGGTCGGGCAGGCCACCGCGGCGCTGACCAGCGAGCTGTCCCGGGCGCCGAGCGTGGCCGAGCTGGCCGTCCGGTTGGAGACGCCCGAGGAGGAGATCCTGGCCGCGCTGGAGTCGGCGGCCGGCTACAGTCCCGCCTCGCTCAACGCGCCGGTCGGCGGGGAGAGTTCGGCCGAGTTCGGTGACCTGGTCGGCGAGTCGGACAACGCCCTGGAGTCGGTCGACGACCGGGTGACGGTCAGCGGGCTACTGCACCGGCTGCCGTGGCGGGAGCGGCGGATCCTGGCCATGCGCTTCTACGGCAACCAGACCCAGGCGGAGATCGCCGCCCGGTTCGGCATCTCCCAGATGCACGTGTCCCGGCTGCTCTCCCGGGCGCTGACCTGGCTGCGCCAGGCGATGCTCGCCGACGCCCCGCCGCCGTGGCAGAACGGAGCGGCCGAGGCGGAGACCGGCCGGAACCGGATCGCGCTCAAACGGACCGCCGAGCGGACCGTGGTCGAGGTGGCGGGCGAGATCGATCGGGACGGCGCCGCCCACCTTCGCCGGGTGATGCTGGAGGCGGTGGCCGGGCAGCCCCGCGAACTGGTGGTCGACCTGGACGGCGCGGGCGGCGTCGACGCGGGCGGGATCGCCGCGCTGATGGCCGGCCGGGACGCCGCCGCCCGCACCGGGGTGCCGTTGCGGCTGACCCGGGTCCAGCCGGCGGTACGCCGTTCGCTGGTCGCCGCGGGTCTGCCCGCCACCGTGGACGCCTGAGGGCACCCGCCCGTTCCCGTTCCGCCGTGAACGGCAGGGCCGGCACCGCGACGGTGCCGGCCCTGCGGGCGTACGCCCGGTCAGCGGTCCTGGGTGTCGTCCTTGCCGTGCGGGTGACGCCACCGCTCGTCGGGCCGGGCGGCCCGTTCCTCGTCCGGCGATCGGGGTGGGCGGGGGTCCGGGGCGTCGGTCTGCTCGAAGTTGGGCCGGCGGATCTCCTCCGGCTCCGGCACGTTCACCGGGCGGGCGCCGGCCTGGGAGGCGGGGTGGTAGTCCACCGCGTCCTGCGCGCCGTGCGCGCCCTCGGCCGCCGGTGACTCGGGGTAGTGCCGTTCGTGCCGCAGCTCCTCGTGGAACTCCTGGGGTGGGCGGGTGGTGCGTTGCGGCAGGTCCCGGCCGAGGTCGGCGACGAGTGGGCCGTACTTGGCGTCGAAGGCGGGACGCTCCGAGCGGATCCGGGGCATCCGGTCGAAGTTGCGCAGCGGCGGGGGGCAGGTGGTGGCCCACTCCAGCGAGTTGCCGAAGCCCCACGGGTCGTCCACCGTCACCATCGCCCCGTACCGCCAGGACTTCCAGACGTTGTAGATGAAGAACAGGGTGGACGCGCCGAGCACGAACGAGCCGATGCTGGAGATCGTGTTGAGCGTGGTGAAGCCGTCCTCCGGCTGGTAGTCGGCGTACCGGCGGGGCATCCCCTCGGCGCCCAGCCAGTGCTGGACCAGGAAGGTCGCGTGGAAGCCGACGAGCATGGTCCAGAAGTGCAGCTTCCCGAGCCGCTCGTCGAGCAGCCGGCCGGTCATCTTCGGGAACCAGAAGTAGACCCCGCCGAAGGCGGCGAACACGATGGTGCCGAAGAGCACGTAGTGGAAGTGCGCCACCACGAAGTACGAGTCGGTGACGTGGAAGTCCACCGGCGGGCTGGCCAGCAGCACCCCGGTCAGGCCGCCGAGCAGGAAGGTGGCCAGGAAGCCGATGGCGAAGAGCATCGGCGTCTCGAAGGTGATCTGCCCCTTCCACAGGGTGCCGATCCAGTTGAAGAACTTCACCCCGGTCGGCACGGCGATCAGGTAGCTGAGGAAGCTGAAGAACGGCAGCAGCACCTGGCCGGTGGCGAACATGTGGTGCGCCCAGACGGTCATCGACAGCACGGTGATCGCGATCGTGGCCAGCACCAGTCCGGTGTAGCCGAAGATCGGCTTGCGGCTGAAGACCGGGATGATCTCGGTGATGATGCCGAAGAACGGCAGCGCGACGATGTAGACCTCGGGGTGGCCGAAGAACCAGAACAGGTGCTGCCAGAGCATCGGGCCGCCGGTCGCCGCGTCGTACACGTGGGCGTCGAGCAGCCGGTCCGCCCCCAGCGCCAGCAGCGCGGCGGCGAGCAGCGGGAAGACCAGGATCACCAGTACGGCGGTGAGCAGCATGTTCCAGGTGAAGATCGGCATCCGGAACATGGTCATCCCGGGGGCGCGCAGGGTCAGGATCGTGGTGATCAGGTTGACCGCGCCGAGGATGGTGCCCAGGCCGGAGACGACCAGGCCGACCACCCACATGTTCGCGCCGATGCCGGGGGAGTTCGTCGCGTCGCTGAGCGGGTTGTACGCCGTCCAGCCGAAGTCGGCCGCCCCGCCCGGGGTGAGGTAGCCGGCGACCACCATGGTGCCGCCGAACAGGTACAGCCAGTACGCGAAGGCGTTGAGCCGGGGGAACGCCACGTCCGGGGCGCCGATCTGCAACGGGACGATGTAGTTGCCGAACGCGAACACCAGCGGGGTGGCGAAGAGCAGCAGCATGATCGTGCCGTGCATGGTGAACGCCTGGTTGTACTGCTCCGGGGAGAGGAACTGCATCCCGGGCCGGGCCAGTTCGGCCCGGACGAGCAGCGCCAGCACGCCGCCGACCAGGAAGAACACGAACGACGTGACCAGGTAGAGCAGGCCGATCTGCTTGGCGTCGGTGGTGCCGAGCAGCCGGGTCAGTTTGTTGCCCGGCAGTGCCGGACGGACCGGGCCGGGGAAGCCGCCGAACCGGGCCGGGGCCAGGATCGCCGGGCCCCGGTCTCGTGCGGGCTCCGTGGTTACCCGTCTGGGCATGGCTCTCTCACCCCGTCGTGACGACAGAAAGGACGGGCGCGACTACCCGTCCCACTACCCATGTAACCAGGCGAGAGAGCTAATTTCGGTCAATTCGCCGGCAGGAGGGCCCAGACCACCTTGCCGTCCGCCAGCGGGGAGCTGCCCCAGCGCTGCGCCATCTCCCGGATCAACAGCAGCCCCCGGCCGCCCTCGGCGTCGCTGCTCGGCGTCACCGGCCGGGCCGCCGTCCGGCTGCCGTCGGCGACCGCCACCCGCAGGTACGGCTGGCGCAGGGTCAGGGTGACCCGCATCGGGGTGTGCGCGTGCCGCACCACGTTGCCGACCAGCTCGCTGAGCACCAGCGACGCCGGCTCGACCAGCTCCGGCACGTTCCACCGGGAGCAGGCGTCGCCGACCAGCTCACGGGCCCGCCGGCAGGCGCTCGCCACCGGCTCCAGCCGGGCCCGTAGCCGGGGCGCGACGGTCGCCCCGGCCAGCAGGGTCGCCTCGGCGCAGTCCCGCCGCACCGGAACCACCCGGCAGGTGGTGGACGCGGCCAGCCAGGCCGCGGCGTCCGGCGGGGGAGCACAGAGCACCACCGGCACGGCCGGCCAGTCGGCGGCCTGCCGGACGGTGGCGGCGAAGACCGACAACGCCAACCGGTCGGCCACGGTCACCCCGCCGAGGTCGACGACCAGCGCGTCCGGCTGGGTGGTCAGGCAGCGGTCCAGCACGGTGTGCACCGAGCGCATGGTGCCGAGGTCGAGCGCGCCGGAGAGGCGTACGACGGTCACGGGTGACTCGTCGCGAACCTCGCAGGTGATCCGGCTGGCCATCGGTCCCTCGATTCGGCTCGGGTGCTGGCAGACCCGCGAGGTACCCGGGGCCGGGCCGGGCGAAACCGGCCGGGCCGGTCCCCGGTGCCGGGTCAGCGACGTCCGGCGACCCGCCCGGTGAGCAGGCCCAGCGTCACCATGCCCAGGCCGAGCCCCAGGTGCAGCCAGCCGTCCGCCGGGTTGACCGGGATGACGTTCGCCCCGGTGCGGTGGTCGACGGCCAGCCCGTAGAGCCAGAGCACGAGGTAGCCGGCCCCACCGCCGACCAGGTAGGCGCGGGCCCCGGCGACCGTGCGGGCGAACGCCAGCCCGGCCACCCCGAACGCGAGGTGCAGCAGGTTGTGCAGCACCGAGACCTGGAACACCCCGAACAGCCGCGCCCCGGACTGGTGGCCGGCCAGCCGCAGGTCACCGTAGTCGCTGGTGATCCCCGGCAGGAAGCCGAGCACCCCGACGAGGAGGAACAGCACGCCCACCGAGGCGGCGGCCCGGCGGACCGGGGCGCGGCCCTCGGCGGGGTTGCGCCGGGCCCGGGAGTGGGCCATCGGACCGGCCATCGCGGCTCCCTCCGTCCGGGCCGCGGGGGTTCCCGTCGCCGGACCGGACAAACCCCGGCCCGGCCCCGCACGCCGGACCGGCCGGTCAGGCGGCCTGGAGCTGGGGCACCCGGGCGCCCCGGCGGACCTGCTCGTAGAGGGCGACGTAGCGCTGCGCCATCACCGCCGGGGTGAACCGGACGGCGGCCTCCCGCCGGCACTCGTCCGGGTCGAGCAGGCTGGCGGCCAGCAGCAACTCGCCCAGCTCCTCCTCGTCGTCGGTGAGCAGGCCGGTGCGGCCGTGCGCGATCAGCTCGGGCAGGCAGCCGCGCCGGGTCGCCACCACCGGCGTGCCCAGGGCCAGCGACTCCACCACGGCGGTCCCGCCGGGCTCCTCCCAGCGCAGCGGGAACAGTGCCGCCTTCGCCCCGGCCAGCAGGTCGTCGCGGTCCCGGCCGGCCACCGTGCCGACCCAGCGGACCAGGTCCCCGTCGACGTGCGGGGCGACCTGGTCGTGGAAGTACCGCACGTCGGGGTTCTGCCGGGCCTCGTCGCCGGCCGCGGCGAGGTCCGCCGGCCGGTGGTACGGCCCGACCGGGCCGGCGAGCACCAGCGGCACCCCGGTCCGCCGGGCCAGCCGGGCGCCGACGTCCTGCCCCTTGCCCGGGGTGATCCGACCCAACACGATCGTGTGGTCGCCCTTCTCCGCCCGGGGCGCCCGGTCCGCGTCCACCGCCAGCGGGGTGGACAGGTGCACGTGCCCGACGGAGTGCTCCCGCAGCGCCCGGGGCGCGCGGGCGAGTTGCGAGGCGGAGACGCCGTTGACCCGGATCCGCGCGCCGGCGTCGAGGTTGCCGTACAGCTCGGGATGCTTGGCCAGGTCCCAGTGCAGGGTGTGCAGCACCGGCGGGGCGTCCGGGCCCATCGCGGCGAGGGTGGCCAGCCCGACCGCCTCCACGTGGTCGTGCACCAGGTCGATGTCGTCGTGGGCGTGCAGCCGCCGGACCACCCCGCCGAGGTGGGCCTGGGACACCCCGCACACCTGGTTGTACGGCCGCTGCAACGCGGCGAACTGCCCGTCCTCGAAGACCGAGAACTTCTCGTCGACCGGCAGGGTGCTCGACCCGACGGTCCCCAGCACCACCTTCACGCCGAGCCGGCGCAGCTCCGGCACCAGGGTGGCGATGACGTTCTCGATGCCGCCGTAGCCGGGGGGCGGCACGGACAGCCACGGGCCGGCGTTCATCAGCACGGTGAGGCTCATCCGTTGGGTTTCCTCTCGTCGCGACGGGGGTCTCTCACGCGGCCACCCGTCGGCGCGGCAGCCGGTGCCGCAGCTCGGCCAGGGGTGGGCGTTCCTGCACCGAGACGTCGCTGACCACGATCTCCCGGTCCAGGTTGGGCAGCGCGTCCGAGCCGCCCCGGCGGAACTGGGTCAGCACCGTCGCCGGGCTGGTGGCCGGGGCCGCCCAGCCCCGGCGCTGCAACCGGGACCAGGCGGTGTGCATGATCTGCGCGGACATCCGGCCCAGCGCGGCGGTGTCCTGGTGGCGGTGCTTGCGCTCACCCAGGTCGACCTGGGCCAGCGCGTCCAGGCCGACCAGTTCCAGCAGGTCGATCAGCATGGCCGTCTCGACCCCGTACCCGGTGACGAACGGCACCTGCTCCAGCACCTGGCGGCGGCCGGCGTACTCGCCGGCCAGGGGTTGCACGAAGCCGGCCAGCTCCGGCCAGAACAGGTTCAGCAGCGGCCGGGCCATCAGCTCCGTCACCCGACCGCCGCCGTCGGCCTCGACGCTGGTGGTGCCGACCAGCGGCCGGTGGTAGAACCCCTTCACGAACTCGACCGACGGGTCGGTCAGCAACGGGCCGATCAGACCGGTCACGAAGTGTGGCCGGAACTCGCGCAGGTCGGCGTCGACGAAGGCGACGACATCGCCGTCGGCGGCGGCCAGGCCGGCCCAGAGCGCGTCGCCCTTGCCGGTCAGCCGGGGCAGTCCCCGGGTCATCTCGTCCTGGCCGACCACCTCGGCGCCGGCGGCCCGCGCCACCTGCGCGGTGCGGTCGGTCGACCGGGAGTCGACCACGATCAGCTCGTCCACCAGGGGAACCCGGTCCATCAGGTGTTCGCGGATCGTCGAGACGATCGCCCCGACGGTGGCCTCCTCGTTGCGGGCGGGCAGCACCACGCTGACCCGGTTGTCCCCCTTGGCCCGCACCAGCCGCCGGGTCGGCCAGTCCCGCGCCGACGTGGTGCGGTACGTGGCCCATGCTTCCACCACAGGTGAGACGGTTGTTCCTGTGTCCCGCACTGGCACACCCCCAGATCGTGGCGGAAAACGCGGATGTGGCTTCCCGCCCGCGCCTACGCGCTAACCGGATAATCCCTAACAGCTTGATCACGCGGGATCCACCCGCCGGTTCCCGGCAGATGAACGCTGTATTGCCGGCTGACCCGGCATCCGGGGCGGCGGCGGTGACCCGCCCCGGGTCGCCGCGCCGGGGGGACGGGTGGGCGACGCCGGGGCGGGCCGGGGGAGCGCGGCTCAGCCGGGCGGGTGCGGCCAGGTCAGGAAGCGGCTCGTCAGGTCGGTGGCCCGGCCGCTGTCGAGCGTGGTGAGGTGCTCCTCCGCCTGCTCCTTCAGCGTCGACAGCAGGTTCATCAGCCCCGGCCGGTCGTCGGCGTACACGTCGAGGAGGGCGAGTTTCGCCTCGCCGCACGGCCAGGGATGGGCGTCGACCCGGCAGAGCCAGGTGGGCCGCAGCGGCGTGTGCCGGCCCGGCAGCGGAGCCGTCACGACGGCACCGTCGTCCGGTCCGGCACACGCCGGGCCGGCGGACGGGTGGCCCGCCGGGTCGCCGCCGTCGCGGCCAGCCAGCGCAGGCCGTCGCGCCGGACGTACCACTCGCGGTGCCGGACCGCGTCCCGGACGGCATTCAGCTCGTACGCCGTGATCCACACCCACCCCGGTACGGGTGCCGGTCGGTGATCTCGCGGATAACCCGCACGGTCACCGGCCTGACGAACTGCGGCGACGCGGCGCGGGACAGGTACAGCACGTCGCCCGGTCTGAGCGGCCGACGGCTCACCGCAGCGGTCCCGGGTTGCGGCCGACGGCCCAGCGTGCCGCCGGAACGGCGTTCGTCACCCGGCCCGGCCCCCGGTACGGCGGGACGAGCGGCCCGATCGGACCGGGCACGATCGGCGGCGCGGGCGGTGGTGGAGGGGCCGGCGTGGGGGTGCTCGGCTTCGGCTTGTCGTCCTCAGACATGGGCGCTCCTGTCCATCGGGCTGGGAGGGTGGGCCACCCGCCCTTACCGGGGCGGCCCACAGGCGAGCGCCGGCCGCTTCTTTCGACCGCAGCGGCGTCGTCCTACCACCACCCTGCCGAGGGTTGCAGAACAATCACACAGCGTTGCAATACCTCTTATGGACGGTTACTTTGTTCCGGGGGAGAAAGCATGAATCACGCATTTGTCGCAGCGCTGGCCGACGCAGGGCACACCGCCGAGAGCCTGGCTGGTCAGATCGGTGTCCATCCGAAGACCGTCGCCCGGTGGGCGAACCCAGGGCACATTCCTCAGAGTCGTCACCGCGCCACGGTCGCAGACTTGCTTGGCCGAGACGTCGATGTGCTCTGGCCGGACATTGTCAAGCGTCGCGAACCAGTCTGGTTTCGACCTTGGGTCGACATCGAACGCGAGGCCGCCACCCTGCGGTCCTTCGAACTGGCCTGGGTGCCCGGTCTCCTCCAGACCGAGGCGTACGCGCGGGCGACGCTCGCGGGCGGGACGTTGACCTCCGACGCCATGAACGAACTCGCCGATGCGCGGATCGGCCGTCAGGCCATCCTCAACCGGGAGCGCGGGCCACTACTGATCGCCGTGCTGGACGAGGGTGCCTTACGTAGGCGCGTGGGAGACAGTCGGCCGCTCATGGCAGCCCAACTCGCGCACCTCCTCGTGTGTGCCGAACTGCCGAGCGTGCAATTGCACGTCGTTCCTGCCGACGCACCGAGCTACCCGGGACTCGACGGACCGTTCACCATCGCCGACATGCGGGACGGCGGGCGGGTGGCACACGTCGATAGTCCGGCGCGGGCTCAGATCCTGGATCAGGCATCCGACCTTGCGTCGCTTGAACGTCGGTGGGAGCGTATTCGGGGCGAGGGCCTTCCCCGCTCGCGGTCTTTGGATCTTCTGAGGGAAGCGGCTGCATCATGGACATGACCGGTGCGCGGTGGCGTAAGAGCACGAAGAGTGGCGGCAACGGTGGTGACTGTGTCGAGGTCGCCGACAATCTGCCTGGTGTCGTCCTGGTGCGTGACACGAAGGACCGCGATGGCGGCACCCTCATTGTCGACTCGGCGGCGTGGCGGGGCTTTGTCGCCTTCGCGAAGGCGTCCCGCTAAGCGGATCACGAAGGACCCGGACCTACCGGCGCCCGGGTCGTCTGCCGAGAAGCTGATCCATGGTCGCCGAGGTCAGGAGGGCGACTCTCGGCGCTCAGATCCTGGACCAGCATTCGACCTTGCGTCGCTTGAACGTCGGTGGGAACGTATTCGGGGCGAGGGCCTTCCCCGCTCGCGGTCTTTGGATCTCCTGAGAGAAGCGGCTGCATCATGGACATGACCGGTGCGCGGTGGCGTAAGAGCACGAAGAGCGGCGGCAACGGCGGCAACTGTGTCGAGGTCGCCGACAATCTGCCCGGTGTCGTCCTGGTGCGTGACACGAAGGACCGCGACGGCGGTATCCTCTTTTTCGGCCCGGTAGCGTGGCAGGGCTTTGTCGCCTTCGCGAAGACGTTCCGCTGAGCGTCGGGCGGGTACGTATTCGGGGCGAGGGCCTTCCCACTCGCGGTCTTTGGATCTTCTGAGAGAAGCGGCTGCATCATGGACATGACCGGTGCGCGGTGGCGTAAGAGCACGAAGAGCGGTAGCAACGGTGGCGACTGTGTCGAGGTCGCCGACAATCTGCCCGGTGTCGTCCTGGTGCGTGACACGAAGGACCGCGACGGTGGCACCCTCTTTTTCGGCTCGGCGGCGTGGCGAGGCTTTGTCGCCTTCGCGAAGACGTCCCGCTGAGCGGATCACCAAGGGGGCCCGGGCTACCGTGCTCCGGGTACCGGTGCTTCCTGTGCCGGGCCCGCCACCTGCACGCTCTCGGGGGTGACCGCGCCCGGCCCGCTGGTCGCCGGGCGGGCGGGCTGATCTCGTCGGGGCCAGCGTTGGCGGATCCACCCGACCGCCGCCAGGCCCACCACCAGCACCGGTGTCAGCCGCAACGTCGTCAGGACCATCTGCGGCCCGGACTCGTACAGCAGCGCGCAGTGGGCCAGTCCCACCAGCAGTACCACCCGTGCCGTGGTGAACTTCGCCAACGCCCACCCCTCCACCGTGGCGAGTAGCGCGCCGAGCACGGCCGCGACCAGGAGCAGCCCTGGCCAACCGTCGTACGCCACGACCGTCCCGAAGATCGTGGGCAGCCAGTCGACGTACTGCGACAGGCCGAACTCGGCGTCGAGATACGCCTCCTCGCTCCGCACCTTCAGGTCGTTTGCCGCCACCTTGTCGGAGTTGACGATCGAGGGTGTCAGCATCATCAGGTTGTGGCGGACCGTCACCAGGCCGACGGGAGGGGTGTTTCCCTGCAACCCGTTGAAGATCGCCGCCCCGAACGTGTTCCCGTCGAACCGGTACACCAGGTCGTCGAGGATTGCGCTTCGGCTGCGCTCGGTGTGGATCGACGACCCCCCGTCGACCAGTGCCTGTATCCGGTCCCCGGCCTTCTGGTTGGCGTCGAAGACCTCGCGGCCGGCCACGGCCCGGGTGGACGAGATCAGCGCGCAGAAGGCGGCGACGACCAGGACGATGCCGGCGACCTGCCGGCGGGTGGGGCGCACCCCGTGGAGGGCGGCGCCGACGAGGGTGAGCAGCACCGCGAATACGATCATGGACCGGGTGCCGGCGACCGCCAACGCCAGGCCCTCCACGGCGAGGACCGGCACCAGCCAGCGTGCCCCGTACCGCACCATGATCGTCGCGCCGATCACGGCGATCAGCGGCACCAGGAACCCGCCGGCCAGTGCCGCCAGCAGCCCCGCACGTTCGTCCTGGCCCTCCTGGGCGGCCTGTAGCGGGGCGACCGGCTGCAACGCGCCCCGGCCCTGCCACGTCGCGACGAGCAGCGGCAACGTCAGCGGCAGGAGCCACCGTAGGCGCAGCGAGGTCAGGCCCCGGCCGTCGCCGGGTGCCTGCGCCGCCAGCCGTTCCTGTGCCGCGAACCTCTGCCACAGGTGGATCCCCAGCAGGTATGCGGCCGAGTACAGCAGGATCGAGGCCGACACCAGCAGCATCCAGTCGTCGATGTCCTGCTGGTCGACGTAGGCGCGGAAGAAGTTCCGCCCCGGCCAGATGCTCTGCATCAGCTCGGTCGTCCCGTGGAACAGCACGGCCACCGCGAGCAGCAGCGCTCCGGGCCGGCGCGTCCACTGCCCGCGTACGCCGACGTGCACTGCGGCTATCGCCCCGGACTGCATGGCCAGGCCAGCCAGCACTGAAACGGTCATCCGCCCCATCCCTTCCGTGGGCGCTCCCGAATCGGATCGACCCTCCCGTTCACCAACGCCTCACCGTCGCTCGCGTCACTGCGGGTAACCGTAAGGAGGTACCTCCGATGGCGGGTCGGACTCGTCGTGGCGCTCCGCCGCAGATCGATCGGCAGCTCACCGACCGGATGCGGACGTCACCGCCGGGTCCGGGCGGTCGACGGCGGTGAGGTGCGGATCGTGGCCGGCTCGACCGGTGCGGCCGGCGTGTTCGCGGCGGCGGCCCGGGTCAACGCGACCGGGGACGGGTGGTGGTGCCGGGCGCGATGCGGGCGAGGGACCCGTTCTCCAGGGCGGCCCACAGGGCGCCGTCGGCGCCGAGGGTGATGCCGTGCGGCTCGCAGTGCGGTGTCGGCAGGTCGTACGTCTCGATCACGCCGTCGGCCGTGATCGAGCCGACGCGGTTGCCGGCCCACTCGGTGAACCACAGGCTGCCGTCGCCGTCCGCGGTGATGGCGTGTGGTCGGCCGGCGCGGTCGGGCAGCGGAAACTCCACGATCGCGCCGGCGGGGGTGATGCGTCCGATCTGACCGGCGGCGATCTCGACGAACCAGAGGGCGCCGTCCCGGCCCGCGGTGATGCCCACCGGCGCGGCGTCCTCGGTGGGCAGCGGGTGGACGGTTACCCGGCCGTCCGTGGCGATCCGGCCGATCGCGTTGGCCTGGTTCATGGTGAACCACAGCCCGCCATCGACGCCGGCGGTGATCGCGGACGGGAACGCTCCGGTGACCGGGAGCGGGAACTCGGTGATCTGGCCGCCGGTGGTGATCCGGCCGATGCGGTCGGCGGTGGTCTCGGTGAACCACAGCGCGCCGTCGGGGCCGGCGGCGATGCCGAACGGCCCGCACTCCGGGGTGGGCAACGGGAACTCGTCGACGGCGCCGGCGGTGCTGATCCGCCCGATCCGGTGTGCCCGGTACTCGGTGAACCAGAGCGCCCGGTCCGGTCCGGCGGTGATGATCGTCGGACCGCAGGCGGGATCGAGTTGCCAGGTGGTGGGCTCCCGGTCGGGGGCGAGGCGGCCGATCCGCCCGCTGTGGACCAGGGTGAACCACAGCGCGCCGTCCGGGCCGTCGGTGATCGCGTACGGACCCCCGTCGGCGTCGGTCACGGGGTACTCGTGAATGGACACGGGTGGAACCGGGGTACGCGACATGAGTTCCTATCGGGTCGGGCCGGGCGGGAGCGGGCGACGCCACCCGGATTCCTTAACGCTACTGCTGTAGCGATAGCATCCTGGCATGGGTCAGCCACGACCACCAACGCCTTTCCCGGCCGAGCCGCCCCCGCCGTCGCGCCGTCAGGCCGCCGTCCCGGTACGCCGACCCGGCGGGCGCAGCGCCCACGTCCGTCGACGCGTACTCGACGCGGTCCGCAGCCAACTGGTGGAGCACGGCTACGATGCCCTGAGCGTGGACGCCGTGGCGGAGCGCGCCGGGGTGCACCGCACCACCGTGTACCGGCGCTGGCGGGACGTCGGCGGCCTGCTCGCCGACGTCCTCGTCGAGGCGACCGGCGACGACTGGCGGCCACCCGACACCGGCACCCTCGACGGGGATCTCGTCGCGGTCAACCGCGAGATCCACGCCGCGCTGACCGCCGACCCACCTGTCACCGCCGCCCTGATCGCCGCGTCATTCCGGTCCGCGCAGGCGGCGGACGCCCTCCGGATCTTCTGGATCGACCGGTACGACCGCTGCGCCCGCCTCGTCGCGCGGGCCGCCGAACGTGGCGAGATCCCCGCCCGCACCGACCCGCGTCGGTTGCTCATCGCCGCCACCGCACCGCTCTACCACGAGATGGTGCTGCTCCGTACGCCCGCCCACCCGCACCTGCCCGAGCGGGCGGCCCGCGACGCGGCCACCGCCGCCCACGCCGGCGCCTTCACGGACTGACCCCGCCCCGCCCCGCCGCCGGGGCGAAGGGGAGTGGCCCGTGCTGCGCGCCCCGCCCGACGGGTCCCCGTCCATCCGCACCGGCCGCTCCTTCGGGCCGCCTGCCGGGCCGGTCGCCGGCGATCGATCGACGGTCGCCAGTCCGCGACGGCCGCGAGCCGGCCGGGCCCGGCCGCTGGCGGACCGACCGGCATCCCCGCTGAGCTGGGTGAACGGGCCGGAAATCGGACACCGGGGCCGCGCCGGACACACCGGGCCGCCATTGCCCGGTTGGTTCGCGTACCGTTGCCGCTCATGGGTGTGTCGCAACGGTTGAAGAGCAGGTTCCGCCGGTTCCTCCAGCGCCCGGGGACGACGGTCGACCTGGCTCCGCTGGAGAAGCTGCTGCCGCGGATCGCCGCGCGTGAGGAAGAGCTGTCGGCGCTCGACGACGCCGAGCTGATCGAGGCCGCCGGCGCGGCCACGGAGTACGTGGAGATCTGCGCGGTCGGCCGGGAGGCCGCCCGACGCGGCCTCGACCAGCGGCCGTACGACGTGCAGTTGCTCGGCGCGATGGCGCTGCTGTCGGGCAAGGTCGCCGAGATGGCCACCGGTGAGGGCAAGACCCTCACCGCCACCGTCGCCGCCTACGGGCACGTCCGGCTGGGCAACGGCCCGGTGCACGTGCTCACCGTCAACGACTACCTGGCCCGCCGCGACGCCGAGTGGATGGCGCCGGTCTACCAGCTCCTCGGGCTGACCGTGGGCTGGGTCAACGAGGCGTCCACCCCGGCCGAGCGCCGCGCGGCGTACGCCTGCGACGTCACCTACGTCTCGGTCAGCGAGGCCGGCTTCGACTTCCTCCGCGACCAGCTCGTCACCGACCTGGCCGACCGGGTGCAGCCGCCGCTGCACACCGCGATCGTCGACGAGGCCGACTCGATCCTGATCGACGAGGCCCGGGTGCCGATGGTGCTCGCCGGCTCCGTCGCCGGTGAGCAGGACCCGGTGCACGCCGCCGCCGCGCTGGTGCGCGGCCTGCGCAAGGGCAAGCACTACACCGTCGCCGAGGACGGCCGCAGCGTCGCCTTCACCACCGAGGGGCTGGCCGCCGTCGAGGCCAAGCTCGGCGACATCGACCTGTACGACGCCGAGCATGTCGGGCAGCTCTCCTCGGTGAACGTGGCGCTGCACGCGCACGCCCTGCTGCACCGGGACGTCGACTACATCGTCCGGGACGGCTCGGTGGAGCTGATCGACGAGATGCGCGGCCGGGTCGCCCAGCGTCGCCGCTGGCCGGACGGCTTGCAGGCCGCGGTCGAGGCGAAGGAGGGCCTGGACGCCACCGCCGAGGGCGAGGTGCTGGGCACCATCGCCGTGCAGGCGTACATCGGCCTCTACCCGAAGGTCTGCGGCATGACGGCGACCGCGGTGCTGGTCGGCGACCAGCTCCGCGAGTTCTTCGGCCTGGAGGTGGCGGTGATCCCGCCGAACACCCCCTGCGTCCGGGAGGACGAGCCGGACCGGATCTACGCCACCCGGGCCGAGAAGGACGAGGCGCTGGTCGACGAGATCCGGCGCTGCCACGAGGCGGGCCGCCCGGTACTGGTCGGCACGCTGGACGTGAAGGAGTCCGAGAGCCTCGCCGCCGGCCTGCACTCGGCCGGGGTGCCGTGCGTGGTGCTCAACGCCAAGAACGACGACGAGGAGGCGGCGATCATCGCCGAGGCCGGCGCGTACGGCGCGGTGACCGTCTCCACCCAGATGGCCGGCCGGGGCGTCGACATCCGGCTCGGCGGCAGCGGCCAGGTCGACCAGGAGCGGGTGGCCGAGCTGGGCGGCCTGTACGTGATCGGCAGCGGCCGGCACGACAGCCGTCGGGTCGACGACCAGTTGCGCGGTCGGGCCGGCCGGCAGGGTGACCCGGGCGGCTCGGTCTTCTTCGTCAGCCTGGAGGACGACCTGGTGGTCCGGCACGCCGGCGACACCATCCCGGCCTCGCCCCGGATGAACGCCGACGGCCTGGTGACCGACGATCAGGTCGACTACGCGGTGGAGCACGCCCAGCGGGTCGCCGAGGGGGTCAACCACGAGATCCACCGCAACACCTGGCGGTACAGCGTGGTGATCGAGCAGCAGCGGAAGGCGCTCGCCGAGCGTCGGGAGCGGCTGCTGACCTCCGACGTGGCCGCGCTGATGCTGCTGGACCGGGTGTCGGAGAAGGCCGGCGAGATGGACGAGGACCTGCTGGCCCGGGTGGCCCGGTCGATCGCCCTCTACCACGCCGACCGGCTCTGGGCGGAGCATCTGGCCGAGCTGTCGGAGGTGCGCGAGGGCGTGCACCTGCGCGCGCTGGGCCGGCTCGACCCGCTGGACGAGTTCCACCGGGCGGCGGTACCGGCGTTCACCAACCTCATCCCGGAGATCGAGACGCGGACCATCGGCACCTTCGAGGAGACCGAGTTCGACGATGACTGGGAGCCGGATGCGGCCAAGCTGGTGCGGCCCAGCGCCACCTGGACGTACCTGGTGCACGACAACCCGTTCGGGTCGGAGCTGGACCGCTTGATCGCCTCGGTCGGCCGCCGGCTCGCCGCGGCGCGCTGAGCGATCGGGGTCCCTTCGGCGCGAGTGGCGCCGGGGGGACCCCTTATGCGGTTTCGATCCGGGTTTGCGAGGGTAGTAGCCCGGGGCTCATGACTCGGGGGAGAGATCACGACGATGACACAGGCAGCGGCGCTGGTGGCGGGCGGCAGACGGGGCACGGGGGTCGTGGACCGGTGAACCTCTACACGCGCGAGCCGACGAGCGACACCCTCGGTGTGCTGGAGACCGCCGCCCTGTTGCGGGCGTTGACCGCCGGGCTGATCGCGGTCGACGACTTCGACGAGGCGGTGGCCGAGCTGGTCCGGATCGCCGGGGACGTGCCGGAGGTGGCCTGGTGCGGGTTCACCACGCTGCGGGCGGGGGAGCCGGCCGGGGTGGCCGCCTCCGATCCCCGGCTCGCCGAACTGGACGACCTGCGCCACGGCCGGGAGACACCGGCGATGACCGCCATCGCCCGCCGCGAGATGATCATCGCGCAGGATCTGGCCGACGACGACCGGTGGCCGGGCTGGACCGAGCGGGCCCGGGGCCTGGGCGTACGCGGGGTGATCTCCGCCCCGGTGGACGTCGACGAGCAGGTGATCGGGGCGATCAACCTGTACGCCGGATCGGCCGGCACGTTCGCCACCCGGCACCAGCTCACCGCGATGCTCCTCGCCGAGCACGCCGGCCTGCTGCTGGCCGCCGTGCGGGACCGGGCGAGGCAGGCCGAGCGGGCCGGTGAGCGGGCCGGGGCGCTGCTCGGCGAGAGCGTGGTCGGCCAGGCCGTCGGGGTGATCATGACGCAGCGCGGCTGCCCCGCGCCCGAGGCCCTGGAGGTGCTGCGCAGCGCCGCGTCCTCGCTGGACATCCCGCTGCGGGAGGTGGCGGAACGGTTGGTCACCAGCGTCTCCCGGCCCCGGGAGTCCTGAGCGTGTCGTTTCGCCGGAGTGGCGCCCGGGTAGCACCCTGGATTCGTGAGCTGAGCCGATCCTGGGGAGGAACCGATGGAGAGCCGCCTTAGGGTGCAGGGACAACCCGTCCAACCGATGCTGGTGACGTTCCCGTACGGGCTCTTCGCCTGTGCCACCGTCTTCGACCTCGCCGACGTGGCCGGCGGTCCGGCGTTCCTCGGCGAGGTGGGCTACTGGACGGCGATCGCCGCGCTGGTGGCCGCCGCGCTCGCGACCGTGGCCGGCATGGTCGACCTGTGGGACGTCCGGCCCAGCCCGACCCGCCGCACCATGGTCACCTTCAACATGGTCAACGCCGGCATGGCCGGGCTGTTCCTGCTGGCCTGCCTGATCCGGGCGGACGCCCCGCAGCGCGGCGCCACCGGGGTACTGCTGGCGACCGAGCTGGTCGGGCTGGCGGTCGGCGCGGTCGGCGTCCGGCTCGGCGCCCGGCTGATGCGCCAGTTCGACACCACCCACCGCGAGCCCAGCAGCTTCGACGCCCTCGACACCGTCCCGGCCGGCGCCACGGTCGAGATCGCCCGCCCCACCCCCTGACAGTGCGGTCGCGGTTTCGCCGGACCGGCGGTGTCGGGGCACCCAGGACACCGCCGTTTCGCGGAAACGAACCCGATCACCCCCCGACCGCCCGCCGGGAACCTGGTTGCCGGGTTGGTGGCGGTCGCCCGGCGCACGCTGGGCCGGGTCGGTGGCCGGGTGGTGCGGGTCGGCCCCGCCCCGGTGCTGCCGTTCCGGGACGCCTCCTTCGACCTGGTCACCAGCCGGCACCCGGTGGACACCTGGTGGACCGAGATCGCCCGGGTGCTGCGGCCGGGCGGGCGGTACCTGTCCCAGCAGATCGGTGCCGGCACCATGCGGGAGCTGAGCGAGGCGGTGCTGGGGCCGCTGCCACCGCCGGCCACCCGGCACACCGCTGCGGCGGTCGCCGCCGCGCGGGCCGCCGGCCTGGCGGTCACCCGGCTGGAGGCGGCCACCCTGCGAGCCGTCTTCCACGACGTCGGCGCGGTGGTCTGGTTCCTGCGCAAGGTGGTCTGGACCGTGCCGGGCTTCGACGTCGACCGGTACCGGCGGCAGCTCGAACGGCTACACGAGCGGATCCGGGCCGAGGGTTCCTTCGTCGCCCATTCCCGCCGGTTCCTGGTCGAGGCCGTCAAGCCGGCCTGAGCCGCACCGGTCCGCCGACCGGTCGGCGGGTCAGTGGTGGGCGTCGGCGTGGTGCGTGGCGAGCACGTCCGCGCCGAAGTCGCTCGCCGGGCGGCGCAGCACGGTGTGCGCGTGGTTGCCGTCGTCGGTGGTGTTGTCGTACTCGATCAGCAGGTCGTCGCCCTGCACCCGGTAGTAGTGCCGGGTGCCCGGGTGGGCCGGGCCGGCCCAGGCGAAGTGCGGGTCGCCGCCGGCGAGCCGGTCGGCCTCCCGGGCGGCCAGCTCGGCCGGGAGCCGGTCCAGGTAGAGCGCGACCAACTGGTCGAGCAGCGCCCGGCCGGTGGGGCCGAGCCGGCGGCGGGGCACGCCGAGCGGGGTCAGCGGCGCGTCGACCGAGGGTCGGGTCGCGCTGATGATGTCCGCCGGTGCCTCGTCGGCGACCACGGCGGCGGCCCGGCCGGCCGGGCCGATCGCGGCCAGCAGCTCGCGGGCCAGGTCCTCCTCGACGCCGAGCGGCCGGGAGACCGGCCGGCCGGCGTGCCGCACGGCGGCCGGGTTGGCGCCGAGGAAGACCGGGGCGGGGGAGACCAGGTCGTCGACGACGGTCATGCTCACCGACAGGTGGTGCCCCTCGATCCGCCAGGCCCACCGGTCGTCGTGGGTCGGGTCGCCGTAGAGCGCCACCCAGTAGTCGCCGCTGTGCCGGCCGCGCCGCCAGCCCTCCGCCCGGTCCAGCACCTCCTCCAGCGCCACCACCGCCATCGCCTGGGCGTACGCGGTGGGGCTGAGCGCGGTGGCGAGCAGCCGGTGCGCGGCCTTGCGACCGGCCCGGTCCAGGTCGGCCAGGCAGACCCCGGGTCGGGGTCGGGGTCGGTACTCCAGCCAGCGCCGGCCGTCGTCGTCGAAGGGGTGTCCGGCGGCGGTGCGGGCCGGCGCGTCGAGCGCGGCCAGCAGCGCGGCGGCGGCGGTGCGCATCCGTTCCGGTACGGGATCCTCCACCGTCCCTGTATACCGGTGCGGCGGGGCGGTGCGTCGGCCGGACCGGTCAGCGGGCTCAGCGTCCCAGCATCCGGTATTACCTACTAAACCTATAGGCTTTACAGTCTAGAGTGGTGGTGAACGCGCCAGCACAGGAGTAGCCATGACCAGCACCCACGCCACCGACCTGCTCGCCGTCGCCGGCCGGTACGCCGACCCGGCCGCCTGGGCCGTGCCGCTGCGCTTCGACCGCGCCGAGCGGTGGTACGCCCGGCTCACCGCCACCGACGACCACGAGGTCTGGGCGTTGAGCTGGCTGCCCGGCCAGGGCACCGACCTGCACGACCACGGTGGCTCCTCCGGGGCGTTCCTGGTCGTCGCCGGTGAACTGACCGAGCAGACGGTCTCCGGCGGCCGGTTGCGTCCGCACCGCCTCGCCACCGGTGCCGGCCGCCGGTTCGGCCCCCGCCACGTGCACCAGGTGACCAACCGGAGCGACCAGCCCGCGGTCAGCGTGCACGTCTACCGGCCGGCGCTGCGGCACATGACCCACTACCGCCTCGTCGACGGCCACCTGCGGGTCGCCGAGGTGGCCCGCGCCGGCGTCTCCTGGTGACGCCCGGCCCCGTTGTCCCCGCCCGCCGGCTCGCCCATGGAAGGACCGCGACGATGCCGCAGCACACCACCCGTACCGAGAGCTGTCCCGTGCCGCCGCCGGGATCGCGTGGCATCGACGAGATCCTCGCCGAGGCGCGCGCCCGGCTGCGCCGGCTCGACCCGGAGCAGGCGCACCTGGCGTACCGGGGCGGTGCCCTGATGGTCGACATCCGGCCGGCCGCCCAGCGGGCCGCACACGGCACCGTGCCGGGCGCTCTGGTCATCGAGCGCAACGTGCTGGAGTGGCGGCTCGACCCGCGCTGCCCGGCCCGGCTGCCCGAGGCGGTCGGCTACCACCTGCCGGTGGTGGTGATCTGCCAGGAGGGCTACACCTCGTCGCTGGCCGCCGCCGCCCTGCACGACCTCGGCCTGCACCGGGCCACCGACGTCGTCGGCGGCTTCGTCGCCTGGCGGATCGCCGGCCTGCCCACCCTCGGCCCGACCCCGCCGCACCGCACCCCGTCCACCGCGCCGCCGGTGACCGCCGGCCGGACGCCGCACTGACCGCCGCCCCCCACCGGGTGTGGCGGACGCACCGCCATCACAGGAGGCTCCCATGTCCCTCGTCGCCCTCAACCCGCGTCCGCACCCGCCGGGCCGTCCCGACCGGGCGGTACCGAACCGGCCCCGGTCCGCGCCGTCGCTGACCATCACCCTCGACCTGACCGCCGGGCCGCTGACGCCCCGGCTGGCCCGCCTGGTCGACCTGCTCGGCGAGCTGGCCGAGGCGGGGGAGGGGGTGGTCCGGCTGGCCGAGCCGGTCGGGCCCCGGCTGGTGTCGGCGCTACCGGCCTCCCGGCCGGCGCCGGTGACCGGCGAGCCGACGCCGGCCGACGACCACCCGGACACCCTGCGGATCCTCGCCGGCTCCCGGGTGGTGCGGCACCGCGACCGGGAGATCCCGCTCACCCGCATCGAATTCGACCTGCTGCTCTTCCTCGCCGAGCACCCGCACCGGGTCTTCACCCGGCTCCAGTTGCTCTCCAGCGTCTGGGGCTACGAGCACGCCGTCGCCCGTACCGTGGACGTCCACGTACGCCGGCTGCGCGCCAAGCTCGGTGCGGACGCACCCCTGGTGACCACCGTGTACGGGGTGGGCTACCGGCTCGCCGACGAGGCCCGGGTGCGGGTCGACCGGTTCCGTTGACCAGCCGTCCACCCGTGGCGCACCCGACTGGTCGCAGCGGGTGCGCCACGGTGCGCCGGCCAAGGTGAACGGGGGCGGGTACCCCCGTACCGGGGCATCCCGACGCTTCTGCTGTAATCATCTGGCTCGTACGCAGAGCGAGGGTTCGGCTGCGATGTGTTCGCCAATTGTCACATTCATGCAACGCGGCTGCCCCTTGACCCTCGTCCGGGGGCCGGGAAGCATCGATGCAGCGGCGTCCCGGGCCGTGGGGAGATACCCGGACCAGCCAAGGAGGACCATGTCGGTCAGCCCCGCATCGTCGCGCGCCGGATGGCATACGTCCCAGCCTGCGGTCCCCGGTCGACCCCCGGGCGGCCAGCGACGCCCGGCGAACACCGTCGCCCCCGTGCTCACCGTGACCCTGTCCATCCCGCTGGCCTGCGAGGAGACCCTCACCCCGCCGGCCCGCCGGCTGCTGGAGGCCGCCCGGGAGATGCTGGAGGGCGGTGAGGGCACCGTCGCCACCACCGGCGTCCCGGCCGAGCGCCGGCCCGACGCCGTCCCGGCCGGCCGCACCCCGGCCCGGTCCCTGGCCTCCACCATCCCGGCCCTGCACATCCTGGCCTCGTCCCGGTCGGTGCTGCGCGACGGCGAGCCGCTGCCGCTGACCCGGCTGGAGTTCGACCTGCTGCTGCACCTGGTGGCCCACCCGCGCCGGGTGTTCACCCGGCTGCAACTGCTCAACGCGGTGTGGGGCTACGAGCACGCCGGCGTCCGCACCGTGGACGTGCACGTACGCCGGCTGCGCGGCAAGGTCGGCGTCGACGTCCCGCTGGTCACCACGGTCTACGGGGTGGGCTACCGGCTCGCCGACGACGCCCGGGTCACCATCGACCGCACCGGCTGAGCCGGCCGCCACGCCGGCCGCCACCGGCCGGGGCACCATGGTCGGATGCGCGTCCGACCCATCTCGCCCGACCTGCTCGTCACCGAGCTGACCGAACGAATCCTCGCGGCCACCCCCGTGCCCGTCCCCGGCGGGGCCGGGACGCCCGCCACCGACGGGACCGGGATGCCGGCCCGCCTGCGGGTCGCCATCGACGGCCCGCCCGCCGCCGCCCCGGACCGGCTGGCCGCCGCCCTGGTCGACCCGCTGCGCGCCCGGGGCCGCCCGGTGCTGCACCTGCGCGCCGAGGACTTCCTCCGCCCCGCCTCGGTCCGCTACGAACACGGCCGGACCAACCCCGACGCCTACTACGAGGGCTGGACCGACGAGGCCGGCCTGCGCCGGGAGGTCCTCGACCCGGCCGGCCCCGGCGGCACCGGACGGGTGCTGCCCTCGCTCTGGGACGCCGCCACCGACCGGGCCAGCCGGGCGGCGTACCACGACCTGCCGCCCGGCGCGGTGCTGCTGGTCAGCGGGGCGCTCCTGCTCGGTGGGGGACTGCCGTTCGACGTCACCGTGCACCTCGCGCTCTCCCCGGCCGCGCTGGCCCGCCGTACCGACCCGGCGGAGCAGTGGACCCTCGCGGCCTTCACCCGGTACGCCGACGAGGTGGCCCCGGACTCCTTCGCCGACGTGGTCGTCCGGGCCGACGACCCCCGCCACCCGGCGTTGGTGGAGCGGGACGAAACCGGTCACTGACCCCGAAAAATCGGTGGTTTGCGCCTCGGCGAGGGTGGGTAATCGCCCGGCTCACAAGGCACGGGTGAGCCGCCCGTGCCGCTACGTCCCGGGCGTGCCCGCCCCGGACACCCGGTCAAGGAAAGGCAGGCAGCGATGCTCGTCCACGACACCGTCGGTACCGCCCGCTCCGCCGTGGAGGTCGACCAGATCCGGACCTCCCTGCAGGCCCGCTACGACGAGCTGTCCGCGGAGTACGAGCAGGCCGTCGCGCAGAGCCACGTGCTGCGGCTGGTGGAGGTCGGCGACACCGCCGGCGACGACCAGGCCGACAGCGGCACCAAGACCGCCGAGCGGGACACCGCGCAGTCCCTGCTGCGTACCATCCTCGACCGGCGAGCCCAGTTCGAGCACGCCCTGACCCGGCTGGAAGAGGGCACCTACGGCTTCTGCGAGGGCTGCTCGGCGCCGATCCCGGTGGAGCGCCTGGAAATCTTCCCGTCGGCCACCGCCTGCGTGGCCTGCAAGCAGAACCGGGAGCGGCGGGCCGCCTGACCGGTGACCGGCCGCCGCGACCCGGGCCTCCGCGCTCTACCGGCACCTGCGCCCGGAGACCGCGAAGCGCAACGTCTACCCGGCCGACCTGCCGGCCCAGGCGTACGAGCAGGTCTGGACCCGTTCGACCCGGCGGGGCCTGGCTCACCCCGATCGGGCGAGGCCGGCTCACCCCGCCGCCGCGCAGTCTGGAGGGTGCCGGCCGCCGACGTGGCCGGTGAACCCGGGACGGTACGGAGGTGACCGGAGATGGCGGTGCGGGTGGTGGCGGATCCACGGCGGGGCGCCGTGTTGCACGTCGTCGGCTCGGGTGGGGACACCCACCGGCCGGCGCGGCCCGGCCGGGTCGGCAGTCCGGCCCGGCGGCGGCGGGGCCCGTCGGGGCCGCCGCGACGCGACGACGACCGGCGGTGGGAGACCGACGCAGGGGGGTGGCGTGATGGCTGAGACGTTCATGTCGGCGATCGAGTCCTCGGTGGACAAGACCAACCAGATCCTCAAGGACATCGAGCAGGCGTACGGCTGGCCCAGGGAGCAGCGCAACCAGTCGTACGCGGCGTTGCGGACCGTCCTGCACCTGTTGCGTGACCGGATGACGGTGCAGGAGTGCGCGGAGTTCGCCGCGCAGTTGCCGGTGCTGGTGCGGGGCATCTACTTCGACGGCTGGCAGCCGGAGAACGTGCCGATCAAGCTGAACCGCGACGACTTCCTCTACGAGGTCCGGCAGGGTTTCCCGTACGACGTGGCGGGCGGCCCGGCGCGGGTGACGCAGGTGGTGCTGGACACCCTGCGTCGGCACGTCACCCAGGGTGAGTGGCAGGACGTGAAGTCGGGCATGCCCCGGGACCTCCAGCGGCTGATTCCCTGACCGGCACGCCATCCGGCCCGTCCCACCGGTGCGGTGGGGCGGGCCGGTCCGTGGCGGTGCCCCGGGGTGCCGTCCCGGGCGGTGGGGTGAGTCGACCCCCGTCGGGCGGTACTGAATATCCACTCAGTTTCCGGCGATGAATCGCGTGTCCGGCAGGTTACCCACGGTGATATGTCGAGGTGATCTGCCACCCTTGGCCCCGGTATGTAGTTGCAAGTTGTAACCGATGTTGACCTTGCTGCTACATGATCCCTATGGTCTCGTTTGTCCGGCCGGCGTGATCGGGAGGGGAACTGATGGGCGAGGTGTCCCTTGCCGACCATGTGGGCGGTCAGCTCAGACGCCTGTGCGAGGTCGCCCGGACCGACCCGGCCGGGCCGCTGGAACTGCTGCGGGACCTGCTCGGCTCCGCCGGCCCGCGCCCGTTGTCGGCACCCCCCACCTGGCCGTCCAACATCGCCGACGATCACACTCCGGTGGAGTTCTCCCTCGCCTTCAACGAGGCCGAGCCGCCCACCCTGCGGATCCTGGGCGAGACGCTGGGGACGCCGCCCGGCGGGCCGGCCAACATGTCCGCCACCCAGCGGTTCCTCGACACGCAGGCGCGCCGGGCCGGCCTGTCGACGTCCCGGCTGGACTCGGTGCGGGACCTGTTCGCCACCGAGGACCCGCAGGGCGCGTTCGGGCTCTGGTGCTCGCTGGTGTTCCGCAGCGGCCGTCGACCCGAGTTCAAGGTCTACCTCAATCCGGAGCTCAACGGCGTCGAGCGGGCGCCGGCCCTGGTGTCCGAGGCGCTGCGCCGACTCGGCCTGGGCACGTCGTACCAGGCGATGCTCGACCACGGCATCCGCCCGGGCGAACTGGGTCGCCGGGACCGGCTGACGTTCTTCGCCCTCGACCTGCTCGACGGGCCGCAGGCCCGGGTCAAGCTGTACCTGACCCACCACGACGCCGACGGGTGGGACGTCATCCGGGCGGCCAGCGTGGTCGACGACGCCGACCCGACGGCGATCGCCGAGTTCTGCGCGCTGGCCGGCGGCGGCCGGAGCCGCTTCGACGGCCTCCCACTGGTCGGCAGCTACACCCTCACCGAGGGCGCGGACCGGCCGGTCGGGTACAGCATCTACGTGCCGATCCGGGGCTACGTCGACGACGACGAGCAGGCCCGGGACCGGGTGGCGACGGTGCTGGCCCGCTACGGGTTCGACAGCACGGAGCTGGATCGGGCGCTCGACGCGGTGGCGCACCGGCCGCTGCGCGACGGCGTCGGGCTGATCCCGCACGTCTCGCTGCGGCTGGGCGCGCCCCGACCGGGGGTCACCGTCTACCTGTCCGCCGAGGCGTACCAGGTGAGTCCGCCGCTGCGGCGGCGGGTGACGGCGGACGGTACCGCGGTGGCGGGCCCGGCCGGCCGTTCTCCAGCAGGACACCCCTGATTCCCCTCAAGGAGCGAACTGTGGCCGTGGACATGCGCGAGATGCTGCCGCCCTACCGGATCAAGGTGGTCGAACCGATCCCCTTCCTCACCGCGGCGGAACGTCAGCAGGCGTTGGCGGAGGCGGGTTACAACCCGTTCAACCTGCGTGCCGACCAGATCACCGTCGACCTGCTCTCGGATTCCGGCACCGGCGCCACCTCGGCCGCGCAGGAAGCCGCCGCCGCCCTCGGCGACGAGTCCTATGCCGGGGCGCGGTCCTGGTTCCGGTTCCGCGACGAGGTCCACGACCTGACCGGATATCCGCGTATCCTGCCGGTCCACCAGGGCCGGGCCGGCGAGCGCATCCTGTTCACCAGCCTGCTCAAGCCCGGCCAGATCTGCATCAGCAACACCCATTTCGACACCACCCACGCCAACGTCGAGCTGGCCGGCGCGGAGGCGCGCGACCTACCGTGCCCGGAGGCGTTCGATCTCGACAGCGCGGCCCCGTTCAAGGGCAACATCGACCTCGACGCGCTGGAGCGCACCCTGACCGGGCCGGAGGGGCACCGGGTCGGGCTGGTCCTGATGACCATCACCAACAACGGCCTCGGCGCGCAGCCGGTGTCGATGGCCAACCTCGCGGCTGTGGGTGAGCTGTGCCGCCGCCACCGGGTGCCGTTCTTCCTGGACGCGGCGCGGTTCGCCGAGAACGCCTGGTTGGTCGGCCAGCGGGAGCCGGGCTACCGGGACTGGACGCCCCGGCAGATCGCCGCCCAGGCGTTCCAGCTCGCCGACGGCTGCGTGGTGAGTCTCAAGAAGGACGGCCTGTCGGCCATCGGTGGATTCATCGGGCTCCGCGACGACGACCTGCATGCCCGGTGCGAGGCGAACCTGATCGCCACCGAGGGGTTCTCCACCTACGGCGGGTTGGCCGGTCACGACCTCGAACGGCTCACGCAGGGGTTGCGGGAGGTGGTCGACCCCGCGTACCTGCGGGCGCGGGCCGCCTCCACCGCCCGGTTGGCCCGGCTGGTCAACGACGCCGGAGTGGACACCGTCCAGCCGGCGGGCATCCACGCCCTCTACCTCAACGCCGGCCGGCTGCTGCCCCACCTGTCGCCGGGGGAGTTCCCCGGGCACGCCCTGGGTTGCCAGCTCTATCTCGACGGTGGCATCCGCTGCGCCGAACTGGGATCGCTCTACCTGGGCGGGATGGACGACCAGCACCGGCTGGTGACCCCCGCGCCCTTCGAACTCGTGCGCCTGGCCATCCCGCGCCGGGTCTACACCGACACGCACTTCGAGTACGTGGCCGAGGTCCTCGCCGACATCGCGAAGGATCCGGAGCGGGTCCCCGGCTACCGGGTGGTCTCGTCGCCACCCCTGTTGCGGCACTTCAAGGTGCGGCTGGCGCAGATCCCGGCACCGGGCAGCGGCGGCTGACCGGCACCCGCGACGGCCTGGCCCCGGTGCGCCCGGTGACGCACCGGGCCGTGGCCGTCGCGGGGCTGCTCAACGGTCGACGGGCAGCCGGGACAGGGCGTGCTGGACCAGTTCGATCAGCGCCTGCTTGCTCGACGCCCGGTCCCGGGCGTCGCACCACAGCAGCGGCACGCTCGGATCCAGCTCCAGCGCGGCGCGGATCTCCTCCTCGCTGTACGGGCACTCGCCGTAGAAGCGGTTGACGGCGGCGACGAAGGGGATGCCGCGCCGCTCGAAGTAGTCGACGGCGGGGAAGCTGGTGCCGAGCCTTCTGGTGTCGACCAGCACGATCGCGCCCACCGCGCCCTGGGCCAGCTCGTCCCAGATGAACCAGAACCGGTCCTGGCCCGGGGTGCCGAACAGGTACAGCACGATGTCGGGGCTGATGGTGATGCGCCCGAAGTCCAGCGCGACCGTCGTGCTCCCCTTGCCCTCGACGCCCGTGATGTCGTCCACCCCGACACTGGCCTGGGTCAGGACCTCCTCCGTGACCAGTGGCGGAATCTCGCTGACCGATCCGACCAGGGTGGTCTTGCCGGTGCCGAAGCCGCCCGCCACGACGACCTTCACCGATTTCCGATCCACGTGTATCAGTCCCTTTGTCTAGATCCTCTGGAGGCCAGCGAGAACCGTTTCCAGCAGCCGACGGTCGGCGATCTTCTCCTGCGCCGGCGAGCCGATGTCCAGGAACCCCTGTTCGTGCAGCACGTCGACCATCACCTTCGTGATGGCGAGCGGGCGGTGCAGGTAGGCGCCGATCTCGGCGATGGAGATCCAGTTGGCGCACCGACCGAGGATCTCCTTGTACTCCAGCTCCAACCGGGTCGTCTCGGCCGGCAGGGCGATCACCTGAGTGGCCAGGTCAAGGTCGGTGTTCCGGGGGCTCGTACGCCCGTTGACGAGAATGTACAGGGGGACGAGCCGGCCAGCCTCCGCCTCGTCGTCGCCGTCCCATACGTCGTACGTCACGGTCTCTGCCCGGGTCGGTCGCTGAGTAGCGCGGGATCCAGCCGCGCCTCCGAGCCGAGGTAGTCGCCGATGCGGGTCACCAGGCGACTCATCTCGTACGCGACCGTCCCCATGTCGACGGACTGTTCGCACAGGACGGCCAGCCGGGCGTTCTGCCCGGCGGCGGCGACGAACAGGGTCCGACTCTGGTACTCGATGATGACCTGCTGCACCGGCCCGCTGTCGAAGCGCCGGCCCAACCCGGCGGCGATGCTGTGCAGGGACGACGCGCCGGCGGCCAGCAACTCGCCGGGGTCCTGGGGGAGCGACGTGGATTTCTGCACGATCAGCCCGTCGGTGGACAGGACAACCGCGTAGACAACGTCAGGAACCTCCACCAGATCGTCCAGGATCCAGGTCAGATCGTTCTGCGATGCCGAGTTGGTCATGCTTTCCTGCCTTGGTCGTCGCTGCCTGCTGGTTCCCCGTTGTTCGCCGCCCGGCCAGCGGCCCAACCCTTCTGGTATTTCGCGAACCGGTCCCGGGCCTCCTCGGGCGACCGCACGCCCACCTCCGTCGTGTCGGAGGCGCCGGGCATGCCGTCGTCGCGCAGCTCGGGCACGATGTGCTGTTGGGGCCGCCGATGGGGCAGTGGCGGGCGGGTGGCGACCGGTGGGCTGGGCGCGTCACCACGGATCGCGCCGCGCTGCGCCGGTAGTTCGGTCATGCTGCCCCCGATGCGGTCAGGCCGTCGGTCCCCGGCGGTGTGGGGCTCGGCCGGCGCCTGGACCGATCCGCTCGATACGGTCGCCACGGCCCCGGCGACCCTGGCCCCGTTGGCGGGGCGCGGTTCCGGCCGGCCGCCGCCCGACGAGCCGCCGGTGCCGGCGCGCGCCATGGCCAGGGCGGCCGTCCCGGGCGGGACGATACCGGGGTCGGTGCGGTCCAGGTCGACGATGGCCGGGTCCGTGGCGATGACGCGGTCGGGCAGGAGCACGATCGCCAGCAGACCGCCGTACGCCGAGGCCCGCAGGCTCACCTGGATGCCGTCCCGCTTGGCCAGCTCCGCCACGACGTGCAGGCCGACCTGCGCGCCGTCCTTGAGCGCCGTCACGTCGGGGGTGGGCGCAGTGGCCAGCAACTCGTTGGCGCGTTCCAGCGCCTCGGCCCGCATGCCCACGCCGGCGTCCTCGATCTCCACCGCGATGCCGCGCTTGACCTCGATGCAGGTGACCCACACCGTCGTCTCGGGAGGCGAGAACGCCAGCGCGTTGTCCAGCAACTCGGCCACCAGGTGGATGGTTCCCGCGACGGCCGGTCCCACGATCGCCACGTCGGGCGCGCTGCGCAGGGTGATCCGCTGGTACTGCTGCGCCTCCGCGAACGACGCCAACAGCACCCGCCGTACCGGCACCGGGTTCTGGAAACGCCGGCCGATCTGCCCACCGGCCAGGATGACGAGGTTCTCCAGGAAGCGGCGGGTCTGGGTGAGCTGATGGTTGATGTCGAACAGCTCCGCCAGCAACTTCTCGTCGCCGATCCGGTTCTGCAGGTCCTCGATGACCTTCAGGCCGCGTTGCAGCGGGCGCTGCGGACGGCGCGCGACGCCCATCAGCATCGCGATGCCGGCGGCCCGGGTCTTCGCCTCGTCGACCGCCGCGCCCGCCGCGGCCTGCAACGACCGGTTGATGACCTCGGCGACCTGGCCGATCTCGTCGGTGCCGTACTCCTGCAGTGGCAGCTCCACGGCGAGGTCGACCTTCTCGCGTCGGCGGAGGCGGTCCATCATGGCCGGGAGTCGCTGGTCCACCACCGCGGCGGCGTCCCGGCCGAGTTGCGCCAGCCGGACCGACAGGGCCCGGTCCACGAGGATCTGCGACTGCCGGATCGCCCAGAGAATCGCGGCGACCACGATGGACAGCGCGAGCAGACTGCCCAGCGACGCGGTCCACAGTTGGGTGCTGCCGGTGCGCAGCGTCTGGGCCGAGACCCGGTCGGCCTGGATGACGGTCAGGTCGATCAGGTCGTCGGAGACCTGGCGGGTGAGGGCTTCCCAGCGGGACCTGCTGACATCCAGCCCGCGCGGTGCGCCGGCACGCCACGGGCCGCTGCTGACCAGGGCGTTCTCCGCGGTGACGAGTTGCTTCCAGGAGTCGCTCGCGATGATCGCCTCGTAGCGCTGGCGGGCGTCCGCCTGCAGGTGGGGCGCGACGTTGGTCAGGCCGGCGTGGTAGGCGCCCACCAGGTTGGTGAAATCGAGATGGTCCTGCTGGCTGAGCGTACGAGAGCCGAAGGCGCCGTCAATGGTGGATCCGGCCCGGGACATCAGGTCGCTGACCCGGAAAGCCTCGGTGGCCGCGAGGCCGCCCTGGGCGGCCGTGACATCGGGGACGATTCGCGCCTGGGTGTCGAACAGGCTCGTCGCCGCATCGAGCAGCTTGTTGTAGAAATCGTAGACCGTCTGCCCGCTGGCCGACCGGGAATCGATGGTGCTCCGTACGCTCGGCAGTTCCTCCAGGAAGCCCGTCAGCGTCGCCCAGCGCGACGTGATGGACTCCGGCGCATTGGCCAACGCCGAGGTGGCGGCGGGGCGCAGGGCGGCCACCCGCTGATCCGTCTGTTGCCGTTGGTCGAGCAGTTTGTCCAGGTCCCTGGACGGCTGGGTCAGGTAGCTGACGCTCAGTCGCCGTTCCTGCTGAATCGAGGCCAGCGCGGAGACCGCCGGGATCGACACCTGTCGGACGCTGATGGCGACCTGGCGATTGTAGAAGCCCTGGAAGATGAGGTATCCGGAGGCGACGAGCCAGATGACCAGGGCGACGACACTGGGAATGAGCACCAGCCGGATGACGCGTCGCTTTATCGACTGCGGTTGACCGCGTCGACTCGACGCAGTTGGCTGACCGTGATCATCCGGACCGCGGTGGACGTTCCCGCGGTCGGCCTGTTTGTGCGCCAAGTTGTATCCAATCATGGTCAAACCAAAGGCATCGGCGGCCAAGCGCTGCTGGCCGACGCCGATGTGTGCCCAACCCTACCGGTCTGTCCGGTGTGGCACTACCCGCCAATCATCAGTTCGACACTTGCACATTCTTTGCACTGGTCAACAGCGGGGTGGGTGGCCTGAGGCGCGGGCCGGCGGGTACGGCGGGAGCGACTCCGGCCCGAGCGGAAACGATCCGGCGCACCGATTGTCGGGGCTGACATTGCGCGAATGTGGACACAACGCGACGCGACACCGGACGGCGGATGCCGTCTCCGGTGTGCGGGCGGACCGGGCGCGGTGCGGATGTGCCAAAGAACACAGTGGACGGTGGGATTCCGATGGTGTGAGCGTCGCGTCTCCTCCCCGGGTAGGAGTCCCCGCTCCGACCGCCGGCCGCAATCGGGACCCACGGTCGGACGCCGTCCGCAGGCCGCGTGACCAGCATCTACAGGCATGACTGTTACGTTGCGCCGGGCGGCACACTGGCACCGCCCCCTGATGGTCTTCGTGTCGGCGATGGCGGTGCTCGCCGTCGTCAGCGCGGTCGGTGTCCTCGCCGACCCACGCGTTCTCACCGGCGTGCCGATCTGGCTCAAGCCGCTCAAGTTCTCCGTGTCCTTCGTGCTGTACGGCACCACCCTCGCCTGGATGCTCTCCCTGCTGCCGGGACGCAGCCGGATCGCGGAGTGGGCGGGCACGGTCATCGTCGCGATGTCGGTGGTCGAGATGGTGATCATCGTCGGGCAGGTGTTGCGCGGCACGACCAGCCACTTCAACGAGACGACCCCGTTCAACGCCGCCCTGTGGGAGGCGATGGGCGCGTCGATCATGGTGCTGTTCGCCGCGCACTTCGTCATCGGGATCGTGGTGCTGCGGCAGCCGGTGCCGGACCGGGTCGCCGCGGGCGCGGTCCGGCTGGCGCTCGGACTGTCCCTGCTCGGCATGCTGGTGGCGGTGCCGATGGTGCTGCCCGGCCAGAACCCGGGGATCGAGGGGATCGGCGGGGCGCACAGCGTGGGTGTGCCGGACGGCGGTGCCGGGCTGCCGCTGGTCGGCTGGAGCACCACCGGCGGGGACCTGCGGATCGGGCACTTCGTGGGACTGCACGCCCTCCAGGTGCTGCCCGTCCTGGCGGTGCTGGCGAACCGGTTCCTCGGCGGCCGGCTGGACGAGCGCACCCGGGGGCGGCTGCTGACCGTCGCGGGCGGCGCCTACGGTGTACTCACGATGCTGTTCACCTGGCAGGCGTTGCGCGGTCAGCCGTTGCTGCGTCCGGACGCCCTCACCCTGGCCGCCGTGGCGGCCCTGCTGGTCGCGACCGGGATCGCCGCCGGCGCGGTCCTGGCCCGCCGTCCCGGCCCGGACCCGGCGCTGGCCGCGTGAGCGGGACGCTGTTCACGCTGACGTTCGCGGTGGCCGCACCGTTCTGGGCGCTGATGATCCTGCTGCCCCGCTGGTCCCGGACCCTCCGGATCATCAGGTCGCCGCTGATCGTGCTGCCGGTCGTGGCGATCTACGCGATGCTGGTGCTGCCGGCGCTCGGCGCCGTGCTGCCGGCCGTACTGTCGCCGACGTTGGACGGCGTGCGTGACCTGCTCGGCACCGCCGACGGCACGGCGGCGGCCTGGGCGCACCTGATCGCGTTCGACCTGTTCGTCGGCCGGTGGGCCTGGCTCGACAGCCGGGAACGGGGGGTGCCTCCGCTGGTCATGGCTCCGGTGCTGGTGCTGACGATCCTGCTCGGCCCGCTCGGGTTGGCCGGCTACCTGGCGGTCCGGACCAGGTGGCCGCGTCCGCCGGGCGCTTCTGCCTCCGCGCCTGAGCCCCTAGGCTGATCCCGTGGGGTGGGCGGGGCGACTGTTGGACGCGCGGGCCTCCCTCGTGCGGATGCTGCTGCTCGACCTCAGCGGTGTCGGCTACCTGCTCTTCAGCCCGCACGCCGGGCGCTCGCAGCCGGCCACCCAGTGGCTCCTCGCGGCGGTCGCGTTCGCCGTCGCGCTGGTGTTCCACCGCCGGCCGCTGGTCAACATGCTGGGGCAGGCCGCGCTGCTGACGGTCGCGATCTGCGTCATCGACGACACGACGATCAACCAGGTGGGCGCGAGCTGGGCGCTCGTCGAGCTGACCATGTGGGCGCGCCGGCCCCGGACGGTCTGGCTGGCCGCCGGGCTGCTGGTCACGGTCGACCTGGTCAACTCGATCGGCGATCCGCTCGGCCGGTTCCTCTCCGGCATCTTCGGGCTGACCGTGGAGGTCGGCGTGCCGTTGCTGCTCGGCCTGGTCGTCCGGACCAGCCGGGAACTCGGCCGGCAGGCCGAGCAGCGGGCGGCGGAGCAGCAGCGTCGGCGCGAGTCGGAGAGCCGTGCCGCCCGCGCCGACGAACGCAGCGCCATCGCCCGCGAGTTGCACGACATGGTCGCGCACCACGTGGCGTCGATGGTGCTGCGGGTCGGGGTGGCCCGACATGTGCTCACCGACCTGGACCCGCAGGTGGGCGAGGTGTTCGACGACGTGCACGCCACCGGGGCGGCGGCCCTGGCGGACCTGCGCCGGCTCGTCGCGGTGCTGCGCGACCCCGACGGGGTACGCGGCGACGCGGCGCTGACCGCGATCGAGCCGTCGGCGCTTCCGGCGGCACTCGGCACGGCGGTCGACCGGGCCCGCCAGGCCGGCGTCACCGTGGAGGCCGACATCGACCCGGCGGTCGGTTCCCTCGACGCGGTTCGCGGGCTGGCGGTGTTGCGACTGACCCAGGAGGCGCTGACCAACGTGGCCAAGCATGCCGGGAGCTCCGCGCTGGCGCGCCTGACGGTGGCGGTGGTCGACGGGGCCGTGCACTGGGAGGTCGCCGACACCGGTGGCGGCTGGGCGCCCGCGGCCGTGCCGTCCGGCGGCGGTCACGGCCTCACCGGCATGCGCGAGCGCGTCGAGGTCCTCGGCGGCCGGTTGGAGGCCGGTGCGGCCGGCGCCGGCTGGCGGGTGCGCACCGTCCTCCCGGCACCGGCCCCCGGGCCGGGCGGCGCGTCGCCGGCCGGTGCCCCCGCGCCGGCCGCCCGCGAACCCGAGGCCGCCGGCCGGACGCCCGCGTCGGGGTCGGCGTGATCCGCGTCCTGCTGGTCGACGACCAGCACCTCATCCGCGCGGGGCTGCGGATGCTCTGCGACGCCCAGCCCGACCTCGAGGTCGTCGGCGAGGCCGACAACGGCCGCGACGCGATCTCCCTCGCCGCGCGGCTCGTCCCCGACGTGGTGGTGATGGACCTGCGCATGCCCGGCGTCGACGGGATCACCGCGACCAGCCGGATCCTCGCCGACCGTCCGGCCACCCGCGTGCTGGTGCTGACCACGTTCGGCGACGACGACCACCTCTATCCGGCGCTGTCCGCCGGGGCCCACGGGTTCCTGCTCAAGGACGCGTCGCCCGCCGACCTGCTGGCGGGCGTCCGGCGGACCGCCGCGGGGGACAGTCCGTTCAGCCCGGAGGTGCTGCGCCGACTGGTCCAGCGCGCCGTGCACGCCCGCGTCGGGCCGCCCCGGCCGGCCCAGGCGCTCACCGGACGCGAGCGGGACGTGCTCGAACTGGTCGCCGAGGGGCTGTCCAACACGGAGATCGCCGACCGGCTCCACATCGGCGTCACCACGGTCAAGACCCACATCACCAGCCTGATGACCAAGACCAACAGTTCCAACCGGGTACGCCTGGCGCTGTTCGCGCACGGGGCCTGAACCCCGCGCTGCAAGTTCCAGTCGTTTTCTTGCAAGAACATGCCGCACCGTTGCGTTGACGGTCGGCGGCCCGGTCGAGGTGGGGTGCCGGCCGGGTGCGCTGGTCGGCCGGGTTGGGCACGCTGACGCCCCGGGCCGGGTCGGCAGCGGCCGTCGGCGACGCCGTGGTGCGAGCCGGGTGCGGGACCCTCGCCCCGGCGACCCTGCACCCCGAGGACGGCCTGCGGCCCTGCCGCGCCGCTCGGAGCGCCGCGCCCGCCGCCTTCGAACGTGCGCGGTGGCGGGCGGTCGGCCGGTCGGATCGCTGACCGACTCCACCCCGTCCCGGCAACACTGTGAACAGCCTCGATGCGGGTGGCCGGGGCGGACCGGCCGGCGGTCCGCCCCGGCCGTCCGCCGGGCGGGAGCGGGCGGGGCGGGGTCGGCGCGCTCCGGGTGTCGTGGTCGCAGTCTTTCGACTTTTGGTCGAGTTCTTGCGGGAAGCGATTCGACTTTGTATCGTCATCGCCACGAAACATGTCGAGCAAGAGAGCTGCCTCACACTCCCGCGCGCCCACCCGGCTTCCGGGTCCAGGTCACAGGGCGGATCCCGTCCGTAGCAGGGCATCGCCGCCGTGACGATCACCGCAGAACAGCGAAGGTCATAGAGACTCCCGTTCCCGAAGGGATGGACAGATGTCCGTACCGCAGTACCGGAAGGCCGCGGCGTTAGCGCTCGTGGCCGGCCTGGGGCTCAGCCTCACGGCGTGCTCCACGAAGAACGACGACGCATCGACCGATGCCGGCGGCAAGGTCACCATCACCGTCGACTGCCAGCCGGTCGGCTCCCAGAAGGAGCTGTTGCAGAACTGGAACGCCGATGTCGCCGAGTTCCAGCGGCTGAACCCTGACATCGTCGTCAAGAGCGTGAGCGTCGGCGAGCAGTGCAACAACCCGCCGGACTTCACCGCTCGGCTCGCCGGCGGCACGGTGACCGACGTGTTCTACGGGTACATGACCGATCTCCAGCAGGTGCTCGACTCCGGTCAGGCGATGGACATCGGCGAGTACGCGACCAAGGACACGGTCTCGACCTGGGACAGCGTCGACCCGGCGCTCAAGGAGGTCTTCAGCGACGGCGGCAAGCTCTACGCCGTCCCGGTGAAGAACTACTCGATGGGCCTGGTCTACAACAAGGTCCTGTTCCAGCAGGCCGGGCTCGACGTGAACAACCCGCCCAAGACCTGGGCCGAGGTCCGCACCGCCGCGAAGAAGATCTCCGCGCTCGGCAACGGTGTCGCCGGCTACTCGGAGTACAGCGCCGGCAACACCGGCGGCTGGCACTTCACCTCCCTGCTCTACTCGCAGGGCGGGCAGGTGCTGACCCCGGACGGCAAGAAGGCCGACTTCAACAACGCGATGGGCAAGCAGGTCCTGCAGAACCTCAAGGACATGCGCTACGGCGACAACAGCATGGGCGCCCGCCAGTTGCTCCAGTGGGGCGACCTGCTGACCAACGCCGGCGCGGGCAAGGTCGGCATGTTCGTCGGCGCGCCGGACGCCACCCAGGCGATCGTCAGCCAGTTCCAGGGCAAGTTCCAGGACTGGGCGATGGCTCCGCTGCCCGGCCAGGACGGCGCGGCGAAGGGGACGCTCGGCGGCGGCGAGGGGTACTTCTTCAAGAAGGGCCTCACCCCCGAGCAGGTCAAGGCCGGCCTGAAGTGGGTCGCGTACCAGAAGCTGACGCCGGGCAAGGGCCAGTTCGACTACGTCCGGGCCAAGCCGCAGAACTACCCGGTGGGCCTGCCCCAGCCGCTGCTCTTCGCCAACGGCAGCGAGGCGCAGAAGCAGGAGCTGGAGCTGCGCAAGGCGAACGCGAACGTCGACACCACCAACTTCGCGATCTTCGAGGCCAACCCGGTGCCGATCAAGGGTGAGCCCCGCAACGCGCAGGCGATCTACGCGGTGCTCGACGCCGCGATGTCCGGGGTGCTGACGAACCCGAACGCGAACATCGACACGCTGCTGAAGACGGCCGAAGAGAAGGTCAACAAGCTTCTCGCCGCCGAGAGCTGATCCGCCGGGGTGGGGGCCGGCCCGCCGGCCCCCACCCCCTCCGCACCGCACCGTCGGCGTCACCGACCCACGCAGGAGTTGCCTTGGTGATCACCACCGTCCCGGGGAGCAAGAAGGAACCGGGTCGCCCCGCGTCGCCGTACCCGACCGGGCCGCAGCGAACGAGCCTCGGCCGCAAGGTGCGAGACAACCTCACCGGGCACGCCTTCCTGATCGGCGCGGTGCTCTGCTTCGCGTTCTTCTCCTGGTACCCGATGATCCGCGGCGTCGTCATGAGCTTCCAGCGCACCCGGCGCGGCGTCACGACCTGGGTCGGCTGGGACAACTACGAGCGCATCATCGCCGACCCCAGCTTCTGGGCGGCCTGGAAGAACACGATCTACTTCACGGTGCTCGCGCTCCTGCTCGGGTACGCGGTGCCGTTCTTCGTGGCGATCCTGCTCAACGAGTTCCGCCACGCCAAGGGGTACCTGCGGATCCTGGTCTACCTGCCGGTGATGCTGCCGCCGGCCTCGGCGCTGTTCCTGTTCAAGTTCTACGGGTACGACCCCAGCGACGCGGGACTGTTCAACTCGATCCTCAAGGCGCTGCACCTGCCCACCTCGCAGTGGATGCAGTCCCCCGAGATGACCATGCCGGCGATGGTGATCGCCTCGACCTGGATGAACATGGGCGGCGCGGTGCTGATCTACCTGGCGGCGCTGCAGGGCATCCCCGGCGAACTCTACGAGGCGGCCGAGCTCGACGGGGCCGGCATCTGGCGGCGGATCCGCCACGTGACGATCCCGCAGACCCGGCTGATCCTCGCGCTGCTGGCGATGCTGCAGATCGTCGCCACCATGCAGTTCTTCATCGAGCCGCTGATCCTGGCGAACGGCACCGGCGCGGAGGACTCCGCCACCTCGGTGGCGTACCTCATCTACCAGCACGGCTTCTTCCAGAACGACCTCAACGGCGCCGCGGCGCTGGGCGTGATCATGCTGGTGGTGCTGGCCGGCTTCTCCGCCGCCTACCTGCGGCTGAGCGCGAAACAGGACTAGGACGGGGCGACCAATGGCACAGGACTCCGGCACCCGGACCCTCATCTCCCACGCCCAGCTCCGGCGGGGGCGCGGCAGGATCGTCTACTGGACGCTGCTCGGCCTCGTCGTGGCGGGCTTCACGCTCGTCTTCCTCGGCCCGCTCTACTGGATGGTCACCGGCGCGCTCAAGTCCGGCCAGGAGATCGCGCAGACCCCGCCATCGCTGTTCCCGAAGGATCCCCAGCTCCAGAACTACGCCGACGCGTGGCACCACTTGGACCTCGCCAAGCTGCTGTTCAACACGTTCTACTACGCGGCCGGCGCCCTGGTGTTCCAGCTCGTCCTCGACACCGCCGCGGCGTACGCCCTGTCCAAGCTCCGGCCGATCTTCGGCAACGTGATCCTCGCCCTGATGCTGGCGACGCTGATGATCCCGGCGATGGTCCTCATCGTCCCGCAGTACGTGACCGTGATCGACCTGCCGATCCTGCACGTCAACCTGCTCGACTCGCCGTTCGCGATCTGGCTGCCCCTGGTCGCGAACGCGTTCAACATCTTCCTGCTGAAGCGGTTCTTCGACTCGATTCCGGAGGACCTGATGGCGGCGGCCCTGATGGACGGGGCGACGCCGCTGCGCACCCTGTGGTCGATCATCCTGCCGATGTCGCGTCCCATCCTCGGCGTGGTCTCGATCTTCGCGGTGACGGCGGTCTGGAAGGACTTCCTCTGGCCGAAGCTGGTCATGCCGTCGCCCGAGACCCGGACGGTCAGCGTCGGCATCTACGCCTTCTCGGGTGGTACGCCGATGAACGTGGTGATCGCCGCGTCGGTCATCGCCGCGCTGCCGACCGTCATCGTCTTCCTGATCTTCCAGCGGAACATCATGTCCGGTCTGACCACAGGCAGCCTCAAGGGATAGCCCCGAACCCGCGGACGGCGAGCGGACCGGCCCCGACGACGGCGCCGACCGCACCGGCCACCAGCGCAATCTCCGGCGGACCCGACCGTTCGCCCGACACACATCCAGGTCCGGCGCACACCGCCGACGTACTGACCCAGAAAGCAGGTGCCCGTGTCCACAGCAGACAGTGGTCCGTGGTGGCGTGGAGCCGTGATCTACCAGGTGTATCCACGGAGCTTCGCCGACGGCGACGGCGACGGCATCGGCGACGTCGCCGGCATCCGGGCCCGGCTCGGTCACCTGTCCACGCTCGGCATCGACGCCGTCTGGTTCAGCCCGTGGTATCCCTCGCCGATGGCCGACGCCGGCTACGACGTGGCCGACTACCGGGACATCGACCCCGTCTTCGGCACCCTGCCCGAGGTGGAGGCGTTGATCGCCGAGGCACACGCGCTGGGCATCCGGACCATCGTCGACGTGGTGCCCAACCACTGTTCGGACCAGCACCCGTGGTTCCAGGCGGCGCTCGCCGGCGGACCGGGCGCGCCCGAGCGGGACCTGTTCTGGTTCCGGCCCGGCCGGGGCCCGAACGGGGACCAGCGGCCCACCGACTGGGTCGGCGAGTTCGGCGGCGAGACCTGGACCCGGACCACCAACCCGGACGGCACCCCCGGCGACTGGTACCTGCACCTGTTCACCGCCGAGCAGCCGGACTTCAACTGGGAACACCCCCGGGTGCGGGCCGAGTTCGAGGACATCCTCCGGTTCTGGTTCGACCGGGGCGTGGACGGCATCCGGATCGACTCGGCCGGGCTGCTGGTCAAGGACGGGACGCTGCCGGAGACCCGGCCGGAGCGGCCACACCCGTTCCGCGACCGCGACGGGGTGCACGACATCTACCGCGCCTGGCGGCGGATCGCCGACGAGTACCCCGGCGACCGGGCGCTGATCGGCGAGGTGTGGATGCCCGACCGGCAGCGGTTCGCCAACTACCTGCGGCCGGACGAGCTGCACGCCGCCTTCAACTTCGACTTCCTCGGCTGCGCCTGGGACGCGACGGCGCTGCGCGAGAGCATCGACGGCACGTTGCGCGCGCACGCCCCGGTCGGGGCGCCGGCCACCTGGGTGCTCTCCAACCACGACGTGACCCGACACGTCACCCGGTACGGCCGGGAGGACACCACCTTCAGCTTCGCCAAGAAGCGGGAGGGGATCTTCACCGACCTCGAACTGGGCACCGTGCGGGCCCGCGCGGCGGCCCTGCTCTCGCTGGCCCTGCCCGGTGCCGCCTACGTCTACCAGGGCGAGGAACTCGGGCTCTGGGAGGTGGACGTCCCGCCGGAGCAGCGTACCGACCCGATGTGGCCGCGCTCCGGCTACATCGACCCGGGCCGGGACGGCTGCCGGGTGCCGTTGCCGTGGTCCGGTGACGCGCCCCCGTTCGGCTTCAGTCCCGACGGCGCGACGGCCGGCCCGTGGCTGTCGCAGCCGGCGGAGTGGAAGGGGCGCACCGCGCAGGCGCAGGCCGGGGACCCGTCGTCGATGCTGGCGCTCTACCAGGCGGCGATCCGGATCCGGCGGGCCGAGAGCGGCCTCGGTGACGGCCCGATGAGCTGGCTGGAGGCTCCGGACGGGGTGCTCGCCTTCGCCCGAGGTGACCAGTTCACCTGTGTGCTGAACCTGTCCGACGTGCCGGTGCCGCTGCCGGCGCACCGGCACCACCTGCTCGCCAGCGGGCCGCTCGACGGGGACCTGTTGCCCCCGGACACGGCGGTCTGGCTGCGGACCGGAACGGCATAGTCATGGCCCGCGGGAACGCCGTCGCGCGTACCACCACGGACCGGTGCGCCCGGCACACCGGCTGTCGGCGGCGGCGTACCCGGGCCAGCGGATCGCCGGGCCCGTCCCACTCGACCCCGGGCCCACCCGGGGCGGGCGTGACGGCACGGTGGTGGCCGCCGACGGTGGGGACGCCGACCCCACCGTCGGCGGACACGCCGTACCCCGGATCCGCCGGCGCGGCGACCTGTCCCGGTCGTCGCCACCGGACGGTCCACCGACCCGGTTCCGGAACGGGAGGTCCACGCGTTCCTGCGCATTGCTGACACGCGGCACCACGCGGCTCCACGCACGGGGGAATTGGTTTTCCTGACGGAAGGGATCCAATGGCCATCCACACCGCCGGCGCGCCCACGCCCGGCACCGCCACCGCACCACGCACCAACCGCGCCCGGGTCGGGCTGGCAGTCATCGCCAGTGCCGCGATGGCCGCGGCGTCGATCAGTGTGCTCACCCTCACCTCGGCGGCGCCCGCCCAGGCCGCCGGCCTCTCCCCGTTCGACATCGTCGGTCGCGGCGCGACCGTGCCGTTCGTCGAGCAGGAGGCGGAGAACGTCGCCCACAACGGTTCGAAGATCGGCCCGACCCGCTACTACGGTCAACTGCCCTCGGAAGCCTCCGGGCGGGAAGCGGTGACCCTGGACGCGGTCGGTGAGTACGTCGAGTTCACCCTGACCAAGCCGGCCGACGCGGTGACCTTCCGGTACAGCATCCCGGACAGCCCGGCGGGCACCGGCCGGAACGCCAGCATCGACCTGCGGGTCAACGGCAACGTGGTCAAGGCCGTGCCGGTGACCTCGAGGTACGGCTGGTACTACGGGGGATACCCGTTCAACAACAACCCCGGTGACACCAACCCGCACCACTTCTACGACGAGGCCCGGACCCTGCTCGGGTCGACCTACCCGGCCGGCACCAAGGTCCGGTTGCAGGTCAGCTCCACCGCCCAGTCACCGACCTTCACCATCGACCTGGCCGACTTCGAACTGGTCGGCGGGCCGATCGCGAAGCCGGCGAACGTGATCGACGTGGTCACCGACTTCGGCGCCGACCCGACCGGCGGGGCCGACTCCACCGCGGCCTTCCAGGCGGCGGTCGACGCGGGCGCGGCACAGGGCCGGGCGGTCTGGATCCCGGCCGGCACCTTCACCCTCTGGGACCACGTCGTGGTCGACCGGGTGACGCTGCGCGGCGCCGGGCCGTGGTACTCGGTGCTCGGCGGCCGGCACCCGACCCAACGCAACCGGGCGGCCGGCATCTACGGCAAGTACGTCCCGGGCGGCGGCTACACCGGCGGGGTACGGCCGCACGAGGCGAACGGACCCAGCCGGAACGTGACCGTGCGCGACCTGGCCGTCATCGGCGACATCCAGGAGCGGATCGACGACGACCAGGTCAACGCGTTCGGTGGGGCGATGACCGACTCGGTCATCGACAACGTCTGGATGCAGCACACCAAGGTCGGGGCCTGGATGGACGGTCCGATGGACAACTTCACCATCCGCAACAGCCGGATCCTGGACCAGACCGCGGACGGGGTGAACTTCCACACCGGGGTGACCAACTCCACGGTGACCAACACGTTCGTCCGCAACACCGGGGACGACGCGCTGGCGATGTGGGCCCAGAACGTGCCGAACGTCAACAACTCGTTCACGCACAACACCATCGGCGTGACCCTGCTGGCGAACCACCTGGTCAGCTACGGCGGTCGGGACATCAAGATCACCGACAACGTGACCGCCGACTCGCTGACCAACGGCGGCGGCATCCACGTCGCCAACCGCTATCCCGGCGTACAGGGGGCGACCTCCGTCCTGGGCACCTGGACGATCGCCCGCAACACCCTGATCCGCAACGGCAACTCCGACTACAACTGGAACTTCGGGGTCGGGGCGATCTGGTTCTCGGCACTGAACCAGGACTTCCAGAACCCCACCATCAACATCACCGACACCGACATCCTGGACAGCTCCTACGCGGCGCTGCACTGGATCGAGGGCCGGACGAACGGCATCGTCCTCAACAACGTCAACATCGTCGGCGCCGGCACGTACGCGCTCCAGGTGCAGGCGGCCAGCCAGGTCTCCTTCACCAACGTACGGGCCAGCGGCATCGCCCAGGCGAAGCCGATACACAACTGCGTCGGCAGTGGTTTCCAGATCACCCAGGGCTCGGGCAACTCGGGCTGGTACACCGCCACCCCGGACTGCGGCCCGTGGCCGGCACCGATCTGGGGTGGCGGGCCGACCAGCCCGCCGCCGACCGGCACGCCGTCCAACCCGCCGACGACCCCGCCCACCACGCCGCCGCCGGGCGACAACCTGGCCCAGGGGCGGTCCATCACGGCGACCAGCACGTCGCAGGGGTACGTGGCGTCGAACGCCAACGACGGGAACGCCGCCACCTACTGGGAGAGCGCGAACGGCGCCTTCCCGCAGTCGCTGACCGTCGACCTCGGCGCGTCGGTCGACACCAACCGGGTGGTGGTGAAGCTGCCACCGGGCTGGGAGACCCGGACCGAGACCTTCTCGGTGCAGGGTTCGACGGACGGCTCGTCGTACTCGACCGCGGTGGCCTCGGCCGGTTACACCCTCAACCCGGCCAGTGGCAACTCGGTGTCCATCAACCTGCCGGCGCAGAACCGCCGCTACCTGCGGTTGACCTTCACCGGCAACACGGGCTGGCCGGCCGGCCAGGTGTCCGAGTTCGAGGTGTACGGCAGCGGCACCACGCCGCCGCCCACCACCGTGCCGCCGACCACGCCGCCGCCGACCACGCCCCCGCCCACGACGCCGCCGCCGACCACCCCGCCGGCGAACGGCAACCTGGCCGCCGGCCGGCCCACGACGGTGACCAGCGTGGCCGACGTCTACGGCGGCGGCAACGCGGTGGACGGCAACCCGAACACCTACTGGGAGAGCGCGAACAACGCTTTCCCGCAGTCGATCACGGTGGATCTGGGCTCGGCCCGCTCGGTGTCCCGGGTGGTGCTGAAGCTGCCGCCGGCGGCGGCGTGGCAGACCCGTACCCAGACGCTGTCGGTGCTCGGGTCGACCGACGGCGCGTCGTACGCGACGGTCAAGGCGTCGGCGGGCTACTCCTTCAACCCCGCCTCGGGTAACACCGCCACGGTCACCTTCCCGGCGACCACCCAGCGGTACCTGCGGCTGACCTTCACCGGCAACACCGGCTGGCCCGCCGCCCAGCTCTCCGAGTACGAGGTCTACGCCTCCTAGGCGCCAGGAAGGGCCCCGACCCGTCGCACCCGTTGGTGGCGAGGGGCCCTTCCGCACCGCCGGCTGCCCCACGTGCCTTCTGCCGGTGGCGCCTGTCCGCAAGCTCCCGATCAGCACCAATCGGGGTCGGGCAACGTCCGCCCGCTCCGTCGCCCGTCCGGGCTTTCGCACCTCCACCCCCCTTCTGACGTTCCAGCCCGAAGTTGGAGGAACGCAATGAGAACCAACCCCGTCCCCTGGCGTCCGCTCGCGGCGATCCTGGTGACCGGCATGGTCACGGCGCTCGCGCCGGCCCTGCCCGCCTCCGCCGCGCCCGCCGACCAGCCACCCGCGACCAACCTCGCCGCCGGCAGGGCCGCCGCGGCGACCAGCGCCAGCACCGGCCACGCCGCCGCCTACCTCAAGGACGGCGACCAGGCCAGCTACTGGCAGGGCAGTGGTGCCTTCCCGCAGGCCGCCGCCGTCGACCTCGGCCGCGGCGCCACCATCGACCGGGTCACCCTGAAGCTGCCCAGGGGCTGGTCGAAGCGGACCCAGACGCTGGCCATCCAGGGCAGCCCCGACGGCACGTCGTACCGCACCATCGTCGGCTCGGCCAGCTACACCTTCAGCCCGGCCTCGGGCAACCGGGTGACGATCACGTTCCCGGCCACCCACACCCGGTACGTGAAAGCGAACATCACCGCCAACAGCGGCGCGTCCGCCGCCCAGCTCGCCGAGCTGGAGGTGCACCCGGCGGCGGTGTCGAAGGTCAACCTCGCCGCGGCGGGCGCGGTGGTGTCGCTGACCGCCAGCAGCACCGCCGACGTCTACGGGCCGGCCAACGCCGGTGACGGCAACGCCAACACCTACTGGGAGAGCGCCAACAACGCCTTCCCGCAGTGGCTCCAGGCCGACCTCGGCTCGGCCATCGCGGTGAACCGGGTGGTGCTGAAGCTGCCGCCGTCCTCCGCGTGGCAGACCCGTACCCAGACGCTCAGCGTGCAGGGCAGCAACAACAGCGGTGGCCCGTTCTCCACCATCGTCGGGTCGGCCGGGTACGTCTTCAACCCGGCCACCGGCAACACCGTGACCATCGACTTCAACCAGACCACCACCCGGTACGTCCGGCTGAACATCACCGGCAACACCGGCTGGCCGGCCGGACAGATCTCCGAGTTCGAGGTCTACGGGCCGGCCGAGGGTGACACCCAGGCGCCGTCGACGCCGGGCAACCTGGCGTACACCGAGCCGGGGTCGGGGCAGATCCGGTTGACCTGGAACGCCGCCACCGACAACGTGGGCGTCACCGGGTACGACATCTACGCCAACGGGACGCTGCGCACCAGCGTCGCCGGGAACGTGCTGACGTACACCGACACCCAGCCGGCGACCGCGACGGTGTCGTACTACGTGCGGGCGAAGGACGCGGCGGGCAACCAGTCGGGCAACAGCAACACGGTCACCCGGACCGGCACGCCGGGCGGGGACAACCAGGCGCCGACCGTGCCGGGCACCCTGTCCTTCACCGAGCCGGGGTCGGGGCAGATCCGGCTGGCCTGGGGCGCGTCCTCGGACAACGTGGGCGTCACCGGGTACGACGTCTACGCCAACGGCGCGCTGCGCGGCAGTGTCGCCGGGAACGTGCTGACGTACACCGACACCCAGCCGACGACGGCGACGGTGTCGTACTACGTGCGGGCGAAGGACGCGGCGGGCAACCAGTCGGGCAACAGCAACACGGTCACCCGGACCGGCAGCGGTGGTGGCGGCTCGAACCTCGCGGTGGGCAAGCCGGTCACCGCGTCCGGCTCGGTCTTCACCTTCGTGCCGACCAACGCGAACGACAACAACGTCGCGACCTACTGGGAGGCGAACAACTTCCCGAGCGTGCTGACCGTGGCGCTGGGCGCCAACGCGACCGTCAGCTCGGTCGTGGTGAAGCTCAACCCGGACAGCTCGTGGGGTCCGCGGACCCAGACCATCCAGGTGCTCGGCCGGGAGCAGAGCAGCGGCACGTTCGCCAGCCTGGCGGCGGCCCAGTCCTACAGCTTCAGCCCGGCCACCGGCAACACGGTGACCATTCCGGTCAGCGCCACGGTCGCCGACGTCCGGTTGCAGATCACCACCAACTCCGGTGCTCCGGCCGGGCAGGTGGCGGAGTTCCAGATCATCGGGGTGCCCGCGCCGAACCCGGACCTGACCATCACCGGCATGACGGTCTCCCCGGCCTCGCCGGTCGAGACCGACACGGTCACCCTGTCGGCCACCGTCCGCAACGCCGGGACCGCGGCCTCGGGGGCCACCAACGTCAACTTCTACCTGGGTACGACGTTGGCCGGCACCGCCGCGGTCGGCGGGCTGGCGGCCGGCGCCTCCAGCACGGTCACCGCGAACATCGGCGCGCGCAACGCGGGCAGCTACCCGCTGAGCGCGAAGGTCGACGAGGCCAACACGGTGATCGAGCAGAACGACGCGAACAACAGCTACACCAACCCGTCGCCGCTGGTCGTCGCGCCGGTGGCCAGCTCCGACCTGGTCGCCTCGCCGGTGAGCTGGTCGCCGAGCAACCCGGCCGCCGGTAACACGGTGACCTTCTCGGTGGCGATCAAGAACCAGGGCACGGTCGCCTCCGCCGGTGGTGCCCACGGCATCACGCTGACCGTGGTCAACCCGGCCAACGGCGCGGTGCTGCGTACCCTGACCGGGTCGTACACCGGTGCGATCGCGGCCGGCGCGACCACCGCCCCGGTCAACCTGGGCACCTGGACCGCCGTCAACGGCAAGTACGACGTCCGGGTGGTGCTGGCCGACGACGCCAACGAGTTGCCGCTCAAGCGGGCCAACAACACCAGCGTCACCCCGTTCTTCGTCGGTCGCGGGGCGAACCTGCCGTACGAGATGTACGAGGCCGAGGACGGTCTGGTCGGCGGCGGCGCGCAGGTGGTCGGGCCGAACCGGATCATCGGCGACCTGGCCGGTGAGGCGTCCGGACGTCGGGCGGTGACCCTGAACTCGACCGGCAACTACGTCGAGTTCACCACCAGGGCGAGCACCAACACGCTGGTCACCCGGTTCTCCATCCCGGACGCCCCGGGCGGCGGCGGGATCGACTCGACGCTGAACGTCTACGTCAACAACGTGTTCCACAAGGCGATCCCGCTGACCTCCAAGTACATGTGGCTCTACGGTGCCGAGGCCGGTCCGGGCAACTCCCCGGGCGCGGGCGGCCCGCGGCACATCTACGACGAGGCGAACATCTTCCTGGACGCCACCGTCCCGGCGGGCAGCAAGATCAAGCTTCAGAAGGACGCCGCCAACACCTCCACGTACGCGATCGACTTCATCAACACCGAGCAGGTCGCGCCGGTGGCCAACCCGGACCCGTCCCGGTACGCGGTGCCGGCCGGTTTCACCCACCAGGACGTGCAGAACGCCCTGGACCGGGCCCGGCAGGACGCCAACCTGGTCGGCGTCTACCTGCCGGCGGGCACCTACCCGACCCAGCAGAAGTTCCAGGTGTACGGCAAGGCGCTCCAGGTCGTCGGCGCCGGCCCCTGGTACACCCGGTTCGCCGCGCCGGCCAACCAGGAGAACACCGACGTCGGCTTCCGGGCCGAGGCGTCGGCGAACGGCTCGACCTTCGCCGGGTTCTCCTACTTCGGCAACTACACCAGCCGCAACGACGGTCCGGGCAAGGTGTTCGACCTGTCCCGGGTGTCGAACATGACGTTCGACAACATCTGGGTGGAGCACCAGATGTGCATGTTCTGGGGTCTCGGGGTCAGCAACATCACGATCAAGAACTCGCGGATCCGGAACACCTACGCCGACGGCCTGAACATGACCAACGGCAGCACCAACAACCTGATCAGCAACGTCGAGGGTCGGTCCAACGGTGACGACGCGTTCGCGCTCTTCTCCGCCACCGACGGCGGCGGCGGGGCGAACACCGGCAACGTGTTCGAGAACCTCACCGCCACGTTGACCTGGCGGGCGGCGGGCGTCGCGGTGTACGGCGGGCAGAACAACGTCTTCCGTAACATGTACATCGCGGACATGCTGACCTACTCGGGCATCACCGTCAGCTCGCTGGACTTCGGCTACTCGTTCGCCGGCTTCGGTCCGGGATTGACGACGATCGAGAACGCCTCGATCGTCCGGGCCGGTGGTCACTTCTGGGGCGCGCAGACATTCCCGGCGATCTGGATGTTCGCCGCGTCCAAGGAGTTCCGCGCCATCCGGGTGAACAACGTGGACATCATCGATCCGACGTACCACGGCATCATGTTCCAGTCGAACTACAGCGGCGGTCAGGCCACCCAGGCGGTGACGGACACCATCTTCACCAACATCTCCATCAGTGGTGCCCAGAAGAGTGGCGACGCCTTCGATGCCAAGTCCGGTTTCGGCATCTGGGCCAACGAGCTGCCCGAGGCGGGCCAGGGCCCGGTCGTCGGCTCGGCGACCTTCAACAACCTCCGGTTCAGTAACAACTTCCAGAACATCCGCAACACCACGTCGACCTTCACCATCACCGTCAACCCGTGATGCGCGGGGTCCGACGCCGGTAGGTAGGCCGTGACTGTGCCGCCGGGAGGTCCGTCCTCCCGTCGGCACTGTCAGGTCCGGACGTGGTCACCGAGCGTCTTGTAGTTTTGTCATCCTTTGGGGCTTAGATGTGTGTAAAAGTCTGGTTGCACCTGTCGGTATCCAGGTGTGACTTCGGGCCGCTGTCGTGGCAGCGCCTGCGGAGACGCACCACGAGAGGGCCACATCGTGACAGTCACTCCAATCCGTGATCGGCGACGCGCCGTGTTGCCGGCACTCGCGGCGGTCGCCGCCGCCTGCGCGGCCGGCGCCGTGCTGATCTTCAGCGGAACCGGCGCCAGCGCTGCCGTAGCGCCGGTCGGCCTGGGGACAGCGGCGAACTTCTCCGTGCTGGCCGGCTCCACCGTCACCAACACCGGCCCCAGCTTCCTGGCGCAGAGCCTCGGCGTCTCTCCCGGCAACACCGCCCCGGGCTTCCCGCCGGGGGTCGTCGGCGGTGAGACCCACCTCGGCGACGCCGTCGCCCTACAGGCCAAGAACGACCTGACCACCGCGTACAACGACGCCGCCGGACGGACCCCGTTCACCAGCCTTCCGGCGGAACTCGGCGGGTCCACGCTCATCCCCGGGGTGTACCGGATCGGTGCCGCGCAACTGACCGGCACGCTGACCCTGAATTCGCAGGGCGACCCGGCGGCGGTGTTCATCTTCCAGATCGCCTCCACCCTCGTCACGGCGTCCAACAGCAGCGTGGTGTTCATCAACGGCGCGGTGCCCTGCAACGTCTACTGGCAGGTCGGCAGCTCGGCGACGATCGGCACCGGCACCCGGTTCATGGGCAACATCCTGGCCCAGGCCTCGATCACCATGACCACCGGTGCCACCCTCCAGGGTCGTGCGCTGGCCGAGACCGGCGCGGTCACCCTCGACACCAACACCATCAACGCCCCGGTCTGCCAGTCGCCAACCGGCACCCCGACGGGTACGCCCACCGCGACTCCGACGGGCACTCCGACAGCGACGCCAACCGGTACGCCGACGGCGACGCCGACGGGCACGCCAACCGGTACGCCGACAGCGACGCCGACCGGTACGCCGACAGCGACGCCGACGGGCACTCCGACGGCGACGCCAACCGGTACGCCGACGGGCACGCCGACCGCTACACCGACGAGCACGCCAACCGCTACTCCGACGGGTACTCCGACGGCGACGCCGACGGGCACTCCGACGGAGACCCCCACCGCGACGCCGACCGGCCAGCCCACCGGAAACCCCACCGGAAACCCCACGGGCCAGCCCACCGGAAACCCCACGGGCCGGCCCACGGCAGCGCCGACCGGCCCGCCGGCTCCAAGCCGGACAGAGTTGCCGGTGACCGGTGACAGCGGCGGTAGTGCGCTGGTGCCCGTCCTGACGGGCGTCGGCGGCCTCGCCGTCGCCACCGGCACGGCCCTGCTTCTCCGCTACCGACGCAGGACCTCCTGATCCTGATCGGGCAGGCCCGGCGGCCGACCACCGGCCGCCGGGCCGCTCCCCGCACCCTTCCCGGGTGAGCTGCGTACCGGCTGACGGCGACGGGGCCCGGCGAACCGTCCCGCGTGCCGGGCCCCGCCGTCTACGGTGTGGTTAGAGAAGATCGGGTGGGGGGTACCACCCGCTGCACGAGCGACCCCGACCTACGGCGGGGCGGCACACCCGAGGGAGCACCCATGGCACTCAATGACGACGACATCCAGACCAGCAGCGGCGGTGGCCTTGAGGGTCCGGCCGACGGCGGTGCGACTCCGGGTCACCAGGACGGTGGTGCCGACGGTGGTGCGGAGGGTCCGGCCGATGGTGGCGCGACTCCGGGTCACCAGGACGGTGGTGCCGACGGTGGTGCGGAGGGTCCGGCCGATGGTGGCGCGACTCCGGGTCACCAGGACGGTGGTGCCGACGGTGGTGCGGAGGGTCCGGCCGATGGTGGCGCGACCCCGGGTCACCGGGACGGTGGCGCCGACGGCAGCGCGTCCTGAGCCGACCCATGACGATCATCGACCCGCCGGGCGGCCACGGCCGCCCGGCGGTCCCGTCCGACGCGGTCGGGGCGCTGGCCCGTTGCGTCAGCGTCGAGCCGGCCAAGTTCGCCGCCGCCCACTGGGGTAGGGCGCCGCTGCTGTCCCGGGCCGCCGAACTGCCCAACACCGACGGCTTCACCGATCTGCTCAGCCCCGACGACGCCGACGAACTGCTCTCCCGGCGCGGCCTGCGCACCCCGTTCCTGCGGGTGGCCCGGGACGGCCAGCTCGTCCCCACCGCCCGCTTCACCGGTGGCGGCGGAGCGGGCGCCGAGATCGGCGACCAGGTCCTCGACGAGCGGATCCTGGAGCTGTACGCCTCCGGCGCCACCCTGGTGTTGCAGGGGCTACACCGCCTCTGGCCCGCCCTGGTCGACTTCGCCCGCGACCTCGGCACCGCCCTGGCACAGCCGTTGCAGGTCAACGCCTACCTCACCCCGGCCGGCAGCCAGGGCTTCGCCACCCACTACGACACCCACGACGTCTTCGTGCTCCAGGTCGACGGCCGCAAGCACTGGCGGATCCACCCGCCGGTGCTCCCCGACCCGCTGGAGAGGCAGCCCTGGGGCGGCCGGGCCGACGAGATTGCCGCCACCGCCCACGGGCCCGCCGCACTCGACGTGGTCCTCGAACCGGGCGACGCGCTCTACCTGCCGCGCGGCTGGCTGCACAGCGCCCAGGCGCAGGAGTCCCGCTCCCTGCACCTGACCGTGGGCATCCGTGCGCTGACCCGGTACGCCCTGGTCGAGGAGCTGCTGGCGCTGGCCGCCGAGGACCCTCGGCTGCGGGCCGGGCTGCCCTTCGGCACCGACGTCGCCGACCCCGACGCCATCGAGCCGGAGCTGACCGAGACGGTCGAGGCGCTGCGCGACTGGCTGCTGCGGGCCGACCCGGTCGCGGTCGCCGCCGGGCTGCGCCGCCGGGCCTGGCCCGCCGCCCGACCCGCCCCGATCCGGCCGCTCGCCCAGGCCGCCGCGCTCGCCGCGCTCGACCCCGACAGCCGGATCGCCCCCCGGGCCGGGCTGCGCTGGCAGCTTGCCCCGGCCGACGGCGGCCGGGTCGCGCTGCGCCTGTTCGACCGTACGATCACCCTGCCCGAGCAGTGTGCGCCGGCGCTGCGCGCCCTGCTCACCGGCGACGGCCTCCGGGTGGGTGACCTGCCCGGCCTCGACGACGACGCCGACCGGCTGGTGCTGGCCCGCCGGCTGCTCCGCGAGGCGGTCGCCGTCCCGGCCTGACCGGCCGGCCCGCCCGGGGAGCGGGGCGGCCTCAGCGGCTGGTCACCAGCAGCAGCACCGTGGTCACCAGCCCGGCGATCAGCACGATCGCCAGCGGGCGGGGGCCGAGCAGCGCGTGCCGGCGGTCCGCCAGCCGCTTCGCCGGGGCCAGCCCGGCCACCGGGCCGAGCAGCGTCACCACCAGGGCCAGCACCGGCATCCCCACCGCCAGGTCACCGCCGTAGCGGTGGCCGAGGGCGCGGGCGGCGGCCCCGACCGCGTACGCGGCGACCGCGCCGGCCACCCCGCAGAGCGCCAGCAGCGGGTTCACCGCCCCCGGCAGCTCACCGCGCTGGCCGGTCCGGTCCAGCAGCTCGCGTACCCCGCGCAGCAGGGGCACCGGGTCGCCGGTGGCGTCCCGGGCCGGTCCCGGCGGGTCGCCGAGCCGGCGGGCACCGAGCCGGGACCGCAGTTCGGCCCAGAGGTGACCGACCTCGGCGTCGACCCGGTCCAGCAGCGACCGGGCGGCGGTCACCTCCTGCTCGGCGTCGCGTAGCTGGTCGGCCGCCTGGTCCACGGCCCGCTCGGCGGCGGCGCACTGCTGGTCGTGCCAGGCCTGCGCCTCGGCGCGCTGGGCGGCGACCCGGCCGGTCAGCTCGGCGAGCCGGCGGACGTGGGCGGCGTAGGTGTCACTGGCGACCGGTTCGTTCATCGGGACGGACCATAAGGGATGATCACCTGTCCGGTGCGGTGCACCGCCCGGTCGAAGAAGAGGCCCCGCCACGGGCGGGGATACCAGTCCGGCCCGCCGCTGCCCGGGTAGAGCGACGAGCCCAGCTCCCCGCCCTGCACGTCCAGGGCCACCCAGGCCCCGATCTGGTCGGTCCGGGCGGCCGGGCCGCCCAGGTCGGCCCGCATCCGGGCCACCCCGCGCCACCAGGCCAGCACGTGGGTGCGCCGCTCCGGCCCGTCGTGCAGGATCCGCCGCAGCCGGTCCAGCCCGGTCCGCCCGGCCGGGCCGGTGGCCAGCGCCCCGGCTGCCGCGTCGACGGCGAACAGCAGCAGGTAGTGCGGGGTCGTCGGGGTGCCCGGCCGGGTCAGCGCGGTGGCCGTCTCGGCCATCAGCTCCCCGACGGTCTCCTCGTCGTACCAGGCGGCGTCGTCGGCCAGGTCCTCGTAGAGGGCGCGGGCCGCCGGGTCGGCGTCCGGGTCGAGGCAGGCGATGGAGAACCGGGCGGTGCCGGGGTGGTGCTGCCGGGCCAGCGAGCGGGCGGCGGCGTCGAGCACCGCACACGCCTCGTCGATCCGGGTGCCCAGCACCGCGAGGTTGCGGCCGGGGGCGCGGGGCAGCCGCAGCGCCGCCGACCGGGACTGCACGTCGATGATCTCCCCGAGCAGCGCGACCGGGCCGCGTGGCGGGGTGTCGCCGGGCGGCGGGGCGAGGGCCCGGAAGTCCGGGGCGTCGGTGAGCCGGGGGACGGCGTCGCCGTCGAAGAGCCGGGCCGGGGCGGCGTCGGCCGGGCGCATCCGCCACAGCCGGTGTTGCAGCTCGCTCCAGGTCTCCCAGTCGCTGGCCGACGGGATCCGGGCCACCTGGTTGCCCTCGGTCATCCCGGACTCGGCGTTGACCACCGCGTGGTGCCGGGGCAGCGCCTGCGCGGCGTCGTTGCGTTCGGCGAGGATGCGCAGCGCCTTCGGCAGCGCGATGCGCAGGGTGAACTGGGCGACCAGGGCGGGTCGTCCCCACAGCGCCTCGATGCCCCGTACGTCCTGGGAGGCGAGGACCAGGTGGATGCCCTGCGAGCGGCCCCGGCGGGCCAGGTCCTCCAGCAGGTCGGCGGCCTCCCGGGCCACCACGTCGCGGCCGGCGAGCAGGGCCTGGAACTCGTCGACCACGGCGACGATCCGGGGCCAGTGCCCGGTCGGGTCCACCGCCCGCAGTTCGGCCAGCTTGGTGACCTCGTGCTTCTTCGCCGCGTCCGCCCGGCGACGCAGCTCCTCGGCGAGGAAGCGCAGCAGGGCCAGCCCGAACTCCCGGTCGGTGTTGACGTTGATCCCGACCAGTCGCATGTGCGGCAGCCAGCTCGGGTCGCGCCGGCCCTGCGCGAACCGGGCGAAGGACACCCCCTCCTTGAAGTCGAGCAGGTAGAACTCCAGCTCGGCGGGGGAGTAGCGGGCGGCCAGCGCGCCGATCCAGGCGAAGATGAGGTTGGTCTTGCCGGTGCCGGACGGGCCACCGATCAGCGCGTGCGGCGGGTAGTCGCCCAGGGTGAGCAGGACCGGCCGGCCGTGCGGGCCCTCGCCGATCGGCGCGGTCAGCCCGTGCGCCGAGTCCTCGGTCCACATCTGCTCGGGTGGGGGGAGCAGGTCGGTGAAGGGCGTCGGCGGGGGACCGGCGTTGACCCGGGAGGCGATCTCCCGGCAGGTCTCGGTGACCAGGGTGGCCGGTGGCGGCGGGTCGAGGCGTACCGGTGGGCCGGGGGGCGTGCCGATGCGGGCCTCGTCCGGCGCGGCGACGACCCGGGTGACCGTGGGGTCGTCCGGCAGGTCGATGTCGCGTACCACCAGGTGCACCCCGCAGGCCGCCCCGGTGCGGACCACCCGGTCCAGTTGGCCGCGTTCGTGCCGGGACAGCTCGTCCCCGCCGAGCAGCACCGCCACCCGCCACGGCTCGGGCCGCCGGCCGGTGGCCACGGCCAGCTCGCGCAGCGAGCCGTACTCGCCGGCCAGCACCGTCTCGTTGATCCGGCGGATCTGCTCCACCAGGTCGTCCAGGAGTCGGGCCAGCCCGCCCGGCCCGACGAAGGTGAGCAGGCCGGCGGTGCCGAGCGGGGCGAAGCCGGCCAGCCCGCCGCCGAGGTGCTCCGGGTCGTAGCCGTACAACCGGATGCCGCCGGGGTCGGCCCGGCCCACCCCGCGCAGCAGCAGCGCCGACACCACCGCGTCGGCGCCCTCGCGGTCCGCGCCACGCAGGTGCACGTGCCCGGCGTCCAGCAACGGGACCAGGGCCGGTACCGGCTCCGCGCCGGGGACGCGCAGCGTACCGACCCGCAGTGGCCCGGGGCTCTCGCCGCGACCGGCCGGCGTGGCCCGCCACCGGTCCCACGGCGCGCCGGCCGCGCCGGGGGCCTCCCGCTGCGCGGCGTCGGTGGCCCGGTGGGCCAGCTCGGCGATCCGCGCGGCGTGTCGCTGGTCGATCTCGGCCAGCCGCCGGTCACGTTCGGCGCCGACCCGGTGCGGTACGGCGTCGGCGGCCCGCCGGACCCGGGTCAGCCGTTCCCGGGCGGCGGTCAGCTCCGACTCGGCGGCGGAGACCCGGGTACGGGTGGCGCCGAGCGCCTCGGAGAGCATCCCCCGCACCCGCGACGCCAACTGGGCACGCAGGTCAGCCATGGTGCCCGCCGTCTGTCCGGCGGCCCGGACCCGGGTGTCGCGCGGGTGCTGGGCGGGGCTCGGCCCGGCCGGGTTCCGGCGTCCGTCTCGCCGCCGGGGGTTCCGGTTGCTGCGCCGGGTCGCGCTCCTCGTCGGGCAGATCCCGGCCGAGTCGGGCCAGCAGGACGCCGGTCAGCACGCCGGCGGTGACGGCGGGGTCGGCGGCGTGCGGTTGCTCCCCCTCGCCCCGGCGCGGCGGGGGCATCCGGCAGACCCGGGTGAGCAGGGTGTCCAGCACTGGCGGGGGCAGGCCGGGCAGCAGGTCGCGGACCCGGCCGTCCAGTTCGCGGCGCAGCCGGCCCAGGTCGTCGGCGCGCGGCGGGTGCCCGAGCAGTTCCCCGGCGAGGTCGCGCAGCAGCGGTGGGGCGAGCGCGGCCATGCCGAGACCCACGTCGGCGTGCGCGGCGCGCAGCTCCCGGTGCAGCCGGTCCCGGTCGCCGGAGCGGATGCCGGTGACCACCCGGCGCAGCAGTTCCCGGGAGTCGGCGACCCGTTCGTCCGGCTCGTCCGGTGGGCCCTCCCGGCCGCCGGTCAGCTCGGCCACCCGGACCGCCCACCAGCGCTTGACGGTCGGGTCGTCGTCGGTGGGCGGCGGCGCGGCGGTCGGTGGCGGGACGGCGTCGCCGGGCGGGCCGTCGTGCTTCGGCGCGGGCCCGGTCGCCCGGGGCGGTGGGGCACCGTCGGGGGCCAGCCCGATGGCGGCCAGGTAGCCGGAGAGCTGTTCCTGGGCCACCCGCAGCGCGTGCCCGGCGGACTCGGCGTGCTCGGTGGCGGCGGCGAGTTCCGGTACGCCCATCGGGTTGGCCGACTCCTGGCGTACCCAGCGCAGCCGTTCGGTGGCCTGGCCGAACTTCTCCAGCGCCAGGGCGAGCGGGGCGAGCGGAAGTTCCTCGGCGGCGGCGCGTACCTGCGCCCCGACGTCCTCGATGATGGACACGCCGGCCCGCTACAGCGACGCGACGTAGAGCTGTGCCTGCTCCACCGCGACGAGGGTTGCGGCGAGACATTCCTCCAGCTCCTGGCCGGCCTGGGTGAGCGAGGCCTGGGCCGCCTCGACGGTCTCGTGCCCGCTGCCCTCCAGTGCCCCGGCGAGGGTCTGCTGCGCCTCGGAGAGTTTCTCCCCGGCCGCCTGCACGGCTGTCTGCCCGTCACCGATCTGTTGGAGGGCGATATCGATCGCGGCCTTCAGCTCGGCGACGCTCGCCACGGTGACCTCCTGGGGGCGGGGAGATCTCCATTACAACGTATCCCTGGCGGGGAGAGAACATCCGCCCTGTCGGTGTTGCGGCCCGGGTGTCCGGTTACCGCCCTGACGTGCGCGAAGCTGGTTGCCCAGTCCCGCCGAAGGTACTGGCGGTCCCGTTGACGGGACTGTCGCCACCGGCTCCCGGCCCCTCGGGTCGACCAGGCGGGACGGCCCCACGACGACCCGACGGGGTGCCCCGGTCGCGCCGGGTCCCGGCTCGTGCACGGTGGGCCCGGGTCAGGTGGGCAGCCAGCGCGGGCCGCGCACCTCGGCACCGAGGACGCCCACCCGCTCGCGCAGCTCCCGGTCGGCCGTCACCACCAGCAGCCGCCGGTCCGGCGTGTCCCGGACCAGGTCGACGATGGTGTCGTCGCCCGACCCGGGGGCGCTCACCGTGCGCACCCCCGCCACCCCCGGCACGTCCCGTGCCGCGCCCTCCACCACCAGCACCACCTCGACCGGGGGTGGCAGCTCGGGTGGCAGTCCATGGTCGGCGAGCGGGATCAGCCGGTCCCGCAGGCGGGCCGCCGCGGCGGCGCGGTCGTGCCACCAGCCGTCCGGGCGGGAGCCGACCACGTTGGCGCCGTCGACGATCAGCAGCGGTGCAGAGTCCATGCCCCCAGCCTGCCATCTCGCGGCGTTTGTCGCGGCGACCGCCGGGTAGCCACCGGCGACCGTGCCGCGCCTGCGGTGTCGCCCCCGGCGACCCTGCCGCGCCCGAGGAGCGGAGAACAGACATGATGGGACCCGGTGACTTCGGCTCCGACCCGTGGGACGAGTTCCTGGCCCGGTACTTCGGCCGGGGTGAGGGCGGACGCCGACCGGCCCACCGGGTCGACATCACCCGGCTGATGACCGCCGACGCCAGGGAGATGCTGGCCGACGCCGCCCGGCGGGCCGCCCAGAAGCACAGCAACGACCTGGACACCGACCACCTGCTCTGGGCGGCGTTGCAGCGCGAGCCGCTGCGCGACCTGGTACGCCGGGCCGGCGCCGACCCGGACGCCCTGGTCAACGCCCTCGGCGGGCGCGGCGACGGGGCGCCACGCGGGGAGGTGCCGCCCAACCTCTCGCTCACCCCGGCGGCCAAGCGGGCGCTGCTCGACGCCCACCAGCTCTCCCGGGCGATGGGCGCCAACTACATCGGTCCCGAGCACATCCTGATGGCGCTGCCGCTCAACCCGGAGTCACCGGCCGGGCGGATGCTCGCCGCCGGCCGGATCCAGCCCGAGTCGTTGCAGGCGGCCAGCGCCGAACGCGGCCCGATGACCGGCCCGAAGCCCGACCGGGGCACCCCCACCCTCGACCAGTACGGCCAGGACCTCACCGACCTGGCCCGCAACGACCAGATCGACCCGGTGATCGGCCGCGCCGACGAGATCGAGCAGGCGGTGGAGATCCTGTCCCGGCGGACCAAGAACAATCCGGTGCTCATCGGCGAGGCCGGCGTCGGCAAGACCGCCATCGTGGAGGGCCTGGCCGAGCGGATCTGCGACGGCGACGTGCCGCAGACCCTGATCGGCAAGCGGGTCGTCCAGCTCGACCTGGCCGGCCTGGTCGCCGGCACCCGCTACCGGGGTGACTTCGAGGAACGGCTCAAGAAGGTGATCGACGAGATCCGGGCGCACCGGGACGAGCTGATCATCTTCCTGGACGAGATCCACACCCTGGTCGGCGCGGGCGGCGCCGGCAGCGAGGGCGGCATGGACGCGTCCAACATGCTCAAGCCGGCCCTCGCCCGGGGTGAGCTGCGGGTGATCGGGGCGACCACGCTGGACGAGTACCGGCGCAGCATCGAGAAGGACGCCGCGCTGGCCCGCCGGTTCCAGCCGGTGCTGGTGCCCGAGCCCGGCGTCGAGGACACCGTGGCCATCCTGCGCGGCCTGCGGGACCGGTACGAGGCGCACCACCAGGTCCGCTTCGCCGACGAGGCGCTGGTCGCCGCCGCCGAACTGTCCGACCGGTACGTCACCGACCGTTTCCTGCCGGACAAGGCGATCGACCTGATCGACCAGGCCGGCGCCCGGGTCCGGCTGCGCACCCGCACTCCCGCCGCCGACGTCCGCGAGCTGGAGCAGCAGCTCGACGAGGTGCGGCGGGACAAGGAGCAGGCCGTCGCCGACGAGCAGTACGAGAAGGCGTCCACGCTGCGCGACCGGCTCGCCGAGGTCGAGAAGCAGATCCGTCGGGCCCAGGGCGACGGGGGCGACAGCCAGGTCCCCTCGGTCGGCCCGCAGGAGATCGCCGAGGTGGTCTCCCGGGCCACCGGGATCCCGGTCAGCCAGCTCACCGAGGAGGAACGGGACCGGCTGCTGCGCCTGGAGGGACACCTGCACCAGAAGGTGGTCGGCCAGGACGACGCGGTCAGCGCGGTGGCCGAGGCGGTGCGGCGGTCCCGTACCGGGCTGGCCGACCCGAACCGGCCGATGGGCAGTTTCCTCTTCCTCGGCCCGACCGGCGTCGGCAAGACCGAGCTGGCCCGCGCCCTCGCCGAGGCGCTGTTCGGCGAGGCGGACCGGATGGTCCGGGTCGACATGAGCGAGTTCCAGGAACGGCACACCGTGGCCCGCCTGGTCGGCGCGCCCCCCGGCTACGTCGGGTACGAGGAGGCCGGCCAGCTCACCGAGGCGGTCCGCCGCCGCCCGTACGCGGTGGTGCTGCTCGACGAGATCGAGAAGGCCCACCCGGACGTGTTCAACATCCTGCTCCAGGTGCTCGACGACGGGCGGCTCACCGACAGCCAGGGCCGCACGGTCAACTTCAAGAACACCGTCCTGATCATGACGAGCAACCTGGGTTCGGAGCTGATCACCGGCAGCCAGCGCACGGTCGGCTTCGGAGTCGGCGCCCCCGGCGGCCAGCAGGAGGCCGACGAGCTGCGGGAGCGGCTGATGCGCCGGCTCCAGGAGAGCTTCCGTCCGGAGTTCCTCAACCGGATCGACGAGACGATCATCTTCCAGCGGTTGGAGGCCGAGCAGCTACGGCAGATCACCGAGCTGCTGCTGGAGGAGACCCGCCGCCGGCTGCACGCCCAGGACATCCAGGTCGACTTCACCACGGCCGGCACCGACTGGCTCGCCGAGCACGGCTACCAGCCGGAGTTCGGGGCCCGCCCGCTGCGCCGGGTGATCCAGCGGGAGGTCGACAACCGGCTCTCCCGGATGCTGCTGGAGAACGAGGTCTCACCGGGCCAGAAGGTCACCGTCGACGCCCGGGACGGACAACTCGTCATCGAGGTGTCCGCCGGTGACCGGGGCTACACCGCCGCCACCACCTCGCATCCCCGATGACCCGGAGGTCGGAGATGACCGAACCCGAGGAGTCCGAGGAGAACGCCGAACGGACCGCGCCGATCGTCGCGCCCCCGACGGCGAACCCGACCCGGGTCAAGGTGCCGCCGGAGGGCCTGAAGCAGCGCACCGAGGACGGGGACCGGACCCCGTCCTCCCCACCGGAAGAGGAGGCGTGATGGCACGCGAGCAGCGACTCGACCCCGAGGTCGAGGTGATCTGGGAGGACTTCCACGCCGAGGTGAACGTCCCCTCCGAGCAGCTACGGCAGTGGTTGCTGACCCGCGGGTCGGGGGAGGAGTCGTTCGGCCCGGCCCCGGATCTCGACCTGCCCGAGCCGGGCCGGCAGATCCTGGCCGTGCTGCGCAAGCGCAAGGTCGACCTCACCCCCACCGACGTGGAGGTGATGCGGGCGGCGATCGACCGGATCCGGTCCCTGGTCGAGGAGAAGCCCCGGGCGGGCAACTCCGACGACGAGTGGCGCCACTCCCTGCTCGACCTGGGCCACGACGTGCTCGTCGAACGCTGACCGATCCGTGGGGCACCCGGGACGGCGTCCCGGGTGCCCCTGGTCGGTCGGGTTACTCGGTGCCCAGGCTGGGCAGTTGCAGGCCGGCGGCGTCGGCGGCGTCCTGCCGGTCGACGCGGGTCTGCTCCTCCCGGCTGAGCAGGGTGGCGTACTCGGTGATGTCGGCCGGATCGGGCACCTCGGGCAGGCGGCGCAGGAACGTCTCGACGTCCCCGGCGGCGGCGGTGTGCGCGGCGGCCGCCCGACGGAGCAGTTCCCGCTGGTCGGCGGCCGGATAGAGATCGGTCATGCAGGGCTGATACCCGTCGTCAGGCCGTTCGCACCCGACCGGCCGGTCGGGCCACCGCGTTCCGCGCGCCGAACTCGGGGTGCCGCAGCAGCCAGGCCAGGTAGTCGGGGTGCGCGGCCAGCGAGTCGGTGTACGCGGCCACGGCGTCGTCCAGCACCGCCTCGGCGACCCGGGCCGCCGGGGACTCGGGGTGCCAGCCGAGCAGCAGCCGCCAGCGCAGCGGGGTGCCGGCCAGCCGGCGGGTCACCAGTCCGGCGACCGGGCGGAAGGTGGCCTGGCACAGCGCCACCGCCTCGCCGGCGTCGACCAGGTCCATGCAGCCGCGCACGTCGGTCTCGTACACCTTGCGGGGGGTGAAGCCGGCGCGGGCGCAGGCGGCGGCGAAGCAGTCCCCGAAGCAGCCGTCGCCGGGCGCGGCCACCCACTGCTCGTGGCGCAGGTCGGCTAGGCCGACCTCGTCCCGGTCGGCCAGCGGGTGGGCGGCCGGCAGCAGCACCAGCACCGGGTCCACCGCCACCTCCTGCCAGGTCAGGCCGAACTCGGCCGGCGGGGTGGCGTCGCCGCAGACCCCGCTCAACGCGAAGTCGAGCCGGCCGCCGGCGACCAGCGCGCCCAGCTCGTCGGCCGACCAGGAGGCGTAGGTGGTGATCTGCGCGTGCGGCTGCTCGGCGGCGAGCCGGTGCACCAGCCGGCCGAGGATCGGGCTGTTCACCCCGCCGAACCGGTACCGGCCGAGGGCGTCGTCGGCCCCGGCCAGCCGGGCCGCCTCGTCCTGTAGGCCCTTCATCGCCGGCAGCAGCACCCGGGCCCGGGCCAGCACCAGCTCACCGAGGGCGGTGGGCCGGGCGCCGCGCCGGTCCCGTTCGAACAGCGGGCCGCCCAGCGTCCGCTCGATGCGCTGAAGCTGGGCGGTCAGGGCCGGCTGGGCCAGGCCGAGGGTGGACGCGGCCTTCGTCACGCTGCCCGTCTCGGCGATCGCGCAGACCACCCGCAGGTGACGTAGCTCCAGGTTCATACGGTGACGGTATGGCCACGCGCCGGCCGACGGAAGGCCCTGAGCGGATCGGTGCCGATAGATCAGTGTTCCGACCGGTGGGGGAGGTCGCTGAGGTGGGTGCGGCGGCCGGTCACCGCGTCGCGCAGCTTGTCCACCACGCCCACCGCCGGTTCCACGATCCGGTTCCACGGCGGGGTCGCCGGGGTGCCCGGGTGCGGCCTCGTCGGCGCCGCCTCCTCGGCGATCTCCCACCGGTTGCCCAGCCGGATCAGCTCGGCGTCGCTGGCCACCTCGCGCAGTGGGGTGATCAGGTCGGCGATCGCCGTGACGTGCCGGCGCAGCCGCGCGGCCACCTCGGTCAGCGCCGGGTCGTCCGGACCGGCGAGGGCCTTGAGCGCGGTGAGCAACGCCCCGTCCGCCTCGATCTCCCGGTCCACCCGGTCGGCGACGTCGGTCAGCGCGGCGCGGACGGTGGGCAGCAGGTACTGCTCCTCGGCCGACAGGTGCCGGGCCACCGTGGCGGTGAGCACCTCCAGCACCTCCCGCCGTCGCTGCGGCGTCAGGTCGGGGTCGGTGACCTGGTCGACCAGGCTGAGCAGGTGCCGGTGCTCGGCGTCGGCGAGGTCGGCCATGCTCCGCCCACCCGGGCGGTAGGCGTCGTCCGCGGCGGGCGGCAGCGGGGGCAGGGGAACGGCGGACATGGTGCCCTCCTCGACGGGGTGGCCGCAGCGGTGCGACGGCCGGTGCGACGGGCGGTGCGGGGACGCCAGCGCCGGTACCCGTACCGGACGACCGCCAAACGCGGGGCGGGCCGGGCCGTTCGCGGCGGGACCGGCGACTGGTAGAAAGAGGCGATGACGAGCGACGCCGCCTCCGCCCCGCCCGACCCCACCGTAGAGGTCGTCGACCTCTGCCGTGACCTGCTGCGGATCGACACCACCAACACCGGTGACAACGCCACCAGCGCCGGGGAGCGCCGGGCCGCCGAGTACGTCGCGGAGAAGCTCGCCGAGGTCGGCGTCGACGCCGAACTGATCGAGTCGGCGCCCGGCCGGGCCAACCTGGTCGCCCGCATCCCCGGCGCCGACCCCGGCCGGGAGGCGCTGCTGGTGCACGGCCACCTGGACGTGGTGCCCGCCGACGCCGACGAGTGGTCGGTGCACCCGTTCTCCGGCGAGGTCCGCGACGGCTACCTGTGGGGCCGGGGCGCGATCGACATGAAGGACTTCGACGCGATGGTGCTCGCCGTGGTGCGGCACTGGCAGCGCACCGGGGTCCGTCCGCCGCGCGACATCGTACTGGCCTACACCGCCGACGAGGAGGCGGGCAGCGACTACGGCGCGCACTTCCTGGTGCAGCGGCACCGCGACCTCTTCGACGGCTGCACCGAGGCGATCGGCGAGGTGGGCGGCTTCTCGTACTCGATCAGCGACGCCCAGCGGCTCTACCTGATCGAGACCGCCGAGAAGGGCCTGGACTGGCTGCGGCTGCACGCCAAGGGCCGGCCGGGGCACGGCTCGTTCATCCACGACGACAACGCGGTCACCGCGCTGGCCGAGGCGGTCGCCCGGATCGGCCGGCACCGGTTCCCGGTCACCGTCACCCCGACCGTGCGGGCCTTCCTGGAGGAGGTCTCCGACGTGCTCGGCGTGGAGCTGGACCCGGACGACCCGGAGACCGCCATCGCCAAGCTCGGCCCGATCGCCAACATCATCGGCGCCACCATCCGCAGCACCGCCAACCCGACCCGGTTGGCCGCCGGCTACAAGGACAACGTCATCCCCGGCCGGGCCACCGCCACCATCGACTGCCGCAGCCTGCCCGGGCAGTCCGAGCTGCTGGAACGGCAGTTGCGTGAGCTGGTCGGCCCGGACATCGACATCGAGTACGTCCAGCGTCAGCCGGCCCTGGAGACCACCTTCGACGGCGACCTGGTCGAGGCGATGTCGGCGGCGTTGCGCGCCGAGGACCCGGGGGCCCGGCCGGTGCCGTACATGCTCTCCGGCGGGACCGACGCCAAGGCGTTCTCGCAGCTCGGCATCCGCTGTTTCGGGTTCGCCCCGCTGCGCCTGCCGGCCGACCTCAACTTCTCGGCGCTGTTCCACGGCATCGACGAGCGGGTTCCGGTGGACGGACTACAGTTCGGCGTGCGGGTTCTCGACCGGTTCCTCCGCAACTGCTGACCAGCTCCGGTGCCGCACCTCCCCCCATTGTCGAAGGGACTGCCCCATGACCGACCAGCACGGTGAGCTGGACGCCGCCCTGGAGCGCGTGATCGACGCGGCCCGCGCCCACCTGACGGCCGTACGCGCCGCCCAGGGGCGGATCGACGACGACGACGTGTGGCAGGCGTACGTGACGTTGAACAACGCCTCCTTCGCCTACGACGAGCGGCTGCTCGACGCGTTCGGCGAGGTCACCCCGTGGGACGTCGAGTCGATCGACCCGGACGAGGCGGACGAGCGGTTCGGCGGCGGCGCCGAGGGCGTCGAGGCCACCGACCCGCACCCGAGGGTCATCTCGGTGCGGCAGCGCCGCGACTACCGGGTGCCCAGCGTCTCGGCGCTGCTCCGGGTCGCCGAGGTCGCCCGCCGGGAGAGCACCCCCGAGGAGGACGAGCCGGCCCCGGTCGAGGGGGTGGGCGAGGCGGTGCTGGAGCTGCTCCAGAGCGGCGACGGCTCGCTGAGCGCGCTGGACGTGCCGGAGCTGGAGCCGCTGGACGGCGTGGTGATGGTCAGCGAGGTCGGCACCCCGGTCGACCTGGAGTCCTTCGACGACGACGACCCGGTGGGCCCGTTCACCCCGGCCGCCGACGACCGCCTCGTCGGGCGGCTCGACGAGCACCCGTTCCTCGACGAGGACGACCACGACCACGCCGGTCACCAGCACTAGGCCGGGACCGTCCCGGGGCTCGACCGCGCGGTCGCGGCCCCGGGACGGTCCGCCGTCCCGCCCCGCCCGGGTGCTCGCCGCCCCGGTCGGGTCGGGCCCGCCGGGGGTTCGCCCGGCGGCGGGTCAGTACGACAGGCCGGGCTGCGGCTGGTTCACCCGGCGGCGTCGCAGCATCACCTTGCGGGTGCCGTCGCGGAACAACTGCACCCGGGCCAACTCCCATCCGGAGAACTCCGCCTGGATCGCTAGCTGCACCGCGGCGGTCAACCGGTCGACGTTCGGCGGCAACCGTAGCGGCGCGTATTCGTAGTCCATGTGACCTATGCTGCCCAGCCGGGCGGCCCTCCGCCACCCCCTGACGGGTGAGCCGCGCCGCCGCCGCCGGCGGCCGTCCGGGTGCGGTCGCCCCCGGTGGGCGCGCCGTCCGGTTCCGGCTCAGTCCGGCACGCAGTCGGTCGCCCCGTCCTGCCAGGAGTGGTTGTAGCGGCCGGCGAGCCGGTCGACGAACTGCTCCACCGCCCGCTCGTCGAGGCGGTCCAGGCGTTGCAGCCGCTGCCACGCGGTCAGCCCGATGCCGTGGCCCAGCGTCGGGTAGGGCGCGACCACCACGTCGCGCGGGTGGCGGCGGCCGATGCGTTCGAGCGTCTCGACGTCGGCCGCCGGGACGTCGGGGGCGTACTGCACCAGCACGTGGCCGTGCTCCAGGGCGTGCACCTGGAGTTCCTCCGGGACCGCGTCCCGGTAGATCCCCGGCACGATCACCCGGGGCGAGTGCGGCCCGGAGGTGGGGGGCATCGACCGGTACGCGTCGTGCGGTGCGCCCTCGTAGGCGATGTGCCGGTCGCCCTCGAACGGTTGTGCGGTGCCGGGCAGCCGGTCGCAGGGGAGCGCGGCGTCGCCGCCGGAAAGGCCGAGCAGCACCCCCACGCCGAGGCCGGACATGGTCGCCACGCTGAGCACGGTGACCGCGACGCTGACCACCGGACCGAGCCATCTGCGGTTCATGCGGCCAGCCTTCCGGCGCGGTAACGATTACGCACGATTACCCCGACGGGAAGCAGTACGTTGAGTGACGCGAATGCGGCCAACGCAATTCCCTCCCACCAGTAGGCGCTGCCGAACGGGGCGCCGATCAGCACTCCGCCGGCCCAACCCAATGTCACTTTCGCGCTCGGCACGAGAAAATGGATGACGAACCAGACCATCCAGATGACACCGGCCAGGTACAGCAATCGGTACCAGCGGGACACCCGCAGGTCCCGGGCGTGCGCGTCGCGTAGGACGGTCGCCTCGGCCGGGGTCAACCGGCGGATCCACCGTTTGAGGCTGAGCCGGGTCACCTCGTGCAGATTGCGGCAGCCGGTCGCGGTCGCCATTACCAGGTACATGTCGGTGCGCAGGTAGGCCAGGGTCTGGAAGGCCAGCTTGACGGCCTGGCTGAACACCACCATGGCGAGGAACCGGACCATCCCCGGCGGCAGTTCGAGCCAGCCCCGCGACCAGGCGAAGCGGGGTGCGACCGCGGCGAACAGCAGCAGCCCGTCGACGGCCATGCCGGCGAGGAAGGGGCCGTAGCGCCGCTCCGGCGGCAGCGCCCAGAGCCCGGTCAGGTCGGTCTCCAGGACGGGGAAGACGCCCCGGCGTTCCAGCCGCAGCCGGGACGGCACCCCGACGGCCGCGCCGGCGAACGCGTGCCAGACCTCGTGCACCACCGTCAGCAGGGCCACCGTGACGTTGGTGATCAGCAGGCTGAGCACCACGTCCGGGAAGATGAAGGTGTCCTCGTAGGTGGGCAGCAGGGACGGCTCGGCGGCGAACATCGCCAGCGTCGCCAGCAGGGCGCCGACGTAGACCGTCCAGGCCACCCGGCCGAACAGCGGCCGGACGAGGCGGGCCGGGATCCGGGACACCGACCAGTGCCGCACCGGGGCGGGTGGCGGGGCGTCGCCGGCCCGCGCGTCGATGATGCCCGCGTCGACGAGCACCTCGACGAAGTCCAGCGCGTCGACCGGCTCGCCGGTCTCGCGTTCCACCTCGTCGGCGGCCTCGGCGATGGTGTGCCCGGCGGCGAACAGCGCGACCAGTCGCGCCCCGACCTCGGGGACCACGACGAAGTTTCCGCTGCCCGGGTCGCCGACGACGTACTCGTCCTCCTCCTCCTGGCGGACCACCAGGTTGGCCACCGGTGGCCGGCTGTCCAGCCCGAGCGCGTTCACCGTTCCTCCTGGAGCCAGCCGCAGGTGTCGCACCGGGCGCCGGGCCGGGGGTTGACCACGTAGTGGTAGGTCAGGTCGGTGAGGCTCAGGTGGAACATCCGGCCCCGGGTGCTGGTCGGGATGCCGGCGAGGTGGTAGACCGCGTCGAGGGCGGCCAGGTGGCCGGTGAGGTTCGCGGTGGGGGCGATCACCGCGTGCCCGGTGAACGGGAAGAGTTCCTCCGGTTCGGCGCCGTGCTGCTCGCGGAGCCGGTCGGTGACGCTCGGCAGGCACGCCTGGCAGCAGGTCCGGCCGGGTACGAAGAGGCCGACCACCGCCATCGGGCCGGCGTACTGGGCGATCATCCAGGGTGTGCCGGTGGCCAGCGCCGCCCGGTTGGTCCACTCCCGGATGGTGTGCAGGGGCTGGTCGGCGCAGAGCACGAGCAGGTCCCGGTCGCGCATCAGCGTGGCCACGGCCTCGGTCGAGTCGACCTTGTTCTCCTCGCCGGTCACCGTGACGTGGGAGTTCATCCGGCGGAGCCGGGCCACCGCGGCGGCGACCTTCGGGGCACCGATGTCGTCCTCGGTGTAGAGCAGTTGCCGGGTCAGGTTGCCGGGCTCGACCACGTCGAAGTCGACGCAGTGCACCGCGCCGACCCCGGCGGCGACCAGGGACGCGGCGACCGCCGAGCCGGAGCCGCCCAGCCCCAGCACCGTCACCCGGCTGGCCTTGAGCCGGGCCTGCACGTCGTACCGGGAGGCGCGCGGGGTGAGGTCCACCCAGGCGTGGTAGGTCAGCGCCCGGTCGTACCGGTCGACCTCGGCGGGGCTCAGCTCGGGCGGGGGCGGCGCGGCGGCGTCCTCCACGTAGCCGGCGTCGATGATCGTCCGCATCGCGTCGGTCGCCTCGTCGGCGTCCAGCTCCGGGCGGGCGGCGAGCAGCTCGGCGACGATCCCGTCCCGGGTGCGGGTGCCGTCCATCAGGGCGAGCAGCGACCAGAGGGTGCCGTCCTCGTCGTCGATCTCCGCGCCGATGCCCACCTGGCGGCCACCGATGTTGATCAGGGTCGGGCTCAGTCGTACCGGCTTGTGGATGCCCTTGATCCGGGGCCGCTGCATGTGGATGACCTCCTGGACGGTGGTCGACCGGGGCGCGGCTGGCCGCGCCCCGGTCGGGAGGGTGTCGATCAGCCGCAGAGGTCGTTGCGGCAGCCCGGGTCGGTGATGATGGCGACGGTGGTCTCGAGCCTTTCGAGCTTGCGCACGACGACCTTGGCCGGCTTGCGCTTGACGTCGATCTTACGGTCCACAGGGTCCTCCAACGGAATAGGAGAAACGACGCGGCGGGGGGTCGCTCACGCCGCCATAATTAGAGCACCGTCATTGGTTCGTCACAATGTTTGTCGGCGTCGGATCGGATTACCGCCGGCGGGTCGAATCCCTTTTCGGGCGGGGCCGCCGAAAAGCGGACAGAGAAAGACGGTCCAAAGCGCGCCAGGGCCGCCGAAGCCGCCTATTCGGGCACATCATCCAGAGCGGGTGGATCGAATTATGAGCGGGTGACAGTTGGTAAAGGGTGATCGGTGGGATTGACGCGCTCCGGTGGCCTTTGGGGCGGTCCGCCACCTTGTCGACGCGCCCGGCGGCCCACCCCGGCGGCCCACCCCGGCGGCCGTCCGGTCGGACGCCGTCGGCGGCACGCGCGGGAGCCGGTCGGGAGGCCGGCGGGTCAGCCCTCGCGTTCCGGGTAGCCGACCGGCCCGGCGGACACGTCGTCCAGGGCCGTGGTGATCTCCTCCGGCAGGGTCATCCGGTCCACCTGCAACGCGCCCAGCAACTGCCCGACCGTGCGGGCCCCGAGGATCGGCGCGGTCACCCCCGGCCGGTCCCGGATCCAGGCCAGCGCCACCTCCATCGGTGACACGCCCAGCCCGCCGGCGGCGATGGTCACCGCCTCCACGATGCTGGAGCAGCGCGGCTCCAGGTAGGTGGCGACGAACCGTTCGAAGTGCGGCGAGGCGGCCCGCGAGTCCGCCGGCCGGCCGTTGCGGTACTTGCCGGTCAGCACCCCCCGGCCGAGCGGCGACCAGGGCAGCACGCCCAGCCCCAGCGCCGCGCAGGCCGGCAGCACCTCCCGCTCCACCCCCCGCTCCAGCAGCGAGTACTCGACCTGGGCGGCGACCACCGGGGCGCGCCCCGGCCAGGCGGCCTGCCAGGCGGCGGCGCGGGCGGTCTGCCAGCCGGAGAAGTTCGACACGCCGACGTAGCGGACCCGGCCCGAGGCGACCGCGTGGTCCAGCGCGGCGAGGGTCTCCTCCAGCGGGGTGTCCGGGTCGTAGCCGTGCACCTGCCACAGGTCGACGTGGTCGGTGCCGAGCCGGCGCAGCGAGGCGTCCAGGGTGCGCAGCAGGTGACCGCGGGAACCGTCGCGCCGCCGGCCGCTGCCCGGCCGCAGGCCGGCCTTGGTGGCGATCAGCAGGTCGTCGCGGGGGACCAGGGTGCCCAGCAGCGACCCGAGCACCGACTCGGCGTCCCCGTCGGCGTACACGTCGGCGGTGTCGACCAGGTTGCCGCCCGCGTCGAGGAAACTCTTCAGCTGGGCGGCCGCGTCGTCGGCGTCGGTGTCCCGACCCCAGGTCATGGTGCCGAGCGCGAGCCGGGAAACCGCCAGCCCGCTTCGGCCGAGCGGTCGCTGTTGCATGGGTGAACCTTATTTCGAACCCGGCGCAACCGATATCCTCGCTCCCGGCATCTCTGCCCGTAGCGTCGCCGATCCGACCGTGACCGACGGCCCGGCCACTCGTTGTCCGCCCGGAGGCCGGTGGCGAGCCGGTGAGCGGACCGGCCCACGCCATTGCGTAACCTGGTGCGACCTGTGGTGCGGGATGGGGAGGATCAGTGCGACTCGGGCTCAGCCTCGGATACCAGACGGCGTGGAGCACGCCGGCAGACCACCTGGCGCTTGCCCAGGAAGCGGACCGGCTCGGCTACTCGGTGGTGTGGGCGGCGGAGGCGTACGGCTCGGACTCCCCGAGCATGCTGGCCTGGATGGCCGGCCAGACCGAGCGGATCGACGTGGGCAGCGCGGTGATGCAGATTCCCGCCCGTACCCCGGCGATGACCGCGATGACCGCGGCGACCATCGACGCGCTCTCCGGCGGCCGGTTCCGGCTCGGCCTGGGCGTCTCCGGCCCGCAGGTCTCCGAGGGCTGGCACGGCGTCCGGTTCGGCAAGCCCCTGGCCCGCACCCGGGAGTACGTCGACATCGTCAAGCTGGCGGTGGCCCGCAAGGAGGTCGCGTACGACGGCGAGCACTACACGCTGCCCCTGCCCGACGGTCCCGGCAAAGCCCTGCGGCTGGGCTTCCATCCGCCGCGCGAACACATCCCGATCTACCTGGCCGCCGTCGGCCCGAAGAACCTGGAGCTGGCCGGCGAGATCGCCGACGGCTGGCTGGCCGTCTTCTACGCCCCGGAGTTCGCCGACGAGCAGCTCGCCTCGGTGCGGGCCGGCCGGGCGAAGGCCGGCAAGGAGCTGGCCGGCTTCGACGTGGTCCCCTCGGTGCCGGTGGTGGTCGGCGACGACGTGGCCTCCTGCGCCGAGCTGGTCCGCTGGTACGCCGCGCTCTACGTCGGCGGCATGGGCAGCCGGCAGCAGAACTTCTACAACCAGCTCGCCACCCGGATGGGCTACGGCGACGCCGCCCGGGAGGTGCAGGACCTCTACCTGGCGAAGCGGCAGCGCGACGCGGCGGCGGCGGTGCCGACGGAGTTCATCGACCGGACCTCGCTGCTCGGCCCGAAGGAGCGCATCGCCGAGCGGATGCGGGAGTACGCGGCGGCCGGCGTCAGCACCCTGTCGGTCACCCTCTTCGTCGCCGACCGGGACAGTGGGGTGCGGACCCTGCGCACCGTCGCCGAGGCCCTCGACCTTTCCGGAGTCGGCGAGTGAGCTGGGTCGAGGCCATCGTCCTGGGCATCGTCCAGGGGCTCACCGAGTTCCTCCCGGTGAGTTCGTCGGGGCATCTGCGGATCACCTCGGCGCTCTTCTTCGGCCGCGACGCGGGTGCGTCGTTCACCGCGGTCACCCAGCTCGGCACCGAAGCGGCCGTGCTCATCTACTTCGCCAAGGACATCTGGCGGATCACCCGGGTCTGGCTGGTCGGCATCCGGGACCGTTCGGTGCGTTCCAGCCTCGACTACCGGATGGGCTGGTACGTGATCGTCGGCTCGATCCCGATCGGGCTGTTCGGCTTCCTGTTCAAGGACCAGATCCGTACCGCCGGGCGCAACCTGTGGGTGGTCTCCACCACCTTGATCGTCTTCGCCTTCGTGCTGGCCTTCGCCGAGTACTGGGGACGGCAGACCCGCACCCTGGAGAACTTCCGGATGCGCGACGGCGTGGTGATGGGCTTCGCCCAGGCGATGGCGCTGATTCCCGGGGTGTCCCGCTCCGGCGGCACGCTCACCGCCGGCCTGCTGCTGAACCTCACCCGGGAGGCCGCCGCCCGGTACTCGTTCCTGCTGGCCATCCCGGCGGTGGTGATGTCCGGGGTGTTCAGCGTCGGGGACGTGTTCGAACCGGCCGCGCCGGGCACCTCGGTGCCCACCGTGGCGCAGATCGTGGTGGCCACGGTCATCGCCTTCGCCATCGGCTACGCCGCCATCGCCTGGCTGCTGCGCTACGTGGCCCACCACACCCTGTACGTCTTCGTCCTCTACCGGGTGGCGCTCGGCACGCTGGTGCTGTCGCTGCTGCTCACCGGCAGGATCAGCGCCACCTGACGGGCCGGCCTGCCGACGGCCCCCGACACCGCGGTGTCGGGGGCCGTCGCGGGCGGGCTGCGCCTAGGGTGGTGTCGTGGCGACCCTTCTGCTTCTGCGACACGGCCGGACGACGGCGAACGCCGACGGGGGGCTGGCCGGCCGTCAGCCGGTCGAGCTGGACGACACCGGTCGGGCGCAGGCGGACGCGGTCGGCGGGCGGCTGCGGGGCCTGCCGCTGGCGGCGGTGGTGACCAGCCCGCTGATCCGTTGCCGGCAGACCCTCGCGCTGGCACTGCCGCAGGCCGAGCCGGTCGTCGAGGAGGGCCTGATCGAGTGCGGCTACGGCGCCTGGGAGGGGCAGCCGCTGAAGAAGCTGGCCAAGGAGCCGCTCTGGCCGGTGGTGCAGCAGCACCCCAGCGCCGCCGTCTTCCCCGGCGGCGAGTCGATGGCGCAGATGGCGGCCCGGGCGGTCGCCGCGGTGCGCTCCTGGGACGCCCGGGTGACCGCCGAGCACGGGCCGGAGGCGGTCTGGCTGGCGTGCAGCCACGGCGATGTGATCAAGGCCATCGTGGCCGACGCGCTCGGTGTGCACCTCGACCTCTTCCAGCGCATCGTCGCCGACCCGGCCTCGGTCACCGCGATCCGTTACACCCCGCTGCGGCCGTTCCTGGTCCGGCTCAACGACACCGGCGGCGACCTGTCCGGCCTGGTGCCGCCACCCCGCAGGCGGCGACGCCGGTCGTCCCGGGCCGTCGACTCGGACGCCGCCGTGGGCGGGGGTGCCGGGGCGGCCGGGTGAACCGGGCCGTCCCGCCCGTCGTCGCCCCGGGTGGCCGCCGGCATTTCGCCCTCGGCTGATTCGGCGTCGGTGCGTTGCGCGACGCTTCCACGGGCCGGATAGGGTCGTGGGTATGACCCACCAGGTGCACGCCTTCGAGCCGCCGGAGCGGTTCGTCGCCGGGACGGTCGGGGCGCCCGGGGAGCGTACGTTCTTCCTCCAGGCGCGTGGCGGCGGCCGGCTGGTCAGCGTCGCGCTGGAGAAGGTGCAGGTGTCCCTGCTCGCCGAGAAGCTGGAGGAGTTGCTCTCCGAGGCGCGCCGGCGGTTCGGTGTCGAGCTGCCGGAGGCGCCGCCGGCCGTCGGCGACAACGAGCCGCTGGACACTCCGGTCGACGAGGAGTTCCGGGTCGGCACCCTCGGGCTCGCCTTCGACGTGGACACCGCCACCGTGGTGATCGAGGCGATCGCCGCCGGTGAGGCGGACGTCGAGGTCGAGCTGGGCGGCGACGACGACGAGGCCGACGAGGACGAGGACGAGGAGCCGGACGAGGATCTCGACCGGCTGCGGGTGCGACTGACCCCCGAGGCGACCCGCGAGTTCATCGAGCGGGCCCGCCGGGTGGTCAACGCCGGCCGGCCGCCCTGCCCGCTGTGCGGCCAGCCGCTCGACCCGGCCGGTCACCTCTGCCCCCGGCACAACGGCTACCACCGGTGACCTCGTCGGAGTTGCGGCGCCAGGACGCCAGCGCCGCGCTCCGCCTGCTGCGCGACGGTGAGATCGACCTGGAGGGTCGGCTGGTCGACGCCTCCAACACCACCCTGCGCGGGATCCTGACCCTGGACGGGCGGACGGCCCGCTGCGTCTACAAGCCGGTGCGGGGCGAGCGACCGCTGTGGGACTTCCCCGACGGCACCCTGGCCGGCCGGGAGGTCTCGGCCTACCTGGTGTCCCGGGCCACCGGCTGGGACCTGGTCCCGCCGACGGTGCTGCGCGACGGGCCGTTCGGGCCGGGCTCCTGTCAGCTCTGGATCGACGAGCCGGACGACGCCGAGTCGCTGGTCGGTTTCGTGCCCGCCGAGGCGGTGCCGCCGCGCTGGTTCCCGGTCGCCGCGGCCCGCGACGACGACGGGGCCGCGTACGCCCTGGCGCACGCCGACGATCCCCGGCTGGCCCGGCTGGCCGTGCTGGACGCGGTGCTCAACAACGCCGACCGCAAGGGCGGTCACGTGCTGGTCGGCCCGGACGACCGGATCTACGGGGTCGACCACGGGCTCTGCTTCCACGTCGAGGGCAAGCTGCGCACCGTCCTGTGGGGTTGGGCCGGCCGGCAGCTCCCGCCGGACGCGGTGCAGACGTTGGACGCCCTCGCCGGGCAGGTCGCCGGTGAGCTGGGTGAGGAGCTGGCCGAGCACCTCACCCTCGGCGAGGTGGCCGAGCTGGCGGCCCGGGTGCAGCGGTTGCGCGCGACCGGGCGCTTCCCGTTGCCGCCGGAGGACTGGCCGGCGATGCCGTGGCCGCCCATGTGAGCCGTTGTCGCGTTGATCACCCGGGCGGCGGCTCCCGGTCGCCTGACGGCTCGTTAGGCTGACGGTCATGGAGTCTTGGGCGGGACACGAGGTGCCACGGCTGCCGGGTGACGGCGGGCCACTGAGCTTGTACGACTCGGCGCGGCGCGGTGTCCACCCGAGCCGGCCGGCCGGGCCGGCGACCATGTACGTCTGCGGCATCACCCCGTACGACGCCACCCACCTGGGCCACGCCGCCACTATGATCACCTTCGATCTGGTGCAGCGGATGTGGCGCGACGCCGGCCTGACCGTCCGGTACGTGCAGAACGTCACCGACATCGACGATCCGCTGCTGGAGCGCGCCGCGCGTGACGGCGAGGACTGGAAGGTCCTGGCGATGCGGGAGACGGCGCTGTTCCGGGAGGACATGGAGGCGCTGCGGATCATCCCGCCGGCGTACTACGTCGGCGCGGTGGAGTCGATCCCGGACATCGCCGACAAGGTGCAGGTGCTGCTCAAGGACGGCGCGGCGTACCAGCTCGACGACGGCACCGGCGACGTCTACTTCGACATCAGCGCGGTCCCGGCGTTCGGCTACGAGTCCAACCTGACCCGGGAACAGATGCTGGAGGTCTTCCCGGAACGCGGCGGCGACCCGGACCGGGCCGGCAAGCGCGACCCGCTCGACCCGCTGCTGTGGCGCGGCGCCCGTTCCGGCGAGCCGTCCTGGCCGGGCGGGGAGCTGGGCGCGGGTCGTCCCGGTTGGCACATCGAGTGCACGGTGATCGCGCTCAACCTGCTCGGCGACCGGGTCGACGTGCAGGGCGGCGGCAACGACCTGCTCTTCCCGCACCACGAGTGTTCCGCCGCGCACGCCGAGCGGCTCACCGGCGCGGCCCCGTTCGCCGCCCACTACGTGCACGCCGGCATGATCGGCCTGGACGGCGAGAAGATGTCGAAGTCCAAGGGCAACCTGGTCTTCGTCTCCCGGCTGCGCGCCGACCAGGTCGACCCGATGGCCGTGCGGCTCGGGCTGCTGGCCGGGCACTACCGCGCCGACCGGGCCTGGACCGACGAACTGCTGGTCGCCGCGCAGGAGCAGCTCGGCCGTTGGCGGCGGGCCGCCGCCGCGCCCGCCGGGCCGTCCGGGGCCGACTTCCTGGCCGGGGTACGTGCCCGGCTCGGCGACGACCTCGACACCCCCGGTGCCCTCGCCCTGGCCGACGACTGGGCCGACCGGGCTCTCGCCGGCGGCGGGGACGACCCGGGGGCGCCCGCCCTGTTCGCCGACACGGTCGACGCCCTCCTCGGCATCCGCCTCTGACCGACCGGAACCGGGCGCAGGTCGGCCGGCGGGGCTGGCTGCGCCCGACCCGGCCTGGCCCCGACCCGGCCTGGCCCCGACCCGGCCTGGCCCCGACCCGGCCTGGCCCCGACCCGGCCTGGCCCCGACCTGGCCTGGCCCCGACCTGGCCCTGGCCTGGCCCTGGCCTGGCCCGACACGGTATCGGGCCGTCGAGTTCGCACACGGTGGGTCCGATGCGGGCGGCGCGGATGTTCGTGGCGGCTTGGCCTGGCCCGGCCCCGCTTGGCCCGGCCCCGACACGGCTTGGCCCGGCTTGGCTTCTCGCCTGGCGGCAGTATGTGCCTGGCATCCGGTATGCCACTCCGGCATAAATATGACTGAGTGGCATACGGCTCCTCGGACGGTGGTCGTCCCAAGGGCTTCGCTCAGTGCGGGGATCGACGGCACGCACGGGAAGAACTGCAAGTCCTCTGCTCAACGGACTAGGCGAGCGACAGGGCGAATTAAGCCGAGCCAGCCCGGGCCGAGCCAGCCCGGGCCGAGCCAGCCCGGGCCGAGCCAGCCCGGGCCGAGCCAGCCCGGGCCGAGCCAGCCCGGGCCGAGCCCGAGCCGGGCGGGCCGGCTGTCAGCCGAGGACCAGGCCGGGGTCGGGATCCGGTTCGGGTGCGGGGCCGGGGACCTGGTACTCCTCGGTGAGCGTGGTCATCGGGCCGGGCCAGGTGGCCTGGGCGACCTCGATCGGCTTGCGGTGGGCGTCGTAGGCGACGTGCAGCAGGTGCAGCACGGGGGTGTCCGGGCGGATCTGGAGGGTCTCGGCCTCCTCCCGGCTGGGCTGGCGGGCGCTGATCGTGTCGGCGGCGGTGGTGTACCGCCGGCCGGTGGCCTCCTCGGCCTCCTGGTAGAGCGGGCGGCCGAACGCCTCGGCCCGTTCCAGCGAGGTGCCGGTGGTGTCCTTCGGCAGGAACCAGGAGGCGCCCACCTCGACCGGCGACTCGTCGGTGCGGACCAGGTGGCGGCGGCACAGCAGTTCGGTGCCGTCGGCGACGCCGAACGCGTCGGCCACCTCCGGCGGGGCGGGGGCGCGGCCGACGGAGACGAGCTGCTGGCGGTACCGGGCGGCCAGGTCGGTGTGGTAGCCGCGGAAGCCGCCGTACCGGCCCCGGGAGAGCCGGTTGAGCCGGCGTCGGGTGCCCCGGACGTACGTGCCGGAGCCGGGTTTGGTGATCAGGATTCCCTCGACCCGTAGCTGGTCGACGGCGCGCTGCACGGTCTGTTTGGCGACGCCGAACATCTCGGCGATGGCCGGGATGGACGGCAGCCGCTCGCCGGGCGCCCAGTCGCCCCGGCGCACCTGGGCCTTGAGCTGCGCGGCGATCTGCCGGTGCGGGAACTCGGCGGCTCCCGGGTTGATCTGCACGCCTGCCTCCTCCTGACAGCTAGGTTCCTAGGATGCCCTAGAGCGGGTGACGCCGCCACCCGGACACGCAGAACGGCCACCGGCTTGCGTCGATGTCAAGGTCGGGCGGAGCGTCGATGTCAGGGTCGGACGGAGCGTCGATGTCGGGCCGGGCGGAGCGTCGATGTCAGGGCCGGACGGAACCGGGCCCGGGACGACGACGCGTCCGGGCCCGGTGTGATCGGGGCAGGGGATTACCAGGAACCGGCGGTCGGGCCGGCGGAGCCGCCCCGGCGGCGCAGGTACTTCTCGAACTCCTGGGCGATCTCGTCACCGGTCAGCGGGGTGATGCCCGCGTCGCCGACCCGTTCCTCCAGCTCACGGACGTACTCGCCGAGTTCGGCGTCCTGCTCGGCGGCGCTGCGCACCCGCTGCTCCCACTCGGCGGCCTCCTCGGCCAGGTCGGCCATCGGCACCGGCAGGTCGAGCACGTCCTCGACCCGGTGCAGCAGGGCGAGGGTGGCCTTCGGGCAGGGCGGGTTGTTGGCGTAGTGCGGCACGTGCACCCAGAACGACACCGCGTCGACCTCGGCCCGGGTGCAGGCGTCCTGGAGCACGCCGACGATGCCGGTGGGGCCGTCGTAGCGGGTGGGGGTGAGCTGGTAGCGCTCGGCCGCCCCGGCGTCGGAGGCGCTGCCGCTGATCGGCAACGGCCGGGTGTACGGCACGTCGGCCAGCAGCGCGCCGAGCAGCACCACCCGTTCCACCTCCAGGCTGTGGCAGAGCTCCAGCACCTGCTCGCAGAAGGTGCGCCAGCGCATGCTCGGCTCGATGCCGCGGATCAGCACCACGTCGCGGTCGGTGCCCTCGGGGCTGGCGACCATGAACTTGGTGGTGGGCCACTCCACCCGGCGGGTCTCGCCGTCGGACATCGTGATGGTCGGGCGGCTGACCTGGAAGTCGTAGAATTCCTCCGGGTCGATCTCGGTGATCTGGCGGGCCTGCCAGACCTGCTCCAGGTGTTCCACGGCGGCGGTGGAGGCGTCCGCGGCGTCGTTCCAGCCCTCGAAGGCGGCGATCGCCACCGGGGACCGCAGCACCGGCAGCCCGTCGAACTCGGTCACGCCGTCACCTCGCCCTGCTCGTCGCGGACGGCGCCGGGCGTCGGCCCGGTCACCCGCCCGCCGTGCACGGTGCCGTCCCTGATGTCCTTCACGTCCGCCAGCCTACGTGCCGGGGCGGTGCGTGGCCCGTCGGCCGCGCCGTTCCGCCGCCGCGCCGGGCCGACGAACCGGCACGAACCGGTACGGTGATTCGGCTGACACATTGTGGGACAGCACCGGGGCGCAACAGTGGCCGGGATTTTCGCACTAACCTGAAGCCGTGCGGACTTCGTTGCTGGATGTGCTAGCCGACCGGATCCTCATCGCCGATGGCGCGATGGGGACGATGCTGCAAGCGGCCGACCTGAGCCTCGACGACTTCGAAGGGCTGGAGGGTTGCAACGAGATCCTCAACGTGACCCGGCCCGACGTGGTGCGTGGAGTGCACGAGGCGTACCTGGCCGCCGGGGCGGACTGCGTCGAGACGAACACGTTCGGCGCCAACCTCGCCAACCTCGGTGAGTACGACATCCCGCACCGCATCCGGGAACTCTCCGAGGCCGGCGCGCGGATCGCCCGGGAGGCCGCCGACGCGTACGCCACCGCGGACCGGCCGCGCTTCGTGCTCGGCTCCATCGGCCCCGGCACCAAGCTGCCCACCCTCGGTCACGCCCCGTACGCGACGCTGCGCGACGCGTACCAGGAGAACGCCGCCGGCCTGATCGCCGGCGGGTCGGACGCCCTGATCATCGAGACCTGCCAGGACCTGCTCCAGGTCAAGGCGGCCGTGGTCGGCTCGCACCGGGCGATGGCCGCGCTCGGCCAGCGGGTGCCGATCATCTGCCACGTGGCGGTGGAGACCACCGGCACCATGCTGGTGGGCAGCGAGATCGGGGCGGCGCTGGCGGCCATCGAGCCGCTGGGGGTGGACCTGATCGGGTTGAACTGCTCCACCGGCCCGGCCGAGATGGGCGAGCACCTGCGGTACCTGTCCCAGCACTCGCGCATCCCGCTGTCGGTGATGCCGAACGCGGGCCTGCCGGTGCTGACCGCCGACGGGGCCTACTTCCCGCTGACCCCGGTGGAGCTTGCCGACGCCCTGGAACGCTTCGTCACCGAGTACGGCGTCGCGCTGATCGGCGGCTGTTGCGGCACCACCCCGGAGCACATCCGGGCGCTGGCCGAGCGGCTGCACGGCACCGCCCCGACGCCGCGTGAGCCCCGGCACGAGGCCGGTGTCTCGTCGATCTACCACCCGGTGCCGTTCGCCCAGGACGCCTCGGTGCTGATGGTGGGGGAGCGGACCAACGCCAACGGCTCCAAGGCGTTCCGGGAGTCGATGCTGGCCGGCGACTGGCAGGCGTGTGTGGAGGTCGCCCGCAGCCAGGCCCGGGACGGCTCGCACCTGCTCGACCTGTGCGTCGACTACGTCGGTCGGGACGGCACCCAGGACATGCGGGAACTGGCCGGCCGGTTCGCCACCGCCTCCACCCTGCCGATCATGCTGGACTCCACCGAGCCGCAGGTCATCGAGGCCGGGCTGGAGATGCTCGGTGGGCGTTGCGTGGTCAACTCGGTCAACTTCGAGGACGGCGACGGCCCCGACTCCCGGTACGCCCGGGTGATGCCGGTGATCGCCGAGCACGGCGCGGCCGTGGTCGCGCTGCTCATCGACGAGGAGGGCCAGGCCCGTACCAGGGAGTGGAAGGTACGGGTCGCGGCGCGGCTGATCGACGACCTGACCGGCCGGTGGGGGATGGACCGGGCGGACATCCTCATCGACGCGCTGACCTTCCCGATCGCCACCGGTCAGGAGGAGACCCGCCGGGACGGCATCGAGACGATCGAGGCGATCCGGGAGATCGCCGCCCGTTACCCGGGGGTCAACTTCACGCTCGGCATCTCGAACGTGTCGTTCGGCCTCAACCCGGCCGCCCGGCAGGTGCTCAACTCGGTTTTCCTGCACGAGTGCGTACAGGCCGGGCTGACCTCGGCGATCGTGCACGCCAGCAAGATCCTGCCGATGTCGAAGATTCCGGACGCGCAGCGTGAGGTCGCTCTCGACCTGGTCTACGACCGCCGCCGCGAGGGCTACGACCCGGTGCAGCGGTTCATCGAGGCGTTCGAGGGCGTCGACGCCGCCTCGGCGCGGGCCACCCGCGCGGAGGAGCTGGCCGGGCTGCCGTTGGACGAGCGGCTCAAGCGGCGGATCATCGACGGTGAGCGCAACGGCCTGGAGGCCGACCTGGACACGGCGATGGCCGAGGGCCGGTCCCCGCTGTCCATCATCAACGACATCCTGCTGGACGGGATGAAGGTCGTCGGTGAGCTGTTCGGCTCCGGTCAGATGCAGCTCCCGTTCGTGCTCCAGTCGGCCGAGGTGATGAAGACGGCGGTGGCCTACCTGGAGCCGCACATGGAGAGCGTCGAGGACGGCGGCAAGGGCCGCATCGTGCTGGCCACCGTCCGTGGCGACGTGCACGACATCGGCAAGAACCTGGTCGACATCATCCTGTCCAACAACGGCTACGAGGTCGTCAACATCGGCATCAAGCAGCCGATCAACGCGATCCTCGACGCCGCCGAGCAGCACCGCGCCGACGCGATCGGGATGTCCGGCCTGCTGGTCAAGAGCACCGTCATCATGAAGGAGAACCTCGCCGAGATGGCGTCGCGCGGGGTGGCGGAGCGGTGGCCGGTGCTGCTCGGTGGGGCGGCGTTGACCCGCGCGTACGTGGAGGACGACCTGCGGTCGATGTTCCCCGGCCAGGTGCACTACGCCCGGGACGCCTTCGAGGGGTTGGCCCTGATGGACCGGGTGATGACCGCCAAGCGCGGTGGCGCGCCGGTGGTCGACCCGGAGCGGGAGGCCGCGCTGGCCGCCCGGCGGGCCCGTCGGGAGAAGCAGCGCACGATGGTCACCGAGGCGCTGCCTGAGCTGCACGACGCCTCGGTCCGCTCCGATGTGGCCACCGGTGTGGAGGTGCCCACCCCGCCGTTCTTCGGCACCCGGGTGGTCAAGGGGGTGCCGCTGGCCGACTACTCGGCGCTGCTCGACGAGCGGGCCACCTTCCTCGGCCAGTGGGGGCTGCGCGGCGCCCGGGGCGGCAAGGGCCCGTCGTACGAGGAGTTGGTGGAGACCGAGGGGCGGCCCCGGCTGCGGTACTGGCTGGACCGGCTGATCTCCGACCAGGTGTTGGAGGCGGCCGTGGTGTACGGCTACTTCCCGGCGTACGCCGAGGGCAACGATCTGGTGGTGCTGGACGAGAACGGCAACAGCGAGCGGGCCCGTTTCTCGTTCCCCCGGCAGCGGCAGGAGCGGCGGCTGTGTCTGGCCGACTTCTTCCGTCCCAAGGGGGAGGGCCTGGACGTGGTGGCATTGCAGTTGGTCACCGTCGGGCAGCCGATCAGTGAGTACACCGCGAAGATGTTCGCCGCCAACGAGTACCGCGACTACCTGGAGGTGCACGGCCTGTCCGTGCAGCTCACCGAGGCCCTTGCCGAGTACTGGCACCGGCGGATCCGGTCCGAGCTGACCCTGCCCGGCGGCGGCACGGTCGCCACCGGCGATCCGGCCGACCTGGCCGGCCTGCTGCGTAACGACTACCGGGGCTGTCGGTACGCGTTCGGCTATCCGGCCTGCCCTGACCTGGAGGACCGGGCGAAGATCGTGGACCTGCTCGGCGCGGACCGGATCGGGGTGCAGTTGTCGGAGGAGTTCCAGCTCGTGCCAGAGCAGGCCACCGACGCGATCGTGGTGCACCACCCGGAGGCGAACTACTTCAACGCCAAGTGACGCCGTAACCTCCCCTGAGCTGTGCGAACGCTGTTCGGGTGTGGGGGCGGCGGGGGGGGCCCGGGCCGGGCCCCCCCCCCCCCGGGGGGGGGGGGGGGCCGGCCGGGGGGGGGGGGGGGGGGGTGGGTGTGTCGCCCGGCGTTTACGCGGGGTGGG
>NZ_JBIVRQ010000013.1:165968-174873 GCF_044755745.1 Micromonospora sp. NPDC092111
CGGCCCCCCCGCCCCCCCCCCCGCCGGGGCGGGGGGGCCGGGGCCCCCCCCCCCCCCCCCGGCGGGCGGGCCCCGCGGGGGGGGGGGGGGGGGGGGGGGGGGGCCGGGGCGGGCCCCCCCCGCGCCGGGGTCACTCGGGGATGACGAACTGGGCGGTGCTGGTGGCGTTGTAGTTGACGCCGTTCTTCTCGGCGTAGTGGGTGCAGTTGACCGTGACCGTGCGGGACGGGACGGGGACGCCGGTGACCGGGACGATCGGGGACCAGAAGGTCACGTCGACGAGCGCGCCGTTGTTCTCGGAGTCGTAGTCGTTGGTGGAGTAGCCGAGCACGGTGGCGGAGCAGCGGACGTTGATGTAGTTGGCGTCCACCCGGTCGTTGCCCCAGGTGGCGAGCCGGGAGTATCCGCGGACCTTGATGCCGCCGCGGCGCAACGGCCAGGTTCCCTCGTGGCCGGTGCCCTCCAGTTGGATGACGCCCTGCAGGTTGTACGCCGGCGGCGGCGGGGGCGGCGGCGGAACGGGGTCGCCCCCGCCGCCACCGCCGTCGCAGTTGAGGGAACAGTCGGGTTCCGAGGCGTACGCCGGCATGGCCACCGCGCCGGTGCCCGCAAGGCAGGCCAGCAGGGCGATTCCGACGGTTGCAGTGCGTCTGAGCACGTCATCTCCTGTCAGCAGACCCCTGGAATGAGCACCCAGGGCGCTCGGTTGAGCGCGTAGAGTATCTACCCGGTTTTCGATGCCGCAGTATCGACCGTGCGGCGCGCAGTCGCCGCCGTCCGGCGCATCCGTCCATCCAGGACTGTCGTTCGATGCGCCCGGACAGTGGAAGGCTCCGAGGCCGGAGCCCGCTGCGCGACGGCGGCGCGGGGCGGCGTCGATGCCCATCGCCCCGGAGCGCCTGCGGTCGCTGCGCGGCGGATCGTCGTGCCGGGGCCCGCCCGCCTTCCCGGGTTTCTGGTCGGGCTCGGGCTCGCGGCCGGCCCGTTTCAGTGGATTGACGAAGGGGGGAGAGATGCCGAACGCCCGCACGATCGTCGCCCCGGCTGAATCGCTGGAGTCGACGGCGATGAACGTAGTCCTCGCACGAAATCCCCTCTGCTTCAGAGGGCAGTTTCGGCGTTGGCTAGACGCCGTCTTCGCCCTCTGTCCGGGGTGAGGGCGGACCGCATGTCGAACAGTTGTGGTCTCTGCCGTCGGGGCCGTTCGGCCATGAGTAGACGACATCCGCGCCGGTCTGCTGAGCGAGTTGCTGCGCCATCCGAAGGCCCCAATCGCGCCAAGCAGTGCGGCTCTGGTCGTCTGTGGCCTCACCGCCCCCATACTCGCTGTGTCGCTCCCACCACTCACGCCAGCGCCGCAGATCCTCGGCAAGTTCTGCCGTGAGCCCGAGTCGTTGTGGTGTCGTCATTCCGGCCGGCTCCCAAACAGGGAATGCGGAATAGTCGGCAAAGACGTCCAGGCGATGGATTCCTGCGGGACGACCTTCAGGGCACCATCGTGCGTGCCGTCGAAACTCGTTCAACCAACAACCTCTCTCCACTTGATCCCATGATATGCGTCTGGTCGGTCACCACCCGGGTTCCAAAAATAGCTTTCAAGAGATGCGTACCCGATTGCCACTCCTCATTCATTCCTTCGTACGTTCCCTACGCTGACCATCCTGCCCACTTCGGGACGGGCCACCCGGCCGGTGGGCCGTCCCGCCACGGTCGCGGCGGCGTCGGCATGGGCGGTGGCGCGCATGCCGGCCGCCGCGAGGCCAGGGCCAAATGTAGACAAACCTCGATGTGGCGGTTAGCGTCGCTCACCTGCATCGCAACGATGTGTGTCCATGTCCGGAGGTGTTGTGTGTTCAGCCGCCATGCCCGGGGTCGGGCCTGCGCAATCGCGTTGGCCGCCGCGTTCGTCCTCGTCAGCCCCGCCACCGCCACCGCCGCGCCGGCCGGGGTAGCGGCTCCGGGGCCGTCGGCCGGGGACGTCACGGCGGCGGTGACCGCCAAGCTTCTCGACCAGGCTGGGCACGCCGCCGACGCGAGGCTGCGGGCCGCCGGGGCGGACGACACCCGGGTCGTGGTCACCCGGCGCGGCGGCCAGACGTGGGCGTCCGGAACGGCCGTCATCGTCGCCCCGCACGAGGAGGGCGCCTACCCGGCGGGCTGGGTTTTCGTCGCGCACCGCGACCGCGCCGGCTGGCGGGTCGCCTTCGACGGCGAGCCAGGCTTCGCCGGCCTCGCCCAGGACGCCCCGTCCACCGTGGTGTCGGCACCGGAGCAGGCCATCTTCACCGCACCCCGCCCGGCGTACGCCGGTGGCGACTACCGGACCGGCATGCGGCTGCCGTACGGGGTGGGCCAGTCGTGGTACTTCACCGGCGGGGCACATGGCTGGGCGGGCAACGACTCACCGTGGAGTTCGGTCGACCTGGCCGGCGGCGACCAGCGGGTGCTGGCCGCACGCGGCGGTGCCGCCTACACCATGTGCCGGGGTTGGATCCGCGTCATCCACGACCGTGGCTACGCCACCGACTACTACCACCTGTGGAACAACATCAGCGTCAACGGGGCCAGCGTTGGTGAGGGCACCTACCTCGGCGACACCGGCACCGACGTCACCTGCGGTGGGGCCGCCAACGGCCGGCACGTGCACTTTGCCCTGCGGCAGAACAACGCGTACGTGCCGATCGCCGGGCACAACCTCGGCAAGTGGGTCGTGATGAACGGCGGCGGAACCTACCAGGGTTACGCGCTGCACGGCTCGGCGCAGGTCAACGTCGGCGGGGCGCTGTACAACCACGGCTCGCTCGGGCTCAACCAGGGTGTCATCGACGCCAACGGCGGCGGCACGGTCAACCGCCGCACCGGCCCCGGGACCGGGTACGCGGTCGCCGGCTCGATCGCCGACGGCGCGACCGTGACGGTCTCCTGCTCGGCGAACGGCACCACGCACAGCGGCCGGTGGGGCACCACGGCGCTGTGGAACAAGCTGACCGACGGCACCTGGATCACCGACGCCTACATGTGGACCGGTGCGGCAGGCCCGATCAACGGCTGGTGCTGAGGCGGCCACACCAGCAGCGGCCCGTCGGTGCTGACACCGGAGACTCTTGTGCCGATGGTACGGACGGGCTGGAAGCCCGGCCCCTGGTAGCCGTCGGCCGGAACCTGGCGATGTCGGCTTGCCGATTTGTCGAGGCTGACGTCACCCGGCGGCTGTGCTGCGGCGAGGTTGCTGAAGCATCGATGTAGGAGAACATCCTCCGAGTTGGAGGGGCGGGAGTCAACGGTAATGCCATGGAGGGTGGAAATTCCCTCCATGGCATTACCGAGTGCGGCAGTCATTCAACTGCTCGCTCAACGATTATTTAGCCAAGTGATGAAATGATCAACCCAAACTGCAGCGGAGCAAGCTATTATTAGGCCGAGCACAATCGGCGCAGGTGGTATTTCACCGTCGTTCAGGACCCGACCTATCTCCAGTGAGGCGACCAGCAGAGCTAGCCCCAACACAATCCTGACGATGATGGACCTAATCTCGCTCATGGTTAGCCTGCATATCTGCGATGCTCATAGCCGCCGCCGGACTTGTACATTTTGAGATAGACGTACGGGTGGGTCTGCGTGTAGCAGCCGTAGTAGGCCACGCAGTAGTCGAGGTTGGCCCTCTTGTCGTGGTAGGCGGGCCTCCACCTTCAGGCGTCGCGGCCCCGGACCAAGATCCCGGCTGGAGGCTGCCGCTAAACGTTGCCGACGCTGGCCAAGGTTTCGGCCAGTACCAGGGGGTTGAGGTAGTCGCGGTACGAGACGACCAGGCCGTCCCTGATCCGCAGAACCGCAATGATCGTCTGGTGCAGGGGTGCGCCGGTGGGGATCACGGTGCCGTGAGCCTCGTACTCGACGATCACCACCTGCGGGTCGGTGGTTTCGTAGATCACCGTGTTGCGGTAGTCGTCGAACTTGACGAGGCCGTTGGCTTGCGCGGTGAGGAACTCGCGGATCCGGTCGCGGCCCTCCACGCGGCCCGGGACGCCTGCTGGTCGGTACGGCCACTCGATATAGCCGTCCGGCGCGAACAGGTTGACGAACGTTTCGGTGTCCTGCTGGCAGCTCGCGCGCAAGATCTGCTCGACGACTTCGCGTGACGTGGCCACGGCCACCCCCTTTTATTCAACGCTTGTTGATTGAACGAGCGTAGAACGTAAGGCGCCGCCGGTCAACGGCCGTAGAATGAACGCGTGACTGCGTCGAGCGCCCGCCCTACCAGAGCGCAGCAGCGCCTCCAGAGCGAGGAGCGCATCCTCGCCGCGGCGCGCCAGATCTTCGCCGAGCGCGGCTACGACCGGACCACGATCCGGGCTGTGGCATCGGCTGCCGGTGTCGACGCCGGCCTGGTCATGCACTACTTCGGTAGCAAGGACCTGCTCTTCGCCCGCGCCGTCGAGGTGCCCGCCGACGAGCTGCCCGGCGGCACCTCAGGCGAGGTGGCCGAGGCGCTACTCACGTCGCTGAGCCGGCGCCTGACCGGCGAGCCGGCGGCCTCCCTGGCGGTACTGCGCTCGATGCTCACCAACGCCGACGCCGCCGATCGTTACCGAGCCGCCGGGGAGCCCCAGCTCACCCAGCTCACCGAGGCAATCCCCACGCCCGACGCCGACCTGCGCGCAAGCCTGCTCAGCGCGATCATCCACGGCGTGATAGCCGAGCGGTACCTGCTGCGCCTCACGCACCTCGCGGACGCCTCACCCGAGCAGATCATCGACCTGCTGCGCCCGTGCTTCCAAAGCCTGACCACACCTCCACCAACATCGGCGAAACCGCTGTAGCTGGCCGGCCGGCTATGATCCGACCGTGTCAGGACACTCACGAGGTGCTTCGGGCTCCCTTCCCGGCAGCGGGCGAGCCATCTCGTGACGAGCGTGGGAACACCTGAGGGCGAAGGCCCGGTGAGTCGCCCGTCGGGCCTTTTCCAGCAGCCGCTCTGGACCGGGCTCGCGCTCGTGGTCCTGAGCGCCGGCCCGCTGGCCCTGGTAGCTGGCGTGAGCCGGTACGTCCCCGACGACGACAGGCTGGGCATCGTCGTGACCGGCCTCGGCTTGACCGCTCTCACCGTGGTCGTCCTGGTCGTGGCCATCGTCGGCACCGCGCGGGACCGGCGCGTGTGGCGTGACCTGGACACGGCCGGCGTGCGCGTGATGGGCCGGTCACGTCGGCAGAGCGCGTGTGGTGCGGCGAGGACGACCGCTGCACCAGGGTCCGGATGCTGGTCACCATGCCGGGCGGGCCGCCGTTCACCACGAGCCACCTCGTCCCCGGCGAGAAGATCGTCGACGTCGGGACGCGCATCCCGGTCGACGTGCACCCGACGCGCGACCTCTTCCGCCTGGTCGACGACCCGTCCTCGGATTGAGGCGTCCCGACAGGTTTCGCACGGCACGCGACGTTCCACCCGGCGACCTGAGAGGACGGTTCAGCATTCATGTCTCGGCCGCCCATGACCGCGGCCCAGGCCGCCCCGGTCGTCCTGCTCGTCGTGTGTGCTGCGCCGCCGGCCGCCAAGGTAACCGAGCTGGCTGAACGGCTCCGGAACGACGGCTGGGACGTGTACGCCGTCACGACCGAGGCTGCCACCGCGTGGGTTGACCTGACGGCCCTGGAGCGGATTACAGGTCACCCCGTCAAGAGCGAGCGACGTGGACCGCAGGAACCGAAGTCGCTGCCGGCAGCCGACGCTGTCATCGTCGTACCCGCCACCTTCAACACGATCAACCAGTGGGCCGCTGGCATCAACAACACGGCGGCGCTGGGCATCCTCAACGAGGCGCTGGGAGCGGGTACGCCGGTCATCGCCTCGCCATACGCCAAGGCTGTGCTCGCCGCCCACCCGGCCTTCAACCGCAACCTCGAACTGCTCGCCAGCGCTGGGGTTCGCTTCACGGCCACCGAGGCCCTACGACCCGGCACCCCGGACGGACCATTCCAGTGGGGAAGCGTGCTCGACCTACTGCACGGCGTCGCAACGGCGATACATCGCGCCCCGCAGGAATCGCTGACCAACCTCACCGGGTCGTCGGACAAGCACTCGCCCGACCAACCACCCTCTCAAGCACTCACTCAGCGATCCTGAAAGCGGTCGGCTCGATCCCGGTCTGCTGCGCGACCCTGCCGGACGTTCCACAGCACGGCGTAGGCCAGCACTCCCACCGCGAGGCCGGACATGCCACCGGTCACCACCTCGCGTAGTGCGGCCACGAGCGGCGACGGCCAGCGCTCCTGCCAGGGTGCTCACCCACCAGAGGGCCTCGGTGACGGCGGGCGAGTCCGGCAGGGGCGACCACGTGGCAGAGCCGTTTTCGTGGACCAGCGCGTCCCAGATCAGGTGGGTGGTCACCCCGATCACCGTCGAGAGGACGATCCAAGCTTGGTACGCGGCTGGCGTCCAGCGGAACCGGTCCGAGGTCCCGATCAGGCGTCCTGCCGCAGCCTGCGGGAGCAGGGCGAGAAGCGGGCGCTTGAGCAACTGGTGGTACAGCACGAGCAGAAGCAGCGCTATGACGGTCCCGGCCATGAGTCCGGTGCCGAGTTCGTGCGTGTAGGTCAGGTTGAAGCTGCTGTACGGGTGAAGGGCATCGGAGGCTCCCAGGTTACGTTCGATCTTGATCCGGAGCTTACTGAGCTGGGGCGACGGTTCACCACCGCGTCGCGCGACCACTACGAAGCGTTCGCCACCATCGCCAGCGCTCTGATCTGCTACCGCCGCCTCACCAGAAGAGACACGCCTTTACTCCCACCCTCCTGGGGTCTGTCTCGAAGTCCGGCTCGTCTGATCCTGTGGCAAGATCGCGGGATGCTACGACTAACCGACTTCATCATCGATTGCCCGGACACGATGAAGCTGGCAGTTTTCTACTCCGGGGTGACGGGGCTCCCGGTCAAGGAGGGCAGTAACGAGAACTGGGCTGGTATCCAGTTCGGCGAGATCGAACTGGCCTTCATCCAGGTGGAGGACTACCGCGCCCCGCAGTGGCCCGACAGCGAGCATCCCAAGCAGTTCCATCTCGACTTCGAAGTCGACGACATCGAGGCCGAACAGCGCCGCGTCCTGGCCCTCGGCGCGACCCTGCACCGGGACTGCATCGGTCCCAACGGCTACGGCTTCCGCGTCTACGCCGACCCCATCGGCCACCCCTTCTGCCTCTGCCGCAACAAGGGTGTCATTTGGACCGATCAGGGCCCCGTCTGGCCCAAGCGCGGCTAGGCGCTCGCGACGCCGAAGGCCAACGGGCGGTAGGTGTTGACCGGAACGCTTGATCATGTTCCGGACATCATCGCCGATCGTCCGGGTCTGTTGATCGTGGCGGACAAGGGATGCGTCTGCGCCGAGCTGGATGGGTGGCTGGCCGAGCGTGGGGTGGCGGTGACCATGCCGCGCGGTCAGGTAAGTCACCGGGGTACGCGGAGTACAGTCAAATGACAGATGTTTGCGGCTGTGCGACGGTGGAGGGTGAATACCAACACCAAAGCGTTCACGGGGGAGCCGCAGGGAGGATCGACAATGTCCGTTGAAAGCACCGCCGGGGAAATCACGCCCGAGAACAGCAAGGCCGTTGTCCGAAAGTATTTCGAGGTGTTGGACGGAGGCCGCGAGCACCCGGCCTCCATGTGTACGGATGACTTCAAGTTCACCGTTTTCGGATCCCCGACCATTGGCCTGCAAGAGTCCATTGACTTCGGAAAGATCTTCTTCGAGGGTATCCCGGATCTGATGCACCCGCTGGACGAGCTCATCGCGGAGGGCGACACCGTCGCCTTCCGATACCACTACGAGGGCACGCACACGAACGAATTGATCGGGGCCGCCCCGACCGGCAACAAGATCCACTATTATGGCATGGGATTCATGCGGGTCCGCGACGGCAAGGTCTCCGAGTTTATCGTGTCCCCCGACCGGGTGAGCTTGATGCAGCAGATCGGGCTGCTGCCGGCGGACAACTGATCATCGGCGGGCATCCAGCGCTCGTACGTCTCAAGGCTCGGCCACAGAGACGCCGCGCGGTCTTCACCGAGTCTTCTCGGGCAACGCCCTGAACACTTCGGTGACCGCCGAAGTTACGGTGCGGACCCGCCCGAACGCGTTGCCGTGCAACGAAAAGACGCAGAACCCCTGCATGGAGTGGGCTCCTCACAGAGCTACTTCAGCAGGGGTTCTGCGCCGCCATCAGCCTGGTCCCCACGTCGGTCAGCCACGCCCAGTCGTGGAGGCGCGGCCCTCCGATCCGGTGCCGGTGCTGCGCCGGGTCCACACCGTGGCGGGCACATCGGCGGCGATCTGGTCGGCGCGTCATTTGGACTCGCCGTCGCCCAGCGGCACCCGGGCCGTTCGCAAGAAGCGTAGGCACCCCGAGAGAGGTCCACCATGCTCAATTGGCTGCGGTTGGCGCGCGAAGCATCGCAGCGAACCGGTCGAGCCGCTTGTTGATCCAGGAGATGTGGCGGTCCGCTGGCAGGTCGAGGATCGGCCGGATGGCGGCGTTGGCGGAGTCGAGGTCCCCGACTTGCAGGAAGGCGGTCCCTTGGTAGATGTGGGCCAGCGCCTCGTCGCCCAAGGACCTGCTCTTCGGAGGCTCCTCTGCCCACAGCGCGATCGCCCGCCCCGCCTCTCGGGCAGCTCGTTCCGCGTCCGCCCCACCCGCCAGCCATATCAGGCTGCTCCCCGCGTAGTAGTGCTGTTTCGCAACGGAGAAGCCGAAAAGACCCTCCACCGAGTCCGTGCTGGCAAGCTCTTCCCGTTCCGCCAGAGCTAGGTGTGTCTGACAAAGGTTGAGCGTTCTGGCTGGAACTCTGGTCTCGTGTCGCGTTGTTCAGTTGCTCTCGGATGCCCAGTGGTCGTTGATCGAGGGGATGCTCCCGA
>NZ_JBIVRQ010000014.1:0-158177 GCF_044755745.1 Micromonospora sp. NPDC092111
CGCCGGGCGAGGATCGCAACTCCCGGTGGGCACGGACGACAGCGCGGGCGGCGTCCTCGCTGCGCCCGGCCACCGCGCCGGGCGAGGATCGCAACTCCCGGTGGGCACGGACGACAGCGCGGGCGGCGTCCTCGCTGCGCCCGGCCACCGCGCCGGGCGAGGATCGCAACATGCCGATAGACGGGCGTGAGCAGGTCGCTAGAGGTGAGCTGCGCCCGGCCACCGCGCCGGGCGAGGATCGCAACCAGGTCTGGACAGGACGCGCCGTGGAAGGCGCTGGCGTGCTGCGCCCGGCCACCGCGCCGGGCGAGGATCGCAACCGGACCGGTGAGCCGGCCAGCGATCGGGAGATTGCGGGCTGCGCCCGGCCACCGCGCCGGGCGAGGATCGCAACTCGGCCTTGATCTGGGCCTTGCGCTCCGTCCAATAGTCGCTGCGCCCGGCCACCGCGCCGGGCGAGGATCGCAACGGGAAGGTCCAGAACGAGGTGATCAAGGTCGGCTTTGGCTGCGCCCGGCCACCGCGCCGGGCGAGGATCGCAACCGATGGACGAGATCGGGGGTGGCACCTCCGGGCCGGCTGCGCCCGGCCACCGCGCCGGGCGAGGATCGCAACGCGGGCGATCCGCTGCCTGGCCGGCTGCGGAGTCGGCTGCGCCCGGCCACCGCGCCGGGCGAGGATCGCAACCTCTGGTGGCGGTGACCGCGCATGGTTGCCGCGATCCGCTGCGCCCGGCCACCGCGCCGGGCGAGGATCGCAACTCCTACACCGTGCGGGTTGTCGACATCGTCGGTGCGGCTGCGCCCGGCCACCGCGCCGGGCGAGGATCGCAACTTCGCGGCGATGAACGCGTTTAGCTCCTGGAACTCGCTGCTGCGCCCGGCCACCGCGCCGGGCGAGGATCGCAACCCCTGGGTCAGGTAGGCGATAACCACTGCCGACCAGGCTGCGCCCGGCCACCGCGCCGGGCGAGGATCGCAACCCGTCCATGGGACGAGAGTGTGCCAGGGAAGTCGTAAGGCTGCGCCCGGCCACCGCGCCGGGCGAGGATCGCAACATCCGCGCGGTTCAGGCCGCCCACGACCCCGGCACCCTGCTGCGCCCGGCCACCGCGCCGGGCGAGGATCGCAACACCGGCCGGTCCTCGATCGCGGCGTTGGTCGGTTCGACGCTGCGCCCGGCCACCGCGCCGGGCGAGGATCGCAACCACTCGGAACGGCACCCCACGCCGCGCGCCGCCCAGGAGCTGCGCCCGGCCACCGCGCCGGGCGAGGATCGCAACCCCCCGGCATCCTGAATTGCCGTATTCTGCGCGTGGATGCTGCGCCCGGCCACCGCGCCGGGCGAGGATCGCAACTGCCGGGATCTCCGGCACTCCGCGCAGATTCCAGCCGGCGCTGCGCCCGGCCACCGCGCCGGGCGAGGATCGCAACGCCGGAGCGGGAAAAGCCGAACGCGGACGGCGGCGAGGAGCTGCGCCCGGCCACCGCGCCGGGCGAGGATCGCAACAGCGGGACGGCCTGGTCGATGGCGACGACGACGGGCGCTGCGCCCGGCCACCGCGCCGGGCGAGGATCGCAACGCCAAATTCTTGTTCGGGCTGAAGGACGAGTTCCGGCGGCTGCGCCCGGCCACCGCGCCGGGCGAGGATCGCAACGAGATTCTCGCCGACTTCGGCTCGGACGGCGCGGCTGAGGCTGCGCCCGGCCACCGCGCCGGGCGAGGATCGCAACCCAGCGCGCGAGCGCGGCGCTCGGCGGCGCGTTCGTGCGCTGCGCCCGGCCACCGCGCCGGGCGAGGATCGCAACTTGCCCTCACCCAGCAGCGCCGCATGCAGGTCGTCGAGCTGCGCCCGGCCACCGCGCCGGGCGAGGATCGCAACCGGGCGTGGGCGAGGACGGTCGCGATCGCCGACGACCGCTGCGCCCGGCCACCGCACCGGGCGAGGATCGCAACCGACCCGTCCGGCGCGATGTACGTCGCCTGAGGACGGCGCTGCGCCCGGCCACCGCGCCGGGCGAGGATCGCAACGAGCTGAAGCCGGACGCGCGGTACTCGACTGGACGGTCCGGCTGCGCCCGGCCACCGCGCCGGGCGAGGATCGCAACTCCGGGGTGGCCGCGGCGTAACCGGAGTCGAGAGCGACGGCTGCGCCCGGCCACCGCGCCGGGCGAGGATCGCAACCACGGGCGGGTGCCCGATGGGGCGGTGTACGTCGGGCGCTGCGCCCGGCCACCGCGCCGGGCGAGGATCGCAACGCGTTCGGCGCGGTGGGCCGGCAGTTCGCGCACCGGCTCGCTGCGCCCGGCCACCGCGCCGGGCGAGGATCGCAACCCTGGTCATGGGCGCGGTGGTGGCCGGCCTGTATGTCGAGCTGCGCCCGGCCACCGCGCCGGGCGAGGATCGCAACCCGTCGGTGGCAGCCTCCATCAGGGCCAGCTCCTCGGGGCTGCGCCCGGCCACCGCGCCGGGCGAGGATCGCAACCCGCACCTCGGCGGGATCCTGGTCGACGCCTTGGAGGCTGCGCCCGGCCACCGCGCCGGGCGAGGATCGCAACGACCCGGGCAACGTCAGCACCGGCAAAGCGGCGGCCAAGCTGCGCCCGGCCACCGCGCCGGGCGAGGATCGCAACTCACCGAGATCGAGCGGCGCGCGGAGGACGGAAGCCTTGCTGCGCCCGGCCACCGCGCCGGGCGAGGATCGCAACAGAGCGAGCCTCGCCAGTCCGCAGCCTTGGCGCCAGCTGCGCCCGGCCACCGCGCCGGGCGAGGATCGCAACTCTCGATGCGATGTACTGCTCGGCCGCCGACTGGCGGACGCTGCGCCCGGCCACCGCGCCGGGCGAGGATCGCAACCCCCGTCCGGTCCTTGTACCGGTCCGCGAGCATCTCCGCTGCGCCCGGCCACCGCGCCGGGCGAGGATCGCAACCAGGGGATCCGGCTGGCGATCTCGATTGCCTGGGCGGCGCTGCGCCCGGCCACCGCGCCGGGCGAGGATCGCAACCCCCAGGACTCTTAGTCATGGCGTCAAGCTTGATGCTTGCTGCGCCCGGCCACCGCGCCGGGCGAGGATCGCAACGTGTCGATACCCCGCTTGCCCTTGGCGGCAGCCTCGGCGCTGCGCCCGGCCACCGCGCCGGGCGAGGATCGCAACCAGATGCTCCAGCGCAAGCTCAACGACCCCAGCACCAGCGCTGCGCCCGGCCACCGCGCCGGGCGAGGATCGCAACGCCTCGAAGGGGTGCGCGTACTGCGTGCGGAACTCGGTCGCTGCGCCCGGCCACCGCGCCGGGCGAGGATCGCAACTCGCACTGGGCCCCGTCCGGCCGCAACGAAGACCCCCGGCTGCGCCCGGCCACCGCGCCGGGCGAGGATCGCAACGGCGGTGCGCAGCGGGATGCGGTCGTCGGTGCGGGGGCTGCGCCCGGCCACCGCGCCGGGCGAGGATCGCAACTCGGTCGGGTCCATGGTGATGTACCCGCAGGCTGTCCGCTGCGCCCGGCCACCGCGCCGGGCGAGGAACGCAACCGGTCGACCAGTTCACAGCCGGCGGTCACCGTCAGGGCTGCGCCCGGCGAGGATCGCAACTGCCCGGCGCTGGGGCTCGCCCCGGCAGTGAAGTTACCGCTGCGCCCGGCCACCGCGCCGGGCGAGGATCGCAACAAGGGGCCGACCTTGGCAGGCACGCGGCGGGATCGGACGCTGCGCCCGGCCACCGCGCCGGGCGAGGATCGCAACCCTGCGGGGACTACTGGTGGGGGTATGTGCGCACCGCGCTGCGCCCGGCCACCGCGCCGGGCGAGGATCGCAACCGGGTCAGCATCTGCCCCGTGTACGCGTCAAATGTCCGGCTGCGCCCGGCCCCGCAGTGAGCGCAGGTCGCAACAGCGCCGGCCGGGGACGGGACGGCGGGGCGGTGCGCTGTCGGCGTCCGTCGTTTACCCCTCGAAAACCCTTGGATAAGACTGACAAGCAGTGACAATAGGCGATCATTATTCGATCGTGTCTGTGCAGCTCAGCGTCAGCTTTCGACAGTCAATGACAAGGTTGGTGCAGTTACGTTCGGTAACTGCGGGCTCGGGGTTCGAGTCCCTGGCGGCGCACCACCATGGCTCTGAACTGGAAGTTTCACCCTGAGTCGGGGTCTTTGGTGTGTTGCGGGGACTCCCGCGCCGCCGACGAAGCCCTGCTCCCGCCGTCGGTGCAGGCCCGACGGATCGAGGCCGCGCGGGAGGCGGCGGCGCGGGCCGGTGTACCCGACTTCTTCGTCAACGCCCGCACCGACGTCTACCTTGGGCAGTCTGGTGCGCCGGGCGAGCGGCTGGACGACGTACGAGCCCGGGCTGACCACTACGCGAAGGCCGGCGCGGACGGCCTGTTCGTGCCCGGGCTGCTGGACCTGACCGTGCTGGCCGCCCTTGTCGCCTCGTCGCCGATGCCGGTCAACGTGCTGGCCCGACCGGGCGGCCCGAGCGTGGCCGACCTCGCCGAGGTGGGCGTCGACGGATCAGTGTGGGCACGGCCAGGGCCCAGGCTGCCTACGGGCTAGCCCAGCGGGCCGCCCGGGAGATGCTGGAGACCGGCACCTACCGCCTGCTGCACCAGCCGCTGAGCTACCCCGGGCTGAACGCGTTGTTCTGAGGCCGCGCGATGTCGCCGTACCGCCGCGATCCGGCGGTCGACCGGGTGGCGGCCGTCGGTGACGCGCCACGAGCAGCCGCTGCGTCGAGCGCGGGACCGGCCGCTCCGGCCGCTGTTCAGGCGTGCGGACGTGGCGCGTACATGATGACGGCGACGCCGGCGAGGCAGATCAGTGCGCCGATGATGTCGTAGCGGTCGGGCCGGAATCGGTCGACGACCATGCCCCACGCGAGGGAGCCGGCGACGAACACACCTCCGTACGCGGCGAGGATCCGGCCGAAGTTGGCGTCGGGCTGGAACGTGGCGACGAATCCGTACGCACCGAGCGCGATCACCCCGGCGGCGACGAACCACAGGCCGCGGTGTTCCCGCCAACCCTGCCAGATCAGCCATGCTCCGCCGATCTCGAACAGCGCGGCCACGGCGAACAGCATGATCGAACGCAGGACGGTCATGGCCGAGACCCTATCGGCGCAGCTCAGAACCCGGTACATCAGAACCCGGTACAGGAGCATTCGCCGCCGGCGCACCCGACCGGGTGGCGATGCCGGCGCTGGCGCCACCACCAGCTCAGGGCGGCCAGGACGGCCAGTCCTGCGGCGATGCCGGGCATGGACCGGGCCGTGGCCGCCCAGCCCGTGCCGCCGAGGACACCGGCGGCGAGCAGCGGGGGGATGACGCAGCAGGCCGCGCACGCCACCCCGGCGAGGGAGGTCAGCCCGGTGGGCAGCAGCCGGCGAAGTCGTTGCCCGGTACGGATCACGGGGTGTCTCCTCGGGGCAGGTCGGCGAAGGGCAGCGGGCAGCAGGAGTTGGCGGCGCAGGCGGTGAGGTCGTCGCAGCCGGCGTCGATGGCCGAGCGGAGGGTGGCGGCGACCTCCCGCAGGTCGGTGATGCGGGCCTCGATCTCGGTCAGCTTCGTGGCGGCGCGGACCAGTAGACCCCGGTCGTGGCGTCCGTGCCGGTGCCGGCCCACCTCGACCAGGTCGGCGACCTCGTCGAGGGTGAACCCGAGGCGCTGGGCGGTCTTGATGATCCGCAGCAGGGTGAGGCTGTCGGGCGGGTAGAGGCGGTGGCCGCCGGGGCTGCGCTGCGGCACGGGCAGCAGACCACGGCGCTCGTAGTAGCGCAGCGTCTGCCGGTTCACCCCGGCCGCCTCGGCCAGTTCCCCGCTGCGTAGCGTCCCGGCCGCCGGGGCGGGTCCGGTCACCGGGTGCCCGGCCCGCCGACGCGGGCGGCCAGGGCGTCGACGACCTCGACCTGCGCGGCGGGGACCGCGATGTCCAGCACGACCTGCCCGGGTGCCGGCGTGCTGATGGCGAAGGAGAAGAACGAGCAGCATCGGCTCTCCCGCCCGGTGAGATCCCGTACCGCCGCCGCCAGGTCGGCCGGGCCGGCCAGCGTCAGCCGCAGCCGGGTGGGGCCGAGCCGTTCGACCCGGCGCGCGGTGGCGGTGAACAGTGCGTCGAACTCGGCCAGCCGTACCGGCTGTTGGCTGTCGGGCAGGGTGCACGCCTCGGGCACCCAGCTCACCTCGATGGTCATGCCACCACGGTAGGGCGGTACCCGGGTACCGGATGCAAGCCGGTGGGCGGATCCGGAACAACGACACGGCGGGCCGGTGCGAGCCCGCCGTGCCGTTACTCGCGCCGCGGGCGGCCTTCGGCGGCGGTGTGCGCGGGTGCCAGGTCGGCGCCGGGCCCTTGACCGCGTCGCGGCGAGCGGGTAGGCACTACAAGGAAATATCCTATAGGAAATGCCCGTGGTGGGTGCCGCCGTCGTGGCCCGGTCGCAACCCGCGAGGCGGTGCCGGGGCAGCCGTACCCGTGGGTCGTCGTGGTCTGGAGGTGGTGGTTCGTGAGACTCATGCGGGTCGGGCCGGCCGGAGCGGAGCGACCCGTCCTGTACGCCGAGGGGCGTCACCTGGATCTGTCGTCGGTCACCCGGGACATCGGCCGCGACTTCCTCGCCGGTTGACGGGTTGCGCCGGATCGCCGAGGCCACCCACCTGCCGGAGCTCGACATCACCGGTCACCGGATCGGGTCGCCGATCGCCCGGCCCGGAGTGGTCCTCTGCGTCGGGCAGAACTACGCCGCCCACGCCGCCGAGTCCGGCTCACCGCCACCCACCACCCCGATCGTCTTCTACAAGGCGCCCAACACGGTCGTCGGCCCCCACGACGAGGTGCTCATCCCGCGTGGGTCGGTCCGGACCGACTGGGAGGTGGAACTCGGCGTGGTGATCGGCCGGCGCGCGCGGTACCTTTCCTCACCCGGGGAGGCGCTCGCCCACGTCGCCGGCTTCGTCTGCGCCAACGACGTCTCCGAACGCGACTTCCAACTCGACCAGTCCGGCGGCCAGTGGTCCAAGGGCAAGTCCTGCGAGACCTTCCAGCCCCTCGGCCCGTGGCTGGTCACCCCCGACGAGATCGCCGACCCGCAGGATCTGCGCCTGCGCTCCTGGGTCAACGGCGAGCCCCGGCAGGACTCCCGCACCAAGGACATGATCTTCGACGTGGCGTACCTGATCTGGCACCTGTCGCAGTACACCGTCCTGGACCCCGGTGACCTGCTCAACACCGGCACCCCCGAGGGGGTGGCCCTGTCCGGACGCTTCCCGTACCTGCGACCGGGGGACGTCATGGAGATCGAGATCGACGGCCTCGGCCGGCAGCGTACGGCACTGCGCGGCGCCTGATGGCCGTCGTCGTCGCCGTCGACACCCACGACGTGCGGTTTCCCACCGCCCGCCGGCTCGACGGCTCCGACGCCATGCACCCCGACCCCGACTACTCCGCCGCCTACCTGGTCCTGCGCACCGACTCCGGACCGGACGGGCACGGCTTCACCTTCACCATCGGCCGGGGCAACACCTGGCGATGTTCGACTTCGTCGCCGTGTCCGGCAGCATCCCGGACCGGGTCATCGAGTACGTCGACCACCTGCACGAGCACTTCCGTACCCCGGTCGTGCTGCGGGACGGCCACTACCGGGCTCCGACCGCGCCGGGTTTCTCCGCCGAGATGCACCCGGGAAGCATCGCCACCTACACGTATCCGGACGGTCCGGCATGGACCTGACCGTCGACGCGCGGTGCCGGCAACGGCGACCGCCGGCACCGCGAGGAGCGGCCCATGACATGTGACGGACTGGTCGCGGTGGTGACCGGTGGCGGTTCCGGGATCGGCCGGGCCTGCACCGAGGCGCTGCTGGCCGCGGGCGCGCGGGTGGGGGTGCTCGACCTGGACCCGTCCGGCGCGCCCCGGGACCCGCCGTCCATCCGGTACGCGCCGACGTCGCCGACCGGCACGCGCTCACCGCCGCCGTCGACGCGGTGGTCGACGCGTTCGGTGGCCTGGACATCCTGGTCAACAACGCCGGGATCGCCGCGGTCGGCACGGTCGAGGAGAACGACGACGACCAGTGGGCCCGGGTGCTGGACGTCAACGTCACCGGGGTGGCCCGCACCTCCGGCTCCCCGCCCGCCGGTGACCGGGCCGGCACGACCCGCCCCGGAGTACAGCCGCCGGGGAGCACGACCCGCCGGGAGGACGACCGGCCCACACCGTCGGGGGCGATCACCGCACGCGGCCTGCGGTGGGCCGGGCGGGCGGACTCCGGCGGGTGCCGCGTGCGCCGGCCTCGGGCCGGGTCGGCTGCGGGCGGGCGCCCACCACCGCGACGGCCGCCGCGCCGAGTTCGCCGCCCCGCCGGAGCGCCGCCACGGGCTGCGCGCCGTCGACCCACTCGGCGACGAGGCCGGCCGCGAAGGCGTCCCCCGCCCCGGTGCTGTCGACCACCCGGACCGCCGGCGCCGCCGCCCGGCACACCGCACCGCCGCTGCCGGCCCAGACCGCTCCGGCGGCACCCAGTTTCACCACCGCGTTCTCCGCGACCAGGGTCAGGGCACGTGCGGCGGTGACGGCGTCCGGGGCGCCGGTCAGCGTCGCCGCCTCGTCGGCGTTGGCGAGCAGGATGTCGACCCGGCCCACCCAGCGCAGGAAGTTCTCCGGGCCGGCCGTGCGCAACGGTTCGGCCGACGCGGCGTCCACACTGGTGGTGAGCCCGCCGCGGCGGGCCTCGGCGAGCGCCCGTAGCCCACCGTCGCGGGAGCCCTCGTCGAGCAACGCGTAACCGGACAGGTGCAGGTGCCGCGCGTCGGTGGTGTCCGCCAGGGCACCGGCCACGTGGCGGGCGTCCACCCTCAGGTTGGCGCCCCGCTGCGAGACCATCGTCCGGTCACCGGTGCCGGTCAGCACCACCACCGTGCCGGTCGGCGTGCCGGGGCAGCGCCGCACCGCGCAGGTCACCCCCATCGCGGTCAGCTCGCGTAGCCGCGCGTGACCGGCGTCGTCGTCGCCCACCGCCCCGACGAAGGTGACCGGCCGGTCCAGCCAGGCCAGCCACGCTGCGGTGTTCGCGCCCTGTCCACCGGGGAGCACCTGCACGGTGCCGGGCGTGTCCGAACCGGGTGCCAGCGGGCCGGACAACACGGCGACGATGTCGGTGCTCACGTCACCGACGACGACGATGCGCGCCGGCGTCCGCGACCCGGGCGGGCGCGCCGGGCCGCCGCGCCCGCCCGACCCGGACCTGTCGGTCATGTCCAGAGCCCCACCGCGTCGACGCCCAGCCGGTGCAGCAGGCGTCGCAGCACGGGCAGCGAGAGACCCTCCAGGTTCGACGGAGCGCCGTGCACCTCGTCGACGAACCACCCACCCCGGCCGTTGACCTTGAAGGCGCCGGCCACGGACAACGGCTCCCCGGTCCCGACGTAGGCGGCCGCCTCGTCCCCGGTGACGTCGGCGAAGCGGAGCTCGGTCGAGCACACCTCGGCGACCAGCCGGCCGGTGCGGGTGTCGACGACGCAGTGCCCGGTGTGGAAGACGGCGTCCCGGCCGGACATCCGCCGCCACAGGTCGCGCGCCGGTCCCGGCGTTCCCGGTTTGCCGTACGCCACGCCGTCGAACTCCAGCACCGAGTCGCAGCCGATCACCAGCCCGTCGTCGAAGCCCGCGGCGACCGCCGACGCCTTGGTCCGGGCGAGCCGGTCGACCAGTCGCCGGGGCGTCTCACCCGGCAGCGGGGTCTCGTCCACCCCGCTGACCTGGACGACGGGATCCAGCCCCGCCCGCCGCAGCAGGTCGAGGCGGGACGGTGAGCCGGAGCCGAGCACCACCTTGGTCACGCCTCGCCCTCCGCCGTCTCGACGCGTTGCCAGATCGCGGCGGCGAGCCGCCGTTCGTGGACGCCACCGGAGCGGACGTCGGAAAACCCGAAGCGCGCGGACTCCAGCAGCCGGAACGACGGGCTGAACAGCTCGCTGAGCTCGTCCACCCGGTAGACCCGCTGCCGCAGGTCGGTGACCGGGTCGAAGGTGAGGCTCCGGCCGTCGCCGTCGCGGCTGATCAGCGGCAGGTAGTAGCCGTCCTCGGGGGTCAGGAAGTACGCGAAGAACAACCCGCCGGGACAGAGCACCCGTCGTGCCTCCCGAGCCAGCGCCCGGAGCCGGTCGTCCTCGACGACGTTCTCCAGGCTGGTGAACGCCGTGACCAGACTGAACGCGCCGGCCCGGAACGGCAGGGGCGCCTTCATCGAGGCCTGCACCAGCCCCGCCTGTCGGGGGCCGAGACGGGTGTGGGCGGCGACCAGCGGCCGGTGGGCGAAGTCCATGCCGTAGAAGGCCAGCCCGGTCTCCGCGAGCACCGGGGCGTTGCGCCCGCCGCCGCAGCCGAGGTCCAGCAGCCGGGGTGGCCCGACGACACGGGAGATCCGCGGTAGCTGGCGCCGCAGGAAGTCGGTCCCGTGCGACGGTCTGTCGTTCGTCGATGAGGATATGGAGTGGTTGACGTACTCCCGCTCCCAGAGATCGCGGCTCACGGGAACCTCCGTTCGTCGGTCGATGGCGGCTGGCGGCAGCGCGGCGGGTCCGCCGTCGCCGCCGCCCGCCCGCGCTCAGTCGCAGACGGCGCAGGCGCCGTCCGTCGCGTCACAGTCGGCCACCGGTGCCGGCGACCTGGTGGTGGCCTCGATCGCCTGGTCGGCCCGGGAGGTGTCCCGGTACACGGTGATCCCCTTGCAGCCCAGCCGCCAGGCCTGCTGGTACAGCTCGGCGACCTGCGCCGGGGTGGCGGTGCTCGGCAGGTTGACGGTCTTGGTGACGGCGTTGTCCACGTGCTCCTGGAAGGCCGCCTGCATCCGGACGTGCCACTCCGGCGCGATGTCGTGTGCCGTCCGGTAGACCCGCTGGACGTCCTCGGGCACCCGGGACAGCCCCTGCACACCGCCGCCGTTGTCGGCGATCTGGTCGATGAGATCCTCCTCGGCGACCCCCCGGGCGGCGAGCTCCCGCAGCAGCAGCCCGTTGACCGACCGGATCTCCCGGCCGCCGAAGACCCGCTGGGTGTACGACATCGCGAAGAACGGCTCGATGCTGAAGCTGGTGTCGAAGATGACCGCGTTGTTCCCGCTGGGCGGCATGGCCAGCACCGCCACGTTGCGTGGCTGCGTCTCGGCGTCCTTCCACACGGAGCGTTGCACGTTGGGGAAGGGGCCCCGCTCCCGGCCGAGCGCGACCGAGGCGTCGTGGGCGAACTCGCGCATCGCCCGGGCCAGGACGGTGGCGCACCGCAGCGCCTCCTCCGAGTCGTACGGGATGCCGGCCATCGCGAGGCTCTCCGCCCAGCCGGTGACCCCGATGCCGATCCGTCGGTTGGCGCGGACCGCCGCCCGGATCTCCTCGACCGGGAACCACGACTCCGAGATGGCGTTGTCGATCATCCGGACCCCCGCCGCCAGCACCACCCGCAGCCGGTCGGTGTCGAACAGGTGGGGGGCGTCGCGCCGGTCCGGCGGCAGGAGCAGCCGGGGCAGGTTGACGTACCCCAGGTTGCACGCCTCGTAGGGGTAGAGGCCGATCTCGCCGCACGGGTTGGTGGCGACGATGTCGCCCATGCTGTCGCGCAGCGGATTGGTGCGGTTCATGTGGTCGAGGAAGATCAGCCCGGGATCGCCGGTCTCGCAGGCGAGTTCACAGGCCGCGGCGAACAGCTCCCGCGCGGGCAGGGTGCGCACGGGTAGCCCGGTACGACGGTTGACCAGCGTCCACGGCCCGTCCGCCGCCACCGCCCGCATGAACGCGTCGGAGACGCCGAGCGAGATGTTCGTCATGCTCAGCCAGCCGTCGGCCCGCTTGGCGGCGATGAACTCCAGCACGTCCGGGTGGTCGACGTCGAGGATGGCCATGTTGCCGCTCTCGTAGCGGCCCCGCTGGCGGAACAGCTTCGTCGCGTCGTCGAACATCTTGAGCAGGGCCACCGGCCCGACGGCGAGCCCGGGGTTCCCGCGCACCTGGTCGCCCCGGGGCCGGACGTTGGAGTAGTTGAAGCCGCACCCGCCGCCGAAACTCTTCACCACCGACGACTCCGAGAAGGTGCGCAGCACGCTCGCCTGAGAGTCCTCCACCGGGAAGACGAAACAGTTCGCCAGTTGCGGCTGCGCGGTGCCGGCGTTGGCCAGGGTACGGCTGCCGGGATGGAACTCCAGGCGTGCCATCACCTCGTAGAACGCCGTCTCCCAGGACCCGGCGTCGTCGGCGCGCTCCGCCCGGGCCAGCGCCCGCGCCACCCGCCGCAGCATCGCCTCCGGCGTCTCGCCCACCTGTCCGTCGGCATCCCTGGCCAGGTATCGCTCCCGCAGCAGAAGCTGGGCGTTGTCACTGAATTCGGCCTGCGCGGTCTGGGTGGCGCAGAGGTCGTGCAGTGCCGACTCGAAGAGTCTGGAGGTCTGGACGGACATGGGCTGGCCTTCCGGAGTTCGGCAAACACTGTGGTCTTGCGTGGCGGTCCGCGGCTGCGGGGCGCCAGCCGGCCAACGACCCGGCGGTCGCCTCGCAGGTGCGCGGACGGGGTGGTACGCGTCCGGCTCAGGGCCGACGCACGACCGGCCTGGGCGAGCCGAAGCCGTCGATCAGGTGCGTCTCGCCGGCGACGAACGAGGTGTCGGTGATGACCGTCTGGTCCGACGGGCCCCGACTGCACATGCACATGTGTCGGCCGGTCGAGGTCACCCGCACCGCGCGGGCACCACCACTGTTCATGATCTCCATGGCGATGTCCTTCACCAGGTACTCCTGGATCTGGAAGCGCTTGCTGAACGCCTGCACCAGCCGGGGGAACTTGCCCAGGCCGAGGATGCGCTGGCCGGGCACGTAGGTGATGTCGACCTTGCCGAAGAACGGTAGGAAGTGGTGCGCGCAGATCGAGAAGTAGTTGATGTCGTGGATGTCCACGGTGCCGGTGTGCTCGTCCTCCACGACGCACGTCGTCTTTAGGATCTTGGAGGTGTCGATGTCGTAGCCGCTGAGCAACTCGCGGTACGCCCGGACGATCCGCGGCTCGCACTCGGGCGAGGTGTACCAGTCGAGCGCACGCTTGTCGGTGGTGATGTTCTCCTCGAGCCATTCCGCGATGGTCACGTCTCCTCCTGGGGTGGTGATGGCCGCGCCGGCGCGCGACGGGGTCAGAGCTACAGGCGTCCCTGGTGGCGTAGGTGGTCGAAGATGATCTGGTCGACGGGGGAGGTCAGGTGCCGGTGCGAGTAGTCCAGCCACACCACCTCGGCGATCTCCGCCGAGGCCCGCAGGTCGCCCTGGTAGGCGCACTCGTAGCAGCGCATCCGCACCTCCACGCCGTCCGGGTGGGCGTCGGCCTGGGCGCGGAACTCGCCGAGGAACGAGGCGGTCGAGGCGTCGAGGTCGACCGTCAGCTCCTCCTTCGCCTCCCGTACCAGCGTGTCGAGGTCGCTCTCACCGGCCTCCCGCTTGCCGCCCGGCAGGTAGTACCGTTCGCGGCCGTGCGAGCGGGTGGAGAGCACCCGTCCGTCGGCGAGGTGGATCCAGGCGATCTTGTCGATCAGTCGAGTGGGCATCGTCAGGGCGTTCCTTCAGCGAGTCGATCGTGCACGTGGTCGGCGGTGGCCGTGGTCTCGGCGTAGCGCAATGCCCGCCGGCCGAGTTCGTAGACGAGGTCCAGGTCCACGCCGGATTGTCCGGACCACCGTAGGCGACGGCGCCACTGCTCCGGCGCAAGCCGGTAGTCGGCCAGTCCCGCCGTGTGCGCGCCGAGCACCGCCAGCGGCACCTTCCGCCGCAGCACCCCCGCCCACCAGCCGGCCCGCTCGTCGGCGTGGGCGGACGGGGTGAAGGCCCGTACCCCGCCGTCGTACACGGCGCAGCGTTCGAACAGGCTGTCGACCGAGGACAACCGGGCCGACTCGTACTCGGGGGTCGACCCGACCACCGTGCGGAGCAGGTCGAAGGGGTGCCGGGCGAAGGGCGCGACGGTGCCGGACGCGGGTACGTCGTACAGCGCCTCCAGGGCGATCATCGTGACGTCCGGCCGGTCCGCGGCATCCCAGTCGGCGACGAACCGTTGCACGGCGTCGACGCCCGCCGCCGAACCGATGACGACCAGGACGACGGCGGCGGGACGGACCCCGCGCCGGGTCGCGGCGTCCCGCAGCCGGGACAGCACGGCGCGCAGCGTCCCGCCGGTGGCGAGGATGTCGCCGACGAAGGCCGGGCCCGCGCCGAACTCCCAACGCTCGTACGTCGTCCGCACCCCCTCGCCCACGGCCCGTTCGGTGCCGACGAAGCTGACGTCGGCGTCGGCGCCGCCGGCCACCACGACCGCCTCCTCCAGGCCGAAGCTCAGCCCGCCCCGCAGGATGGTGACGACCGAGGGCTGCCCGGACCCGAGCCACCGCTCACCGGCGGCGTCGCCGCGCCAGGCGGTCAGGGCCTCGGCCACCGCGGAGCGCACCAGCAGCCGGTAACGGTGGCCGGACACCGCCGGGTCGGTCAGCAGCCGACGCGACGGGTCGGTCGAGCAGAGCAGCACCCGGGCCGGTCCGTCGTGCGGGCACTCGTACAGGGCGCTGCCGCCGGTCGTCGAGATCAGCCTCATGTCTTGACCGCCGGCTGCCGGAACGCGACGCCCCGCTGGCGGGCGAGGTACTTCTCGATCAGGTAGGACGACTCCACACCGTCCACCGGCCTGGTCGCCGCCGGTGGCTCGTCGTCGTCGGTGACGGCGGCCACGACGACCACCCCCGACGCCGGGAGCCGGTCGGGCAGCTCGGCCGGGTCCCGGACGACCACCGCGGTGAGGCCCACCGCCGCGAAGAGCAGCCGCCAGTCCAGGTGGGTGCGGCGGCTCGGCATCCCCCCGGCCGACTCGTAGAGCCCGTTGTCGACGATCACCAGGGTGTGGTTGTCCAGCGTGGGCAACTGGGCGCCCAGCGCGGTGAGCACGGACAGGTTCATCAGGAAGCTGCCGTCGGTGTCGATGCCCGCCACGGCCAGCGGCCGGGCGCCGATCGCCAGGCCGGCCGACAGCGCCGCGACGTCGCCCATGGTGTCGGTGACCAGGGTCCGGGACGCCGCGAGCCGGTACACCTCCGCACCGGTACGGCCGAGGGTGGCCACGAGCAGGCAGTCCGGCGGCAGCCGGTCGAGCAGCGCGGTGAGCAGTTCCGACGTCCGCATCACCGGCCCCGCAGTTCCTCGACGAAGAGCGGATTGGCCACCAGCGCGACGCTGCGCTGCCCCGTGTCGAGGGTGCGGTACGCCCGGCGGAGCAGGTCGGGCAGGGCGTCCACCGAGTCGACCTCCGCCGTGGCCACCGACAGCATCCGGAGGTGGGGGCCCATGGTCTCCTCGTGCGCCAGGCCCCACCAGTTGCCCTCGCCGAACGCGCCCCGCCGGGCCAGCAGGAGCACGGTGTGCAGGCGGTGGCTGAGGGTCAGCCGGGCCAGGGTCTCGCAGGCCCGCCGCAGGCCCGAGTTCTCCATCAGCACCAGACTCCGGCTTCCCGCCAGGCGTGCGCCCGCGGCGATGCCGACCGCGGTCGCCTCGTCGCAGACCGGCACGTACGCGATCTCCTGGCGTTCGGCCGCGCAGCGGTGCAGCGGGGCCAGCAGCGAGTCCGGCACCGCCGTGATCAGGTCGACGTCGTTGTCGACCAACGCCTGGTACGCACGCCCCGGGCTCATGCCGATCACCGCCCGGTCGACACGAGTTCGACGATGACGTTCGCGTATGCCGTCGTGCCGACGTTCCTGAGCAGGTGGGGGAGCCCGGACTCGTGGTAGACCGCGTCCCCGGTCCTGTCGTCGCCGGGGAGCACCGTCCCGTCCGTGCACACCGTCTCCGTCCGGCCGGGGGTCAGCACGACGTAGACGTAGTCGCAGGGATGCTGGTGGACGGAGGTCTCCTCCCCGGGTGCCAGGTCGAGCGTCCAGATGCGGACCCGGTCGTCCTGATACACCAGCCTGGTGCCGACCTGAACGATGTCCGACTGCATTGATCCTCCTGTGCGAGCGCCGGTGGGCGGTGCGGCTCCACCGGAGACCGGCGGACTGGTGGCGGGTGGTGCTCAGATCCTCGGCGGGCCGAGCTTGACGCGCCGTCGCATCTGTTCCAGGTCGCCGCGGAAGCCGTGCAGGTTCTCCACCCACCAGGTCAGACCGGCGGTGCGGTAGGACTCGACCCGTTCGCGGTCGGCCGGTCCGCCGTCGCCGTCGGTGTAGCCGCCGATGGCGAAGTCGAAGGTCGGCTCGGCCGCCCGTCGGGCGGAGACGAAGGAGGCGATCTCCCGGTACTGGTCGACGGGGATCATGGTGGGCGTCCAGGCCCGCCGCCGTTCCAGGGACAGCCGGCCGGGCAGCACCCCGTCCCAGCGGGCCGCCCGCCGGAAGGGCCGGCGGTGTGGCCAGTACCCGCCCACCCAGATGGGTATCCGGGGCCGCTGCACGGGACGGGGCAGGAAGGTGCAGTCCCGCACCTGGAAGTGGCGGCCGGAGTAGCTGAACGGCTGCCCCGACCACAGGCCCTCGATGACGTCGAGCGCCTCGTCGAGCTTCTCGGCGCGGACCCGTTCGTCGCCGTCCTCCCCGAAGTCCTCGAACTCGGAGTCCCTCGGATAGCCGAGGCCGACGCCGAGGATGAGCCGTCCCGCCGACAGGTGGTCGAGCGTCACCGTCTCCCGGGCGACCTTCCACGGGCGGCGCCGGGCCAGCGGCGTCACCATCGGTCCGATCCGCAGCCGGGTGGTCACCGTGGCGATGGCGGCGAGGCTGATCCAGGGATCCACAATGGGCCCCGCGTACCCCCTCATGAATGCGAGATGGTCCCAGAGGAAGAATCCGTCCCAGCCGGCCTCCTCGGCCTCCTCGGCGAGGGTCGCCAGGAATCGGGGATCTCCGTAATCGCCGTGTGGAGGAACAGATATCGCATACCTCAGCGGGCTGTCCGCCCGGCTTTCCGACATGCAGTGCCCCGATCATTGTCCACGCGCGACCACGGGCCGCGCTCGATGACGCGGTCCTATCGCGAAAGTTTCATCGGAGATTCGACGATAGCTGCGGCATTCACATGGGTCAACACGTGTGCTGCCTGCGGCGGCAAGTGGCGATTGTCGCCGCATGGGAATTGCCGATGGGATTTCCGTCCCGGCGAATATCGGTGGCGGAACTGTCGTCCGACCGCCGGCCACCGCCCGGACGGAACTTCTGTGCAACGCGCCGGTCGCCCGCTACGCTGACCAACGTCGAGCGCCGTCCGGAGGAAGGGTTCCTGCCCCGGCCAGGCGCCACCGGCGTGGCCGCGTGCGATTCCGCGCGAACGACGGTCCCGCCGCAGAAGGGTCCGTGCCGCCCGTGGAGGACGCCGATGCGCGCTGATCAGGAATTCCTGGAACTGTTGGCCTGCCCCGTGGACCACGGTGACCTCGGCTGGTCACCGGAGGCCGGCGTACTGACCTGCGCCCGGTGCGGAACGGTCTTTCCCGTCCGCGACGGGATACCCGTGCTGTTGACCGAATAGCCGTCGGATCAGGCGGCGGGTCGACGCCGGGACGCCGCCCCGTGACGTCGATACCATTCCCCGGCGGGCACATCGAGCCGCCCGCCCGCTGCGCCTATTTTGTCGATTGTCGGGGACGGCGGCCACGCGCCGGGGAGGGCACGGTGCGATCCAGTCGCTCGACCACCCCGACGATGTCGGGAAATGCCTCGACGTAGGCGCTGACGTAGCGGTCGTCGAAATCCGCGCGTCGTCGTACCCCACTTTGGAGGGAGGCGATGAAATGCAGTCCGGCGCCGCCGGCGGCGAGGGCGTCGCCGGGTGAGTCCCCGACGTACACGCACTGGCCCGGTGGCAGGCCGGTCGCCGCCAGCAACTCGTCGAACGCCCGGGGGTCGGGCTTGCGGAACCGGGTGTTCCCGCCGTGGTAGACGGCGCTCACCCGGCCGGCGAGGACGTGGTCCGGCATCAGCATGTGCCGCACCTCCGCCTCGGTGCGTGAGGTCAGCAGCAGCACCGCGCGGCCGGCCAGGACGAACTCGTCCAACGCCCGGAGGTTCTCCGGCGGGATCACGTCCAGCCGGCCGTCGGCGATGTACTGCTCCAGGGCGCTCTGGTAGAGCGCCGCGAACCGGGTCAGGTCGAGATCCGGTGCCCGCTTCGGCATCGCGTCCAGCAGCGGTTCGCCCCAGGTCGCCAGGTGCACGGTGCGCGACATCGGCGCGCGGCCCATGGCCGCCAGCACCTCGTTCTCCAGCGCGAAGGAAGCCGCCTCGGTGAGGCACAGGGTGTCATCGACGTCGACAATCACTGCCTGGATCACCGCACCAGCCTAGTACGTCGGGGTCGCACCGACGCGCGTCAGTGGTCCCGCCACGGCGGCCGGTCAGACGTCGACGGTCAGCCGGACCGTCACCACGTCGCCCACCTCGACCCCCTCGGCCTCGCGTACCCACGCCTTCACCGGCACGAGGTACCCACCGTCCTTCGGGAACAGCGACGTCGGCCACCCGGTTCCCCCGATCCGGGCCGCGACCGGCACCATGCCCCAGCCGTAGCTGACCGCCGCCGAGACCGTCGCCAACTCGGCGCACTCCGCGGGGGGCACCGTGACGAAGTGCCATGGCGCGGGGCCCTTCCAGAACCACACCTCGCCGCTGAACTCCAGGTCCATCCGGTCAGCTTAGGGGCCGACCCGGGGCCGGACCGTGCCGTCTACGGAGGGTGACGTCAGCTCACCGGGCGTGGTCGGTCGGACTTGGTCGCCGCGAATCGACAAGCGCCTCGGTTTGTGCCCGTCACTACCCTGACCGATGATCCAAGTCCTGGGTACCGTCGACAGCGATAAGGGCTTTACATGAGCAGTAGTTACCCTCCGTACGGAGGGCAGCCGGATCCGAACGTCACCCCGTGGAGCGGGCCGCCGGCGCCGCCCGCCGGCCAGCCGGCTTACGGCCAGCCAGCTTACGGCCAGCCGGACTATGGCCAGCCAGGCTACGGGCCGCCGGGTTACGGGCCGCCGGGACAACCCCCGCAGTTCGGCGCTCCCGTCCCGCCGCCGCAGAAGTCGAACAAGGGCCTGATCATCGGCCTGGTCGTCGGCGGGGTGGTGCTGATCCTCGCGCTGTGCGGCGGGGTCATCGGGCTCGCCCTGGTCAACAGCGACGACGCCGGCCCCGTCGCCTCCGGCAGTCCGAGCCCGGGTGCCACCAACGGCACGGACCCCTCGGCCACCCCGCAGCAGTCCGGGCCGCAGGAACAGCCGAACAACAACGCGGTGACCGCCCGCTACTCCAGCGACCTGTCCTCGGTGTGCGACGGCAGCCCGATCCTGAACGCGGCGGCCTACCGAGGCCCGTCCGACGCCAAGGCGTACGTCTTCGCGAACAACCCCGAGCGGACGACGTTCTGGTCGTCGAAGTCGGTCGGCTCGGACAAGCCGTACTACGCACGGTCGAGCGCCTTCGAGACGGTGTCGGTGGTGGGCTGCATGACGGTCGTGCCGGGCAGCGAGGGCGCGCCCAAGAAGTGCGACTACAAGGACAGCGACGACAAGGTCGTCAGCGTCTCCTACATCTCGTCGCGCTACCAGCTCACGTTCTTCGCCGCGAAGACCGGCGAGAAGATCGGCGACGGTGGCACCGTGAGCGCCCCGGCGAACCGGTGCCCGAGTTTCATCTCGTACAACAAGGTCACCATGAAGGCGTACGCGTCGCCGGACAGCGGCACCATCGAGGCCGCGCTGGACAAGTTCCTGTCCTGAGTCGCCACGCCCACCCGGAACACGGTGCCGGCCGGACCCGACGGGCCCGGCCGGCACCAACCCTCCTGGGTCGTCAGCCCACCACGGACCGCAGCGGGATCCGCTCGGCCTCCAGCGTCCGCACCAGGTCACCCAGGAACGGGTGTTCGTCGACCTGGAGACCGTCCGGGTTCGGGATGGTCAGGTACGCCGAGCCGTTGACGACGGAGACCCGGGCGGTGTCGGTGTACCGGTCGACCAGCGCCCCGGTGCGGGCCAGGTCGCCCGCGGCCACCTCGATGGTGAACGGCCGCCACTCGCCGCCGAGGTTCTCCGCCACCGGCGTGGCCGCCGCGGCGGCGCGGGCCGGGTCGACGTCGGCCGCCCGCGACGGCGCGGTCCGGGCCGCCCCGCCGGTCGTCGGGTAGAGCAGCGCGTTGGCCACCAGGTGCAGACCGCTCTCGTTGTACGCCCGGAAGAGCGGGTTGAACGCGAACAGCACCGCCCGGCCGGCGCCGGTCGGCTCGTCCACCACCGCGACCGTGCCCTTGAGCGTGTCGCCCTGCACGGTGTAGCCGTTGGCCCAGAACGTGCTACCGGTCGGGTAGCTGAGCACGTTCGTGCCGGTGCTGCTCGGGTTGAGGATCGGGTCGTTGTTGTTGAACTCGAAGTCCTCCGCCGGTCGGCCCAGCCCGACCGGGCTGCCGCCGTCCACGTTGACCCGCAGGTGCGAGCCGATCACCGTGTAGCCGCTCGGCTTCGTCTTCTCGGTGGTGGAGGTGAGGCCGGCGGCGCGGGCCAGCCGGGTGCCCTCGTTGCGCAGGCCGAGGTAGGTGTGGCCCTGGGCGATCCAGTTCCGCAGGTTGGCCTGCCCGGCGGCGGTCAGCCCGCCGGTCGCGCTGCTGCCGTCCGGCACCAGCAGCGCCGTCCGGTTGGTGAAGGCCGGCGTGTTGTCGTTGATGTCGGCCGTGGTGACCGGGGTGAGGTCGAGGCCCCACCGCTTGCCCAGCACGTACCGGGCCTCGCCGTGCGAACCGGAGGTGGTGGAGATGCCGGTGCCCTGGAACAGCCCGACGTCCGGCCGGCTGATCGGGGTGCCGACGGCCCCCGTGGTGTAAGGGGTGAGGGTGACGCCGAGCTTCTTGGCCGTCGTGTTCAGCTCGGGGGTCAGCACGCCGGCCGGCATGCCCACCTCACCGGTGTCCAGGTCACGGACCAGTTCGACGCCCTGACCCAGCAGCGTGAAGGTGAACTCGGCGGCGGCGGCGGAGTCCAGCGCGTAGGTGTAGGAGCCCTTCTTCGGCGGCGCGGCCAGGATCTTCCCGCCACCGGTGTTCTGGATCTTGTCGATCAGCTCCGCGTTGGGCTTCACGTCGGCGCCGGTGTAGACGGCGTTCACGCCCGACAGCAGCGGGTTGCTCCACGACGACACGTCGTAGAAGTACGGGAACGGCGTGTACGGGTCCTCGCCCATGATCGCCTGGATCCAGTGCTTCTGCGGCTGGTTCATCGGGATCCAGTACGAGCCCACCGGCACGGTCAGGTTGGTCGCCGAGCGCCCACCGAAGATCTTCGCGGTGGGCAGCTTGACCGCCTTCTTGACCTGGTAGACCTCCACGTCCATCCGGCGCAGCCGCTCGACGAGCTGGCGCGCGTCGGCGAGCTGCCGGTCGGGCAGCAGGAAGTACGACCGGATGGACAGGTTCGGCACCGGGAACTGGACGGTGTTGGTCGGCTGGACCACCTCGTTCGGCTCCAGCGTCCCGGCCCGCCCCTCGGCGAGCGCGTCCTTCCAGATCTTGAACCAGCCGTTGAGCACCTCGCGCTTGTTCGCCGCGGCCCAGCCGAGGGTCGCCCACTGCGTGTGGAACTGCTGCTGGACCCGGTCGGCCACCGCCGACGAGCTGCCCTTCTCGAACGTCATGCCGGCGGCGCCGAAGCCGGCGGCCGGCACCGTGTCGCCGTACCCCATGAAGAACAGGTCGTACGTCGAGTAGTTGAAGTAGCACTCGGTGGTCACCGCGCCGCCGCAGGCGCCGTTGTAGCCGAACCCGGCCTTGTTGGCCTCGCCGATCCGGTTGATCCAGTCGACCGCCTCACCGGCGATCTCGTGGTGGATCGGGTCGGCGTTGGGCGGGAAGAAGTACTGCCGGCCCCCCATCTCGTGCGCGTCGACGAAGACCTGCGGCGGGTACTTCCGCATCAGCTCGATCTTGCCGTCGGTCTCCTGCTGGGTGCGGGCGAACCAGTCCCGGTTCATGTCGAACCCGTACTCGTTCTGCCGCCGGCTGGCGTCGCGGCCGTCCGGGTTCTGCGTCGGCACGATGATCGTGACCAGGTTGTCGTTGCGCTTCTGGACCTCGCAGGACAGCCCTGCGGCCAACTCGTACAGCGTCTTGAGCGCGGCGTCGGTGCCGCTCTTCTCCCCGCCGTGGATGTTGGCGGTGACCCACACGATCGCCGGGCTCGCCTCGGCGATCTCGCCGGCCAGCTTCTGGGTGACCAGCCGGGGGTCACGCAGCGAGCGGACGTCCTCGGCGATGCCCTTCAGCACGGCGGGCCGGACGTTGCGCTCGTTGGACACGATCGCGTACGGCAGCGGCTGGCCGAGCACGCTGGTGCCCATGGTGCCGGTGATGACCCGGTTCGAGGCGGTGTCCACGGCGGCGAGGTAGCCACGGACCTCGTCGTTGGTGACCACTCGTTCCTGACCGGTGCCGAGCGGGAAGCCGAGGAAGCTCTCCGGGCTGGGCACGGCGGCCAGTCGGGCGGTCGGATCGGTACTGCAGGTCGTGGTCGGGGGCGCGGCAGCCGCCGACGGACCGACCAGTAGGGGTGTCATTCCGGCCAGTAGTACGATTGCGGCGGCGCTCGCCAGTCGTTTGGTGGGAACCAGTGTGGATCGAGATTCTGCAGGTCGCATGAGGTGTCCCGTTTCCCTTCCCGGGAAATGAATCAAGGGTTCCCGGAGCCTAGGACCTGCGCTTTCGGGTGGTCAAGATTCACATCCGAGTGCCGGTACGCGATCTGCCAATTGACGCACACCAGGTCGAACGCGGGCGATTGACGATGGGCTCGTCCGGTCCACAGTGGATAAGCGTCCCCGGCGTCACCATTGTTGCGGTCTGGAGCGCATTGACGGTGTGCGTGACGACGTGGGGGCTGACCTGGCCCACCGGCCGCCGGATGACCAGCCCACGGCGGCGATGACCTACGCCGACCGGGCCGCCGGGTGCCGGCGGCCCGCCGTCGCCGCCGGCGGCGACGGCGGGCGCGAGGCCGGACCGGTCAGCGCAGGTGGACGAAGACCGGGTTGGAGTAGAACCACAGGTCGCTCCACGGGCTCTCCAGCCCGTCGGCGAGCGGCTCGACCTCGTCCGTGCTGGTGCCACGCACCCGGGCGTAGATGTCGGTCTCCACGCCGCGCAGGGTGTGCCGGATGACCTGGTCGGCACCCTCCCGGCGCCAGTCACGCGGGCCGAACCGGGCGACGACACTGGTGGTCGGGTTGGTGTCGGCGTCCAGATCGCGGCTCGGGCCGGTGATCCGGCCGACGATCAGGTCGACCCGGCGGACCTGCGGCCGGTCCCCGTTGCCGTTCGTACCGGCCGGCGGCCGGAACCTGATCTCGATGTCCACGTCCGTCCGGTTGCGGCGGCTGACCGTGACGGTCTCGCCCATCGCCGCGGAGCGGCCCTGGCTGCTGGCCGTCAGGTCGAGGCTGGTGATCAGGTCGCCGGTGGTGACCCAGACCCGCCCGTGGCGCAGGCCGTCCATGATGTCGCCGTAGTCCTGCCGGGCCAGCACGTAGGTCTTGCTGTACTCGCCCGGCCAGAAGTCCGCGCCGCCACGGGACCAGTGCACGTGCGAGTCCGAGGTCGCGGTGATCCACCAGCGCCGGCCCTCGCCGAGCAGCGCGTCCCACAGGCCACCCACCCGGGCGGTCATCTGGTCGTAGCCGCCGTAGGTGGGGTGGCTGCCGTAGCCACCACGCGGGCCCCCGTTGAGCGGACCCGCCTGGTGCCCGGGGGCGCCCTCGAACCCGACGTAGACGTCCGGTGCCACGTCGTTGCCGTTGCGGAACTCGCGCGGAGTGTCCTGCCCGTAGACGCCGAGGCCGGTGGCCGAGCGGGACGCGTGGTGGGCGATCACCAGCGGCTTGTGCGGCATGTCCCGGGCCACCCGGAGGAACTCCACCATCTTGGCCTCGGTGTCCCGGCCCGGATCCGCCGGGAACGGGTCGCGCTTGGCGAACCGGCTCTCCAGTTCGAAGAGCTGCTTCGCCTCGTCGTCGTGACGCGGGATCATCAGGGTGTGGTGGTCCAGCGCGGGGGCGTCGAACTCCATCCCCCAGAACTGCAACACCTCGGGCACCAGCCGCCGGGAGCGCAGTAGGTCGGGATACGCCTGCTCCAGGTTCACCTTCGAGTGCGTCGGCCCGCCGTGGTCGGTGCACATCGCCCAGGTCAGGCCGAAGTTCTTCGCCATGATCGCGTTGGTGACGATCGGGTAGACCGCGTCGGCGCCCTTGCGGAAGGTCGGCGGGTTCGTGGTGGTGTCGAAGTCGCCGCTGTACTCGGAGTGCACGTGGTGGTCGCCGGCCCGCCAGCTCCGGGTGCCGGGCCGGCCCCGGCCGTCCTTGCCGTCGTCCGGGCGGCGGTCCTCGTCGGCCCGGGCCGGGTCGGCGCCCACGAACGGGCCGGCGGCGGCCAGCGTCGCGCCGACGCCGGCGTACTTCACCAGTTGCCGCCGCGACAGTTGCCCGCGTCCGGCGTCATCGAGATCCTTGTCCTGCACGGGGAGCCCTCCTCGATCCAGCGGTGGCCGTGTCGATCACGAAGCCTCCGAGAGGGCGATGAACAACCGCTGTACGGGGCGCGGGGCCGGCGTGAATGCTGTGGACCACGACGGACGTCGAAGCGCCGCGACCGCACCTCACGACGCCCCGACCGTCCCGCGCCCGTCAGTCCCGGCCGAGCAGCGCCGCGACCGCCTCGGCGGTGGCCGGGTGGACGGCCACCAGGGCGGACGCCGCCGTACCCGCCGTACCGCCGTCGGGTGTCCGCCATCCGCCCGGCACGCCGAGCAGCGCGGCGACCGCGTCCACCGCCCCCGGGTGACCGGCCAGCAGGGTGTGCACCGGCCCCACCGGCCCGAACTTCTCCACCACCGGCGGGCGAGCGGTAGTGCTGCCCACCCACGGCGGCACCCAGGCGTCCAGCGCCGGCAGCGTTCCCGGGAAGGTGCGCCCCGCCTCCCGGACCAGCAGGGGCACCAGCTCCGGCCCCTGCTCCCGCAGGGTGGTGATCAGGGTGGGCAGCCAGGGCAGCAGGATCGGGTCGGGCAGCCGGGCGAACGCCGTGGACATCGTCTCCACCACGAACGGCGCCAGCCCCGGCACCGGCTCCAGCGCGTGCACGAAACCGGACAGGTACCGCGGGAAGGCCGGCACCACCAGCGGGTTGGACAGCAGTTCCCGGCAGCGGTCCCGCAGCTCGGCCAGCGGCAGCAGGCCGAGCTGGTGGCGGGCCGCCCAGAGCAGGGCGACCTTGGCCGGCGTCTCCGGGTGGGACTGGGCCACCGCGAGTTCGAGCTGGGACCGGTCGCAACCCAGGGAGAGCGCCAGGCTCTCCATGCTGAACAGGAAGCCCAGCATCGCCCCGACCTGCCGGACCCCGGTCTCCTCCTCGACGAACGCGGTCGGCAGCAGGGTGCAGTAGTGGGCGTACCCGGTGGTGACGAACGCCTCGCACCAGGCCGGCAGGGTCGGCGCGGTGGCCCGGTGGTGGGCGAGCAGCCGGCGGATCCGGCGCAGCACCTCCGGCGCGTCGTCGACGGTGCGCTCGGTGGCGAGCAGCTCCACCGCCCGCGCGCCCAACTCGTCCACCAGCCGGGGGCTGTCCAGCAGCCGGATCGCGTCCTCGACGGCGGCGAGGGCACCGGCGGCGGTGGCGTCCGGGCCGCGTACCGCCCGGCGTAGCCGCTGCTCCAGGACCTGCTCGACGGTCACCCCCTCGTACCCCAGCTCGATCAGGGCGCGCTGGTTGCGGCCCAGCGCCAGGTCCCAGCTCTCCTGGATCGACCGCTGTCCGAGCCGGCGCTCGCCCATGATCGGACGGACCGCGTCCGGTGGCAGCAGGTGCCGCAGCATCCAGAGCAGGTCCGAGCAGCCGGCCAGCTCCGGGGTGGCGTGCAGGTCCAGCAGGGCCCGCTGGATGGTGCGTTTCTCCAGGTCCAGGCCGAGCGGCTGGAGCCGGTCGAGGACGTCGCGGGCCAGCGGCGGCAGCGCGTCGTAGCCGACCTGCCCGATCCGGTCCCCGCCGAGCAGGATCTCGCAGAGCCGGCGCACGTCCCGTCGCCCCGGCACCACGTCCTTCTCGATGCAGGTCACCGCCGCGTCCGCGAAGTCGTACGGGGTGGGCCGGGCCCGGTTACGCAGCCCGGCCAGCAGGATCGACGTCTCGAACACCGCGATCGCGTCGGCGGTGCTGGCCAGGTACCCGTTGCGCCGGGCCAGCCGGACGATGTCCACGCACCAGCCGCGCAGCTCCGCCTCGTCGAGCCCGTGCAGGGCCGGCGGCGCGGCGAGGAACCCGGAGAGCCGGTCGGCGACCGGCCCGGCCGACGGGGTCGTCACCCCGGCGGGTCCCCGCCGGCCCCGGGTCTTCCCGCCCCGCTGACCGTCCAGCCGGTACGGCACCAGACCGGACCCGCTCACCGCCTTGGTCCAGGTGGCGGCGGCGATCGACACCGAGCCGGGGGCGAGACCGAACTGCGCCTCGATGGCCGAGTGGCTGGACGGGATCAGCCCGTACCGCCAGCGGGTGTCGGTACGGGCGGTGATCTCGAAGTCCGGGGCGGGGGAGTCGAGGCCGAACTGCTCGACCCGGCTGGCGGCGTGGAACGCGCCGCACACGTAGAGGCAGTCCGCCGGGTCGGCACCGGAGGCGGCCAGGTGCTGCCGCATCCGGGTCCACATGTACCGCTCGCGGTCCTCGTCGCGGTCCGTGCGGTCCGACCCGGCCGGGCGCAACCGCCGGAACAGGCTGCCGATCAGCACCATCACCTGCCGGTAGGTGTCGTGGTCGGCGTCGGTGAGCGGCCGTTCGACGTACTGGTCCCACCACTCCGACCAGTGCCGCACCTTGCCGTGGTGCAGCAGGTGCGCCTCCAGCTCGGCGAACCGGGGCCGTAGGTCGCCGATCTCCACGCCGACCGCGTCGCCGTGCAGCGCCGCCTGCTCGCCCGCGTCGACGCCCGGCTCGGCGGCCTGCTCCGGTGGCGTGTCGTCGCGCGGCGACCACTGGAAGACGTGGTCGGTGGAGCGGTCCACCAGCACCAGCTCCACCCCCGGCGTCTCCAGCGCGTACGCGATGGCCTGGTATTCGGCGGACGCCTCGGTGACCGGGGCGACGACGCTGAGCGGACCCCACTCGGCGGGGAAACCGGCCAGCTCCGAGGCGAACGCCTGCACGGCCACCGGGAGCCGGCAGTTGCGCAGCTCGCCCAGCAGCGGTTGGAGGTCCTCGCACAACTCCAGGTAGATCACCTTGGGCTGCTTCTGCCGCAGCCGGCGCACCATCGCCAGCGCCGAGGCCGGCGAGTGGTGGCAGACCGGGAAGATCTCCAGCCGCTCGCCCAGCGCCCGGTCGACGTCGTCGACCAGGCCGGCGAGGATGCCGGCCAGTGCGTCCGGGGAGCCGGCGAACGTGGCGACCGCGTCGGTGAGCTGCTCCCGCAGCGCCCCGAACGGGCCGGCGACGGTGGTGGGGGTGGTCACGACAGCGAGGCGATCGCCTGGCGGCCACCGTCGAGGAAGCCCGCCCAGCCGCCGCCGTCCTTCTTGACCCGGGGCTCCACCACCCCGTGCAGGTACTTGTTGAGGATCGCCAGGTCCTCCGGGCTGCGCCGGGCCAGCGACCCGATCAGGGATCCGGCCAGCGTCTCCGCCCGCAGGGTGCGGTCGCCGAAGAACTGGCTGTGCAGGATGGCGTCCTCCAGCACCCCGATCTGTTCGGCGGTGGACAGCGCCGACTCCAGCTTCTCGTCGTCGCTGGTCGCCGACGTGGCGGCGGCCCGCAGGTCGGCGAAGCTCTGCAACAGGATGTCCAGCAGGGTGGGCGGCACGTCCAGCTCGATCTGGTGCCGGCGCAGCAGCTCCTCGGTGCGGAACCGGACGATCTCCGCCTCGCTGCGCTTGTTGGTGACCACCGGGATCCGGACGAAGTTGAACCGTCGCTTCAGCGCCGACGACAGGTCGTTGACGCCCCGGTCCCGGCTGTTCGCGGTCGCGATGATCGAGAAGCCGGGCTGGGCGAAGACGATGTTGTCGTCGTTCAGCTCGGGGATGGAGACGTACTTCTCCGACAGGATCGAGATCAGCGCGTCCTGCACGTCGCTGGTGGAGCGGGTCAGCTCCTCGAAGCGGCCCACCACGCCCTGCTCCATCGCGGTCATGATCGGCGACGGGATCATCGACTCGCGGGACTGCCCCTTGGCGATGACCATCGAGACGTTCCACGAGTACTTGATGTGGTCCTCGGTGGTGCCGGCGGTGCCCTGCACGACCAGCGTGGAGTTGCGGCAGATCGCCGCGGCCAGCAGCTCGGCGAGCCAGCTCTTGCCGGTGCCCGGATCGCCGATGAGCAGCAGTCCCCGGTCCGAGGCCAGGGTCACGATGCTGCGTTCGACGAAGCTGCGGTCGCCGAACCACTTCTGCGGGATCTCCCGGTCCAGGCCGTCGGCCCGTTCCGAGCCCAGGACGAACAGCCGGACCATGCGCGGGCTCAGCCGCCACGAGAACGGCTTCGGGCCGGTGTCCACCGACTCCAGGTAGTCGAGTTCGTCGGCGTACTTGACCTCGGCGGGGGCACGCAGCATCTCGGACATGAGGGGTGTCTCCTAGGTGAGGAAGCTCTTGAGCTCGACGACGAGTTTGCGGATGTGGCCGGAGATGACCGGGGTGCCCAGGTCCTTCAGGCGTTGCCGGAACCAGGGGTTGACGCTCTGCTGGCCGGAGCTGCTGACCGAGCCGACCGGGATGAACCGCACCCCGGAACGGTGCACCGCCTCGATGCCGTCGAACAGCGGCTGGGAACGGTCGAACTCGTAGAAGTCCGAGATCCACACCAGCACCGTGTTCCGCGGCTCGACGATCTTCGGGCGGGCCAGTGCCATCGCGACCGGCCCGTCGTTGCCGCCGCCGAGATTGGTACGCAGCAGCACCTCGAACGGGTCGTGCACCCACGGGGTCAGGTCCAACGCCCGGGTGTCGTACGCGATCAGGTGTACGTCGACCTTGGGCAGACCCGCGAAGATCGAGGCCAGGATGGTGCAGTTGACCATCGAGTCGACCATCGACCCGGACTGGTCCACCACCACGATCAGCCGGGACGGGGTGGTCTTGCGGGCGGTCTGCCGGTAGTAGAGCCGGTCGACGTAGAGCCGCTCGTCCTCCGGACTCCAGTTGGTCAGGTTCTGCCAGATGGTGCGGTCCAGGTCGAGGTTGCGGAACACCCGCTTCGGCGGCACCGACCGGTCGATCGTCCCCACACTGGTCTGCTCCACCTGGGTGCGCAGCACCTCGGCCACCTCGTCGACGAAGCGCCGGATCAGCGCCTTGGCGTTGGCCAGCGCCACCCCGGACAGGTTGGCCTTGTCCCGCAGCAGTTGCTCGATCAGCGACATGCTCGGGGTGAGCTGGCTGGCCAGCGCCGGGTCGGCCAGCACCTCCCGCAGGTGCATCCGGCGGACCAGGTCACCCTCCAGGCCGGCGAGGGTGGCACCCAGCCCGGTGCCCTGCCGGCGCAGCTCACCCGGCGGGCAGCCGAGCGCCTGCTCGAACCACCCGGCGTCGGACTGCCAGCGGGCGAGTTGGCCGGCGCTGACCGGCCCGGATCCGGTGCCGTAGACGTTGAGCAGCAGCTTCGACACCAGCGCGGCCCGGCGTACCTCGGCCTCGCCGGGCCGGTGCGGCCCGGCGTCGTCCGTGGTCTCGCCGTGGTCCGTGGCGTCGGCGTCGCCCGTGGCGTCGCCGTGGTCCGTGGTGTCGGTGTCGGCGAGCAGCCCGCGTAGCTCGCCGGCGAGGGCCGGGAAACGCTGGACCACGGTGTCCACCGAGACGGTCGGGTCCAGCAGCGCGGCGGGCAGACCGAGGTCGTCGACGACGGCCACGCTCGCCGACTCCAGCGTGGGCTGCTCGTCCGGGTCGAAGAGCCGGCCCAACAGCCGCCAGTAGAGCACCTGGCGACGGTTGGCGGCGGCGAGGTCGCCGGGGATCACGGAGTCGCTCATCGGCGCAGCAACCGTCCCGCGCGTTCGCGCAGCACGGCCACGGCGTCGCCCGCCCTGGCCTCGGCCTTGGCCACCTTCGGGTCGGTCACGCCACACGCCCAGTCGCCGTTGTGCGCCTCGACCACCCTGCGCTTGACGGTGGCCCGTACCGCCAGCGGCTGGACCAGCCACCGACCGCCGTCCCAGCGGGCCAGGCCCAGGCAGGACGACGACCCGGCGACCAGCGCGGGGGTGAGCGGGCCGCCCGACGGCAGCCGGTCGACGGCGACCGTGACCGGGTGGCCGTCCAGCTCGACGGTGAGCGTGGCGTCGTCCTCCCGTACCAGGTAGCCCTCCAGCAGCACCGGCTCGGCGATGGCCGCCGGGTGCCGGTCCAGCGGCGGCGTGGCCGTCGCGGTGGCCGTGGCGAGCAGCACCCGGGCGGTGGCGAACGGGTCGGCGGGCTCCCCGGCGTGGGCCTGCCCGTCGACCCAGTGCAGGTCACCGCCGTGCAGCGGCAGGTCGGTGACGGTCAGCACCCGCCGCTGCGCGAGCGCGGTCAGCAGGACGGGATGCGCCTGCAACAGCCGCCACACCGCCGGCCCGGTGATCGTCTCGACCTTCGCGGCGCCCACCGCCGCGCGGACCAGCCGGGGCCGACCGCCGTCGGACGGTTCGAGGATCGCGTGCACCTGCACCTGGACGGCGGTGTCGTGCTCGTGGACGTCCACGCCGAGCGGCAGGAGCCGCCCGGAGATCCGCTCGACGCCCTCCGCCGTGGCCGGGCCCGGCCCGTCCTGGGCGAGCAGCACGCCCCGTGACCACAGGTCCGCCCAGCGTCGGGCGGGCACCTGCGGCATCGTGGCCACCGGAAGGCTGGCCCGCAGTTCGGCGGCGAGCCCGTCGAGCAGCACCGCCAGCCGGCGTGACCCCGGCTCGGCCAGCGCCGCCTCGACCGGCGTCCCGACGGCGGAGAGCAGCTCGTGGTCGACGCCACGCCACCCGCCGAGCGCCACCTCGTGCAGCCAGGCCCGGGCCGCGGCGCGGGCGGGGGAGGGACCGGCCGGTCCGCCGGCCGGCGGCCACGGCGTCCGGTCCCGCCCGAGGGCGGTGTCGAACTGGCCGAGCAGGGCGTCGTGGGCCGCGCCGAGCAGCGCCGACCGGGCCCCGGCCAGCGCGGCCAGGTGCTCCTGGCCGGCCGAGCCGGCGGCCACCGTGCCCACCGCCTCGGCCACCCGGTCGCCCAGCGGCGTGCCCGCCACCGCGCCGGCCAGCGCCGCCAGCGCGGCGGCGTCCGCTTCGCCGACCCGGGCGAAGCCCCGCACCAGGGCGTCGTCGAAGCCGGCGACCACGGCGTCGGCCTCGGTCAGCCCGACCGGGATGCTGTCGCGCAACTGCGCGAGGTGCGTGCCCAGCATCAGCGACCAACCCCGGTGGACGGGAACCAGTGCAGCTCGGGCAGCGGGGCCGTGCTGTCGGGCAGTTCGAGGTAGGCCAGGTGGCGCAGGAACCGGCTGAACACCACGGCGGCCGAGGTCGGCTCGTGCCGGGTGTCCATCCGGGCCAGCAGCTCGGCCCCGGTCCGCACCCCGTCGCCGGCGTCGACCCGCAGGTAGCGGGCGACCCGGTCGACGCCGTACTGCAGCACGGCCTCCTCGGCGAGGGCGTCCAGGTGCTTGCAGGGCGCGCCGCGCAGCCCGCCGCAGGGGCGGTTGTTGTTGGTGCTGCAGTGGTAGGCGTGGGTGCCGGCGGTCACCGACGAGACGTAGACCCGTTCGATGTCCGACCCGCTGGACACCACGCCCTGCAACCGCCCGTCGGCCAGCTCGACGAAGGGCACCTTGGCCAGCTTGCGGGGCCGGGCGGGCGGCACCACCGCCAGCACGCTACGCCGCCGCCCCGCGGCCTCGTCAGCGTCGGTCACTGCTCGTCCTCCCGCCCGCCGAAGATCCGGCGTCGCCCATGGTGATGCGTGCGCCGACCGGTGCCGGCGCCGCCGTGACGACAAGATCATGGCCCATGGGTACGACACGTCGCGCGCACCGTGCGCCGCCGTGCGGGTCGCCCGCCCCGGGTCAGCGTCGGTGTCGGCGGGCCACCCGGCGGGGCGGGGCCGCCGTCACCGTCCCGGCGGTTCCGGACGTTCGACGCGGATGGGGTTGCCGCGTACCAGCTCGTCGTGGACCCGCCAGCGGGCGGTGGTGACGGCGCGTCGGACGGCGTCGTCGCCCTGTTCGAGGCGCTGCCGGAGCAGCCGCATGGCGAGCCGGCGGTTGAGGCCCAACTGTCGCTCGGTGTCGACCACGACGACGATCCCCGAGGGACGGTGGGTCGCCCGTACCGCCGTGCTGGCCTTGTTCCGGTGCTGGCCGCCGGGGCCGCCGGTGCGACAGGCGACGATGTCGACGTCGGCCTCGGCGAACGTGGTGACCGGGCTGTCCACCTGGCACGGCTGGACGGTGACGTACCAGTTCTTCCGGCCGCTGGTCGCCCGGTAGGGGCTGGGGGCCTGCCAGCACAGGGTGCCGGTCCACGAGGCGGCGAACGCGCCGGTGCCGGTGCCGCCGACCCGGACCAGTGCCGACCGGTAGGTGCCGGGCCGGTCCCCGGCAACGGTCTGGACCCGGCGGGTCGTCAGCTCGTGCCGGGCGGCGTCGGCCTCCAGCCGGCGCAGCAGCCGGGACACCGCCCAGGCACACTCCCGCGGACCACGCCCGGCCGACATGAGCAGGTACGCGCTCATCGCCGGCCGCGCCGGCGGCGCTGCGGTCGGGGCGTGGACCCGGCGTCGGGCGTCTTGTAGGTGACCAGGGGGACCGTGCTGGCCACGGGGGTGGCCAGGTCATGGTCGACGAGGTCGGCGACCACCTGTTCGATGCGCTTGTAGGCCGTCGGGGCTTCCTCGAAGAGCAGTTGCCGGTCGCCGCACACCACCAGCGACCCCACCGGCGTCCGGCGGAGTTCCTCGACGGTGTGCTTGGTGCGACCCCGGCGGAGGGCGTCGGCGCGGGACATCTTGCGGCCCGCGCCGTGCGCCACCGAGTGGTTGGCCTCCGGGCCGGCGTGGGCGGCCACGAGGTAGGACGGGGTGCCCCGGGTGCCGGCGATGAGCACGTCACGGCCGTCACCCGGCGCCGCGCCCTTGCGGTGCAGGTAGTTCCCGTCGTGCACCTCGACCAGGTTGTGGCACTGGTCGACGATCGGCGCGGTGGGCTCGGCTCCCAGGGCGTGGGCGACCCGGGCGGCCAGCAGCCGCCGGTTGAGCGATCCCCAGCGTACGGCGTCGTCGTGCCTGGCCAGGTAGGCGGCGGGAGCAGGGGTGGGGCCCGCGCCGTGGACCTCGGTGTGCGCCCGCAGGATCCGCTCGCCCAGCCCTCGGGACCCGCTGTGGACGATGAGGACGAGGTCGCCGGTGACGAGCCCGAGCCGGCTCGCGTGATCCGGCTCGAAGACGGTGTCGATCCGTGCCAGCTCGACGAAGTGGTTGCCCCGGCCGACCGTGCCGAGGCCCTCGACGTGGCCGGCGGGAACATCGCCGTCCAGGACGGCCCAGGCCGGGTCGTCGGCATCCCGTGCGGGGTCGAGCGCGCGGTCGAGGTCGGGGAACCGGGCGGCGAGCCGCTCGGGTACGGCGCGCCTGAGCGCGATGGGGAACACGGCGATGCCGCAACCGATGTCGGAGCCCACCAGGAACGGGTACAGCACGGTCGACGTCATGGCCGCACCGATGGGGGCGCCCTTGCCCGGGTGCAGGTCCGGCATGGCGGCGACGTGGATCATGCCGTCGAGGGCGGCCACCTGGTGGCACTGCGCGACGGCAGCGGACTCGATCCAGCTCGCCGGGGACGCGAACACGGTGACGGTGGCCGAAGTGGACGGGGGCCGGGACTCCTGCCCGGACTGGTGCTGAGACACAGACGCTCGCTCTTCGCGGAGGGGGGTGGCGGACGGCAGCCACGGCACGGGTCGGTGCCGGGTGGCCTCGGAGCTACGGGGTGCGGTCCGTCAGAACGTCATGGACACCACCCTCCCGGAGGCCCCGCCGGGCGGCAAGCGACTTTCTGCGGCGGCACCCGCGAGCGCGGCGGGGACGCCGCCGATCCGCCGGCCCGTGACGCGATCGGCGCCGGCCTGCCCTCAGGCGGATGCCGGGTGGTCGGCCTCGAACCGCTCCCGGGTGAGGAACGCCAGTTGGGCCCGCTTGTCGGGCAGGTCGATCTCCTCGGCGAAGGTGAAGCCCTCCCGCGCCAGCCGGCGCAGCGCCAGGTCGTTGCGTACGTCCGGCTCCACCACGATCCGCAGCCGGGTGGGCTCCTGGAACAGGAACCGGGCCAGCGCCGGGCCGACCGCGTCGGTGAGGCCGCGCGGCGGGCGCCGGCCGGGGGCGAGCAGCAGGTGCATTCCGATGTCGCCGGGGCGTACCCGGTAGTGCTCGCCGACCGGGTCGGCCCCGGGCTGGTAGGTCTGGAGCAGGCCCACCGGCGTGCCGTCGAGCACGACCAGGTACGCGTGATGGGTGGCCAGCCCGTCGAGGAACGCGTAGACCTCACGTACCTCCTCGACGGTGTACGACCCCATGCCCCAGAACGTCGCGCGGGGTTCGGTCACCCAGTCGTGCAGCAGCGCGGCGTGGGCGGCCGGGTCGACCACGGTGAGGGTCAGCTCACCGAAGCCGGGGATCTTCTCCTGGTATGTCATGGTTCCTTGCCTCGGGTTCGTCGGTCAGGTCCGGCCAGTCGGGGACGACGGGGATCAGCTCACCGCCGGCCCAGAGCGGGAGCTGGTCGGCGAAGTGCGGGTCGTCGGGGCGGCCGGAGGCGCCGAACGGGACGATCCAGCGGCTGGCCGCCCGGTCGGTCAGGTCCCACACGTACCGGGCGACCGGCCCCCGCCAGCAGTCGTCGGAGACCCCGGGGACGCTGGAGGTGGCGAGCACGCAGTCGGTGTCGCCGCCGAGCCGGGTGGCGGACCGGATGGCGGTCACCCGGGCGTCGACCGCCGGGGACACCCCGAGGTGCAGCGGGTGCAGCAGGTGCCGCTGCCCCCAGGTGGTCGGCGGCTCGCCGGCGGCGACCTCCTCCAGCGCGGCGGCGGCGACCGGGCCGACGTCGCCGCCGAGGCGGTGCAACCCGGCGACCACCCCCTCGACGGCGTGCCCGATCCGGGCCAGCGGGTCGGTCCACGGGGTGAAGAGGGCGTCGTAGCCGCCGGGCGCGCTCAGCGGACGCAGGCTGGGGTGCTCGTGCAGCCGGCGGACCAGCGCGCCCCGCCAGGCGGCGAACGCGCCCGCGTCGGCGCTGTCGGCGTCCATCCGGCCGTCCCAGCCGGCCAGCCGGTCCCGCAGCCGCCGCGCGGGCCCGCTGAGCGGCCCCGGGTCGACCCGGTCGAGCAGGCCGCGCAGGGCCGTCGCCGCCAGCCGGGTGTCCACGTGTACGGCCGGCGCCGCGACGCCGCCGGCCAGCAGTTCGCGGATCCGGCGGGCACGGTGCGGCGGGGCGAAGTCGACACCGAGGTCGGTCACGTCGGCGCGGCGGTCGTTGGCGCAGACCGCCACGCCGTCGACCGGGACCGGTGCGGGTGCCGGATAGTCGCCGCGCCAACGGTAGCGGGGGTCCCAACCGGGGACCGGCTCCCGCCGGCAGCGGTCGTCGCGGTGCGGGACCAGGCCGGCGACGAGCTGGTGGACCGCGCCGTGCCGGTCGGCCACGAGCACGCTGTTGACCGGTTCGACCCAGCCGCGCAGCGCGTCGGCGACGTCGGTGACGGTGCGGGCGCGCAGCAGCGGCAGCAGCGCGTCGAAGCCGAGGTTCGCCTCCACCCGGGCCGGGGTGCGCAGGCTGATCGCCTCCCCGGTGTGCCGGTCGTGGTCGATGACCGGGCCGCGCGGGGTCTCGATCACCTCGACGTCTTCCGCGTCGCCGCCGTGGACCTCGATCCGTTCGACGTGCCGCCGGGCCGGCACCCAGCCGTCGGCGTCGCGGACCTCCACCCGGTCGCCGTCGCGGCGTAGCTGCTCGCGGTAGAGGTCCTGGTAGTCGGCCATCGCGTTGGTGACCGCCCAGGCGACCTCGCCGGCGTGCCCGAAGTGCGGCAGCCCCGGCACCCCGGGGAAGGCGAGGCCGACCACGTCGAAGTCGGGGCAGGCCAGCCGGGTCTGCTGGTAGATGCCGGGCAGTTCGAGCAGCCGGTGCGGGTCGCCGGCGATGACCGGCCCCCGGCCGGCGGCCGGGTCGGCGGGCACCGCCCAGGCGTTGCTGCCCGATCCGCCGGGCCCCTCGACGGCGAACAGGTCGCGGGCGTCCGGGCCGAGGGTGGCGGCGACGTGGGCGTGCCACAGCTTCTGCGGGAAGGTGCCGAACAGGATGTGCTGGACGAGGAAGACGCCCAGCGGCGACCACGGTCGCCACCGGCCCGGCGCGCAGCCGGTCGCGGTGAACTCCGGGGCCGCCACCGCGCCCGCGGCGAGCCCGGAGTTGACCCCGTCGACGTATGCGGTGACCCAGCGGCGGGTGGCCGGGGCGAGCCGGTCGAAGCAGCGCCGGGCGGTGTCGTCGAGGCGGGCCCGCCGGGCGAACCGGTCCCAGCCCAGTTCGGCGGGGCCGACGTGCGCGGCGAGCCGGCCCTCGGCGCGCCACCGCTCGACCTCGATCTGCCAGGCCCGGTCGGTGGCCGCGACCCGGCCCTGTAGGCGGGCCAACTCCTCGACGGTGTCGGCCCACAGGTGCGGTACGCCCCACCGGTCCCGGCGAACGCCGGTCGCTGGACGGTCGCTCCGGGACGCGCCGCTCCCACTCTCCACAGGACTCCTCGTTTAGGTTACCCTCGCCTAACTTAGGCGGACCTTACCTGGAGGGCGTGTGAAACGGAACTGGGAGGCCCTGGTGCTGCGGGCGATGGGCGGCCGGGACTTCCGGCTGACCGTGCTGGGCGCCGAGCCGGTCGGCAGGCACTACCGGCGCCTGCTCGTGGACGACGGCGGGCTGCTGGCGGCGGGCAAGCCGCACCCCACGATGTGGATCCGGCTCTGGTTCGACGCCGCCGGCCGCCCGCACCAGCGGGCGTACACGCTGGTCGACCCGGACCCCGCCGCCGGCCGGTTCACCCTCGAGTTCGCCCTGCACGACGGCTGCGCGGCCCGCTGGGCGAGCACCGCGCAGGTCGGGGACACCATCGTGGCCACCATGCAGGGCAGCGCCTTCACGTTGCCCGACCCGGCGCCCCGGCACCTCTACCTGGTCGGTGACGCCGCCTCGCTGCCGGCGGTGAACAGCCTGCTCGACGCCGCCGCCGGCATCCCCGCGACCGTCTGGCTCGAGTACGCCGACGAGGGGGAACAGGTGCTCGCCCCGCGCGCCCGGACCCACCACGAGGTGACCTGGGTGCCCCGCGGCGACGACGGGCAGCAACTGGTCGACACCGTCCGCGCCGGGCTGCCGGCCGCCGGGGACGCGTACTACTGGGTCGCCTGCGAGGCGGCCAGCACCCGTGCCCTGACCCGGCACCTCCGACGCGCGCTCGGGGTGGGCAGGCACCAGGTGACCTCGCTGGGCTACTGGAGTGCCCGGTGAGGGGACGTCTCGGCACCTTCGCCGGGCACTGCGCCACCCGGTGCCTCGGCATCGGGTTCATCACCGGGGGCGGTGGCGACATTGACAGGAAGTTAGGTTAGGGTAACCTAACTTCCGCGAGATCAACTGGATCGCCGACGCGAAGGCGACGCCCCGCCGTCCCACCGCCCGCATCCGCCACCGAGCCGTCGAGGACTGCCATGAGCCTGCCCGGATCCACCGTCGAGGCGCCCGTGCCCGGGGCGCGCCCGGCCCGCGCCCACCTGTTCACCGCCGGCTCCGTCGAGGACTACCGCCGGGTGGTGGCCGAGGGCGTCGACCGGGTCGCGGCACGGGTCGCCGCCGCAGACCGCCCCTTCACCGGCATCGGCCCGGACGAACTGGCCCCCCGCGTCGCCGGCATCGACCTGGACCGCCCGCTGGGCGACACCGCCGCCGCCCTCGACGAACTCCACGACGTCTACCTGCGCGACGCGGTGCTCTTCCACCACCCCCGCTACCTCGCGCACCTCAACTGCCCGGTGGTCATCCCCGCCCTGCTCGGCGAGGCGGTGCTCAGCGCCGTCAACTCCTCGCTGGACACCTGGGACCAGAGCGCCGGCGGCACGCTCATCGAACGCCGGCTGGTCGACTGGACGGCCGAACGGATCGGCTTCGGCCCGACCGCCGACGGCGTGTTCACCAGCGGCGGCACCCAGTCCAACCTGCACGCGCTGCTGCTGGCCCGCGAGGAGGCGTACGCCCGGGTCGTCGGCGGAGCCGCCGACCGGCCGGCCCGGCCCGAGGTGCTGTCCCGGCTCCGGGTGATCACCTCCACCGCCGGGCACTTCAGCGTCCAGAAGGCCGCCAAGCTGCTCGGCCTCGGCGCCGACGCGGTGCTCACCGTCGCCACCGACACCGGCCGGCGGATGCGCACCGACGAACTGGCCGAGACCATCGACCGCTGCCGCCGCGACGGGCAGGTGGTGATGGCCGTGGTCGCCACCGCCGGCACCACCGACTTCGGCACCATCGACCCGCTGGAGCGGATCGCCGAGATCTGCACCGCCGCCGGCGTGTGGCTGCACGTCGACGCCGCCTACGGCTGCGGGCTGCTGGTCTCGCCCACCCGACGGCACCTGCTCGGCGGCATCGAGCGGGCCGACTCGGTGACCGTCGACTACCACAAGTCGTTCTTCCAGCCGGTCAGCTCCAGCGCCCTGGTCGTCCGCGACCGGCGGGTGCTACGCCACGCCACCTGGCACGCCGACTACCTCAACCCGGCCCGGATGGCCGAACGGCGCATCCCCAACCAGGTCGACAAGAGCCTGCAGACCACCCGTCGCTTCGACGCGCTCAAACTCTGGCTCACCCTGCGGATCATGGGCCCGGACGCCGTCGGTGCGCTCTTCGACGAGGTGGTCGAGCTGGCCGCCGCCGCCTGGCGGCTGCTCGCCGGCGACCCGCGCTTCGAGGTGGTCACCCGGTCCCAGTTGAGCACGGTGGTCTTCCGCTACCTGCCGGCCGGCGCGGGCCGCGACGTCGTCGACGACGCCAACCTGCACGCCCGGGAGGCCCTGGCCGCCTCCGGCGCCGCACTCGTCGCCGGAACCAAGGTGGACGGCGCCCACTACCTCAAGCTCACCCTGCTCAACCCCGAGACCACCCTGGACGACATCGCCCACGTGCTCGACCTGATCGCCGAACACGCGAGCTGGTACGCGCGCACCCGGACCACCGCCGAGCTGTCCAGCCCCGTCGGCTGACCCACCCCGCCTGGAGAAATCCCTGTGTCGACCCACGACTTCATCGCCGTCGGGCTGGGCCCGTACAACCTCGGCCTGGCCTGCCTGACCGAGCCGATCGGCACGCTCGACGGCCTGTTCCTCGAAGCCCGCGACGACTTCGACTGGCACCCCGGCATGCTGCTGGACGCCACCCGGTTGCAGACGCCGTTCATCGCCGACCTGGTCACCCTCGCCGACCCCACCTCCCCGTACTCCTTCCTCAACTACCTCAAGGAGTCCGGCCGGCTGTACCCGTTCTACATCCGGGAGAGCTTCTTCCCGCTGCGCCACGAGTACAACGACTACTGCCGCTGGGCCGCCGCCAAGCTGACCTCGGTACGCTTCGGGCACGAGGTCACCGCCGTCGAGTACCACCCCGGCGACGACCGCTACCTGGTACACGCCGTGACCGGCGGCAAACCGGTCACCTACCGGGCCCGCCACCTGGTGCTCGGCACCGGCACCCCGCCGCACCTGCCCGCCGCCTGCCGCGACCTCGGCGGCGACGTCATCCACAACTCGCGCTACCGGGAGCACCGGGCCGCCCTGCGCGCCAAGCGCAGCGTCACCGTCGTCGGCAGCGGACAGAGCGCCGCCGAGATCTACCACGACCTGCTCGGCGACATCGACACCTACGGCTACCAGCTCAACTGGGTCACCCGCTCGCCCCGCTTCTTCCCCCTCGAATACACCAAACTCACCCTGGAGATGACCTCACCGGACTACGTGGACTACTTCCACGCCCTGCCCGAGGCCACCCGCTACCGCCTGGAGAGCGCGCAGAAGGGCCTCTTCAAGGGCGTCAACGCCGACCTGATCAACGAGATCTTCGACCTGCTCTACGCCCGCAGCGTGCACGGCCCGGTGCCGACCCGGCTGCTGACCAACACCGAGCTGACCACCGCCCGCTACGACGAGACCAGCCGGACGTACACCCTCGGGCTGCGCAACGTCGAACAGGAGCGCGACCTCACCCTCGACACCGAGGGCCTGGTGCTGGCCACCGGCTACCACTACCAGGTGCCGACGTTCCTGGAACCGGTCCGCGACCGGATCCGCTGGGACTCCCACGGCCGGTTCGACGTGGCCCGCAACTACAGCATCGACCACACCGGCCGGGGGATCTTCCTCCAGAACGCCGGCACCCACACCCACAGCATCACCTCGCCCGACCTGGGCATGGGCCCCTACCGCAACGCGTGGATCATCCGCGAGCTGACCGGCCGCGAGCACTACCCGATCGAACGCCGCATCGCCTTCCAGGAGTTCGGCGTCCCCGCCGGGGCGGCGTCATGACCACCACCGTCCACCGCTGGCACGACGCCCGGCTCGGCGAGTTCGCGCTACGCACCCTCGACCCGGACGCCGACGCCGCGCTGCTGCACGGCTGGGTGACCCACCCCAGGTCGGCGTTCTGGCTGATGCAGGACGCCGAGGTGGCCGAGGTGGCGCGGGAGTACCGCCGGATCGCCGACCACCCGCACCACGACGCGTACCTCGGTCTGTGGCGCGACCGGCCCGCCTTCCTCGCCGAACGCTACGACCCCGCCCGGGTCGAACTCGTCGGCCTGTACGAGCCGGTCGACGGCGACGTCGGCATGCACTTCCTCTGCGCACCCACCGACACCCCGACCCACGGTTTCACCCGGGCCGTCATCACCACAGTCATGGACTGGCTCTTCGCCGATCCGGCCACCCGCCGGGTGGTGGTGGAGCCCGACGTGCGCAACACCGCCGTACACGCCCTCAACACCGCCGTCGGCTTCACCGTCGTCGGCCCGATCCGCAAGCCGGAGAAGGACGCCCTGCTCAGCGTCTGCACCCGGGACCAGTTCCTGGCCGCCACCCGAGGAGACGAAACCGCGTGAACCCCGCCGCATCCGTGGCCCACCTGACCCCCGCCAACTGGGCCCGGGCCAACCGGCTGCTGGTCCGCAAGGCGCTCGCCGAGTTCGCCCACGAACGCCTGGTCAGCCCCGAACCCACCGACGACGGGCGGTGGGTCGTCCGCTCCGACGACGGCACCGTCGCATACCGCTTCGCCGCCCGCCGGCTCACCCTGGAGCACTGGCAGATCGACGCCGACAGCATCGTCCGCCAGCGCGGCGACGAGGAGCCGCCACCCGACGCCGTCGACCTCATCCTGGAGTTGCGCGGCGCGCTCGGCCTCAGCGACCAGGTGCTGCCGGTCTACCTGGAGGAGATCAGCTCCACCCTGGCCGGCACCGCGTACAAGCTCGACCAGCCGGCGGTGACCGCGGCCGAGCTGGCCCGCGCCGACTTCCAGGCGATCGAGACCGGGATGACCGAGGGGCACCCCTGCTTCGTGGCCAACAACGGCCGGATCGGCTTCGGCGTCCACGAGTACCACCGCCACGCCCCCGAGGCGGGCCGGCCGGTCCGGTTGGTCTGGCTCGCCGCGCACCGCGACCACACCACCTTCAGCAGCGCCGCCGACCTCGACTACGACACCCTGCTCCGCACCGAACTGGGGGAGCAGACCCTCGCCGGATTCGCCCGCACCCTGACCGACGCCGGTCTGGACCCGGACCACTACCTGCTCATCCCGGTGCACCCGTGGCAGTGGTGGAACAAGCTCGCCGTCACCTTCGCCGGTGAGGTCGCCCGGCAGCGCCTGGTCTGCCTCGGTGAGAGCCCGGACGAGTACCTGCCCCAGCAGTCCATCCGCACCTTCTTCAACGTCACCGACCCGACCCGGCACTACGTCAAGACCGCGCTGTCGGTGCTGAACATGGGCTTCATGCGAGGGCTGTCCGCCGCCTACATGGAGGCCACCCCGGCGATCAACGACTGGCTCGCCGACCTGGTCGCCGGCGATCCGGTACTGACCCGGACCGGACTCACGATCATCCGGGAGCGGGCCGCCGTCGGCTACCGCCACCCGCAGTACGAGGCGGCCACCGACCGGTACTCGCCGTACCGGAAGATGCTGGCCGCGCTCTGGCGGGAGAGCCCGGTGCCGGGCCTGGAACCCGGCCGGCGGCTGGCCACCATGGCGTCCCTGCTGCACACCGACCGCGACGGCCGGTCCCTCGCCGCCGCCCTGGTCGCCGAGTCCGGGCTGGCCCCCCGGGGGTGGCTGCGCCGCTACCTCGACGCCTACCTGGTCCCGCTGCTGCACAGCTTCTACGCCCACCGGCTCGCCTTCATGCCGCACGGCGAGAACGTCATCCTGGTGCTGCACGGCGGCGTGGTCGAGCGGGTGATCTTCAAGGACATCGCCGAGGAGATCGTGGTGATGGACCCCGACGCCGACCTGCCCCCGCCGGTGCGGCGGATCCGCGCTGCCATCCCCGAGGACGAGCAGCTCCTGACGATCTTCACCGACGTCTTCGACTGCTTCTTCCGGCACCTCAACGCCATCCTGGCCGCCGAGGGGGTGTGCGACGAGGACACCTTCTGGCGCACCGTCGCCGAATGCGTGGCCGACTACGCCGACAGCGTCCCGCACCTGGCCGACCGGCTGCGCCGGTACGACCTGTACGCGGAGGAGTTCACCCTGTCCTGCCTCAACCGGCTGCAACTGCGCGACAACCAGCAGATGGTCGACCTCGCCGACCCGTCGGCGGCGCTCCAGTTCGCCGGCACCCTGGTCAACCCGCTCGCCCGCCACGCACCGCCGCGATGAGCACCACCGACGGGCTGCGCGTCGCCGCGCCCACCGCACCCGACCCGGCGACCCGGCTGCCGGCCCGCTGGCTGATCCTCGCCGTGCTCTGCCTCGCCCAGCTCACCGTGGTCCTCGACAACACCGTGCTCACCGTGGCGGTGCCGGTGCTCACCACCGAACTGGACGCCAGCACCGCCGACATCCAGTGGATGATCAACGCGTACGCGCTGGTGCAGTGCGGCCTGCTGCTCACCGCCGGCAGCGCGGCCGACCGGTACGGCCGCCGCCGGATGCTGGTGGCCGGACTGGTCCTGTTCGGCGTCGGCTCGCTGGCCGCCGGGCTGGCCCGCACCGGCGAGCAGTTGATCGCCGCGCGGGCCGGCATGGGCGTCGGCGGGGCGCTGCTGGTCACCGCCACCCTCGCCGTCGCGATGCAGGTCTTCGACGCCGCCGAGCGGCCCCGCGCGATCGGCATCTGGGCGGCCACCAGCGCCCTCGGCTACGCCGCCGGGCCACCGATCGGCGGGATCATCCTCGCCCACCTGCACTGGGGGGCCATCTTCCTGGTCAACGTGCCCATCGTGCTGGTCTGCCTGCTGGCCACCCGGGCGCTGGTGCCGGAGTCCCGGGACCCGACCGGCGGACGACCCGACGTCGGCGGGGTGCTGCTGTCCACGGCCGGCCTCACCGGGCTGGTCTGGGCGATCATCGACGGCCCCCAGCGCGGCTGGACGTCGCCCGCCGTGCTCGGCGCGGCCGGGGCCGGCCTGCTGCTGCTCGCTCTCTTCGTCGGCTGGGAACGGCGGGTCGCCGACCCCATGCTGGACATGCACTTCTTCGCCGACCGCCGGTTCGTCGGCGCGGTCACCGGGGTCGTCCTGATCACCTTCGGCTCCACCGGCGCGCTGTTCCTGCTCACCCAGCACCTCCAGTTCGTGCGCGGCTACCCGGCCTGGGAGGCCGGGCTGCGGATGGTGCCGTTCGCGCTGTCCATCGTGCTGCTCAACCTCGGCGGGGTCGCCACCCGGCTGATCCGCCGGCTCGGGGTGCCCGGGGCCATCGCCGTCGGCATGGTGCTGCTCTCCGCCGGCCTCACCCTGATCACCCACGTCCGTTCCGACGGCTACGGCGTACTGCTGACCGGGCTGCTGGTGATGGGCTTCGGCTGTGCCCTGGCCAACCCGGCGATCGTCGAGGCGGTGATGGGCGCGATCCCACCGGCGAAGGCCGGCGTCGGCGCCGGCATCGACGGCACCATGGCCGAGGTGGGCGGCAGCCTCGGCATCGCCGTCCTCGGGGCGGTGCTCAACGCCCGGTTCGCCGCCCTGGTGCCGGTCGCGGTGGCCGGTGCCGGCTCGTTCCCGGCCGCCCTGGCCGCCGCCGGGGGCGAGGTCGAGCGGGCCGTGATCACCGACGCCTTCCGGTCCGCGCTGGTCACCGGCCAGACGGTCGGCGCGGTGGCGGTCCTCGCCGGTGGGCTGCTCGCCGCCGGCCTGCTGCGCCGCGCCGAGCGGACGGCCTGAGCGACGACGGCCGGGGCAGCACCGTCCCGGCTCCGATCCGCCGGCCGGCACGGTCAGAGCTCGGGCAGGCCCGGGTCGTAGACGGAGTAGTGCTCGGGGCAGACCCACAGGTAGTCGCCCGACTCCGACACCACCCGCCGCAGGCCCCCGAACTCTCGCGCCGGGTCCAACTCGAAGAGCAGCTCCCGGACGGCCCGGAAGCCGGCCACCTCGTCGGCCCGACTCCCCGTTTCCGCCGGTGCGAACGAGTTCGGCCGGTGCGGGTGGTCGCTGGCGCCGGGGAAGAGGTTCGTCACGGCGCCCATCAGGTCGACCTCGGACTTGAGCCGGGTCATCTCGGCGGCCCGCGCCGGATCGAGCGCGGAGAGCAGACCGGTGACCGCGCCGGTGAGCGGGATCAGCCGCAGCACCATGGACAGTCGGGTCAGGTACGGCTCGGCCCGCAGGAACCACTCCCGGGACCGGGTGAACGGGTAGCCGGGATGGTCGCACCGGTGCTGCCGATCGGGAAATTCACACCACAGGCTGAGCTGGAACCGGTGCATCACCAACCGGGCGGGGTTGAACCGGGAGGTGGTGACCGCGGAGATGCTGATCATCGCCGGGCAGTCCACCACCTCGGTCGCCAACATCCGGCGGATGCCGTGCAGCATCAGCGCGGTCTCACTGGCGATCTCCTCGATCTGGCTGACCGTGGTGTTCACCGCGGAGAGGCTGCGTTCGATCTCGTCGATCCGCCGGTCCTGTCGGGCGAGCGCGGCGAAGGTGGAACCCTGCTCACCGGCAAAGCCGGTCAGCAGCAACGGCAGGGCGATGTCGTGCAGACAGGTGTGGCACGCGACCACCTGCCGGCCCTCCTGGAAGAACCCGTCGAGCGCGGTCAACGGGAACGTGCCGGCGCACGGCCCGTCGGGCAGGGTGTTGATGCAGGGCACCAGCAGGCGGTACGTCAGACCGGGCCACCGGCTGCGCAGCAGGTCCTCGATGGCGTCCCGCAGAATGCTGAAGAAGTAGACCGGCGACGCCCCCTTCACGACCAGGGAGAGCCGCTTGTCGTCGACCAGCTCGATCAACGCCTCCAGGTGGTAGTTCTGGTGACGGAGGAACACGCCACGTCGCCAGTGCAGGCCGGTGGAGAAACGGTAGTTGCGGACGGTGAGCCAGGAGACCAGCCCGGGTGCCTCATCCGACAGCTCGCAGACCAGGCTGACCATGTTGATCCTGCCCATCCGCAGCGGCACCTTCTCCCACGGCACCTCGGGCTTCTGGTAGGGAACCAACTGGGCGACGAGGCTCTTGGTGGTCTCGGGCAGTCGGTAGGAGACGTCGAACTTCTCCATCAGCCGCAGGAAATAGGGGTGGTGCGCCGTCGGGTAGTGCTCCCGGTCCGGCTCCAGTGACTGCCAGATCTGGCGCAGCCGGGCATGGTCGAGCAACCCGCCGTCGGCTCGGGTCCTCCTGTCCTCCAGGACGTATCCGATCGCCCGGGTCAACCACTCCGGCTGGAGGACGATGATGTCGCGTAGCCCGTCGTCCTCGGAGAAGTAGACGACATTGCCCAGGTCGTGCAGCAGTTCGATGAGGGCCCGTTCGGCGTCCGGGTCGAGGTGGTGCTTCTCGCACAGCGCGTGGTAGGTGGCGTAGGGGATCTGCGGTTCGGTGAACGCTGACAGTTCGTCCCGGACGGCCACCCAGCGCTTGCTCAGCCGGTGGCCCATCTGCGGGAAGCGGGCCGCCTGGTGGGCCAACTCCGACTCGACCTCGGGCAGGCCCCGGCCGGACGCGTTGTCCACCACCCACTGACCGAGCAGGGACGGGGCGAACTTCGTCCGCAGGTGGGGCAGGTCGATCTCGGGTTGCCGCTCGTCGCCGTGGGTCGCCACGATCAGCACGCGGGCGTCCCGCCCGATGCGCAGCCGGATCAGCCGCAGCCAGAACTCGATCGAGTTCTCGTCCTGTCCCTGCCGGGGTTTCCAGACCAGCAGGTAGAGCGACCGGCGGGAGAAGAAGAACTGGTGGGTGATCCGGTAGACCTCCTGGCCGCCGAAGTCCCACATCCGGAAGGTGATCCCCACCTGCGGCTCGTACGGGTGGCGCAGTTCGAGGTCGCTGAGCTCGATCCCGTGGGTGGTCGGCCGCCCGACCACGAACGGGTCCCGGTGAAACGCGCTGACCAGCGAACTCTTGCCCACCTCGCCCTCGCCGACGAGCAGTACCTTGATCTCGTAGAGCGGCACGCCGTCGCGGCCCTCGTCGCGCAGGTAGGACAGCAGCGCCGGCAGTCCGCGCCGGTACAACTCGCCCAGCGGCTCGGCCAGCCGGGTGGGGCGGGCCCGCAGGGTGATCAGGTCGGGCAGGTCGGCCAGCTCGGTCGGCAGGTCGGTGACGGTGGTGTCACCCAGGTCGAGTTCACTCAGCCGGGTGAGGCGGCCGATCTCGGGGGAGAGCCGCAGCAACCCGTCGCCGAGGATGACGAGCCGGCTCAGCCGGGGTAGCCGGAACAGCTCGCCGGACAGCGTGCCATCCGGCGTCGGTGCCAGCGCCAGCCGGGTCAGCGACGGCAACGCGGAGAAGCCGCGAGGCAGCCCGGCGAGCCGGCAGGTTGGCTCGATGTGCAGCCACTCCAGGTGGCGCAGTTGCTGAATGCCCGGCGGCAACTGCTGGTAGTTGCCGTCCAGTCGCAGTCGCCTTAGGGCGAAGCAGTTCCAGAGCTGCGGGGGAATCCCGCGCAGCGGGCAGCCGCCCAGGTCCAGCTCACGAAGCCGGCGGAGACGACCGATCTCCGGAGGCAGTTCGGTGAGCGCGCCGCCGTTCGCGTCGAGCACTTCGAGTTGGCTCAGGGCGGCGACCTCGGGCGGCAGGGTGTGCACCCGGCTGTACCGCAGATCGAGCGTGTGCAGGTGGCGCAGGACACCGATCTCCCGGGGGAGTTCCGTCTCCCGCGTCCCCGCCAGCGACAGGACGGTACTGCCCGTCCGGTGGGCCTCACGAATCCGGTCGAGTACGGACGTCGACATCCAGCGATCCCCCGGGCGTGGTGGCGGACGGTAGTGGTGCGGCCGTGCTGCCCGCGTGGAACGCTGAACGTCCCGTGCGGCCGGCCGATCGACGATCGTACTGAGGGGACGCCAGCCGAAGGCGCGCCACGGGCCCGCCCCTCAGGCACCAGTTCGGAGCGGGATTCCGGGCCGGGTCGCCGCGCCGGTCCGCCGCACCACCGGCCAGTCCGCCGGAATGCGCTCCAGCACCCCACCGGCGAACACGTCGCGCAGCCCGAGGGGCTTCAGGTGCACGTACCCGATGTGGCAGTCGCAGAGCGTGGCGTCGCACGCCCGGGGCTTCAGGGCGGCCCGCCACGACCCGTCGTAGAGGTTGCCGATCGGGGTGGGCAGGAAGTGGCAGCGGCGCACCGTGCCGTCACCGAGCACGGAGATCGCCGTCTCCCCGGCGTGGCAGGGCCGGCCGAGCGACAGGTGCGGGCGGACGCTCCAGCCGAACAGCGGGTCCAGCGCCGTCCAGGTCGCCTCCTCCTCGGCGGTGTAGCTGCGGCCCTCGGCGGCGTTGACCCACAGGTAGACCGCTTCGGGCAGCGCGGCGCGCAGCGCCCGCGCCTCGGCCAGGTGCTCCGCCAGGCCCACCACTCCCACCGAGTACCGGACGTCCAGCTCGGACAGGCGGGCGCAGCGGGCGAGGAACCGTTCCCGGGTGACCTGCCCCGGGTGGTACGTGGTCCACAGCGCGGCCGTGGCCGGGTCGGCGTCGGCCAGCCAGTCCACCCGGGCGGCGAGGTTGGTCTGGATGACCACCCGGTCCACCTGCGGCAGGTGGGACAGCGCCACCATCGCCTCCCGGTACCAGCGTCGGGTCAGCCCCTCGCCCCACGGGGTGAACAGCACCGACAGCCGGACGTCGGTGGTCGCCGCCACCCAGTCGGTGAACCGGGCGAGCGCCGACCGGTCCTCGCGCAGCAGCTCCGGCGGGTCGACCCGCTTGGCGAACGGGCAGTACGGGCAGTCGTAGTTGCAGCTCGCCAGCGGCCCCCGGTAGAGGATCGCCAGGTCTGCCGCCGTGCCGCGCCGATCGGTGGGGCTCACCGGGGCAGGTACCCGGTCATCGCGCGGTGGACCCGCGCGGAGGTCAGCCATGGGCCGATCGCGTCGGAGCGGGCCAGCCCGGCCGGGGTGAGCCGCAGTCCGCCGTCGACGGCCCAGCCCCGCGCGACCAGCCGCCCCAGCTCGGGGAAGTCGTCGGTCGGCGGCCGGCCGAACCGGACGGCGTAGCCGGCGGCGTCGACGCCCTCGGCGCGCAGCAACGACTTGAGCAGCCATCGGCGGCGCTGCTCCGTGCCGTCGAGGGCGAACCCGAACTCGGCGTACCGGAAGTCGTCGGCCGGGCGGCCCAGGTAGTCGTCGAGCACCGCCCGCACCTGGGAGACACCGACCGCGTAGTCGAACGAGTAGTGCAGCGCGGTGGTGTAGGAGCGGGCCCCGCAGCCCAGGCCGACCATCCCGTCGTCCTGGCAGCAGTAGTCCGGGCCGTCCGGGGCCGGCACGTCGGCCCGACGGAACTGCCGCATCGACTCCTGCCGGTAGCCGGCCGCCCCCAACACCTCCACCGCCTGCTGGTAGCGGGCCAGCCGCTGGGCGTCCCAGTCGGCGCGGCCGTGCGCCCGCCGGCCCAGCCCGGTCAGCGGCCGGACGTAGAGCGGGTACAGGTACAGCTCCTCCGGCCGCCAGGCCAGCGCCGCGTCCAGGCTCTCCCGCCAGGTGGCGGCGGTCTGCCCGTCGATGCCGTAGATCAGGTCGATGTTGAGCACCGGGATCCGGGCGTCGCGGATCGCGCCGAGCGCCGCCTCCACCTCGCCGCGCCGCTGGGGTCGTCCGGCGGCGCGGGCCTCGACGTCGAGGAAGCTCTGCACGCCGATGCTCACCCGGCTGGTGCCGTACCCGGCCAGCACCGCCAGCCGGTCCGGCGTCGCGGTGGCCGGGGAGGTCTCCACCGACAGCGGTACGCCGGGCAGCCGCACCCCGGTGGTGAGCGTGGCGATGTCGAACAGCTCGGTCAGCTCGTCGGCGGTCAGGTAGGTGGGGGTGCCCCCGCCGAACGCCGCGCGGGCGTACCCGGCGTCGCCGCCGAGCGCGTCGGCGACCCGCCCGGCCTGTTGGCGTAGCTGCCGCAGGTAGGCCGTCACCTGCTCCTGCGGCGCGTTGGCCCGGGTGAACAGGTTGCAGAAGCCGCAGCGCATCTCGCAGAACGGCAGGTGCACGTAGAGGAAGAGCGCGTCCCGGGCCTCGGCCCGCCACAGATCGGCGAGCAGCGGCCGGGGCCGCAGCGCCCGGTACGAGGTCTTGTGCGGGTAGGCGTACAGGTACTGCTGGTACGGCGAGCCGTCGAGGCCCGTGTCGGTGCTGGTCACCATTCTCCCGGTTGCAGGGTGAAGTGGGCGTACGGGACGGTCCACACCACGTCGTGGCCGATCCGGTGGCCGGTGTGCCCGTCCTCGCCGTACGCCGTGCCGTGGTCGGCACAGATGATCGTGAACACCGGCCGTGACCGGCCGGTGGCCAGGGCGAACAGTCGGCCGATGCGGGAGTCGACGTACTCCAGGGCGGCGGCGTGACTGTCCCGGCTGTCGGTCTCGGCGCCGGGCAGGTGGTGCCGGTTGGGCTGGTGCAGCGCGGCGACGTTGAGGAAGGTGAACAACGGCCGGTCGGCCGGTACCCGGGGCAGCACCGCCGCCAGCCGGTCGAGCTGCGCGTCCAGGCAGGTGGGGGAGGTGACCCCGAACTCCGGCTCCCAGTGCGCCTCGGTGAACAGGCCGGGCAGCACCGCGCCGAGCGGGCTGCGCCGGTTGAAGAAGCCGACCCCGCCCAGGCAGAGCGTGTGGTACCCCTGGCCGGCCAGCGCGGTGGGCAGATCGGGAGCGTCGAAGACCCAGGTGTCGGCGCCGGCGGTCTCGCTGCCGGGGAACGCCGCCGCGTACAGCCGGTCGTGCCGGCCCGGCCCGGTCGGGGTGGGCAGGAAACCGGCGAAGAAGGCGTGGTGCGCGGCATAGGTGAAGCTGGCGGGGGAGTGCCGTCGCTCCCACCGCCCGCCGGGCAGCACCCGGGCGAGCTGCGGGGTGCGCCCCGCCCCGGCCAGCTCGTCGGCCACGTCCCACCGCAGCGTGTCGAGGGTGACCAGGAGCAGGTCGTGGCTGCCGATCAGGCTCCGCACCCGACCACCTCCCGGTCGGGTGGCGGCGCGGCGGACCGCCACCGGTCCCACCGGCCGCTGGTCAGCGCGTGCACCTGCTCGGCGTAGGTGTCCCGGCCGGCGGCCAGCACCCCGGGCAGCAGGTCACCGAACGCGTTGACCTCGGCCACCGCGTGCCGGCGCCAGCCCACCAGGAACATCAGGTCGACGCCGACGTGCAGCGACCGGGGGAAGCACCTCGCCGCCCGCTCGCAGGTCCGCATCGCCGCCGTCCAGGCCGCCGGCCCGGCCGACGCCCGCAGCGCGGCCAGGTCACCGCGCGCGTTGCCCAGGTGCAGGTTGGTCAGCGGACCCCGGGCCGCCCGGACCACGGCGTGGGTGGCCCGTCCGGCGACCACCACCACCCGCAGGTCGACCACCCGGTCGGCCAGCCCGGCCTTGGGCAGCCACCGCTCGACGTGCAGGCCGTCCGGGGCGAGCCGGTCGACGAGCGCCGCGACCGTCGCCTCGTCGTCGTAGCGGCGCAGCCGCAACGAGTTGAACAGCCCGTCGGGCGTGGTCTCGATGGTGGTGACGGCCTGTACCCGGCGCGGGCCGACCGCCAGCGCGATCACCCCGGCCGCCGACGAGCCGTGCGCCGGCTTGACGAACACCCGGTGCCATCCGACGGCCGCCATCGCCGCCCGCAGCTCGGCGTACCCGGCCACCGGCGGCAGCGCGGCCGGCACCGGCACCCCGGCGGCCGAGAGCAGCGCGTGGCAGCGCCGCTTGTCGCAGAGCGCCGCGACGTCGTCCGGGTGGTTGAGCAGCGTCGCGCCGCCGGCGGCCACCCGGGACATCCCGGCCACCAGCCCGGCGTACGTGTCGGCCAGCCCGACCAGCTCGCCGTGCCGGGCCGGGGTGGCGGACCGGCGCAGCAGCCGGTCCACCTCCGGGTCCTCACCGGGCGAGTCGACCCGGACCAGGGCGTCGGCGGCCGGCGGGGCCGCCCCGGTGAGCACCTGCATCCAGGACAGCACCGTCGGCTCGGGCAGGCCCGCGTCGCGCACCGCCCGGCGGAACAGCCCGACCCGCCGGTTGTCGGGGTTGCCGACGACGGTCAGTCGCATGTCACTCCGACACCGCCGGGTAGCGGTAGCTCTCGTCGTCGTCCTCCGGCTCCTGCGGGTCGGAGACATCCACCCGGACGCCGGGCAGCGCGGCGGCCACCGACGCGGCAGCCTGCTCCGACAGGTAGTGGTGGTGCAGGTCGAGGGCGGCCAGGTGGGTCAGCGGCTGGCCGGCCAGCAGGGCGGCCAGACCCTCGTCGCCGAGGGTGCCCAACGACAGGTCCAGCCGTTGCAGCCGGGCCACCACCGGCGCCGAGGCGAGCGCGGCGGCGAGGTCGTCGGCGATCTCGGCGTTGCGCAGGCCGAGCCGGCGCAGCGCGGGGAACAGCTTGCCGGTCAGTAGCCCGTCCAGGTCGGCCACGCCGGTGTTGCCGCCGTACTCGTCGGTGCCGAGCCACAGTTCCAGGTCGGTCAGGGCGGGCAGGTCGGAGTCGAGCACCGCGCCGACGAACCGCCGGGACAGCCCGCAGCTCTCCACCGCCAGCTCCCGTAGCCGGTCGTGCCGTACCGGGGTGAAGCCGAACAGCAGCCCACCGCGCACCCGCAGCACCTCCAGCGCCGGGTACGCCGTCAACAGTGGGCTGACGTCGCCGACCAGCATCCAGGAGACCTCGCACTCCTCGGAGGTCAGGTCGCCGAGGAAGAGGGACCGCAGCCGGGGCAGGCGCGGGGCCGCCGCGCAGAGCTGGGCGATCGGGGCGTGGTGGACCGCCGCGTACCCCCAGGAGCCGACGACCAGCGCCTCGACGCTGTCACCGGCCTGTGCGACGAACCGGTCGAACCGGTCCCGGAACCGCTCCGACAGGGTGCCCTCCGGGGCGTCCCGGTCGTAGTGCCAGTCGGCGATCCGCCAGCAGACCGGGCCGGTCACGACGGGCAGCGGCCCGTCGGCGGGGACGTCGACCACCGGCCGGCCGGCGAACGTCCGGGCGTGGGAACGGAAGGCCACCGCCGCTCACTCCCCGACCGCGGTGAAGCGGTAGACCCGGCCGCTGTACTGGCTGGGGGTCTGCGGGTTGCCGAGGTCGACGTCGACGCCGGGCAGCGCGGCCACCAGCCGCCGCTGGGTCTCCTCGGAGAGGAAGTGGTGGTGCAGGTCGAGGCGGCGCAGGTGGGTCAGCGGCTGCCCGGCGAGCAGGGCCTCGGCGCCGGGGTCGGTAAGCACCCCCATCGACAGGTCGAGGACCTCCAGTCGGGACACCACCGGGGCGGTGGCGACGGCCCCGGCGACCCGGTCGGCGTACTCGGCGTTGCAGACCGCCAGGTGCCGTAGCGCCGGCAGCCGGTCACCGGCCAGGATCGGGGCGAGGTCGCCGACGGTGGTGTCTCCGCCGTAGTTCTGCTGGCCCAGCCACAGGTCGAGCCGGCGCAGCGCGGGCAGGTCGCAGTCGCCGACCGCCCGGGTCACCGAGCCCGGCAGCCCACCGGTCTGCAGGCCCAGCTCGCGCAGCCCGGTGTGCCGCACCGGGTCCAGGCTCAGCTCGTTGGCCCCGCGCACCCACAGCACCTCCAGCTCCGGGTACGCCGTCAGCAGCGGGGTGAGGTCGCCGTGGGTGAGCCAGGAGATCTCGCACTGCTCGCTGACCAGGTCGGCGAGGAAGACCGCGCGCAGGCCGGTCCACTCCTTCGCCGCGTCGGCCAGCAGGTCGACCGGCGCCGCCCGCTCGTACGCCGAGCCCCACTCGCCGATCACCAGCGCCCGGACCGCGTCGCCGGGCACCTCGGCCCGCAGCGCGGTGACCAGGCCGGCGAACTCCGCCGGGTCGGCCTCGAAGTCCTCGACCTCCAGCCGCCAGGCCACGGCCGACGGGTCGTCGGGCAGGGTCATCCCCGGTGTGAAGGGGACCACCGGCATCCCGGCGAACGACGACATGTGCGAACTGATCACGCCTACCTCCGGCTCGACTGGTGCAGCGGCGGCGCGACCGTAACAGGCCCACCCGACAAGATGATCAGCGCCGGCCGGGCCGTGGCGCCCGGTCGAATGTGGCCGGGGACCGGGCGCGGCGGTACGGATCCTGCGGCGTCCGACCGTGGTCTCGGTGCGGCCGGCCTGCGGTTGGCGGGGCACCCGGACGACCGCTCCCGGGGGTGGAAGCCGATGCCCACGTACCGGAGCCGGTTGCTGAAACATAGCTGTAAGTCGTTGCAACGTTTTGCGGGACGGTACGTCGCGTGGCGGAGCTACGTCAAGGAACTCCCGGGCTGCGGACGACGGTCAAGAAGCCTGCCTGTGGTGACCTGGGGGATCGATGGCCCTGTTGCCAGCAGATGTCAAAAACTTTGCCGAAACTCTTGCAAAAGCTTTCAAGTGTCCCGCATCGTCGTGCTACCGGACGGCCGTCCACACTCGCCAGTGCCTCTTCGACCCCGGAAGTAGGTCCACTCCCGATGCCCACCCACCGCGTACCCCGGCACTCCCGGCTCCGCCGGGCCCTCGTCGCCCTCGCCGTCACCGCCACCTCGCTGACCCCGCTGAGCGTCCTGCCGGCCGCCACCGCCGCGAACGCCGCCGTCGCGCTCAACGACAGCGAGGTCACCGCCAACCTCTGGGAATGGAACTGGAGATCGGTCGCCTCGGCGTGCCTCAACCACCTCGGCCCGGCCGGCTTCGGCGCGGTTCAGGTCGCCCCGCCGCAGGAGTCGGTCAGCCTGCCGAACAGCGCCGACGGCGCACACCCCTGGTACGAGGTGTACCAGCCCGTCTCCTACCGGTTGGAGAGCCGCTTCGGCACCCGCCAGCAGTTCGCCGACATGGTCACCACCTGCCACGCCGCCGGCGTGCGGGTGTACGTCGACGCGGTGGTCAACCACATGGCCGGCGCGAACAACGCCGAGTCCGTCGTCGGCTACGCCGGCACCGACTTCTCCGGCCCCGGCTACAGCTTCCCGGCCGTGCCCTACGGCAACGGCGACTTCCACCGTCCGGGCGACAACTGCCCGACCTCGGGGGGCATCAACGACTGGAACAACGAGGCCCAGGTCACCAGCTGTGAGCTGCTGTCCCTGACGGACCTGTACACCGAGAAGGACAGCGTCCGCACCAGGATCGCCGGCTTCCTCAACGACCTGATCGGCCTCGGCGTCGACGGGTTCCGGGTGGACGCGGTCAAGCACGTGAGGAAGGACGACTTCGCCGCCATCCTCGGCAAGCTCCACAACACCGTGGCCGAGAACAAGCGCCCGTACGTCGCCCAGGAGATCTTCGACGGGGCGAGCAACGACGCCCTCAAGGCCCGCGCCTTCGTCGGCAACGGTGACGTGCTCGACTTCGCGTACGCCAAGGGCCTGAAGTCGGCCTTCCAGGGCTCGATCTCCGGCCTGGCCAACGTCGGGAGCTGGAACCTCGACGCGCCCAGCGCCAACGTGTTCGCCATGGTCACCAACCACGACCTGGAGCGCGACGGAGTGGTGCTGTCCTACCAGAACGGCAGCGACTACACCCTGGCCAACTACTTCCAGCTCGCCTACCCGCACGGCAAGCCGTCGGTCTACGACAGCTTCTCCTGGTCCAACCGCAACCAGTCCCCGCCGGCGGACGGCAACGGCTACGTCACCGACACCGTCTGCGGTGCGAGCTGGAACTGCCTGACCCAGTCCACCGGGATCAAGGGCATGGTCGGCTGGGCGAACACCGCGAAGTCGGTCAAGACCATCTCGGACTTCACCACGGTCAACAGCAACGTCATCGGCTTCCACCGGGGTGACCGGGCCTGGATCGGGATCAACGACTCCGGCTCCGCCACCACCGCCACCTTCACCACCGGCCTGGCCGACGGCCAGTACTGCGACGTCATCTCCGGTGTCAGGAGCGCGTCGGGCTGCACCGGCACGGTGGTCACCGTCTCGGCCGGCCGAGCCACCGTGCAGCTCCCCGCGAACAACGCGGTCGCCATCCACGTCAACGCCAGGGGCGGCAGCACCCCCGGCGTCACGGTCGCCACCACCTTCACGGTCAGCGCCACCGTCGCCAGCGGCCAGGACGTCCACCTGGTCGGCAGCATCCCGGCGCTCGGCTCCTGGGCCCCGGCCAGCGCCGTCAAGCTGACCGCCCAGGGCGGCGGTGTCTTCCGCGCGGTGGTCGACCTGCCGGCGTCGACGACGGTGGAGTTCAAGTTCCTCAAGAAGGACGCGGCCGGCGTGGTGACCTGGGAGTCGGGCGCCAACCGTACGCTGACCACCCCGGCGGGCGGCACCGCCGCGGTCACCGACACCTTCCGGGGAGACCCGGTCACCACCCAGGTCGCCGCGTCGTTCGACGTCACCGCGACCACCTACTACGGCCAGAACGTCTACCTGGTGGGCAGCATCGCGGCGCTGGGATCCTGGAACCCGGCCAACGCCGTGCCGCTCTCCTCGGCCAGCTACCCGGTGTGGCGGGCGACGGTGAACCTGCCGCCGAACACCACCGTCGAGTACAAGTACCTCAAGAAGAACCCCGACGGCACGGTGACCTGGGAGGCCGGCGGCAACCGCAGCGCCACCACCCCGTCCAGTGGCACCTGGAGCGCCAGCGACACCTGGCGCTGACACCGGCTGGACGGACCCGGTCACGGGTCACGGCTCAGGTGGTGATCGCGGTCGGGGGCAGGCGGTCCAGGGCGAGGGTGGCCAGCCACGGGAGGACCGTCGGATCAGCGCCGTCGGCGCCGTTGCCGAGGGTGAACACGATGACGGTCCTTCCACGGCGGACGGCAAGCCAGTCGCCGCCCGCGTACGCCTCCTCGGCGAGACCCGCCACCGGGGTGCCGAGATTGCGTCGCGCCGCCAGCGTGATCTGCGCCCGCTCGTCCCGGCTGACCTCGATGTTCAGCGCCGGGCGGCCCCGGCTGCCGTCGAAACCGGCAGCCTGCAGCGGATTACCGGCCGGCATCGGCACCTGGTACGGCCTGACCGAGCGGCCGAGCGCACGGGTCGCCTCCTCGACGGTGAGCAGGTCGCCAGGGCGCACCCACGACCCGTCGGCCGGCGGGACAACGGGTGCTGCGGTGGCCGGTGACGGCACACCGGCCACCGCAGCCGCGATCAGCTCCTCGTCGTCAGTGCTCGGCAGGTCCTCGAAGGCCGCCGTGGCGGCGGGCCGCCGGACGGTGACGTCGAGGACCCGGCGGGTCCAGGGCCGTACCCGGGCGGTGATCTCATCACCGACCCGGCAACCGGCCGCGATGTCGGCGGGCAGCACCCAGGCGCGGGTGCGCGCGGTCTGCCCGTCGTCGATGACCAGGTAGAAGGTCTTCGGGACGGTGCGCCGGTCGGCATCGTCGCCGACCTGCCTGCTCTGCCAGACCTGATGCCACAGCACCTCGCCGGTGACCGTGGCGGGATTGGCCGCGTCGAGCAGCGAGCGGCCCACCAGATAGGCCGCGTGGCCCAGCAGCGTGATGCCGAACAGGGTGAAGCAGACGGTGACCGTACCGGCCTCGAAGAGTCGGTGCCACAGGTCCCGGGGCGTGGCGAACGCCCACCCGACGAAGGCGGCGACGGCCGCCCGGAAGACGATCCAGCCGAGGCGCTGGCCGTAGCGGGGCAGCAGCGACGGGTAGGTGACGGTGACCACCCGCCAGGTGCCGGTGTAGGACGACCAGATCCGCCTGCGGTCGGCCCGGCCGAGGTCGATGACCTGGCTGGCCACCCGGGTCACGCCGACCGCGGCACCGTAGGGCAGGTAGCGGTCCCACACCGCGACGGCGGCGGGCGGCAGGTCCGCGAAGGACTCGTGCGCGGCGAGCCAGGCGCGCAGGCCCAGCCACCGGGAGGCCACGTCGCGGCCGGCCGGGGTGTCACGCTCGCCCGTGGCCTTTCCTGCGATGCCGCAGAAGATCGCGGTGACGACCAGGAAGAGTCCGGGTACGGCACCGTAGTCCCCGTCGTCGCGCCCCAGGTAGTGCGCGGCACCGGCGGCGACGCCCAACGAGACGATGCCGCCGAGGACGCACAGCGCGGTGACCATGACGGCAGAGAAGCGCCGGCGGGACAGGCCCAACCTGCGGGCGTCGGCGACGACCGCGATCCGGAACCTGCGGGCCCAGGCGGCGGCGCCTGCGTCGCTGTCGAAGCCGAGTGCGGTCAGCGGGACGACGCCACCGACGGCACGATCGGCGACCCGCTGGTACACCTGGTGCTCGTAACCGTTCAACCCGGCGGGACCGACGGCGGTGAGGTGCACGGTGGTGTGCCGGGGATCGTCACCAGCCTGCCGCAGTTCCAGGTGCCCGCGCGCGGCGAGGTCGAGCAGGGTGGCCTCGGCCGCATCGACGGTGACGGTCCACCGGTTGGCCAACAGGCTCACCACGGCGGGCGGCTCGTTGCCCGGGAAGTCCATGGCCGCCTGCCCGGAGGCCACGGCCGGCGGCCTGGTCAGCAGGCGCAGCGTGGCGTATGCGGCGAACCACCCGGCCACGCAGAGCGCGGGCAGGCCCACCTCCAGCAGCGCATCGACGGGCCTCACCGCGACCCTCGATCCGTTCCCGCCGGGTCAGAACCGCACGGCCACCTCACCACGCTCGTCACCGCCCGCTTCGAAGTACGTCTCGGCAGTGAACCCACCCATGCCCGCGATGATGTTCGTCGGTACCGACTGGACGGCCGCGTTGAGCGACTGGACCGCACTGTTGTAGAACTGCCTGGCGTACGCCACCTTGTCCTCGGTGCCGGCCAGTTCGGTCTGCAACGCCAGGAAGTTCGAGTTGGCCTTCAGCTCCGGGTATGCCTCCGCCAGCACGAACAACCTGCCCAACGCCTGGGTCAGCGCGCCCTCCGCGCCTGCCTGCGCCAGCGGCCCCTGCGCACCGACGGCCGAGGACCGGGCCGCGACCACCGCCTGCAGGGTCGCCCGCTCGTGGGAGGCATAGCCCCGCACCGTCTCCACCAGGTTCGGAATCAGCGAGTGACGGCGCTTGAGCTGCACGTCGACCTGCGCCCACGACGCCTTCACCTGGGTACGCAGCCGCACCAGCCGGTTGTAGGCGGAGACAGCCCACCCCACCAACGCCACCAGCACGACACCCACCACGATGAGGACGATGATGCCGGTGGCCATCGGGATGCCCCTCTGCCTCGATGTCGCCGGGACGACCATCCCGTCCGCTGCATAGTGGCCCGCTGCCCCGCTGGAGCAACGGTATTGTCACCGAACCGACTAACTGGTGCGGTGTCCCGAACCGTATGTCGCAGGTTCGAATCCTGCCAGGGGCACCTCACAGAACTGCAAACGCACAACGCGACCGGTCGATCACTGATCGTGGAAGCTAGTTTCGTGTTCGCGTAGACGATCAAGGATGCCCCGGCCGAGCGGCCGGGGCATCACACGTCGGCTCGATGTTCGGGTGCCGAACGCGCCCGGATCGCGGCATGTGAGTTAAACCGATCATGAAGTCTACTAACCTCGGTCTTTCACTTGGGCGTCGATCTATAGCTTCGGCTCGATGAATGCGATTCGTGGTTCTCCTGTTGTGCTGTTGGCATGCCGGTGGCCCGGCGCTCGGTCGGGTTCCTCCGTGTTGCTGGTCGGTGCGTGAGTCGCGGGGTCAGCCAGCGGGCCGGGGTAGTGCGGCAAGGTTGCTGAATGCTTTGGTCAACGCGTCGGTCCAGGGCTAGCCAGCGGCGATGGCCAGACGGGTCCGGCGGGCGGTGCGGGTGATCCGGCCGGTAACGGGCAGCAGTCGGTAACGCAGCTTCTTCGGTTCGGCGGTGGCCAGGTCGCCGTCCAGGAGCAGGTGTTGGGTCCAGGCGAGCAGGTCGATGCCGGTCAACGCCAGCTGGAGCCAGGCCTGATTGATCGCGAACACGCGGGACGGGAACCGGCCGAAGCTGGTGTTCTTGCCGCAGCGGATACGGTCCTCGACTCGGGCGTGGGCGCGGTGCCGGGCCTCCAGGAACTGGATGCTGTCGCTGCCTGGCGGGGTGTCGGTGGCCACGACCTGATGCCGCCAGCCTTCGACGGTGTCGAACAGCGACAGCTGGGCACCCGGATGCGGGCGTTCCCGGCGAACCAGGAACCGAGTGCCCTCCGGCCACCCGGTGACATCGACCAGGCCGGTGATCTCGCAGACCTGCGCATGTTCCCGCAGGTCGCCGCCGGTGTCAACGGCGGGGATCCAGCCGGTCGCGGCGCGGATCGCCGCCCGCACAGGTTCGGTGATCGCGGCGCCGACACTGAATCGGATGTCGAGATGCTGCTCGCGCAAGGCTCGGATGTGAGCGAGGAACCCATGGCTGGAGCCGGCCGAGTCCGAGCGCAGCAGGATCGCGGTGCCGTGCCGGAGCGCGTCGGGGATCTGGGCGAGGGCCTGGTCGAGCACGGTGATGTGGTCGGCGGTGGTGTTGGACCCGGCCCGCCCTTCGCGCAGCACACCGGCGAGGGCCTCGCCGGTGTTGTCCAGGAAACACAGCAGCGGGTGGAAGCCGAACGTCTTCTTCCAGGTACGGGTAGCTGATTCCTTCTCGGATGTCGCTGCCGTTGATCCGCACGGTCATCGGGAAGACTCCTGCGAAGGTGAACTCGTCGGCGCCGACCGGCAGGTTCTCGGGGGACGTGACCGTGGGGGGAATCTCGGACCAGGTCCCCTCGACATGTTCGCCGCGGAGGAGCCGACCGACCCGCAGCATCGCGTTCAGGTCAGCCGTCGATGTGGCGTCGACGTCCGGCACGGTGATGCGTTGGTAGGTGTGGCGTTGGATCGCGATCAGCGCTTCGAGCAGACGCACATGCCAGCGGGCCACGGGCGTCACTGGCTCGTCGCTCATCTCCCAGATGGGGGTGACGGCCGGGCCACCACCTCGCACGGCCGCCATGATTCCCATGCCGGAGCCGAGGTCAGCGGTCAAGCGCACGGCCGGGAGCACGTCGGCTGGCGCTTTTCCCATAAGCGAACGGGCGTTCAGTTGCACGGCGTCGCCGTCCCTGCCGTTGAGGAAGAACTGGAACTGCACAGCGCCTCCCCGGTCGTATCCGGACAGCCAGAATCCGGTGCCCTCCAACCCGTTGGACACCTCCACGTCGACAAGGTCCAGGGTGTGACGCGCGGTGCCGGTCGTGTCGAGCAGGCGGATCTCCAGGTCCGGTAGATCAGCGGCGGATTCGGGAGCGACCATGAACCGGAAACGCCCTTTACCGGGCGTGGACCTGGCGACGCCGGGTGGCCCGCTGACCTCGGTGACGGTTCCCGGCACGTCCACGAACGGGGTACCGAACTGCACGAAGTTCTCGACCGCCTGATGCTCGGGCGACCCCGAGGTGACCTCCAGCCGACCCGAGATGGTGATGGGACGCAACCTCGCCGACTCTGCGGACTTCGGCAGCAGCCGTAGCACCGAGTACTGGCCGTCGGTCAGCTGTTGGTACTGCACGTAGGCGGCGGAGGCCCATCGGCCCAGTTCCGTGTCCCACGGCAAGTCGCCGACGGCCCCTGGCGTACCGCCAGCCGGTACGCCGCTCGAAGGCGGTCAGCCGGTTGCGGTGCCGCCGTGACGGTTTGGTCCGCCGCACCAGCAGCCGCAGTCCGTCGATCCAACGCTCGGCTCGGGTGTTCAGGCCGGTCAGTTCGGCCACCTGGGCGGTGGCGGTGGCGGCGCCGTCCTGGTCGAGCGAGTCGCTCCAGGCGGCGGCGGGCAGGTCGGCGATCGCGGCCTCGTCAGTGTCGGTGATCGTCCACCCGACGGTGAACCGCACCGTGCGCCAGGCAGTGTTCATCTGTTGCAGGTGTTCCAGCAGTTCGTGGGTGGCCCCGGCCCCGTCGACCCGGATGAGGATCTTGTGGCGGTAGTGCAGCGGGACCTGCGCGAGGGCCTCACCCAACACCCGGATATGGTCGGCGACCGTGTTCGAGCCGGCGTTGCCCGGCCGCAGCAGCATCGCCAGGGACTCCATCGGCTGCACCTTCCCTCATCGACCTCGATGCGCGCGAAGCACTCTGAATTGCCGAGGTCTGTCCCGCGCGACGTGCCGACGTCGGCAGATCCGAGCCGAGGCCGCTGCATGACTCCGACCCTCTGGAGTTCGATAAGGGCAACAACTATGCGGTGAGCCAAGCTCCGGATGGTGGCGCCTCGCTCGAGGTGGACGCGCAGAACGCGGCTGCCAAGATCCTGCCGGCGATTTCCATGAACATCACGTTGACCCCCAGCGCCCCGCACGGCTTCGCCTCGGCCGGCAACCTGGGCACGGTCGCCAAGGTGCAGATCGACGGAGACGCCTTCCCCGATGTGGAGGTCGTACAGTACCGCCGTGGTGAGGACCCCCGCTTCTTGGCGAAGTCGACGCATCGCTATCCGGGGGGCGCGATATGGAATCTCAACCCGCTGGCCCCCGACCGGCACGAGGTCTGGGTCGACGGTGACGCCGGTACCAGCAGTCCCGGTTCGGACCTCCGGTTGACCAAGAAGGGATGCCAGATTCTGTTTGCTCCGTGGTTCTGTTCGTGACGCCGTTGCGGGGGCGGGCCGGGAGGCCCGTCCCCGCAGCACGGGTTGGAGGTTATGCATATGGAGAGTGGGACGCGTCGCGATGCCGGCCGGTCCGGCTGGGGCGTCGCCTGGTTCCTTTGGAACCTGCCGATCACGCTGGCGGTGATCTCGCTGGTCTACGTGGCGGTCACTCTGGCCGACCAGGTCTCGTCGGGCGACGGGGTGGATGTTGCCCGGCTGGTCAACGGCTACATCCTAAGCGTGCCGTGCTACGGCTTCATGGCGTGGTTGGCCGGTTCCGGCCTGATCGCGGCGGTCTGCTCGACCGGCATCCGTAATCAGATCCTCGTGCGGTTGCCGGTCGCCGTCTTGCCCGCACTGCTCGCCATCCCCGCATCGGACAACAGCTGGATGGCGGCATTCTTCGTCTGCTCCGGCCTGGGCCTGGCGGTGAGTCTGCGGCTGCCCGGGACCTCTGGGACCGTTGACCGGGGAACCGGTCACGGGGCAGATGCCTTCGGCAGAGGTCACTACAGATCTTGAATGGTCAGGTTGTGTCGGGTTCGAGTGTCAGTCCGGTGTGAGCGAGGAAGCCGTCGAGTAGGTCGGTGCGGTACTGGATGCTCTTGAGTCGGTTGCGGATGATCGCCTGGAGGTGGTCGACGCTGGTGACGGCGAGGTTGCCGATGCTGCGTTTGAGGTGGGACCAGACGGCCTCGGTGGGGTTCAGGTCCGGGGCGTAGGCCGGTAGTCGGATTACGGTCAGCCAGTCCCGGGCGTCGATCATCTGCCGCATGGCGGCGGAGACGTGGGTGTTCAGGTTGTCCCAGACGCACACGATCGGTCCGTCGAGCTGCTGGTGGGCGGCATCCAGCAGGGCGATGTAGTCGCGCTCGCTGAAGCTGCGGCGCTCGTTCTTACGGCCGCGGTGCACGATCGTGCGGTAGATGAACCGCGACCGCCGTCCGGGCCGGTAACAGGTCAGCCCGGCGATCGAGACGCGCCCGGATCCTTTGCCGGTGACCGGGACGACCGGGGTGATGCCGCGTCGTCCCCAGGTCCGCGCCTTCGGTGGGCGCAGCGTCTGGCCGGCCTCGTCTTCGAAGACCAGCCACGCCTGACGTTGCGCCGCTACCGTTTTCCCGCTGGCCACGCCTCCCGCCGCCAGGTGGTGATCGCCGCCTCGTCCCGCTCGACTGCACGGTGTTTGGGCACCTGCACCGACCAGCCGAGCCGGTACATGATGTTCGCGGTGCCGCGCAGGGTGTAGCGGGTGCGGAACATCCGCGCGATCAGGTCCGACACCCGCGCCAGGGTCCACCGCTGATCAGCGCCGAAGCCGTGCGCCGCCGGCCCCTGCTCCAAGGCGTCGGCCAGCCGCCGCAGCCGGCCTTCATCCAGCCGGCACCGAGACCCGCCCGGCCCCTTCGACGCCAGAGCCTGCTCACCACCGGACTGCCACCGCCTGCGCCATCCGTACACCGCGGTCTGCGACACCCGCAACCTGCGCGCGACCTCCGGCACCGACACACCCTCGGCGAACCACCCGGCCGCCTGCCGCCGCACCGCCTCACGCTTCGCCCGCCCCCGCGCGGACAACCCACCTCCATCGGGATACCTCATCCCACCGAACTACCCCAACCCCACGCCGTCACACAGACCACATCGGACGAACCTGACCATTCAAGATCTGTAGCCGACTACGGATCAGAAGGTTAGGGGTTCGAGTCCCTTCGGGCGCACCTCAGGATCAAGGCCGTGACTAGCGGAAACGTCGGTTGCGGCCTTGATTCTTTCCCATTATGTGCCGTGATCTTCCATCATGCGGGAGATCGGTGCTCCGTTGGTGCTCCAAAGTTTGCGTGCCGTGTGGGTGGGGTTCGTGCCGGTGCGTGCTGACCAGTGCGTTTGTGTGTCGCCTGGTCTGGATCATGGTGGAGGTGCGCGTCGGCCGGCAGTTGGTGTTTGTTCACTGTGTCCGCTGGTGTGGTCGTCGTGGTGGGGGTCGCTGAGGGTGTGTTCGTGGGCGTTGACCTGGGTTGGGATCCCGGCGGGGTCGGGGCGGTGCGGTGGGTTGGGGGTGGTGGCTGACGGTGACGGTGGCGGGGTCGGCGTATCTGAGTTCCGCCCGGCTGTCTTGCCCCTGGTACCGCGCAGAGGGGTCCTTGACCCGCCTGTGGAGAGGACTTTGACCATGGGGCGGATGGAGACCGCGACGGGCGGGGTTTGGGCCGGCACGAGCCGGGCGCCCGGCTCGTCAGCGGGGTGCCCAGCGGGTCCGGACCGGGTCGGCGCCGGCTACGCGATGAAACTGCGGCGGCCGGTGTGGCAGGGGACTGCCCCCGGTTCGGTTGACTCCTGACCTGTGAGGATGCGTTCCTCGCTGGAAGGATGTCTGTCATGCCGAAAGCGTTCCCGCTGGAGTTCCGCCGTGACGTTGTCGCCGTCGCTCGTAAGGGTGAGGCGCCGTTGAGGCAGATCGCGAAGGACTTCGGGATTTCCGAGGCGTGCCTGCACCGCTGGCTCAAGCTCGCCGACGTCGAGGACGGCGTCCGGCCGGGCGCCACCAGCAGCGAGTCCGCCGAGCTGCGGGAGCTGCGCAGGCGCAACAAGGTCCTTGAGCAGGAGAACGAGATCCTGCGTCGGGCCGCGGCCTACTTCGCTAAAGAGATCTCCCCAAAATGACATACCCGCTGGTCGCTGACCTGGCCGCGGACGGGATCCCCGTCGCGGTGACCTGCCGGGTGCTGGGCTTCAGCGAGCAGGCCTACTACGCGTGGAAGAAGAGCCCGGTCACCCAGCGTGACCTGGCCGACGCTTACCTGATCAACGCCGCCCTGGACGTCCACGCCGATGATCCGGCGTTCGGCTACCGGTTCATCGCCGACGAACTCCCCGCTCGCGGGATCACCGCGAGCGCCAACCGGGTCGCCCGACTCTGCTCACAACAGCGGATCTGGTCGGTGTTCGCCAAGCGCAAGGGCCTGACCAGGCGGGCCGGGCCGCCGGTGCACGACGACCTGGTGCAACGCCGGTTTACCGCCGACATTCCCAACCGGCTGTGGCTGACCGACATCACCGAACACCCCACCGCCGAGGGCAAGCTGTACCTGTGCGCGGTCAAGGACGTGTACTCCGGTCGGATCGTCGGTTACTCGATCGACTCCCGGATGAAAGCGTCTCTGGCCGTAACGGCGCTGTCCAACGCGGCCCGGCTGCGCAGCCCGGCCGGCACCGTGGTGCACTCGGACAGGGGCAGTCAGTTTCGGTCCCGGAAATACGTCAAGGCGTTGCACCGCAACGGATTGATCGGCTCGATGGGCCGGGTCGGCGCCTGCGGCGACAACGCCGCGATGGAATCGTTCTTCGCCCTGCTGCAACGCAACGTCCTGGACCGGCAGCGCTGGCACACCCGCCACGAGCTACGCATGGCCATCGTGACCTGGATCGAACGCACCTACCACCGCCGCCGGCGGCAACGACGCCTCGGACGGCTCACCCCGATCGAGTTTGAGACAATCAACAGGCCCGCACACGCAGCCTGAACCACTCAACCCCGCGAGTCAACCAAACCCGGGGCAGTCCCCAGCGCGGGTGGCTGTGAGTCAGCGGGGTGTCGGTCGAGCGGCTGTGGCCCACGAACCGTTTCACATGCGGTGCGTGCAAGACGCGCTCAGGAGCGGCATCGGCGCACGCTCATGCCGATGAGAGCGCGCAGCAAATTCTGCCTCATCTGAAGGAGCCCGGGTCGGTAGGATCTCCGAGATCGTCCGCCCTGGCGGCTACTCAGGAGTGGCAATCGCACTTTCCTGCCACTGACCGATCCTTGGGGTACCCGGCGAGGCATCACTACTTTATCCGTGCCGGTCGATGGCGCGGCCCCAGCAACGAAAACGCGTCATGGCCATGGATGTCGCGTGGTGGCAGGATGAGGCGCATGAGTAGTGCCGGGGATGGAGCAAGGGCTGAGGTCGAAGCGTCCGCACAGCTTGGCCTGCTGGTCGCACGAGCTGACCTCGGGTACGTGTGCGCGGCCATCGGAGGAGACGTCGTCGAACGAGGACTTGTCTTCCTTCAGCATGCTGTTTTGGTTGCATTCGAGGCACATGCCTTTTGCACGCGGCAGCTTGGAATTGCCATGCCGGACCTCCTATGGGATCCGGCGCTAGCGGCTGCATCGCGCACACGTGGTAAGTTCTTCGACGACAACCGTCGCGACATTGAGAAGTTGGCGGGGGACATCCGCTTGCTCGCAGATGCAACACGGGCTTCCTTCCGAGAGGGCAGGCGACGACGCTTGGCTCGACTCCTTGGCATTCATAATCCCGATCTTGCTGTGCTGAGCGTGCGTCAGATTCCGGTGGCGACCAGCATCAGCCTCGCTTTCCATTCCGGGAACCAGGTCCCTGGACCCAACAATATTCAAGCGGCGGGACGAGTCGTTCACGACCTCGCCGTGGGTGTCGGCCAAATGGTCGAGGCGCTCGGCCTCGCCGAGGCCAAGCACAGTTCGCCGGCAGGCGAACTGGATTCGGCCTGGGTCTGGGGTGACGGTGACTCACAAGAATGCTATTTACAAGCGTTCTCAGGAGACGTACCCGAACGATACGTCCCACTCCTACTCCTGCTTCAGAACGCTGTCGCCACGGCCGCGAGCGTCGCCACTTCCAACTGCTGCAGCGATTGCGGGTTTGCGGCGTTCAAACACCGGCTCGTCGTCGCACATCATGCCGTGCGATCACTCGCGAAGCTCAACAATACCCCATCTCTAAACAAAGCGACCCTCGCGCGATTGGAGTCTCTGCTCGATGATCCCGGGCTGGCTGAGGTACTCCGCTTGCGATCCCTTCGAAACGGGCTTGTCCACTTGGGACTTTCTGATGTTCCTTCAGGAGTTTTCACGGCGGATGATCCCGTTGAGGGCGTTATCATGCACTACGCGTCTGGGCAGGGATACGCAGACGTCGACGCCCTCGTCAACCGAGCTCTGGCTTTTATTAACGATCAGCTGACTGAGTGGTTGTTGACACCTCCGGACGGAGGTGTCGGCTTCGCCGGACTGCTGCGGCCACCTCCGACTGCCTGAATCGCGTCGCTGGAACGCACGGAAGCGCCGCCGTCCGTGCGCAACACCAAACTCGAAACCGCCACGCGTGCGATTCGTAGTGCCGCAGCAGGGACCGCAGCCCACCCGAGTCAACCAGGCTGGTCGCCGTCAAGACCAGACATCCGCTCATCGCAAAGTCGGACACCGACCAACACGCAAGCCGGTCACGGCAGGCCCGACAAGCTAGCCAACGAGGTGCATCGCAGGGTCCATGTGTTCTCTGCGATTCATCCCTGACGCAATCCACGCGGACCGTCTCGAGCGTGCCCGCTCCGCCCGAACCCGGCTACTCTCCAACCCCATGAGCAACGTGGCCGGAGCGAGGACAAGCCGTGAAGAAGAGATCGCCTTTCTGGCGCTAGAGCAGGTGCTCGGCGTCGACATCAAACTCGCGGATGCTGGCGCCGGTAACAAGAAGCCGGACGGTTCTTGGGTATACCCCGATGAGCCGAGGCGCCGGGGCATCGTCGAGGTCACTTCACCGCCGGCCACGAGCCTAATGCGCGAGTGGGCACGAGCGAAGAAGGCAGGGCGTCCCCAGATCGAGAGCGGATCGATCGCCTTGCGCTGGAACGAACTCGCTCAGGTGTGTGCCGAGATGCTTGCGGAAGACTGGGCCCGTGAGAACCTCGATAAGCTCCTGGCCCATCCGGCAGATGAACGGCATCTCTTCCTTTTTTCGCGGGGCCACTCGGGAGGTGGCCACTACTTCTATCGGCTGTCGGATTCTTATGCAGACGGATCAAGTGAGCACGTCGATGACCTTGTACTCCCTCGCGGCATCTCGGACGTCTGGTTTCGAGGTCGGGCACGGCGAGATCTTGGCCAACCACTGGGCTCGACGGAACTTTGGTTGGCGAGGTTTCAAACAGGGTTGGGGTGGCGCCGCTACGTGGTGCGAATCGAGGAACGGCAACTGCCGTCCCCAAATCCGCGTATCGGTGACGATGACGTTCCCGCAGGCTGGCGCCTCCCGAAGGATCGAGCTATTAAGTCAGCTGACAGCTGATTCAGCGCACGAGAAAATTAGGAAAGCGGCCATAGCCGGTGTCCTACTGCACTCAACTGCCGCGCTATGTGCGGAATCCCGCCGAAGCGCTGCGGTACTCACGCGCTTTCCCCTTCGCCTGTTCCGCGATTCTCAAGGAGTGTCTTGGTCAACCCCGTCGGCTTAACCTCGACGCCACCCACTTGAAGAACGACCGACGCCGTGGCGCGGCCGTCTCCGGTACAGTCGCCACAGGTATGGTTGACGATGTGCGGGTGGACTGTTTCGGGCACTATCGTTTCGCCGGTGTCGTCCGCCAGCAGCATCGCCCCAAGGATGATGTGTTTGTTTACAAGCTTGGCGATCTGCACCGCGATCTCGTCGCCGGCCTCGCGCAGGTCCAGCAGCCTCCCTGTGAGCGCCTGCACTGCCTCGTCGCTCCGATCAATGTACTTTCCGGTCCGCGGATGCTGGAAGAGAGTGGCCGTTCCGCACCTGTTGCAGCGGTTCAACGCGACTGCATGCGTCAGCTCATTGCGCTCGTCGGCTGCCGTGAGCACTTCGAGCAACCATTCGCTGGCGCGGTCGGGCAACAGGTGCGGGTACTTCTCCTGAAACTTGAGCACCTGCTTGGCCGCTTGCTTAGTGGTGAGCCCAGAGTCTGGTGGCTTCGGCATCGACGATAGGTGACCGTAATCGAGCATTCGAAGCATGTCGATCAGCAACTCGCTCAACGCCGTATCCGCGAGCATGAGGTGGCCGAGGTCCCCCACCCAATCGCCTACTTTCGCCATGCTGGCACGATATAACGCAGGTAGGACATCCTTCGTCGTGCGTCTCCGGGGCTCGGCCGGCGTACTGATCTGCCGCTGCAAGCGTGTCTCTATTGTTGCGTTCAGCAGGTCGAGTGGAACAGCCCTGCGACTGCGGTGCCACTGGTGGCGAGGTCGTTGTAGATCTGGACTGCCTCGGTGGTCTCGGCCACGTGGACGGTCAGCCCGCGCTCCTCAAACAGTCTGAGGGTGCGCGGGTCGACCTGCAGCTGCAGTTGCATGCCACGCGACAGTACGACGGTCGTGGCGCCGTGGGCCAGAAGCTCTAGGACATCATCGGGCTGAACACCGGGGCTGTGGCGGGTACCGGTTTCGGACCAGTCCCACGGGCGGCCACCGCTGGGGTAGAGCTTGAAGTCCTTGCCAACTCCAAGGTCCTCGACGTCCATGTGGCCCCATGAGATCGCCAGTACGAGCGGCGAACGAGTTGTTTCGCTGGACACGGCGGCCCCTCGCTGGACGGAGCCGCGTCGGCCGCGGCTGAACGTTCTGTGCAGGCTGCCAGACCTTACGCTCACGCCGCTGACCGAGCGGCCGGGGAGCGGGCGCTCACGTTGGCGGGTTGGTGACCACCGTGGTCTGTTGCTCCGGACGCCGTTCGGCCAGCCAGGTGTTGCACCGCAGGCATGACCAGCACAGGTTCGCAATGTTGTTGGAGCCGCTGTTGAAGCGGGTGAGGCGGTGGCCGAGGGAGCCGATACGTCTGCCGACGGGTGCCCACGGTGTCGGTCGGGCGTCGTGGCCAGTCGGCCGGTGTTCGAGGGCGAGGGAGCCACAGTGCTCGCAGCGTCCTTCGGCGGCTTCGAGAACTGCCCAGAATTCAGCGGCGACGATCTTGCAGTCCGCTGGCCCGGACATGAGCCTCGCCCGATTCGCGGTACGCGCCTTTGCCCGGCACCATCGCTGGCGTTCTTCCACAGTCGTGTGGGCGAGATACTGGGCCCATGACCTGTAGACGAGGGCGGGTTGTCCTGCCTCAGCGTCGTCCTCGGGTGCCAGCGGTGCCGGATGTGCCCTGTCGAGCAGTCTCTTGGCCCGCGAGGGCGGGAACTGCGCAGCGAACCGGAGCAACACAGATCACCGGCTGAAAGCCGAGAACACCGCCCTGCGTCAACGGCTGGCCGAACGCGACGAAACGATCGCCGAACGCGCCGCATTCAAAACCGAGGCGCCGTCCCGACTCGCCGCCCAGCACGACGAGATCAACCGCCTCCCAACTGCTGGCCCGGTGCCCGCCAACGTGAGGGCCTACCGACACGCAGCACCCAGATCGGCCCGTGCTGAGCCCGACCCCGAGCACTATCGTGCTGACGGCAACGCATCGAGAGGATCAACTGCGAATGAGCCCAGACCGAACGGTCATGCCTGGGCAGGTCTGGGGCTTGGCCACCCACGACCCGGCCGGCCCGATCTTCGTGACCAGCTTCGCCGGACGCAATCTCGACGCCACGGTGCTCACCGCCGTCGACCCCGCAGGCCGGGTCATCTGGCAACGCACCTTCGAAGGGCGTCCCCGGCCGCCGCGAGTCACAGCGTCCGGCACGGTCTGGCTGGCGCTTCACGGCGCCGCCGGTCACACCTTTACCGAAGTGGGCCCCGACGGCCAAGTTCTCTGCTCGGTCGTCCCTGAGCATCAAGCCCACGAACACCTCGGCACCTTCGTCCTGCTTCCCGACGGCTTCTGCACTATCTGGCTACCAGCCAGCCCTTACCGCCAAGTTCGAGCCGGTCAGGCACCCCGCGTCGCCCGCCACACCCAGACCGGCGCCACCACCTGGTCCACACACTTGCCGGCCGCTGAGCTGTCCTTTTCCGGCGTCGTCGAAGCGGGCGTGGACACCGGCTGGGAACTCCGTCCGAAGAAGCCGTGGCGACCACGAACCATCTCGGTCGGCTACCGGGAACCGCTGCTGGTATCCGCCAACCGAGTACTCGCCGAGATCACCGATGGCCGCGGCGGCATCGGCGTCTGCACCATCCTCGACACCGCCACCGGCTCGATCATCACCACCACCCCGCCCGGTCCTTACATGCACAAGGCCATCACCGGACCCGGGTCTTTCCTCATCGGGCAGCAAGGCTATGGCGCGTTCACGACAACGCATTACGACCCAGACGGGCACGCACAACAGACCTGGCCCAGCCACGGCATGATGCTCATCGACCACCACGGCACCATCAGCAGCGCCGAATCCGAAAACGTCACTCCATCGCGATCCCGGTTCCGTGTCCTCAACCCCGACAGTTCCGTAAGCGACGGCCCGCTGCTGAGCGGCTACTACACCACCTATCCCGCGCTGGACGCCGAAGGCACCGCCGTGCTCTGGCGCGATGGGAAGCTACTGGCTATCAACCCCGATCTCCAAGCCCGGACGCTGTTCACCCAGGACGACGACCGAGCTGTGATGAGCAGGATCCTGCTACTCGAACGCGGCCGCGTCGCCTTCAGCCTGCACAACGAACTGCTTCTCTTCGACAGCACCGGCCTTGCGCCGCTGGACAATGGCCCCTGGCCTTGCGGCGACGGCAACCTCCACGGCAACCCTGTCAGCTCCTGAATCGAACCGCGACCTCGATCACCGCAGCGACCCCGAATCGCGACACGAACGGGCATCTGAATGCTGTTCTGACTGCCCGGAGTTGCCGCAGCAGAATCACCACACGACGGCGTCCGCACACGATCAGTGCGGATAGAAGCCACACGTTCGTGACCACCATGCTCGACGCCGGCGTCAGCCTGGGCGACGTGCAGCAGACCCAAGCGCGCGATACGACTATCTAACATCCGGCGCCCGCCGTCTGACGTCCTCAGCAGCCGCCAGAAGCACCGGCGCGAGTTTCGCGCGGGCATCCAGCACCTCAACACCGACAAGGTGGCCAGTCGCATCGAAATCGAGATTAATCATACCGCCTACATCAACGGGGTCGCACGGGTACATCTTAGCCACCCGAGTGCCTGGAGGCTGAAGGTAGATATAGGCCACGTTGGCGACCTCGTCGTACGTGACCCTCAACGGCATCATGACAGGAAGTCTCGCAGTGCCAGCGCTGCCCCTGGGTGCACGCTTCTGCCGCACCTCGTGCGCTGTGGACGTATCCGTCGATGGGGTCGGATGCCGTCCGGGCTCGCCGATGGCCTAGGGGTACGGTTTCAGGGTGCTTGTCGGCGCTACGCGACCGTTGATATTTGTTGATGTAGACGGTGTGCTCATTCCGCTCCGGGCCCGGTCGACGGGCGCACGCCGTTTCGGCAGCGGGGTAGGCGACGCGGCTGACGGCTTTGGCAATCCGCTGCTGGATCGGCTTGATCCAGTTGACGGCGTACGTCTGCTCGCTCTGCCGGGCGAGTTGGTCTGGGCGAGCACGTGGATGGCGGAGGCGAACGAGGTCGTCGCGCCGCGGCTCGGCCTTCCGGTGCTTGCGGTCGTGGACTGGCCTGACGACGAGGAGCCGGGGCGCGGTGTGCATTGGAAGACTGTGCACCTGGCGCGGTGGGCGGCCGGACGTGCGTTCGTTTGGCTCGATGATGAGATCACGGACGCCGATCGGCGTTGGGTTGCCGCGCACCACTCGCAGCCGGCGCTGCTGCACCGCGTCGATCCGTTCCTCGGACTGGCTGACGCCGACCTTGCCGCGGTGCGTAGGTGGCTCGAAAAGCGTGAAGCGACCGGTTGATCAGCTGCGCGGATCTGCCGCCGGTGGTGCGCGCTGGCGCCTCGGCACCGGTCACGCTGCGTCGGTCAGCCTCGGTGCGGACCATACCGGGTTGCGGACATCACCGGTCGCCGAGGTTGGCCTCGAGGCCGCCAGGCTGCTTTCCATGACCAGGGGGCTATGCCTGGTGAGTCAGCCAGATGAGCTCGCCGTCGGCGTCGTCGGTCTGGCCAGATCGCTCGAAGCCGGCTCGTTCAGCCACAGCGATCGACTCCAGGTTGTCCGGGGCGGCTCGAATGACGAACTCTACAACGGGTCGTCGCGCCTGGGCGGCCTGCATGGCGAGCCGAACTGCACGGGTCGCGTAGCCATGCCCTCTCCACTGCGGGTACAGCGCGTAGGTCAGGTTGATCTGCCCTGTGCTGAGGTAGTCCAGGCCGCGCTGGACGCCAACACATCCGCAGAGGAGGCCGGTGTCGAGATCTTCGATTCCCAGATCGACGACATCACCGCCGGATGCCCACGCGCGCGCGTTCGTCTCGAGCCACGCCTCAATCTGGCTTCGTGATGATGGTTCGCCGCCGCCGAGCCGCTTGATGATGGCCTCGTCGCAGCCTGCCAGGTGCGCGTCAGCGTCGCTAACGGCCAGAGGGCGCAGGCCGATGCGGTCGTCCTCGAGCACACGCTGGGTTGTGGTTTCGTGGTGTTGCACCGGATCCATGAACGACGAACCTATTTACGTGGTCATGGAGCAGCAACCACGTTTCCAGCCGCCATCGCATGTCCGACCATGCCGAAGCGCTCGTCACCGAAGGTGACGTCGGCGCCGGTCTCCGACGTCCGGACGTGCCGAATTGAGTGCACGCCTATGGGTCCGAACGCATAGGTTGGCGCACATGGTGGACGCGCCGTGGAAGGTTCAGCAGTACTGCTACTTCTGGCTCGACAGCGAGGCGGTGACAGCCGAACAAATCACGGAATGTCTCGGGCTTGAACCGGATCGAACCGCCGCCATGGGAAGCCGTCGCACGTCGCCGAGGCTGGTCCCGGCAGCTCATCGGTGGGAGATCCGCTGTGAGACGCACGGACGAATCGACGAACAGGCGTCCTCCGTGCTTGCACGTATCGCGCCGGCCGCTGATCGGGTGCGAGCCCTCGTCGACGGCGGCGACGTCGACGCAGGTCTGATGATGGTTCGCTGGTTCGACGACCCAGACGGCGGCTACAACGCGATGGGCTGGTGGCTGAGCTGTGAGCAGATCCAACTGCTCGCACGGATGGGCGCAAGCGTCGAATCGGATGAGTACGCAGGAGACTTCACAGCCCATTCGAGCCGATGACCGTCCTCATCTGCCGCGAGCCGCTCGGTTGCAGTTGAGCGGTGGAGCTGGGCTGGTTCGGGAGCCCGCTTATCATGAGCGGGCCCCGGAGCCTGGCCCGACTCGAACGGTGCTGCCACCCCTGGGTTCAGTGACGTGTGGTACCGGCGCCGGACGTTGGGCAGGCCGGCCCCCAAGTCGCGCGCCTGGGAATCCGCTTCGGTGCACCCGGGCGGCACGTTCTGCCACGACCGGAGCGTTGCCGCCTTCCAGGGCCAGGGACACCTGCGGGTCAGCCACTTCATGGTGGGCTTGGTGGACGCGCGTAGGTCGGTGATGGCGTTGGTGGTCTGGTGGACGCCCGACCGGCGGCGAAGCCGGACTGACTCGCCTACACCCTCACGGAGTTGGGCGTCGTCGGGTGTGCTGCCAGCACCTCTCCCGCCGTCGGGCGCGACCTGCCCATTGCCGGTCCCGGCGCTTGCTTTGCGACCAAGGCCAACTGCGCGACGGTCTCCGAGGGCCTGGCCTGGTCATCGCTTGCTGGTGCACCGACGTGTCGCGGCGGTGTGGCAGGTATCTGCTGGCTAGACTCGGCGATCGTACGTTTGTTCTATTCGGGAGGGTGCTGTGCGTTTCACTGAGCCCGTGAACTTGGGGTGGGTACTCCGTCCGGAACGTGCTGACAAGGTCGAGGGACACGTCGGCAAGCAGGTGCGTTTCGTCGGCACGGCCGTTGACGAGGGCGGCCAGGTCGAGGTGGTTCTGAGTGACGGCACGCGGGTGTGGGCATACCGCCACGAGGTCGTTCCCGGGTAGCGGTGCGCCGAAGGCGCTGCTGTCATCCTCGACCGGCTGGCGGCGGACCCCGGCGGAACGCTGATCAAGAGGTACACCACGGCGGGCCGGCGCCGGCTATTCGACTCCAACTCGTACACGCCGTTGATGTCCGCGTTGAGCAGTTCGCCGCCGCACTCGACCCACGACCAGGCCTGATCGATTGTTTCGGGGGCGCGCCGTCCTCGTCGATCGACCCTAGGAGGGAGCGCCCGTGCACCGGTCCTCTGGCGCACGGCATGTCGGTCTTCGCCTACATGCTCTGATCATCGGCCGAGACAGCGCAGCGGCCGGCGCTTTCGCTGATCCGGGCGAGCTTGCCCCAGACGCGCCCCTTGCTCGTGAAGTGGGCCAGGAAGCTCTTCTTGAAGGGTGGGGCGGATGCCTCGCTCGCTGTTCGGGTGTCGTTGCGTTGCCTGTGGCCCCGTTTCATCCTATGGGCAGTTTCACCCTTGCCCGGGTCGGGGGCTTGCGAGGCCGGGGCGATCACGACGCCCGAGTTGGCTTGATTCGAGACAGTGGTCGGCCTGCGGTTGGCAGGCGGCATTGTGGTGTTGTGCGCGGTGGGTTCTTTGTCATGCGTCGGTCGCTCCTGGGGCGGTGCCTTCACCTTCCGCGCCGTGTGGATCACGGCAGTGGAGGCGGTTATTCGAGATTTCGGTTCGCAACTTGCAAATGGAACTTTCATGTCGTGGGTTGCGCTGTCGGGCAGCGGGCGAGATTCGGGGGCTGCAGGATGAATCGTAGAAGACGACAGTCTTTCACCTGGCTGGTCGGGGCCACTTCGCGTCACCCGGGATCCTTGGTTTAGTCGGCGTCGAACCCGCACTTAACAGGACTGAGCGGGCATGTCTTGCAAGTGGGGCATCGAGATACCACTATAGAGAGGAGTGTGACTGGTTGTAGGTGTGTGCTGTCGGAGTGTGCGATGACGCCTGGTAGAAATGCCACGCCTGATCACATTCCGCGCGTAGCGCATCTAACGCGCGATTCACCTGATAGGTCCACAAGAGTTTCACCCGGAAGTCATGGAACATGACCGTTTTGGAGGCTTGAACGTGGCGACTTCTGATTGGCGAAAGAGCACGAGAAGTGGGGCGGGCGACAACAACTGCGTCGAGGTGGCGTGCGGCGACGACGGAATTCTTGTGCGGGATTCAAAGGATCGGTCCGGTCCGGTTCTTGCCGTCGGGCGAGAATCGTGGGAGTCACTGGTGTGTGGATTGAAGAGCGGTGGAATCGGCCGCATGATGTAGCTGAGATGGAGGTGTGTCGTGCGAGCCCGCCCGCCGCGGCGTAGAGGGGTATGCGCGCTTCGGTGAAGGGCGTTAGTCCACGGGCGGGCACGCGTCGAAATGCAAAGAGTGGCAAGAGATGTGGGCCGGTCGTACCTACATCTCGGCGCACACCCTTTCGATGAGTTGCGCGGTCTCGGTCTCGCTCAACGCGAAGTCCTCCAGTTCCAAGAATTGGTTCTTGTAAAGAGAGACCTCGTCCACGTCGTCGCGCGTCGCGAGGCTGTGGGGGCCGTTCTCTAGGAAGAGCAGGTCGTCATCGCCCGGCTCAGGGAACTCCAGGATGACGAACGGCCCTTTGAGTCCCATGTGGACGCCGTGCCCGAACCGCATCACCCGCAGGTGGACGTTCTCCCTGGCTCCGATGTCGTTGAGGTGTTTCAGCTGGCGGCGCATGACCTTCGAGTCGGTGGCGCTGGTTCCTACCGCGCGTCGGATCACCGCCTCGTCGAGGATGAAGAACAGGTCGGGCGGGTCGGCGCGGTCGAGGATCTCCTGTCGCTTCATCCGCACCTCAACCTGACGTTCGGTGAGTTGGGTGGAGGTGTTGGGCGTGCTGAAGGCATGGATGACGGCCCGCGCGTACTCCTCGGTCTGCAGTAGCCCCGGCAGGATGAGTGATTCGGATTGCCGGAGGGTGGACGCCGATCCCTCGAATCCCAGGTAGATGAGGAAGTCCTGGTTCAGCACGTCCCGGTAGGTGCTCCAGTGTTGCTTCCTGCTCTGCTTGGCCATCTCGGTGAAGGTTGCCACGCGCTCGGGATCGGTCACCCCGTACAACTCCAGCAGCGCCCTCAGGTCGGTGCCCGAGATGCCCACCTGCCCGGTCTCGATCCGGAGGATCTTCGAGGGCGCCCACCCAAGTTCCCCGGCGGCCCCCTTCTGGGTCAGCTTCCTTACGTCCCGTGCCCGTCTGAGCTCCACCCGCAATCGTCGACGCTGGACGGTCGGATCGACGTCATGCACCATATGACCGCTTTCCTCCTACAGTAACTCAGGAACCAGTGTCACGGCGAGACTAGACGACTACCGAAAGTGACCACTCGACTGTCGGGTAGTCACCATTGGGTGTCGCTAATTTGGTAGTACCTGATTCCGTGTACGATCTCACGCTAGCCCGTGTTTCATAAGGCTCGGAGCCACTGGTTGATGATGGCGATGGTGACGGTGGCTTCGAAGCGGACGGCGAGCTTGTCGTAGCGGGTGGCCATGGCACGGTGCTGCTTGAGCTGGCTGATGCCGCACTCCACGGCATGCCGTAACCGGTAGAGGGCGGGGTCGAAGGCGGGCGGCCGTCCGCCTTTGGATCCCTTGGCCTTACGGTGGGCGTCCTGGTCGGCCTTGCTCGGGATGCAGACCCGGATCTTTCGGCGGCGGGCATACCCGCGGTTGCCGCGGCTGGTGTACGCCTTGTCGGCCAGCACCAGGTCGGGACGAGTACGCGGCCGGCCTCCGCCGACCCGGTACACCCTGATCCGCTCCAGCACGGTGATGAACTGCGGACTGTCTCCGCGCTGCCCGCCGGTGATCACCACGGCGAGGGTCTTGCGGCCCTGCTCGCAGGCCAGGTGCGTCTTGGTGGTGAATCCGCCCCGGGAGCGACCCAGCCCATGATCGGCAGGCTCGGTGGCGACGCCGCCCGGCGGTTCCTTCTGCAGGTGGCCGTCCCGGCGGGCGCCCGCAGCGTGCTGGTGGGCGCGGCTGATCGTGGAGTCGACACTCACCGTCCAGTCGATCTTCCCGGCGGCGTCCGCCCCGGCCTGCAGCCCTGCCAGGACCTTCGCCCACGTGCCGTCACGCTGCCAGCGCCGGAACCAGCGGTACAAGGTCTGCCAAGGCCCATACACCTCGGGCACATCCCGCCACGGCGTCCCGGTCCGGACCCGCCACCGGATCCCGTCGATGATCTGCCGTTTCGTCCAACGCGGCGGACGCCCCCGACCCGGCTCCACAGGCAGAACAGGCCGCAGCCCCGCCCACTGAGCATCGGTGAGATCGTGCCGCCTCGCTGCCGCTACCCTGGGCACGAGGTCTCCGGTCGGTCTTCGGTTTGCTTGGTCGCTAACCGATCTACCGGAGACCTCCTCTCTTATCGATCACCGCCACACCCGGATCTCCTCACCACCCAGCAGGCCCTTACGAAACACGGGCTAGTTGAAGCGCCGCACAGGCCGCCAGCCGTAATATCCATCAAACTCGATTGACCTGGGAGAAGGCCGCCGCCGCCATGGCCCACAAGAGGCAAAGACGCCCCCGTGCGACGTCCCGTCGACTTTCCTGAACCGGAGTTCAAGCGGTGCCCAATACCCCCCAGGCGGGTGGCAACCCGTCGCCCGATCGACCGCGCGTGCCACCTCAGAAGCAGGGCACCCCGCGCGACCGTGAACCCGGCCCCAGGCACGACGGGCTATCGGCGGACAGCCGAGTTCAAGCGCGCAAGTCGAAACAGTCCAACACTCCCTCGCCCCAGCCTGGACGGTCTTTCAACGACCGGCGGCAGGCGTCGGTGCCCATCGCCTACATCGCTCCTGTCGAACAGCAGGCGGTCGCTAACCACACGGGCCACTCGGAACAGGGCCGCCGGCGGCCGGACGGTAACCCGCCGTTGGCCGGACCCAGCCTTCCCGCGCAGCGCCCGGCGTTGCTGGCGACCCTTCTCGACTTCCACGAACGGCGAGCGAATACGACCGGCAGCGTCGACGAGGAAATCCGACTGCTCCGGGCCCACGTGTGGGCCTTGCTGGCGCTTGTCTCACCGTTGCTAATCCTGGCCCTCGCCTTCGTCTTCGTCTTCGCCTTCAAAGCGTCCGGCCTTGAAGCGACCTTCGCGCGTCCCCTGGTCGCGCTTGCTGCAACCTCGGTCATCGGCACGACCGCGTACTTGCTAAGGGCCTGGATTGCGGGCCGGAGGTCAAGGCGGTAGGTGCACCGCTTTCGTCGGCCTCGCCGCCGTTGACCGGTTCACCTCACGCGTCGTCGCCGCGACTGCCGCTCAGGGCCGCGAGTGAGCGAGCCACCAGCGGCTGGCTCCACCAGCCTCCGGCAGCGGCTCCAACCGCCGTCCCCACGAAGACGACGATCCCCTTCGTGGAAGCGGTCCGGCCGTCCAGCAACAGCCATACCGCCGCCATCATGACAATCGCCGAGACCAGAGCGGAGACGAACCCCACCACGATGGCGGCAATGAGCGTCCGCCACCGGTGCCCCGCAGAAGCGGACCTAGACACGACCGACTGATGCACGTTCGGTGAGCCGGCATCGCTGGCGACGGCACCAACACGCATCGCCGCAAGGCCGCGCCGGACCAGCCCGCTCAGGGAACCCGCTTTCGCTGCCGTCACCCCATCACCCCTCCCTGAGACTCCAACACGCGACTCACACAAACACAATGGAATGCGCCCAGCGATGTCACGCTGGGTACCGCACGGCAACCGTTCAGGGAGCGCCCCGTCCCCCTGACGACCCACCCCACCAGCTAGACCAGGGCCAGTCAACCAGCAGCGCCGCTACGCATTGCATTCACTCGGATTCTTTGCGTGAATTCTTCGATTTCACGAATAGTCAAAAGATCAACCAGCGACATGACCCGAAACAGCCCCAGAGCGGGCCACCCACACCCCGGCTGGATTCAGCCGCCGACCGACCTTGGCCATACCCGGTGCCAGCGCAGACATAGACGATCACGGTCCGGCGCATGGGGTCGGGCTCGCAGTGCTACGGCTTGCCTGCACGGCAGATCTTGGTGGTGCCGGACCGCCTCGCGACCTTGGGCAAGATGTTGATCGTGGTTGCAGCCCGCCCGCACGGCGAACACCTCGCATACCGGGAGCCTGCGAACTCTGACTGCGAAGACAGGGACCGTGTAGGTCGCTGGGATCGCGAACGGCTCACCGGGATGTGCTCTCGCGGCAGGACTGTGATGGGCCACGACCCGCGACCACGGGTCGGGCAAGCTTCTGATCAAGCCACCGAGACCGGAGGTTTCGCATCGTCCTGGCCGCCGCGTCCAGCTGGGCCCGGCGACCACGGGTGCCGGTCTGCGTGGGTCTTCGAGACGTGGCCGGCGTCTGGCGCATCTCGGCTTGTTTACGTTGGGCAGGGCGGCCACGGGGGGAGCCGCCCTGCCCAACGATGCTGTCACGGTAGGGCTGGTCATCATTGCAGGACAACCCCCTGGGTAGCCCCGACGCCGGCACCTGTGCGATTCGGATCAACCCCATCGGGTTCCCCCGAGGTGGCCGTCCAGCGCCGTCACCACGTAAACGGCCTGTCGGCGCTCGTCGTGCAGGCGAGCGCCTGGTGGACCGGATGGTTTGGGTGCGGCGACCGAGGTCCAAGCAAGAAGCCAGTCCGGTATCGCGGAATGCGTCGGGAGCGGTGTCGGTCGCCGCATCGCCTGAAGCCGGCGGGTGGTGTGGCGTCTGGTGCGGTCACTCCGGGGGCAGGATCTTCAGGTCGGCGTTCATGCGGGTGGCGACGTCGGCGTCGAGTTGCGGGCCGTGGGCGAAGGTCCAGCCACCGTCGAGGACGCCGACGGCCTCCCACTTGTCGCGGCGCCCTGTGGTTAGCCGGTCGTGGTTGAGGCTGACGCATCGCACCGCTTAAGCGAGTGACGCGATGAGCCGGCCGGTGTCCTCCATGCTGACCACCGCGGGGGAAGCGTCGGCTACTTCGCGTTTCTGTGCGTCGTCCGCCTGCTTGAGGTGGTTCACGAGGTCGGCGAGGTCGACGTTCGGAAGGTGGGACCGTACGTAGGTCTCTTCGCGGATGCCGAGAGTGGCGGCGGTGCTGGTGAGAAGGTCGGCGAAGATGTCCTGCGCGGTGACCGTCGGGATGTCCAGGCCGCGACGGCGGCCTTCCTCGCGCAGTCGCTCGACCGCTTCCTGGAACTTGGTCATCCGACGCAGGGGTGCCCGTCGATCACCAGTCCTCCTTGGCCATGAAGTCGTAACCGCCGTGCTCGACCGTGTTCCACATCGCCCGGAGGGTCTCGTCGGTCGCCGGGTCTGCGACGTCACGGGCGGCTGTTGCCCGGTCCCGGTCACTTTGCGACTGCCGCCGGCGCCGCTCCTGCTCCGGAAGGTCCGCCCGCCGCTCCGTTCGAGAGCGGTCGGTGTCGCTCTGGGACTGCCTGCGGGGTCGCTCGGCCTCCAGCGGCGGTGGCGGTGTGACCGGGTCGCGGTCCCTCGCACGGTCCGCGGTGCTTTGTGCGATTCGGCGATCGCGCACTGCCGGTGGGAGCTTGGCCCACCGAGGACGTACCTCACCCATCATCCCATCGTGACCGGCCGACGACAGCAAGTCCAGCGTCGCCGGGTGCGTCTCGTGAGTTGACGCCCCCGACCAACTCAAAGACCATCAGCGGACACTCATCGATACTCTCACCAATGCCTGCCCACAGATGACCGCACTGGCCGGCCTCATCAGCGCGTTCGCCGCGCTACTCACCCCCGCAGGCGGCAACAGCGACCAACTCACCACATGGATCGCCGAGGTCAAGACCACAGATCTGCCCTACCTATACGCCACCTGCGGCTGCCTCGACGCCGTCAACGCCGCCCTGACCCACCCCTCCCACAATGGCGGCACCGAAGGCGTCGGCACCGCCGCATACCTGGCCACCACTGCGCCCATCAAGCGAACGTGTGTGCGATCCGCGTGTGGAGGAGGTGGCCCGGAGGCTCTGGAACGGCATCTGGGGCCGCCTCGACCGCCGCGATGTGTGGCTGGTCCGACCGACCCGCTGGATGGGATCACCAGCGTCGGGGACACCGAAACGGGGAACGTCCTGCGGTGGGAATTCGACACGGAGCAGGAAGCAATCGACATGGTCGGCCGCCTCCTACATGCCCACACTGCCGGGCGGTGGCGTGAACACAAAGCCGGAGCACCACCCCAGTCCGCCGACGAGACAGCCAGCCCTCTGGTCGGGCCGGACCCGAGAGTGCGACGTCAATCGATGACGGGATAGGCTGCCACGCTCACGAATCCTGACACTGCGGCGGCAGGGCCTGATGAATGTCCCCGCCCACGCATCGTCACCGGCCATAGTGTCTTGCCGGTGGGATTAGCGGCCGGCCGTTGCGTGGTACTGCTCGACGATGTCCACAGGAATCCGGCCCCGGTCGGAGATTCCCTTGCCGGCCTTCTTCGCCCAGGCCCGAATCGCCTTGTTCTGCTCCCGGTCCACGGCGGCGCCGGCCGCAACGTGGCCTCGTCCGCCGCCAACGCCTCCCACGCCACGGACAGCCCGCCCGACGTCCACCACACCATCACGTCCGACCTTGGTGCCGCGGACGGTATACGACGCGTATGTATCCCGCAATTTCACCGCGTTGGCGGCTGACAGGTCAATCTCGTACTGCACGCCGTCGAGGCCGAACCTGACAGTCTCGTCAGCGTCTCCACCGTCCAGGTCGTCGATCAGCTTCTGGATGATCTGCTTGGCCACGCGATTGTCCCCTTCAATCAAACTCCGCTTGTCGACTGCACAGTATCCCGCGCGCTGCACGCCGTGGAAGTGGGATGCCGTAAAGCTGCTGCGAGCACCGCGCGAGATTAAGCAGGCTCGTGAATATCGTGGCGCGCAATCATCATCGGCGATGGCTCGATCGTCTTCGCCTGCGGGTGCGGGGAAATCTCTGGTCGTTGCTCATCGCGGTGGCCGCGCGTGCGTCTTGTGGTTCGCACGTGCGATCCCGGAGGTATGGCACCTCGGGGCTGTCACATGGCTTGCGCGTCAAGGCGGCGCCGGTACCACGACGCGGCGAGGTAGGCCGCCAGCGCGCCGAGCACCGCTGAGCCGATCCCGCTGGCCAGCCGGACATGCCCGGCCACCGGCCCAGGATGCGACCAACGCGAGCATGGCCAGCACAGCGCACACGATCGCGGTCCTCAGTGCCCGATCCCAAGGTGGCGGCGACGGCCACGGCGGCCGGCGCTGAACCAGCAGAACCTGCGTGTCATACGAGTCTTCGCTGACCTGGTATCCGGCCTGTTCTAGCAGCCGGGCGTAGCGCTGGAGGGTGTCGGGAACGGTCGTGCCGCAGTACGCCACGGTGAACGGCTCCACGCTGTCCTGGCTGGCGTTGGCCCCTTCCACAGCTAACCCGTGGAGGTGGCGCTCGCCGAAGTCGCGGAACCCGCCACGGCGCAGCACCTGACGGATCGCTTCGGCGTCCCGATCTCGTGGCGACCACAACGGCCGTCCCGCCTTGCCGTACCCATACCGCGGCTCATCCACATTCGTCACCATACCGGCGCATTCTGCAATGCCGGCAGGAAGCAAGGTGTCCTTACCCCTTGCCGGTAAGGTTCACGCGCGTCCGGGCCCGGATACGCCTACGCGATGAATGTCGATGAGCGGCTCGACGAAGCCGATGCGGCGTTGCACGGCCCGGTGAACCGGGAGCCACCCCCACCAGCCGGCGTCGACATCGACCGTGCCCGCCCGGGAGTCGACCATTACGCGCCCAAGTCTGCCGCGACCACCGCTACGGCTCCCACCCACGCCGCCGGAAGGTCGCCACGCCGTCACCGGGGGCTGCGCTGTGGGAGACGACCCGGCGTCGCTAGTCTGACGAGCGCCTGAGCCCTTCGGCGCGGGACGCCGTCATGTCGTTACCCGTACCCGCCGCATTCGTTGGACGGGAAATACCTGGATTCGATCAGGGGGTGAGGTGCGGTGAGCGCGGACCAGGGCCACGGCGGCCAAGCCGACAACGACGAGTCTCGCAACGTCCCCCGCTCGTGGTCGACTCCCAGGCAATGGGGCAACCCGCACCCCGGCCGGAGCACGCCTGCCCAGAATCGGATACGCGGCAACCACGGTCGACACCGCCGCGATCAGACCCGGTAACACCCCTCAGCACTTGCGCACTTCCAGATGTGCTGTTCCCGGCGACTGCTTGATGCATCCCGTCCTACACGGCGGACACCACTCCACGACGGAGATCCCCCGGGTCCACGCCGAACGACTTGCGGCCTGAGCGCGTCGTCCGGGCATCGTCCGCAGCCGAACCACGTCTCCGCAAGCCACCAGCAGGGTGGCGGCTGCCAATACGACACAGCTCGCGAGGAGTGCCAGTCGCAGAGCGCGCGGGGCCCGCCGCCGCACGGCCGCAGCAAAGAAGGCAAGCGATGCGACGGCTCCGCCAGGTGCGCCGACGGTCAGGGTGGCGAGGATGATCCCGCCGGCGGCTACCACGGGGAGTAGTCGTCCGCAGTCGGCTGCACGCCGGCTCGTTGTCGTCGACCTGGACCAGTTCGTAGCCGTCGTGCACGAGCACGCCGTTGAGGAATCCGATCAGCCGCTCCACCTCGGCCGGGTCGGTGCGCACGGCGGGGTACAGCAAATCCGCGAGGAACCGCAGCAGTCTGTCGTCACGGTCGGCCAGGCCGAACCGTGGGTCATCGAAGATCCACTCGTCGGGCCAGTCGTCGTTCATGACGCGGCGTGCTGGTGGGCACGCACGATGCTGGCGTCGACCTGGGCGTTCCAGTCGATACCGTCATCGAGTCTCGGCCAGAACGATGCCGTGGGCCTTCAACCGGCCACCCGCACTGCACGGCAAGCAGCGCCGCAGATATTGCGGGTGCTGCGACGGGTGCCGTAGTGCCTCCCGGGCCCCGGCTTCACGTCAGTGGTTGATGAGGGCTACCGACAGGAAGGCTCCGGCCAGGAGATAAGGCCCGAAGGCGAGGTCGGGCTGCCGCCGCAGCGCGAGCCGAATGACAGCTTCGGGTGCGGCCAGCAGATAGGGCAGCAGGCACCCGTAGAGCACCGCCGGCCAATCGAGAGCGCCCAGCGCTCCGCCGAGCAATGTCGTCAGCCGGACATCACCGAGACCAACCGCACTGCCGCCCAGTACAGCGATGAGCAGGTAGAAGCCTCCCAGCGCGCCGGCTGCCAGCCCCGCCCTGATCAACGTCTGTCCCTGATCGGTGGCGAACGCGTGCCCGACGAGGGTCATTCCAAGCCCGAGTGCGGCCACGCCGATAACAGGTGTTGGCAGCCTGCGCGTCCTGACGTCGACCATGGACAGCAGCATGCCCGCGTACAGCACCACGAGCCACCCGGCGACTAACAGCGACCCACCGGGCCGGTCACCCACCAGACGCGCGACACCGACCGACACGACGGCGCCCCCGCCGCAGGCCAGCGGCGACCACTGCCACCACCGACGCCCGCACATCCCGCCGGCGAGGGCAGGCGTTCGGCCGGAACGGGGCTGAGGGCGCAGCGTGGACACGGTCCGGGCGCTGGCGTATGGCATTGCCACTCCGGCCAGCGCTCCACACAGCGCACTGCACCACATCAGCGAGGTCATCGCCGGACCTGCGGGCCGGGCCGTCGCGCGAGGTTGCCTGCCACGGCGAACGCTCGCGACGGCGAGATTCGTTCGGCCTGCCCTGGCCGTCGTCGCGCAGTAGCAAAGCAGCGGCCGTCGGAGGCGTTGCGCAGCGGCGTCGGGTGTGACATCGCGGCTCGGTTCGATCCCACCATGACGTCAACCCTAGTTTGCTTTTGCCAAACCAGGGTTGACGGTTGCTGAGACTTTGTGCTTAGCTCGCCGTGACGCCTTTCAACTGTGGTTGATGATCTGTCATCCACAGTTCGGTAGCGGGAAGTTCGTGGGTTGCCGCCGATCCTGAGGCGGATCGGCACGCCGCCTCGCTCGACGATGGGCGGGCCGCGCGGGATCGGGTCAGCTAGCCCGAGGTGAGCCGTTCGCCGGTGACGCGACATTGACCACGGCGGGACCTCCGTCTCGCCGTCACGAGGGAGACAGGATCACGCATGACGACACGCACCATCGGTAAGCACCGCCGCGTCGGCCGACCTACCCACCGGCTGCGCCTCACCACGATCCCTCTCGGCCTATGCCTCACGATGCTGATCGGCGCCTGCGGCGGCAGCGGGGCCGACGAGAAGTCGTCGCCGGCAACGCCCGCGATGCCGACGCAATCGGACGAGACCTCGACCGCTGGCCGCGAGGAAGCGGCGGTGACCGCATACCGGGGAATGTGGCAGGCGTATGCGAAGGCCGGACTCACCGCGAATCCGCAGGAGCCCGATTTGGCACGCTTTGCCACCGGCGCGGCATTGTCGCTGTTGACGACGGGCCTTGCGAAGCTGCGTGAGGACGGCGAGGTCATCAAGGGCCAGCCCCGGTCGTCGCCGCGGGTCGTCGCCCCCAAGCCCTCGCCGGCCCCAGAGGCGATCTCCGTGCTGGACTGCCTGAACACCACCGACTTCCTCACGTACAAGGCGTCGTCCGGGGCACTGGCCGACGACACCCCCGGAGGCAACCGCGCCGTGCGGGCGACGGTCATCCGCGTCGGCGACGTCTGGAAGGTCTCCACCTTCGCCGCTCAGGCGGTGGGCACATGCTGAGGCACACGCTGCGCGGTCTCTTGGTGCTGCTCATCGTCACCGCCGCCGCGGCGACGGCGAGCGTCGCCCGAGCCGATGATGGGATCGGCCACGTCGACTGCTCCCAGAAGCCGTCGACGCCGAGCTGTGACCTCACCGTTGCGGTTCCGGGCAATGTGGGAGGCGCGTCTGGTGGGTCCGGCGAGGTCAGTTCGGGTGGCGCGGACGGCGACAACAGTTGTTACTGGGCTCCTGTGGAGGGCGACCGGCCGCCGCCTGCGGGTAAAGGTCCGCAGGGTGGCTGGTACGCGCGGACCTGTACCAGCGACGGTATCGGCTCGCAGGGCACGCCGCAGTGGCTGGATCAGCCGCCTGGGGTGGACGTGGGCGCGTTGGCGCTGACCGCGCGGTCGCGGTTGCGGCTGCCTGCGCCGGGGATCCGCACGAACCCTGCGGGGACACCGTTTGTGTTGGTGCGGGTGCCGGTGTGGTTGTGGGTGGATCCGGTGACGTGGGGCGCCCGGTCGGCGTCGGCGTCGGTGCCGGGTGTGGTGGTCACCGCCACGGCGACGCCGGTCAGTGCGCGGTGGTCGTTCTCCGATGGCACCTCGGATGTGACGTGCGCGGGCCCCGGCAGGCCGTGGACGCCCGGCACCGATCCGCAGGCGGTATCGAAGTGTGGGCACACCTATACCCGGTCGTCTGTTGCCGCGCCCGGCGCGGTGTTCGCGTTGCGGGCGACCGTGACGTGGTCGGTGGCCTGGTCGGGGCCGGGTGGTGGGGGCACGTTGGCGCCGTTGACGACGACGGCGACCACGGCGGTTCGGGTCGCGCAGTCACAGGCGATTGTCGGGGTGCCAGATGAGCGTCACGGCCGCCCGCCCGCAGCCGGCGACCACCGCGCCAGCGGCGGTGGCACCGTCGCGGGCGGGGCGGCGCAGCGGGCGGCGGGTGGCCGCCGGGCTGCTCCTGGTTGTCGCGACGGCGCTGACGTTCTGGCAGGTTGATCTTCGCCGGCACGCCGGGGAGCAGTTCCTGGCTGTGGCGCGGCCGGTGCCCGCCGGCGTGGTCATTGCCGACACGGATGTGCGGGTGGTGCGGGTGGCGAACCCGTCGGGCCTGGACCTGCTCGCCGCGGATCGACGCGACGAGGTCGTGGGGCGCGCGGCGGCGGTGCCCTTGACTGCCGGGGGCTTGCTGGTGTCGGCGCAGGTGGGACCGCCGGCGTGGCCTCCGGCGGGGCAGGCGGTGATCGCGGTTGCGGTCAAAGCCGGCCGTGCCCCCGCTGGGCTCTCCGCCGGCGCGCGGGTGGTGGTTCTCGTCGCGCCGACCTCTGACAACAGCCAGGCCGCCGCAAGCCCACCCGCGGACCAGACGGCGGACACACGCCGGGCGGAGGCCAGCGTGGTCGCGACGAGCGATGCGGAGCAGGGCGGGCAGGTCGTGACGTTGCTGCTGACCGAGCTGCAGGCGCAGGCGGTCGCCTCAACGCCGGGAGACGTGGCGCTGGTGCAGGTCGGGCCACGCCAGTAGAAGGGGGTTCACGACATGTTGGTGATGCTCACGTCGGTGTCCGGCGCTCCAGGCGTATCGACCGCTGCGCTGGGCGTGGCCGCGCTCTGGCCGCGCAGGCCGGGCCTGGTGGTGGAAGCCGACCCATGCGGCGGGGTGTTAGGGGCACGCTTCGGAGTGCCGCAGGAGCCTGGCCTGGCGACGTTTGCGGCGGCGGCGCGCCACGGCCTGCCGTCGGGTGGGCCGGCACGGTTCGTGCAGCCGTTGCCGCTGGGCGTGCACGCGGTCGTGGGGCCCGGCGCGGCCGAGACCTGCGCGCAGGCGGTGTCCGTGCTGGCCGCACGACCGGAGGTGGTGCCCGGGCTGGCGCCGGTGGTGATCCTCGACGCCGGTCGCCTCTACCCCGGTAGCCCCGCTCATGGCTTGGCACGCCGGGTGGACGCGCTGGTGGTCGTGACAGCCGGGGACACCGAGCACCTCGACCACGTCGACACTCGGCTGGCGGCCCTGCGCGCGGCCATCAGCACCCCGTACCTCGGGGTGGTGGTGTCGGGGCGGTGCGACTACGAGTCGCGGGAGGTCAGTGGTCGGCTCGGCGTGCCGGTGTGGGCGCACCTACCCGTGGACCGGTGGGGTGCGGCCGTGTTGACCGGCCGGCTGGCCGGACCGGCGTGGACACGCACCCGTCTGGCGCGGGCGCTGCGCGGCCTCGCCGCCGTTCTCGCGCCGCTTTCTCCGCCGCCGACCACGTCCCGCGCTGCGTTGGGGGTCGTCCGGTGAGCGCGCCTGTGGCCGTGGTGGCGCCGGAACTGGTGGCGCTGCTGCGTGCCCGTGTCAGTGATCGCCTCGCCGCGCACGGCGCGCAGCTTCCCGACACGCAACGGCGTCCGGTCATCGCCGAGTACATCGCCGAGGAGTTGCTCACCTACGCCGGGGAGATCATCACCGCAGGTCGCATCCCGTTGTCGCCGCAGACCGAGGCGGCGCTGGCGCGGGCGTTGCGCGACAGCTTCCTCGGCCTGGGCGCACTGCAGCCGCTGCTCGACGACCCGCAGGTGGAGGACGTCTTCGTCAACGGCTGCGACAACGTGTGGGTCCGCACCACCGACGGGCGCAGCCGGCGGGTCCCGCCGGTCGCGACCACCGACGAGGAACTGGTTGACCTGGTGCGCACGGCTGCGGCGCGCAGCGGCCAAGAGGAACGGCGCTTCGACCGCGGGTCTCCGGGCCTGTCGCTGCGCCTGCCGGATGGGCAGCGACTGTTCGCGGTGATGGCCGTGTCCAAGCGGCCCAGTGTGTCGATCCGCCGTAACGTACTGCACCACGTCACCCTCGATGATCTCGTCAACCGTGGTGAGCTGACGCCCGGGTTGCGGGAGCTGACCGCGGCGATGGTGCGGGCCCGCAAGAACATGGTGATCTGCGGCGGAACCGGGGCCGGGAAGACCACCCTGCTCCGCGCCGCCGCCGCCGCGATCAGCCCGTCCGAGCGGATCGTCACGGTCGAGGACGCCTTCGAACTCGGCCTGGACGAGAACGTCGACGCGCATCCGAACACCACGGCGCTGCAACAGCGCGAGCCTAACCTTGAGGGCGTCGGCGGCATCGACATGGCCACGATGGTCACGTGGGGGCTGCGGATGCGCCCGGACCGGGTAATCGTCGGGGAATCCCGCGGCGCCGAAGCCGTGCCGATGCTCCTGGCGATGTCGCAGGGCAACGACGGTTCCATGTGCACCGTGCACGCCTCCTCCAGCAAACAGGCCCTGACCCGGTTGGCGATGTACGTGATGCAAGCCCCCGAGAAGTTGACGTTCGACGCGGCGAACGTGCTCATCGGTCAGGCCGTCGACTTCGTGCTGCACCTCGACGTCGCCACCGACGGCACCCGCGTCCTGTCCTCGGTCCGGCAGGTCCTGGAAACCGACGGCACGCAGGTGCCCTCCAACGAGATATACCGCCCCGGCCCCGACCGCCGCGCGGTGCCGGCTGCGCCGCTGCGCGCCGACACCCTCGACGACCTCATCGCCGCCGGCCTCCAACCTGACCTCCTCGACCGGGACCGGTGGTGACGTGAATCTGCTGCCGATCCTGCTCGGCCTGGCCTGCGCAGCCGGCCTCACCCTGATCGCCGACGGGCTACGCCGACGCCCACCCGACAGCCTTGGCCGCCGACGGACAAGGCGGCGGACGAGCGTCGACCGCAACCGGATGCTGGCCGCCGTCGCGGCGGGCGTCGCCGCCGGGGCGGTGACCCGCTGGCCCGTGGCAGTCCTGCTGGCCGCCGCCGCTGTATGGGCGCTGCCCCGCATCCTCGGCCCTGACCGCGAGCACACCCGGGCCGTGGCCCGTATCGAGGCGATCGCCACCTGGGCCGAGCTGCTGCGTGACACCCTGTCATCGGCCGCCGGGCTGGAGCAGGCGATCACCGCCACCGCCCCGGTCACCCCGCACCCGCTCCGCGCCCAAGTGCAGGCCTTGGCCACTGCGGTGCGCGGCGGCGCCCGCCTGCCGGACGCGCTGCGGGTGTTCGCCGTCGACCTTGCCGATCCGACCGTCGACCTAGTGGTGCGGGCGTTAACACAGGCCGCCGGCTATCACGGCGGGCAGCTGTCGCAGTGCCTGACCAGCCTCGCCGTCACCGCGCGGGAGTTGGCCGCGATCAGGATGCGGGTGGCGACGAAGCGGGCCGCGACGCGCACCGCCGCTCGAGTGATCACCGGCACCGCCGTGGCGATGGTCGCTGGGCTGATCCTGCTCAATCGCGGGTTCCTCGCCCCCTACCAAAGTCTCACCGGGCAGATGGTGCTCCTCGTCGTGGGCGCGGTGTTCGCCGCGGGATTCTGGTGGCTGGTCCGCGCCTCTCGCCTGCCCGAACCACCCCGAGTCCTCGCCAACCAGGGCGGGCTCGCAATAGGTGAAGGGCGGGCGTCATGATCGTGCTCGCGTGCGGACTCCTCGCCGGGCTTGGCCTGCTCCTGGCCCTCTCCGGTCTCGTTCCGGCGCGGCCTGGTCTCGGCCAGGCCCTCGACGCGCTGCGCCGTGCGCCCGCAGTGCCCGAGCAGCCGACGGCGACGCGGGTCCGGCTGATGGCCGCGCCGATGCGCGCGCTGGGCTTGCCCCGACGACGGATGCTCGCTGACCTGGCCGTGCTCGAGCGGCCGGTCGCGCTGCACCTGGCCGACCAGATGCTCGCCGTGCTCGCGGGGCTGATCCTGCCGCCGGCCGCGATGACAGCCCTCGCCGCCGGCGGGGTTGCCTTCGCCACTGGCATGCCCGTCTGGACGTCCGTAGCCGGCGCCGCCAGCGGGTGGTGGTTGGCCGAGTCCACCGTGCGCGCCGAGGCCGGGCGGCGCCGCGACGAGCTGCGCTACACCCTGTCCGCCGTCCTCGACCTCGTCGTGATCTCCCTCGCCGGCGGCGCCGGTCTCGAACAAGCCCTCGACGACGCCTGCACCGACAGCCACGGCTGGGCAGCCCAGCGGCTGCGCCGCGCGGTGGACACCGCCCGGCTGCTGCGGATGCCGCCCTGGCAGGCCCTCGACCAGTTCGGCGAGGACACCGGCGTGGTCGAGCTGCAGGAGTTGGCCGCGACGATGAGCCTCGCCGGCACCGAGGGGGCCCGTATCCGTGACTCCCTGACCATCCGCGCCGCCACCCTGCGCGCCCACCAGGCCGCCGCCCTGGAAGCCCGCGCGCACGCCGCCACTGAACGCATGTCCATGCCGGTCATGCTGCTCGCCGCCGCTTACCTGCTGTTCCTGCTCTATCCCGCCGTCAGCACCGTCGACACGTTCTAAGGAGGCGGCCATGTGGCTGAGCCGACTGCTCGCCCTGCTGGCCCTGTTACACCTGACCGTGACCGACCGGATCCGCCGGCTGCGCGACTCCGGTGACCGTGGCAGCGAGACCACCGAGAAAGTCATGTGGATCGCCCTGCTGGTCACCCTCGTCCTGGCCGTCTACGGCATCTTCCGCTCCAAGATCCTCTCCAAGATCGACGGCATCAGCCTATGAACCTTCACCTCGGAAGGCGCAGCGGTAGGCGACGTCGGCAGAGCACGGACCGCGGGTCGGTAACCACCGAGGTGGTGCTGTACGCGCCGCTGCTGTTCCTGCTCGTTCTGCTGGGCGTGCAACTGGCGCTGTGGGCCCTCGCGCAGCTTGGCGTGCAACACGCCGCCAACCATGCCCTGCAGACCACCCGCGTCGATGGTGGCACCGCCGCCGCCGGACACGACGATGCCACGGCCGTGCTCGACCAGGTCGCCGACCGCGTCGTCACCGACGCGCGGGTGTCGGTCGACCGCACGACCGACACCGCCACCGTCGCCGTGTCCGGCCGCGCCACCGCCGTGCTGCCGTGGCTGCGCCTACCGGTCAGCACCCAGGTCAACGCCCCCGTCGAGCGATTCCGACCCGACACCGACTAGCCCACATCCTTCGCGCCCGACAAGGAGCTGCCCGGCCATGCGTCAACCACCTTCCAGCAGCAGAGCCCGCGCGAGAGCGCGGCGCAGTGTCGGCCGGACCGCCGGCCGTGGCTCGGTAAGCGTGGAGATGACCCTCGGCTACATCCCGCTGATGGTGCTGGCCGTGCTCGCCATCGTGGCCTGTCTGCGCCTGGCCTCGGCCGCGATCGACGTCCACTCCGCCTCCGCCGCGGCAGCCCGACAAGCGTCCCTGGCCGACACGTCCACCGAAGCCCGGCACGCCGGCGCCGAAGCGGCCTCGGCCGCGCTCACCGGCCGTGGGATCACCTGCCAGCCCTCCACCGTCACCATCGATCCCGGCGCGTTCACCCCCGGTGGCCAGGTCAGCGCCACCGTGACCTGCGGCATCCGGCTGGAAGACCTCTCCGGGCTGGGACTGCCCGGCGCGGTGACCATCTCCGCGACCTCCCACCAGCCCCTCGACCTGTACGGGACAAGAGCTCTCGGGTTCGGGATTACTGAAGCACGTTCCGCGGTGAACCCGAGTGGTGGTGGGCTGTGATGAGCGTAGTGGCCGCCCCGGGTTCGAGAACTCGGATTGGGTTGTCGCAGGCTGTATGTCGACGCGTCGATGACGCGCGGCGGGGGTTACGTGTCTTTGTAGCCGTCGGCAAAGCGCCAAGCCGGGTGCTCTGCATGGAGCAGATCGAGGTGTTGGTTCCACTCGGCGGGTTCGAGGCGGCGTGGTGGTGTCGGTGTGCTTACGCCTGCTGCGATTGTGAAGCCCCAGGTGAACCCGGCGAGCGCGTGGACTCCCGGGAGGTCTTCGTCGGCAATGTGGCAGAGAAAACTGTGGGCGAGCCAGTCGAGGTCGGCTCGACTGTTGCGGGACGGGGCGTCAAACAGGGTTGGCTTGATACCGAAGAAGCAGAACGGGTGTGGGAGGTCTCCGAGGATCTCCAGGGGATCCATCTCGAACTGTTGGCCACCGCTGCTGTTGTCGGTGGAGCGGACGAGTTGAATCCAGCCGAGGAGGCCGGTGTAGCCCTTGCCTGGATAGCTGACGGTGGCTTCACAGTTGGCGAGCCCGGCTGCGCCTGGCCCCGCGCCGAGTTCTTCGGGATGTCGGGTCGTGCTGATGTTGACGTCGATTCTCCCGGACATGCCTTGCAGCGAGAACGGCAAATGCATCGCGGGACTCTACCAAGGTTTCGGGGCGAGCTTCGCCCGAGTGGCGCCACGGGAGGTGCCGACGTGACCGCGTGTCAGGGGGTCTCGAAAGCTTCGTGCTCTGACGAGACAGGGCGGGGTGCGTCGTGATGGCCGCCGCAGGTTCACGAGCGCGGGGTGCTCTCTGGCTCAACGATATCGAGTCTGGTCAGGGCGGTGTGGTCGACGGTGGCGGTGTAGCGGGTGCTGGCCTGGACGCTGAGCCCGAAGAGGTCAACGAGGCGGCGTACGTCGCCGTCAGTGGCGTGGGCCTCATTGAGGATGCGGTCTTCGCGGATCGTGCTCCCGGTCAGGCCTTCGCCGATGGTGAGTCGTATCCAGCGGGGACCGACGGTCGTGTTGGGGCGGCACGCGGTGCGGTAGTGCAGGAAGAAGTGGTTGTTGAGGGTGTTGGGCCAGCGCATGTCGCGGTAGTTGAGCCAGCGGTGGAGGCGGGTCAGTACGGGCTCGGCGAGGACGATGACGCGGCCATCAACGTGCAGGCGTCCGTCGCGCAGGTCGGTGATCTTCAGTCGGCGGATGTGTCCGGGACGCAGTCCGTGGAAGGCGATCAGGGCGACGACGGCGGCTTGGGCGACGTCGCGGGAGTTGAGTGCCTGCCGGATGGCGTCGAGGTCGGCCGGGATGGGTTGGCGGGGTTCGTGTTCGCCGGTCTTGACCCGGCGGGTCGGGTCGGTGAACAGGATCTTGTGCTCCTTGAGCACTCGGAATATCGACTTGAGTCCTTGCCCAGTGGTGGATCGCGGATTCCCGGCGGCGGGCAGGGCGTCGAGGACGTCGTCTTTGGTGACTTCCCGCAGGGTCGTGCGTCCGGTAGCGGCCCAGGTGTGCAGGGCAGGGAGCGCCCATCGGGTGTGCAGGCGGATGGTGGTCTAGGAGCGTGGCCGCCGGCGCGGGCTGGTGGGGCGGCCGTGCCGCATGACGTCGTACCAGGTCAGCAATTCGGTGGTCATCGGTTGGGGCAGGCCATCGATCTGGGTGTGGAACCAGGTGTCGATCGCTGGTGGCCGGTTGTCGATGAGCAGGCCGGCGGCGGCGAGAACTTCCAGGACCGTCCAGGTACGCAGACCGGCGGCGCGCAGTTGGAGAACCTCGGTGGCCTTGATGGGCGCGCCGGGGGTGTCTTGCAGGCCGAGCAGGATGCGGACGCCCCAGCGGGCCTCGTCGGTGTGTTTCTTGCTCCACCGGCGGGTGGCCGCGTAGGTGCGGGTGCGCCGGTCAAGTTCGTCCGCCAGGTCCGGGTCGGGCGGAGCCGGCATCGCGGCGCGGCCGTACGCGCTCAGGTCACGCTGCATGGGAAACAGCAGCAGTTGTTGGTGCTGGACTGGGGGCCGCAGCGGTTGGCCGGACTCGACCGTTGGCGGCTTGGGCCGGAAGCGGCTGCCATCGGAGAACATGTTGGCCAGGAACAGTTGCTGCCCGTGGCGGTTGGCAGCGATGACGTCGAGCTTGTTCCGGCCGGTGCGGACCAGGGTGGCCTGCTTGCGGCAGAGCCGGCAGACGCCCTCGGCGCCGAGGGCGACCGGGCGGTCACAGGTGGGGCAGTCGCCCACCACGGGGTGCTTGGCGCGCCAGGTGTTGCAGCCGTGGCAGAGCCAGTTGTGCAGCCGGCTCACGCCCCACGCGTAGCAGTCCCGGCAGGACTCGACCGGCGGGGTGGCGTAGGGATGGCAACGGGTGCACAGCCCGGCTGCGAAGTAGCCACGGCGGGAGCCGCAGCGCAGGCATGGTGGCGGGATGGCCGGGCCGCCTGGCCAGCAGGTGAAGCAGAAGTCGACTTTTGGCATGGCCACTGGAGTGGTGCGGCAGGTGGCGCATCGCCGGATACGGGGGCTGCTCATACCGGTGGCGCCGATCGGGTCCGGCCCAGCCGTGGCGTGATCGGAGTGGCCCCGCCACCTGCTGCGGCGGCTGTCTCGGCGGGACGCCGTCGTGTGGCCAGCTTGTCCGCCTCGCAGATGAGCAGATCGCTGGGCTCGCACTCCAGCACCGCGCAAATCAGTTCCAGGTCGTCGAGCCGGATCGTGGTCGGCGTGCCGGTCCACAACGCCGACATCTTCCCGGCGCTCATCTCCAGCCCGGCCTCGGCCAGCCGGCGACGCAGCTCGGTGGACTTCCAGATTCCCCGCTCGGCCGCCTTCATCCGCAGGTTCCACCGTGCGATCCCTGCGCAAGTGCACCAGATAGCGGTCCGCGTCACCGGGCTGACAGGTCCACACCGGCTCGCCGAGGAATCGGATGAACTCGAACAGTACGTACCGCTCCTTCACGATCTGCCGGTCGGTGATCCCCGAACCAGCCGACGCCAAGGCGTACTGATCGACCAACTCCTGCTCGAAGTCCTCCAACTCGGCTGCCGTGCGCAGCCGACGCGGGGAGTCGATGGACCGCACCACCGCCAACGCCATGGTCGCCCCACTTCAGGAATCACTCGCCAACATCCCTATAAACGACAACGAGTCAGGAATCCTGACGTTTCGTCGAAACTCTCACCGACGCCCGGGAGGCCCCGATGACCAGGGTTTTCGGCAGCTCAAGGCAACCCGGCCAGGAAGAAACTCATGACACTTCCGACACGGCGGTGATAGCCCGCCGCGCCGCCTGGGCACGGGGGAGCGCGAGAGGAGACGACCGGGGGCAGATCACCCCGTGGACCGTGGTCGGAACGCTGATCGTGCTCATCCTCGCCGGTCTCGTCTTCGACCTGGGCACCACCATGGCCGCCAAGGTATCCGCCTACGACACCGCGCAGGCCGCCGCCCGCGCCGGAGCCGGACAGATCGACCTGGCCGCGCACCGCGCGACCGGCGCGGTGCGACTCGACCCGACCGCCGCCAGCGCCGCCGCCCGGGCCTTCCTCGCCCACGCCGGTCAGCTCGGCACGGTGTCCGCCACCACCGACCGGGTCACCGTCACGGTCACCACCACGCACCGAACGCAACTGCTGCACCTGATCGGCGTCACCGCCATTCCCGTGACCGCCACCGCGACGGCCACACCCGAAACCGGCGTCACCACCCCCGAGTAAGCGCGCCCCCCTTTCCACCGAATGCAGGAGGTGTCATCGTGATCGTGACGCTGACCACCGCCGCCCGCCGCGCCGCCGCCGCGATCACCTCAGCGGTGTTGCTCGCCGGCCCGCCCTACGCGCTGCTGCGCGTCACCGAATCGCCGCTGCCCGACCGGCCGCCCACCTGGGACACCGTGGTCACCACGCTGACCAGCCCCTTGTCCGACGACATGATCATCACGGTCCTCACCGCTCTGCTCTGGGCTGCGTGGGCCTCGTTCGTCTGGTCGCTGCTCGCCGAACTCGCCACCGTCCTCACCGGTCGACGCCTGCCCCAACCCCGCGCGCTGACCCCTGCCCGCGGTCTGGCCACCCTTCTCGTCACCATGATCACCGGCGGTGTGCTGGCGACCGCCGCGCAAGCCGCCACCGCAACTCCCGCCGCTCAGGCGCACCCGACTGCCGCAGCCGTCGCCGTGCCCTCCGTCGTCGCCCGCCAGCAGGCGGCTGACACAGCGGCCGACAAGGCGACAGCGGCGCAAGTGGCCGCCGCTGCGGCGCATCCACTCGCAAACACCACGGTGACGCTGGTCGCCGACGGCCGCCAGTACACGCACACCGTCGCACGCGGCGACACCCTGTCGAAGATCGCCGAGCAGTGGCTCGGCGACGCCGACCGCTGGCCCGAGATCTTCGCCCTCAACCGGGGCACCTACTTCCCGCGGGTCGGCGGCACCCTGCGCAACCCGAACATCATCCACCCCGGCTGGACGCTCGACCTGCCCGCCGACGCCGCCCCACCCGCCGGCCAGCATCCCCACCGAACGGCGCCAACGCCACCGACGCACCCGCCCGCACCAGCACCTACACCCGCCGACCTGCCGTCTCCCGCCCCGAAGACGACCACCGTCCCCGCTCCTGCCACCAGTTCGCCAAATTCCAGCCAGAACGCGGCGGCCAACCCTGCCGCCAGCGATGACAGCAGCCGCCCACCTCGAACGGGCCACGGAGTGTCGCTACCGACCGGCAGCTGGGTCGACGCCGGACTGGCCGCAGCGATCATCGCCGCGGTCGCCATGATCTGGGCGCACCGGCAACGCCGCTACCGCCCCCGCACACCCCTGCACCCTCACTCCGCCAACGACCCGGCCGCAGCGCCGATGCCCGCCGTGGTGCGGCGGATCCGACGCGGCCTGCGTCCCGACACCACCTCGATTCACACCCTCCACCCCGACACACCCGATACCCGTGAGGGCCAAGGCGGCGGCAACGAGCCTCTGCCGCGCCGTGAGCACGACGTTCCCGCCCTGCCCCACACCGCACCGGCAAGCAGCGCCGTCGAGACAGCCGCACCCGGTGACCCCGCCGCGCACGATGCCGCGCCGGTGGCGCCAACTCTGGCCCACCCACTGTCGGCGGTATGGCCGCCCGCGGGTCTGGGCCTGACCGGGCCCGGCGCGGACGCCGCCGCCCGCGGCTTCCTCACCGCCGCCCTCGCCACCAGCGGCGAGGAACACCCCGACGCCCGCCCCCACGTGGTCATCCCGGCCAGCACCGCCGCGACCCTGCTCGGCGCCGCCGCCGTCAACCTGCCCCGCACCCCGCGCCTGACCGTCACCGCCGACCTCGACGACGCCCTGGCAGCCCTCGAACAACAAACCCTGCACCGCAGCCGACTGGTCTACGAGCACGAGGTCGACACCGTCGCCGCCCTCCGCACCGCCGACCCCCACGAACAACCCCTCGCACCGATCATGCTGCTCGCCGACGCCACCGGCCGCCACGAACGCGCCCGCGTCGCCGCGATCCTCACCCAAGGGCAACGCCTGGACATCCACGGCGTGCTCCTCGGCGTCTGGCCCGACGGCGACACCGCCGCCGTCGCCGCCGACGGCACCGTCACCCGCGCCGCCAGCGACGCCCGCCACGGACCCCACCCCGCCGACATCGGTCGCCTCGCCGTCCTCGACCCCACCGAAACCGTCGACCTGCTCGCCACCCTCGCCGAGTCCCACACCGGCCAACTCCCAGCACCCGCACCGGTAGAACCAGCACCACCACCCCGACCCGAATCGTCCAGCGACCCACCGTCGTTCCCCGAACCCGAACGTATCGATGAAGGCGAGATCAGCGGATCCGGGCCGGGATCAGCCGACGATGGTCACGAATCGCAGATGCAACCTGCATCCTCCACGCGCATCCCGCCGCCCCCACCCGAGACCGACGACACGTCGCTCAGCATCGCTGGCTCGGCATGCAGCAGCCCAGCGGCCGTCTCCGACAGCCCGCCTCGGTCGCCCCGTCAGACGACCGAGGGTACGGCCGCTGATGGCAGCAAAGCCGCAGGGCCACGACTTGACCGGGTCGAGGTGACCGTGCTCGGCCCGCCGGCCATCGTCAACGCCAGCCACCCCCGCACGCTGCGCGCCAAGTCGCTGGAGCTGCTCGTCTACCTCGCCGCCAACGACGGCGATGCCTCGATCGAGGCGATCCTCGAGGACCTGCTGCCCGAAGCACCCAGCAGCAAGGCCCTGCACCGCCTGCACACCTACGTCTCCGACCTACGCGCCGTGCTGCGCCACCACGCCGGGCCCGGCAGCTACCTCACCAACCCGCATCGCCGCTACCGCCTCAACCCCGACCGGTTCGACATCGACCTGTGGCGGCTACGCGCCGCCCTGCGCAACACCGGCGGCACCCACCCCGACCGCGTCCAGGCTCTACGCCACGCCGTGGACAACTACCGGCCCCTGGCCGAGGGGTGCGACTACGAATGGCTCGACGCCTACCGGCATGCCGCGCAACGCGAAGCCCTCGACGCCGTCACCGCGCTCATGGAGGCACACGAAGGAAACCCCGCAGAACAGGCCACCATCTGCGCCACGGCCCTGCCCCACCACCCCTACAACGAGCAGCTGTATCAGCAGGCCATGCGCGCCCACGCCGCGCTCTGGGACCCCGACGCCATTCGCGCGCTGCGCAGCACCCTCACCCACCGCCTCAGCGAAATCGACGCAGGACCGACCGACGACACCCTCGACCTCGTCCACCACCTCATCGACGGCATCCAACCCGGGCATCGCCGTCGCCCCTCCGACGGCCGACCGGCATGAACCACACCGCCCCACCAACCAGCGACCCCACCGCAGCACCCGACGCCGCCCGCGAGGACAGGCGGCTACGCACACTGCGATGGGCGGTACGCGCCACCCTCACCCTCGGCGTCGCCGCCTCGGTCGCCGCGAACATCCTCCACGCCCGGCCGAACCCGATCAGCCAGATCATCGCCGCCTGGCCACCCCTGGCGCTGCTCCTCACCGTCGAGCTGATCTCCCGCGTCCCCCACTACCGCTGGCACCTCGGCGCCATCCGCGTCACCGCCGCCACCCTCATCGCCGGCATCGCCGCCTGGGTGTCCTACTGGCACCTCGCCGGCGTCGCCGCCCGCTACGGCGAAAACGGCTACGGCGCCGCCTACCTCCTACCCATCTCCGTCGACGGTCTCGTCATCGTCGCCAGCGTCAGCCTCGTCGAGATCAGCGCCCGCATCCGCGCCACAACCCTGCCGGGCAGCGTCACACCGCGACAGACACCAGCAACAGCCGCCCAAGCCGCCGTGCCGCCTGCAATCGAGGACGAACCGGTGAGCGAGGCATCCTCACACCCACTCCGGATCACCGCCGGGCTCAGGACCGCGCCATCGTCAGCCAGCAATGGCACCGTTGCGGTGCCGCACGCCACCGGCTCGCCCTGGTCCTCGAGCGTCGACCAGGCCACGGACGAGGACGGAATTCCGCCGCCGCCGGTGGCGCACGAGCAGAAGCCAAGCGGCTCTGCCGCCGCCCACTCGACGGGTGTGATGAACGAAACCACACGACCCGCCACGGAAACAGAGAGCCACCGGCACCCGTACACCGAAGCGGACCACGAAGCACCCACCGCCGCCACCGACACCGCCGCCGCAGTGGCCTACTGGCAACGCCACGATCCCCAACTGCAGCCAGCCGAGATCGCCGCGCGAATCGGCAAGTCAGAACGCACCGTACGCCGCCACTGGCAGCCAGGATCACCAACCCGCACCGCACGCTTCAACGGCCGCCCCGCCCGCCAGCGCCGACACTGACACCCGGCCGCCGCCCTTGGCCTGGCGATCACCGCAATCACCGTTCAAGCGCAGCCGCTCACCAACGACAAAAAGACCCCGTTCTCTGCCCGATGAGCGCCGAGCGTGCACGGACGTGGCAGCTATACCGTGAGTGGGTCGGTAACTCGCGCTGGGTGAGCACGCGGGCCCGCCAGGCTCGCTGCGGGTGTGCCCGCAGCGCTGGTGCGAGCTTCAGGCGTTGCGCGGTGGAGGGAAGGTGAACACCGTGGAATCCATCCCCCCGTTGTTGACCGTGCTCGGTCTGCTCACCGGGCCTGTGGTGACTGGTGCGTTCACGTTGGCCGGTGTGCGGGTAGCTGAGCGTTCCAACCGCCGCCGGCAGTTGCAGGTCGAGCAGGCGCAGGCGCAGCAGCAGATCGAAACAGTGACGACCGAGCTGATCGACGCGACGTTCGTTCTGTTGACCGGGCTGGCCGCGCGCCAGCCGCGGTGGAACTCATGGCAGCCACGGTTGATGCTGCTCGGCCGGTCGCTGTTGGAGTTCCAGTCGGGGCGCCACACCAAGGGCTACGCCCACGGGGTCGCGCACGCCGGCCGGCTCGCCTTCGACTGGCACGAGCAGATGCTGGCGTCGACCGAGCTGTTCACCGACACCGTCTTCCGGCAGTTCACCGCCGCGTGCAGCCGGGCCGTCCTGCTACCCGACAAGGACGTGGTCGACGCTGTAGCCAAGCTCGTCGAGGCCGCGTTCGGTGTGGTAACCGCGTATGGGGCGGACAACCTGTACCGGCGCAAGGCAGCGACCACCGAACGGGCAGCCGCGGAGGCTGTCCTACAGGAAGCCCTTGGCGCGTTGACCCTGGCCGCGCGTACGCGGCTGCACCCCCCGACGCCGCCGGCATCCGTGCCGTGGTGGCGTCCGGCGCGGTGGTGGCCACCGGCTCGTCGACGGCGGTCGGCCGAGCTGGCGGTGTCTGGGGAACGTCCCTGACGTACCACGACACCGAGAAGCAAGGGGCATGTCCCCAGCAAGGGAACGTCATCCGGCTGGTCTGCGGGGGCCAGCGGTCAACGCCCCTGCGCCCCCTTCGGCTGGCACCACGCTGCCCGAAGTTCCAAGGAGCAGCACCAGGAACTCCAAGCTCCCCACCTGCCAGTTCAGTGCGCAACAGAAGATCTTGGCTGTCGCGCTTCACGCAACGGCTGTCATCCCACCACTGAACGGTGAGCACAACAGACAGGTGGAACGGGAGACAGAGATGGCAACTCACGAGGTGATAGGAATCGGATTGGTAGTTCTTGGCCCAGTTGTTTCCCTCTTGACACTCTGGCTTCGGCTCCGCTTTCGACTGCACCAGGAGCGGGAACGGCGCCACTACCTGCACACGGCTACCGCTTTGCCAGCCGGGAGCCGAGTACAGGAGCAGCGTGATGACGGAACCCGGCTCATCCTCAACGTCGGGAACGCAAACCGAGACGAGTGCGCATGAATCATGTCCTGGAACCTCCCGACGAACCGGCACGCTCCATGCCCACGACCGCAGCCGATGTGCCGGACCATTACCGCCCCGACACGCCACTGGTGGATGTCGCGGCCTTCAGCGCCTTCTACCGCGCCGAGGTCAAAGCCCTGGTTAACTTCCTGATCTGGATGGGTGCCGGTGTCGCCGACGCCGCCGACATCGCCCAGGAGACGATGATCGAGGCATATCGAAGCTGGCCGTCGATCCAGCATCCCCGAGCGTGGACCCGGCGCGTCGCTTCCCGCCAATACGGCCGACGACACTTCGGCCAAGAGGTAACCACGGAGCCGGAGACACTCAATCCACTGCTATCCACATCCGCAGACATCTGCGCATGGGAGCAACGGCATGACGTGTTGCGGCTGCTGACCACGCTTCCCTGGCGGGCAACGGCAGGTCATGGCTTGGACGTTCGACGGCTACCGGCCGCAGGAGATCGCTGACGAACTAGACATCTCACCGGAGGCGGTACGAGCCAGCCTGAAGCTCGCCCGCCGTGCGCTCGCCGAAGAGTCCAGCCGCAGGGCGGGGGAAACCCAATGAACCAGGACAAGCTGCTCATCAGCCTGCACGGCACCATCGCAGGGGACCTCGGCGGTCTACTCGATATCGAAGCGGGCCTGCGCGAGGCCCTCGTCTCCGCACAACACACCCACACCCGCCACGACCTGGACCTTGACATCGAGGCAGGACTCCGCGCCATCGCCTCTCCCCCGGAGGCAGCCACACCATCTCCGGCCCCGCATTCCGAGCAGCCCAGCGCGACACCCGATCGGTCAGATTTGCAAGGTGCGGTTGCCGCTCGGCTGATGTCGTTGGACAGTTCCAGCCGGCTAACTCTCCGCAACCACCCAGCCATCGCCGCCTTCGCACTCACTCTGGAGATCACTAGCGCGGCGGCAACAACCCGCGCCATCGCCATCGCCATCGACCGCGCACGCGACCTCGCTCGCGCTCGCGACCTCGCTCTCGACGTCTCCCGTGCCCTCGACCGAGCCCTCGCTCTCGCCCGCGACCGTGTCCGCGCCCTCACCCGTGCCCTCGACATCAACGTCGGCCGCGCCATCGACGTCGACCGCGCCATCCACCTCACCCGCGACCTCGAGGTCGCCCGCGCCCTCGGCCTCGACCTCACCCGCGACCTCGACCTCACCCGTGCGCTCGACCCCGACCCCGACCCCGACCTCGACCTCGGCCGTGCCCGTGCCCATGCCCGTGCCCTCGCCATCGGCGTCGACCGCGCCCTCGACCGCGCCCTCGCTCTCCGCAGTCGCGGCCACATCCGCGACCTCGCTCTCGCCAGCGACCTCGACCGCGACCTCACCCACATCCGCACCCTCGGCCTAACCTTCATCCGTGCCCGTGCCCGCGATCTCGCCGGCGACCATGCCCTCGTCCGCGACCATGCCCTCGTCCGTGACCTCGCCCGCGACCTCAACCGCGCCCGGCATAACTTTACGGAGGCCGATCTCAGCGATGTGGATCTGAGCAGGGTTTCGCTCACTGGCATCCGCTGGTCGATGGCCACGAGGTGGCCATCAGACGAGTGGCGGGCTCAGGCTCTGCTGGACTCGTGGGACCTGGGTGACGGGACGTACGAGATCCGGGGCGGTAGCACCAACGTCCCCGCCCACAGCACCTGAGCAAGCCGTGGCGGCCATCGTTCGGTCGCAACCGTAGGCAGGAGGAGCCGACCTGAGCACAGTGGTGGGCAGGACGGGACAGCCTGTTCCTACCCACCACCAGTGGCAGTTATTCCCGCAGCCGGCAGCGGCTACGGGTGCGCGATGACCGGTTGCGTTGCCTTCGGGTAGGCGTAGCCGTCGTCCCAGGGTAAGCGGCCCGCCTGGTCGGGCCAGACGATCTGTTGTAGGCGGACCTGCCTCAGGCCGTATCGGGCGAGCGCGGCGCCCGGGCGCAGTTGTTCGGTGGCTGGGCCGGCGACGATGGTCGCGTCGTAGCCGGCGATGAGGTCGCTGATGCGTTGCCCGTGGGTGAATCGCTCGGCGCGGTCGTAGACCCGGGCGGCGAGGTCGTTGAGTAGTTGCTGCGCGATGGCGGGGTCGAGTCCGGCGATCAGTAGTTCGGGATGGTCGTGGGCGGTGAGGCCCACGGTGTAGGCGAACGCGGCCGTGCTGTCGTCGGGGTCGGGTGGCACGAGTGTCACCGCCCAGCCGACCTGGTCGATGATTAGGCTCTGGCGGCGCATGAAGTCTCGGATTCCCGTCATTGGAGGGCTTCCCCTTCCGACGTGGTGCCGGGGTGGGGCGGTTGTGGTGGATCGACCTCGACGAAGCCGAAGAGCCGCTCCATGAGCTGGAGAGCCTGCGTGCGGTAGCGGTCGGCGAAGCCTCGGCAAATCGCTGGTTTGGCGTCGGGATACAGATAGTGCGGAAGTGTGCTGTGACAGACGATGTACGACTCTTGTCGGCAGGTCTCCGTGACGAGATGGCGCAGCCTTCCGACCGCCAGGTGCATCTTGTTGCCGGGGTTGAAGATGCAGGTGTCGCACGGTCGCGACAGAAGCCGCGACTTTCTTAGGACCGGATCGCCGACGCTGAGGGACTCATCGGGGCTGGGCTCAGCGGGATCATGGCCAGGGCGGGACAGGTGTTCCATGACGTTTGCCCTTCTCAAGAAGCAGGGCCGCCGCCTGACGGCGACGGCCCTGGTGTCGGGTGGTGCTGTGGTCGGCCCGCCACGCCAGCGTCGGCCGCCGGCGGTGGCGTGGCGGATCGGGTCAGCTGTGTCGTCGCCGGTGGTTGAGGCGCGTTCAATGCCTCATGACCGGCGCGTGGACAGCGAGCAGGAGCCGGTCGGCGCACGGCCACCCGTCGGCGGCAGGACGCCAGGCGTCGGCGGCGTCGATGGTGGGAAAAGGCCCGACGACGGCGATTGTGGCGTGGTCACGGTCCAGCAGAGCCAGCGCAACGCTGCCGCCGTCGAGCATGGTGGTGCGGGCGGCGTGGGCGATGCCCGGTGGTACGGAGGTCCACTCGTCGTCGCCGATGTGTGGGTCGTCGGGGTTGTGGAGAAAGACCGGTGTGGTTGCGACGATGTCGGCGTCATGCATGGCCAGGTGGGGCGCGTAGTCGGCGGCGGCGGCCCGGCCGGGGATCGGCCCGTGCAGGGCCAGGGCGTCGGTGGTGGTGACGGCGAGCAGGGCGTGGGGCTTATGGTCTTCGGCGGTGTCGAGCAGCGCGAGGCTGAACGCGTCGCGGCTGCCGATGTCGACCAAGGTGATCATGGTGGGTCGTCCGGTATCGGCGTTGTGCCAAGTTGATGTCTCGAAGTGGTCGCTGGTGAGGGTGAGGAAACGCTGGTAGGCGCGGTTGCTGATGTCGAAGGGGTATCCCTTGTCGTGCACTGGTTCTCCCCGATTCTGGGTGTGCCTACGCCGGGCGCCGCGCGAGTCTTGAGGAGGCTGCGTGGTCTGTATGTGCGTGACGAGCGCGGCGGCGCAGGGCCGTGCTGGGTGGCGGTCTCGGTTCGGCCGCGTTGAGGTTGAGCCGGTGATCGGCCAGCGGCCCCGTCCAGGGTGGTGGTGCTTCTGGTGTGCTGCTGGCGGTGTCGGGTGCGGTGTGCCGTCAGCGCCAGGTGGTGGTGATGGCGTCGAGGGCCCGGAGGTTGTCGGCCGACCAGCACCTCGGCGGGGACCCCGGCGGTGGTGAGGACGTCGCCGAGCAGGCTGGCGGAGCGGTGCGTCGTGACCACCAGCCGCATGCCCCGGTTGCCGCCGCTTCGTAGCCAGCCGGCGATCGCGCTGGGTTCGGTGGTGACTGTGGCTGGCAGGTCTGCGGTGTGCACGGCGGCGTCGGCGACACTGTCGTCGCTGCAGACCGTCAGGACGGTCGAGGCCACCGGTGCGAGCACGGCCAGGGTTTGACTGACCAGGGTGACCGATGGGCACGCCACGACCACGAGACCGCCGGGCGGACACAGCGTGGTGGCGACGTGCGCGGCGGCGATGGTCTTGCCGGTGCCGCAGGCGGCGTGGATCTGACCGCGGCCACCGGCGTGCAGGGCGGCGACGGCGGAGGAAATCGCCGCGCGTTGCCACCCCGCTGGGTCGGGCAGCCCGGCAGCGGCTCGCGTGAGGGGCGGTCTGCGCCAGTCGGTGGGGTCAGCGGTGCCTGGATCGTGCGACACGGTCATGGGGGACGCGCACCGCACCGGCTTCGTGGGCGGAGCCGGTGAGGGTTGGCTCGTGGTGAAGGGCCATGGCACCTCCTTATCGGGCAAGGACGGAAACGGTTTCGCCGAGGAGCATCGGTGCTCCGTCAGGGCCTTTTCTCCGCACCACGAAGATCATCTATTTAGTAGGGTCGCGCGACTCTGGCCGGGTGGCTTGCGGCACACCCGTTGCTTCGTCGCGGTCCAGCCGTACCGCTCGCGATGACGGAGGATTCGGTGCGGTGGCTGACTTTTCAGATTCGTCAGAAGCGACCTGGGCAGCTGAGAGGATGCAGTCATGACACTTCCGGGTTGGTGATGGTCGCGAGCCCCGTGCTGAGTCTGGTGCAGGGGCTTGCCGGTTTCCGGGGACAGCGGGCGGGCGGGTAGGGTTCGCCAGAGTGCGGGTTCTTTTCACTTTCATTGGTGGCAGCGGTCATTTTCGGCCCCTTATCCCCTTCGCCCGTGCGGCTCAGGCCGCCGGCCATACCGTGGCCGTGGCGGGCTCTGGGGGCCGGTACGAGGAAATCGCGGCGGCGGGGTTCACGGCCTTCCGTACTAGCGAGCCGAAGCCGCAGCTCGCCGGCGAGCCGGAACAACGTTTGGAGCCGGTCGACCTGGCTCGCGAGGAGCAGGTCCTTCGCGACGCGTTTGCCGGCCGGGGTGCGCGCCGCCATGCCAAGGCGATCCGGGAGATCGCGCTTGAGTGGAAGCCGGAGGTCATCGTGCGCGACGAGATCGACTTCGGCTCTGCGATCGCCGCGGAGACACTCGGGATCCCGTGTGTGAACGTCATCGTGCTGCTGGCCGGTGGCCTCGCCCGCAAGGAGGTCATCCTCGACCCGATTACTGCGTTGCGCAGGGAATATGGACTCGTACCCGATCCCGAGTTGACCCGTCTCAACGGTCAGCTGGTCATCATGCCCGCGCCGCCGAGCTTGCGCGATCCGCACCACCCGCTGCCGGAGAACACCTTCTGGTGCGCTGCGGGTGACCACGTCCCGCGGCGCACGCGCGCAGCGCGTAAGCCTTTGATCTACTTCACGCTCGGGACGCTCGACACCCACCTGGGAGTCTTCGAACGCGTGCTCGCTGGGCTTCGCGACCTATCTGTCCGCGTGGTGACGACAGTGGGGCGGCGGCTCGATCCCGCCTTGTTCGGAGCGCAGCCGGATCACGTGCGCATTGAGCAGTTCGTCCCGCAAGAGGAGATCCTGGCCGAAGCAGACCTCGTGATCGCACACGGCGGCTCCGGCACGCTGATCGGTTCGCTCGCCCACGGTATCCCCTCCGTGCTGCTCCCGATGGGTGCCGACCAGCCCCACAACACGCGGCGGTGCGTCGAACTCGGCACGGCGCTGGAGCTTGATCCGGTGATGTTTACGCCCGAGGACGCTGCCCGCGCCGCCGCCACGATGCTGCGCGAGAACTCGTACCGGCTCGCCGCACAGCGGATCCAGGATGAGATCAACGCCCTCCCGGAACCTGCGCAGGCGCTCGACCTGATTGAGGCGCTCGCTTAGCTGACACGCACGGAAGCTGACACAGATGTGACCGTCGGGCCATACCCGCGGTCCCGGGGTGGCGCATGCCTGCCCGCCGCCGGCCGACGGAGTCAGGTAAGGGCGGTGGGGCCGGTCTCTGCCCGGTCGGCCGAGCGGCGCAGCCGCTCGGCTTGCTGCTTCTTGTTCGCGATGTGCCGCAGGCTCTCCTCCAACGCGGCGACTTCGCCGAGCCACTGCATCCGGTGGGCTTCGTCGAGTCGTTCGCGGGTGTTGGTTTCGATTTGCAGCAGGCGCGGCACTTGCGCAAGATCCAATCGAAGGACCGGGCACCGTATGCAGGCGTGTTCATGCTGGCAAGGCGTTCCATAGGGTCGCTCGCAGGTGCCAAGGGCAACCTTACGGAGTTGGAAGTGGTCGCGGAATTCGGCCCACTCGGCATCGGAGGGTTCGCGGTACTCGTCGCGGGGACGGCGGGCGCGTCCTTGGTCGATGAACGTGCGGTAGTGGCGGATGACCTCCTCGGGATAGACGGCCACATATCCTTGCGTGGTATTTAGGTCGAGGTGTCCGAGTAGCTTGGCGGCGATGTGGATGGGTAGGCCACTGTTGACGGTCTCCGTGGCGAAGACCCTTCGGAAGTCGTGAGCGGAGAAGCTGATCGGTGAGCCGTGGACGTCGGTGAGCGCTCCCGGGCAGCGGGTGTGGTTCTCGTGTTCGGTGAAGCTCGCGACGTGTTCGTCGGCGGCGACGGCGTGTTCGGCCAGCCGCAGCGTCTTGGCGAGGTCGAAGTGCAGGCGCATCGGAGGGCTCCTGTCGATGTCGGTTCGGGTGGTCAGGGCCGGGAATTGCCGAGGTGGGCGCCGAGGCGCGGTCCTTGCCGTACGGCGGCGACGGCGTCGGGTAGCTGGCGGCGTTGCCAGCCGTGCAGGGCGGTGGGGAGGTCGGCGCCCCACCGGTGGTGTTGGGTGAGGGTGGTGGTGAGGGCGGCGGCCTGTTCGATGCCGTTGTTGGCGCCTCTGGCGGTGTGGGGCCGGACGGGGGCCAGGGCGTCGCCGAGCAGCACCGCCCAGCCGGCGCCGACGGGCCAGGCCATGCGTGTGGGTGGGTCGATGTCCATCACCGGTGCCGCCATCCGTGTGGTGGTGGCGTGCACGGTCGCGGCGTGCGGGGCTGGTAGGAGAAGGGCGGCCTGGGTGTCGACGTGCGCGCGTGCGGCCGGGCTGACGTGGTGTGGCAGGGCGAACGTGCGTCGCTGCGGTGGGGCGCCGAAGCGGTGGGTGTAGTCGGTGGGGCTGCAGGTGAGGTACAGGGTCCAGTCCAGCCCGTCGGGGACCGGCGCGGCGTTGTACTGGCATCCGGGGCCGGGTTCCAGGCGCAGGAAGTCCCGCAGCGGGTTGTGGCTGGTGGGGGTGTGTCCGCGGTGGGCGACGTAGCCGGCGTAGCGCAGCCGCCGTCCGGGGTCGAGCAGGCGGCGGCCGGTGGAGGCCCGGCCGTCGGCGAACACCACCAGGTCCGCTGGCGTGCGGGAGTCGTCGGCGAATACCAGCTGTGGGCGCCCGCCGCGCTCGCCGAGGCCGGTGACGCGCCGCCCGGCCTGCAGGACGCCGTCGGGCAGTCGGCGGGTGAGAGTGTGGTGCAGCAGGGACCAGGTGGTGTTGCGGCCCGGATACCGCCGCCGGGCGGTGTGGATGGGCTGGCGGTCGCGGACGGTGACCTCCAGGACGGTCTCGGAGGGGTACGCCACGAACTCGTCCTGGCCGATGTCGAGGCGGTCGAGGATGTCGAGGGCGGGGTGTTCTAGGCCGATCAAGCCACCGCCGCGCGGCGCGGCGGCGGGTGCGGCTTCGTAGACGGTGACTTGGTCGAAGCCGGCGCGTAGCAGGAGCAGCGCGGTGACGGCGCCGGTGAGGGAGCCGCCGACCACCGCGATGCGTGGTCGTGGCAGCGTCCCGGCAGAGGAGGCGGGAACGGCTCGCAGCAGCGTGCTGGCCGGGGGGTGGTGCGGCTGTGTCATCAGGGTTTCCTTCCGATCGACGGAAGCCCGGGCACGGCCGTACGGCCGTGCCCGGGCGGGTGCGCTGAGTTGCGCGTGTGGCCGGGCATCGGCCGTGGTGGTGCGTTTGAGATCAGGTCACGCCTGCGGTAGGCGCTGGTCAGCGCGTGAGGTGGCAGGCGTGACGGGGACAGATGTGGAGGACAGGCTCACCGAGGGTGGTGAGGACGCCTGCGCGGTTCGCGGCTGGCGTGGCGGCTGCCAGGCAGGTCAGGTGCCTGGACGCAGCATCCGCGCCAGTGACCGCAGTAGATCGAGCACGTCGCTCGTGCCGGGCTCCGGCGCCGGGTCGACGGCGACGACGCCTTCGGGCTGGTCGTGGAATCGGGTCAGGACGTAGGTGGTGCCGTCGGCGTCCACGGCGTCGATGTAGCGGACCATTTGGGGCGGGCCCACGGCGTCGGTGACGGCGGCGTGCATGAACACCCAGGCCAGGATGCGGACTGGGCCGGTGGCCGTAACGAGGTTGGCCTGCACGACTGGGTCGTGCAGGCCGGTGCTGGCGTGGCGCAGCACCGCGACAGCGTCGTCGGGGTGCGCTCCGTCCGGCGCCGGCGTGGGCGCGGGGACCACGCTGACGTAGCGGGCGCTCGGGTCGGGGTGCCCCGGGACAGGGGCCTCCCGCAGCACAGCCAGCAGCGCCGGGCCGGGCCACGGGTAGGCGCGGTGGGCGTGCTGGTCCATGCCGCGCAGGCAATGCACGACGGCTTGTTGCATGGGGGTGAGCATGTTTCTCCGATCATGGTCACGTAGATGTGGAGCCTGGAATTCCCCAGGCTCTGAGGGTGAGCGCGGCCCCGGGGCGGTCCGCGACACCGGGCGGCCTGTCGAGGCCCGCGCAGTACCGCAGTACCGTCTGGTGGCGTTGTCATCGGCAGCGTCCGTAGCAGAAAGGTCTTCGGGCGCGGCCTGCGGTGCTGTCGAGGTGCACAGGCTGCGACCGAGACGCGTGATGCGGTGGCAGCGGGTGGAGCCGCACGTCAGGTCGGGCAACGCGGTGTGGATTTCCTTGGTGGCCGCCGCAGGCGTGAGGTGCGTGGGTTACGCCTGTTCGAGTGCGGTGACGGCGGCGTCGGCGATGGCGTCGACCGCCTGGATCGGGTCATCGACCAGCAGAGTGGTGGTGTGGGTGAAGGTCTGTCCGGCCAGGCTGGCGGGACGCAGCCACAGCACCGCGCAACCGGACCGGTGCAGGGTGGTGATCAGCCGCTGCGCCGGCTCGACGTCGGGCAGGGCGCCGTCGGAGACCACAGCGAGCATCCGCACCCTGCCGGGTTGACGCAGGTGCAGCAGGTGATCGGCGACCTTCACCGCGTCGATGAACGCGGTGGTGCCACCGAGCGCGGACATTTCCAGGACCTGGGTCGGCTGGTGACGGGGAGGCACGAGCACGGTGACGCGCGCACCGAAACCGATCATGGTAGTGGTGGCCTGGTTGGTGCGGGCGGCGTGGGCGAGGATCCACCCGGCGGAGGACATCGGAGCCGCGTAGGAGCGCATGGAGCCGGAGGTGTCGACGAGCACGCCCAGGTGCAGGGTGGGCTTCGGCGGCGGGGTCTGGGTGCGGCGCTGCCAGGGAGTGGCGGTGGGCAGGCTGCCGGCGGCGATCTGCGCCTTGGCGGTGATGGCGTGGCGGGTGCGAAGCCGTCCGGGTGGCGTAGGGCTGGGGCGGGTGTCGGGTTCGGGTACGTGGGTGCGGGCCCGCCGCAGGCGGGCGGCGAGAAGGTGAGCGGCGGCGCGCTCGGCGTGGGTGGGGTCGCGGCGGGTCCAGGACGGCGGCGCGCCGTGTTGGGACTGGATCTGCTGGTCCGCGTACTGGGAGGGGGTGAGTCCGAGGTCGTGGGCAAGATAGTCGGCGAGGGCCTGGGCGAGCAGGCCGGCGAACTGGCCGGGGTCGGGCTGCGGGGGTTGCGGCTGGCGGTGGGGGTCGATTCCGAGGATGCGGCACCACTGCCACGCGAGGTCGATCATCGCGGCGGCGTTGGTGTCGTCGACGGTGTGCGCTTGCCGCCAGATGTCGCGGAGCTGGCGCAGCGTTGTGCGGCCGAGGACGGCGGTGATGGCGGCGCGGACGCCTTTGATGTCCTTGGCAGTGATGATGCGGGCGTCGACCCGGGCCAGCAGGAGGCCGGCGAGGTAGGCGGCGTGCCAGGCGTCGTCGACGGGGGCGTCGCCGGGGTGGATCAGAGTGGTGACGGTGTTGCGCAGCCACCGGCGGTCACCGCGGCGTCTGCCGCGTTGACGGTTCTCGGCGCGGGACTCCTCGAGCACGGCGGCGACGTCGGCGACGACCGGCGGGGTGCCCGGCGGGGTGTCCCACAGGCTGTGGGTGGCGTGGGCGGCTTCGTGGACGAGCAGCCCGTAGGCGGTGGGCACGAGTTTCTTGTGGCCGGCCTTGTACGGGTCGGCGATGTCGGGCGCGCCGATGTGGGTGGCGTCGACCTCGACCCGGCGGGCCATCGGGAGGAAGCATGCCGGGGCTCCACCGCCCGCGCCGGGGGCGACGTGAACGGTCAAATCGTGGCGGCCGGTCAGGATGGGCAGATGCCGGGTCCAGGCGTCGCTCCACGTCAACCAGTCCGGGTTGCTGATCGGTGCGGTGCCCGCCGCGGTGCCGCGGTGGGTTGAGGGATGGGGCATGAGGGTAGGCCTTTCTGCAGAGTGATGGGTCAGCGCTGCTTGCCGAGGGTCAGCGGGGTGATGTCCGCGCCGAACCGCTGCCGCAGGGCGGCGAGGACGTGCTCGCGGTCCTCAGCGGGAGCGCGGCCGGCGAGGTTCGCCACCGCGGCGGCACGCCCGAGGGTCTTACTGACGCGGGTGAAGCCGAGCAGTTCGCGTAGCTGCGGCGCCCAGCTGATCCGACCGGCGGCGAGATCACTGTTAAGGGCGATGGCGGTTTCGACGGCGGGTGGGGGCACGCCGAGGTGGCGGGCGAGGTCCCAGTCGGTTGTGACCTCGATGTGCACGTCGAAGCGGGAGGCGAGGGCTTCGGTGAGGATCGCGCCGTGCACGCCGGGGTTGTGTCCGGCGATGACGTAGAACCCGTCGGCGGCTTCGACGCGTTCGTTGCGGTAGCCGGGGATGGTAATCACGCGCCGGCCGTCCATGGCCGGGTAGAGCACGGCGAGGACCTTCGGCGGGATCAGGGTGGCGTCGTCGACCAGCAGCGCCCGTCCCTGCCGCATCGCGACGACGAGGGGGCCGTAGACGAACTCGAACCCGCCGTCGGGCAGCGGAATGAAGTTGCCGAGGAAGTCCTCCACCACGGTGTCGCCGGTGCCCGCGACGGTGAGCAGATCGGGGTAGGCAGCCTCGATCAGGGCCGTCTTTCCGGTTCCGGGCGGGCCGTAGAGCAGCACAGGGATCCGCTTGTTCCGCAGCCGTTGCAGCACGTCCACGTCGCTGGCTCCCGCCAGCTTGCGCGGGAAGTACAACTCGCCGTTGGGTCGGCTGATTGGCTGCCGTCGACCCGTCCCACGCGATCCTTGGCGGGGTGTGCGCGGGGCGGGCGGCGGCATCGTCCCGGCGGCGTCGGTACCGGCCTGGGTGATCTGGAAGCGGTGCGGTCCGGTCAGGTGGGTGGCGTACCCGGCGACGGCCATCTTTTTCAGCGCCTCGAACACCGCCCCGGTTGACGGAGCATCCAGGGCTTTGGTGAGCTCGCCGACGCCGAAGACCTGGTCGGGGTGAGCGGCCAGATGCGCGGCGACCTTGTGGTACAGGTAGCCCGGCCGCCGGTTACCGGCCGTCGAGGCCGAAGTGGCAGCTCCGGTAGTGGGATCCATGCGGGTTCCTCCGTTCGAAGAGGGGTGGAGCCCGCGCACCCGTCTGCCGGGTGCGCGGGCGATGACTGTCCGCGCGCTGCGGAGACGGGATTCAGGTGCAACGTGGGGCCGGCCGGCCGTGAGCCGCGCCGATCCGGTGGGAAAGTTGGCCGCCTTGCTCCCCCGTGCGGGGTCAGCAGGTGGTGGGGTTAGAGGGTGCGGGCGAGATCCATCAGCCGATCGAGGCCGGCCGCGATGTGGCTGCGGGCCCTGCGCGGTGGTGGCTGGGACGGCTGGTCGACGGCGGCATGCCGCGCGCCGCGGATCCGTTTGATCTGATGGAGCTGACCGTCGAGGTCGACGGCGGCGACCACGCGCGTCTCGATCCGCGCCGAGGACGGCGCCTTCGCGAGGTCGCCGTGGCGGTATCCCGGCCGGATCGGAGCAGCCCACGCTTCGAAGACCAGGGCAAAGCCGATACAGCGTCGACCGTCGTGGTGCAGCCACGAGCGCAGCGTCTTCCGCCCGGGCGCAGTGCCGGCGAGATCGGCCAGGCTGTGCAGGATCACGCCCGGGGGCAGGCTCTGGTCACCACGGGCGAGGGCCGGGGCATACCAGACGTCCGGATCGAACAGACCGGCGTCGACGTGGACGTCATGCGGCTGGGATGACAGCGGCCGGTCGAACACGCCGATCAGCGTCGGCGGGAGGTCCCACCCGTGACGCTCGTGCCGCGCCTCGACGTCCACGAGCGCGTGGATTAGCGCGCCTCGGGTATGGGGGTTGAGCATGCTTCTCCTTCCAGGTGCGTACAGGAACGCGACGAGGTCACGCTGCGGGTGCTGGCGGCTTACCTCGCTGAGCCGGTCGCCGCTCGAGCAAGGCCCGGCGAATCCGGTGATGACGGGCTAGGCGCGGGCGATGTGAGCCCCGCGCGGCTCGGAGGTCGGGTTCACGTGCCGCCGGCGACGCTGTCGCAGCGGCGCGAGTCGACGGCCAGCCAGGGCAGGCCCCATCCGATCCGGTAGCGGCCGTCGACGGCCTCGGCCCGGTGGACGCCGCCGCCAAGGGACAGCGGACGGGCGACGGTCAGCACGCCATGCTCGAAGTCGACGCTGCGCCAGTCCCCGCCCACGTACTCGGCCATCCCGTCGAACGAGGCGGTGAGGGCGCGCAGGGCCTCGGTGTCGACGCTGAATTCGACGGCGCCGTTCCACCAGCCCAGCACAACCCCGACGTAGCCCCCGAGGTAACGGTCAACGCCTGCGGCGGGCTGGTAGCGCAGCCACGGTCCGGAGAACACGGCCGTGCTACCCCGTGGTGGCCGGTACTCAGGAGTGGGCATCGACCACCGCCACCGTCCAGTCGTTCGGGTTGAACCGGTTCCGCGCTCGCCCCGGATGGCGCCGCCGGTGAGCCGCCCAGTCGACCGGGCTCGGTGCGCGTCGGGTCGGCGTGGTGGTGGGGTCCGGGTCGCGGCGCTCGTGCAGCAGGTCCCGGAAGACCTGCAGCAGCCGCGGCGGCACAGCGCCGGTGTCGGCGCTGGTAAGGACGGCTTGCGCGGTGTCGAGCCAGACCACACCGGCCAAATCCACCCAGGCGATCGGGGTGCGGCCTGGTGGGAACCGCCAGCCGGGGTGCAGCAGCCGCGGCAGCGCCACGATGTCCCCCGGGTACGGCGCCCAGTCGGTGTAGAAGGGCACCACGGTGCCGGGCCGCCGGCCGGCTTCGGGAGCGTCGGCGCAGTCGGGGCACGTGGCGTCGCCGACGTGGGTGGTGCCGCCGCACGTGCCGCAGGCACGCCAGTTGTCCGGGTCGGCTTCCGGTTGGTACGTGGGGTCCCACGCGCCGGTGACCTGTCCGCCGAGCCGGTAGCCGTCGATGTGGTGCTGGCGGGCCAGCAGCCGCATCGGCCGGGTCAGGTGCACGTCGATGGTGTGCACGGTGGCGGTGGCGCGGACCAGGACCGCGATCAGCTGATGCGCCATCAGCGCGTCCCCTGCCCAGGAGTCGGGGTGGCGGCGCGGCGCGTGCGGGGCGCCCCCACACGCCCCAAGGTCCGCTTCGCGGTTTGGCGGCCGGCGGTGACATACGGGGCGAGAGCCTCCTGCAGGCGCCGCAGGTTGTCCGGGCCCAGGTCGATCTCGTAGGTCACCCCGTCGAGGGCGAGATGGTGGGTCGTGACGTTGTCGCTGCTGTGGTCGATGTCGTCGGTGAGCACGACGACCGGTCTGGTTGCCATAGAGCGGATTCCTTCTGTAGGGCAGTGCGGTGTCACCCCCGCCGCGACGAGCACGACGGGGGTGACATTGGGCAAGGGTGTGAAGAAGGGCCGAGCACCCGTCATGGGCACCGGCCCGGGTGTCATTCCGCCACCGGTGCGTGTACGCGACCACGCTGATGCCGCGCGGGATGGCGGAGGCAGCGAAGCGGCGACCACCTGAACGACGGTGAGCTGGCGGCGCGCGGAGCACGGGTTCGCCCAGCCGCGGGCGCAAGGTCGTCTTGCCCACAGGGGCCGGGCGGTTGATTTCGCCGTGTGGCAGCTTAGGCGGGTGTGTAGGCCGATGCGCTGTCGGAGGTGGGCACGCGAACGATGCGCTCCGGCGTGATCGGGATGATGTGCTCGCGGGCGACGTTGGGCCATTGGTATCCGTCGCCGCCGAGGAGGGCGAGGGTGTAGCGGGGGTCGTTGAAGCCGTCGATGACGACGTACAGGTGCTCGCCCATCTCGTCGGCGAGCGCGGGCGCGACGGTGACGATCTCTCCCGGCTCCAGCCCTCGCTCGTCGTGGCCGTCAGGCATCGGGGGAGCCTTCCTGCGGGGTGGCGGTGGAGCCGGTGGTCGGAGGCGGGTCGGGGATGGTGCCGGCGATGCGGTCGCAGTCGTAGGGGTGCACGGACAGCCAGGTCCAGTTCCAGCCCATCACCACGTACTGGCCGTCGGCGTCGGGGCTGATGCGGTCGATCGCGTCGGGGTCGTCTTGGACGCGGCTGTCGTCGGCGACGATGACGTCGCCGTCGAAGCACATCCGGCCCAGGGACTCGTCGACCTGCCGGTCCACGGCGGTGGCGAAGGCGCCGTCGTTGAGAAGGCGCTGGCGGAGCTGGTCGCGGTGAGTCTGCTGGTCGGCGACGATCGCCTCGGCGACCTGCCGGGTGCAGCGGAACACCGCCCACCCGTTCCACTGGTCGATCAGGGTGCCGACGAAGCCGACCGGGATCCGCATCTGTCCGGCGGCGTTGGGCGTGTACGCCCAGTCCCCGGCGAAGACACCCGGGCCGCCCAGGCGCACCGCGTCCGGGTAGACGTGGCTCAGGTCGCGGTTGTCGCCGTCGGGGTGCAGAACCATCCGGCACTGCCGGGCGGCCTCGACCTCGACGGCCTGGTCGAAGCCGTCGCACCACGCCCGCCGCGCCTGGTCGGCTTGTCGGCCGGTCAGGTCGGTGTAGGCGGGCGCGTCGGGTGGGGCATGTTCGGCGTAGCGGGCTCGACCGGCGGCGTCGTCGCGGTCGGCGAACGGCAGCCCGTCGATGTCCCGCCCGTCGGCGGCCTCGATGGCCGCCAGGACAGCGCGGGCGGTCTGCGAAACGTCGCCGCAGGCCCGGCCGCCGATGGTGTTCTGCGCCCACCACTGGGCGGCGGCGCGGCCGGCCGCGCCGCCCGCGTCGTGCAGGGCGGTCAGGACCCGCTGCCAGGCGGGGTCCGGGATCCGGCGGACGCGGTCGCCGGCGTCGAGGACCATCGACAGTCGGGAGCCGCCGTCCCAGTCGACGTCGAGGACCCGCTGGTCGGGGTCGTAGCGGCGTACTGTGCCCTCGTCGCCGGGGCGGAGTCGGGTGTACGGGTCACTGCTGTGCTCCAGCACGACCCGGTCCCCGCGCCGGTAGTCATCTGCCGCGGGCTTATCCGCGGGTTGGTTGTTGCTGGTGAAGTTCGTCATCGTGATTCTCCTTCGCGGTGTTCCGCCGATGATGTAGAGGCGGGTGTCGATGACTTTGGTGCCGTCGGGGTGCGACAGACGGCGTCGTCAGCGGTGTGGACGTCCTCGCCTGCCCGCCTGAGACGTCGTTGCGGCGGGCGGTCGGCGTCGTGCCGCCGGTCAGCCTTCGAGGCGGATCTGGTGCGGCAGGACCGCGGTGGGAATGCCGGGTCGGGAGCCGCGGGTGCAGTAGGCGGTCAGGGTGTGCGGGGAGAGCGCGCCGTAGACGGGACGGTTGTCGGGGCGCACGAGCACCCGCTGCCCGGCGGGGAAGTCCACCGGCGCCGCGGGGTCGTCGCGCCAGTGGATGTCGGCCACAACGCGGCCGAACACCCACTCGGCGAAGTAGGACTTTGTGTACTGGGGATACCTGCCGTAGTCGGAGGCGATCTCGGTGATGCGCGCCCGCGCCTGCTCTAGGGTGATGCCTTCGAGGAGGTCGTCGGGCACCGGCGGATGCTCGGCACGGTCGATGACCTCGACGTCGACCCCGGCCAGCGTGCGGGACGCGTCGCCGTCGCCGGTGATGGTGATCTGGCCGGTGTGGTGGTCGACGGCGGTGACCCGCTGTCGGGTCGTGCCGCCGGCTGGTTGGACGAGGTCGCCGACGGCGATGGCGCTGCCGAGAGAACCCTGACCGGCCAGGAAAGTGCGGGCCGCAGTCCGGTCGAGGACCGGGCCGCCCGAGTTGTGGACGTAGGCGTCCAGGTTTACGGGCGGAGCCGGCGGGCGCGGCGGCAGCCGCAGGATGTAGCCGGCGGGCTCGGGCTCATTCAACGGGGGCTGACACGTCATGCGAGGTGGTCCTTCCGCGATAGAGAGGAACGTGAGCCGGCCGCGACCCGGGATCGGGGTCGCGGCCGGTGGTGAGCCAGGTCGTGGGTGGTCGTGCCGGGGTTAGTCCTCGCATCCCCACCCGCAGCCGTCGGCGCTGCAGGGTTGGCCTGCGGCCATGCGGGTGAAGGCGTCGCGCCAGTCCGGGTCCTCAGCGCGGCTGTGCAGAGGCCAGCCGAGCCCTTCGGCGAAGACGGCGATCTTCGGCGCCCCGTACATCGGGTAGGAGGCGCTGTTCATGGCGGTCACCACCTCGTCACGGCCGAGCAACCAGGCCAGTTCGGCGAGCTTGTCGACCGCGCGTCCTGCGGATCCGCTGCGATGGTGGAGGACCCTGTTCACGGCGAGCAGCAGGTACTGGCGGCCGTACGCTTCGGGGCCGGCGTGCCCGTCCCACCGGTGGCGGTTCCACTGCTCCCTAGTGATGTCAGGCTGGAGGAACGGGCGGGCGTGGTCGACGTCGAGGGCTGCGGTGAGCAGGTCGCGGCGGAAGCCGAACAGGTCCTCGTCGGCGCCGGCGTACTGGTCGATACGATGCAGGATCTCCTCCTGCGTCCGTGTGATCACGAGTTTCCCTTTCTGCTGATCGCGGTGTGGAGAGCATCGATGGGTGTTCAGGTCAGGCCGCCCTCGGCGCGGCCACGAGGCCGCGTCCTGTCAGATCGGGGTGGGAATGATGCGGCGGACGGCGGCGAGATCGCGTAGCCACGCGGCAAGTCGGCTGATCTTGACGACGTCGCCGGTGTGCGGGGCTTGGACGAGTAGTCCTTGGCCGAGGTACATGCCGACGTGGCCGGGACGGCTTGCACTGCCGCGGCTGCCCGGGATGAACAGCAGGTCCCCGGGGCGCAAATCCTGCGGGTTGGTGACTGCGGTGCCGGCGTGAACCTGGTCGCTGGTGGTGCGGGGGATGCTGATGCCGGCGGCCCGGTAGGCCTGTTGCATCAACGATGAGCAGTCGCATTGGCGCCCAGGGATGCCGGAGTGGGGTGCGGTGCAGTCCCCGCCGAAGGTGTAGGGGGTGCCGAGTTGCTGCAGGGCCCACCCAATGGCGGTAGCGACCTGCGGTGGGGTGCCCGGGGGCAGGGTGTATCCGGCGGGAAGGGGCACCTGGTCGGCGCCGGGTCGGCCGTCGCCGCCGTCGAACAGGCACAGCGGGTTGCTCATGGCCTGTTCCAGGTCGGCGGCGACGGGACCGGTGGGGGTGCCGCCGGTCAGGACGCGGACTAGGGCGATAGCGTCGTCTTCCCACTTGGCGTAGGCGCCGGGGAAGGCGGAGCGTTGCACCGCCTGCGCGGCATTGGTCAGCGCCATCGCCTGCCACCCGTCCACGGCCAGCAGCGCGGTGTAGAACCTCCCGGCCGCGTAACGGGGGTCCTGCAGTTGGGCGGGTGTGCCCCAGCCTTGGGAGGGGCGCTGTTGGAACAGGCCGACGGAGTCGCGGTCGCCGCCGGGCAGGTTGCGCAGGGTGGATTCCTGCATGGCGGTGGCCAGGGCGATGACCCACCCGCGGGGCGGCGCATTGCGGTCGGCGCCGACGGCGACGATCACGGCGGCGTTCGCGGTCTGCTCGCGGGTCCAGCCACTGGCACCGTCGGCTGCGGGTGGGGAGATGGTGGGGATGGGCAGCAGCGGCTGCCCGTCGGGGCCGAGCGCGGTGTAGCAGCCGGCGGCCGATGCGCCGCCGCCTGCGGTGAGCAGCGCGCCGAGGCCGCCGGCGCATAGCACCAGCAGTGCGGTCACGGCGGCGGCGACGCCGCCGAGCGCCCGGGCGCTCATCGGGTTCTCCGCGAGGCCGCGGGCCGGCGCGACTGGTTGTCTGCCGTGCCGGTGGCGGGCAGACACCAGCGCAGGGGGTAGGTGGCGACGCGGGTGCCGTCGGTGGTGTGCACGGTGACGGTGTCGACGTCGGGGTGCAGGAGGTAGATCCACGGGGCGTCGAGGTGCCGGGCGTGACACAGCGGGAACACGGTCACCGGCTCCGGCGGGTCGACGCTCGCCTCGGTGGGGCTGTTCAGGGTGATGCCCACGCCCGGCACCGGCTGCTGCCCGGCCAGCGGGGAGACGGTGGCGGTGGTGACGTCAGGGTCGAGGTGTTCCCAGTCGTGGGCGAGGATGGCGGTGATCAGCGCTCGGGTGTCGCGGTGGGCGTGCCCGGCCCAGATCGCGGCGAGGGCCGGCAGGACGACCTCCGGGTGGCCGTCGTTGAGCACAACCCGGGCTTGAACGCGTTGCGGGTTCTCGGGGGTGATGGCGCCGAGGTAGCAGTGGGTGCTCACGAGACAGGACTCCTTCAACGATGAGACGGCGCGGCGGTGCGGCTGCGGGCCACTGTCAGGGCTGGTGGCGCTCGACCGGACGCGGCCAGGCGGCTGGCCCGGCGTGCCAGCCGAAGACCTGGTCGGTGGTTCGGCGGATCCGTAGCGGTCGCAGCGGGCGGAGGCGTAAACGTCGTTGCCGGCCACGGGGGGCAACTCGGAGAGGGTGACCTCGCCGACCGCGCCGCGGATGAGACAGCGGATGGACGCGCCGTATGGGCCGCATCTGCTGAACCACGGCTTGCGCGGGTCGGCGCGGGTCACGACGCGCCGCCCGCGCCGGTCCAGGCGGGGCCGACGGTGGCGGTCAGCAGCGCCACCAGCCCGGAATGTGTGGCGGGGGTGTCAGCCGGATCGGGGGTTTCGTCGATGACGGCGAGGGGGTGGTCCTCGCCGAGTGCGTGGGTGAGCTGGTAGACGCGTGCGTCGATGTCGACGGCGTCGACCCGGCGAACTCGTTGGGGTTGACCGTCGCGGACGTGGATGTCGTGGTAGCAGACGGCCCAGGCCAGCAGCCGTACGTCCGGGGCCGTGGCGTGCGCCCGGGCGAGCATCGTCTGGAGGATCTTCTGGTAGGGCGTGGGTGTGGCCGGGTGGCGCAGGCTGTCGGCGAGGCGGTGCAGCAGCGCGGGCAGGCCGGCGGGGTCGCGGAGTAGGTCCTCGGGGTGCAGGGGGAATTCCAGGCTGCGCATCTTGCGCCGCCGTGGGATCGCTGGGTTGAGGGGCCAGTCGTGGACGAGCAGCATGGTCGGGGGTTGGCCCCAGCCGAGGTGCTCGGCGTCGGCGTCGGCGTCGACGAGGCAGGCGGTGAGGGTGTGGACAGCTTTGAAGGACAACACGGCGGTCTCCCATCTGGGGGTGGACACGCGAAGGGACCCCACGGCCGTGGCGGCGGGGTCCCTTCGTGGATTGGGGCTCGGGACGGGAGGCGGTCAGTGGCGCTGGCGGTCGCGGCTGCGCACGGTCGCGGTGCGGTGGGGCAGGTACTCGCGTACGCGACCGGTGGTGACCTTGGCCTCGTACATGGCGCTGTCGGCCTGGCTGAGCATCTGGCGGGTGCCGATGTTGGGTTGATGGGTGTGGGTGTGGGTGTAGCCGACCGAGGCCGTCACGTGCAGGTCAGCGTTGACGACGCGGATCGAGTGGGCGGCGATCACCTGCCACGCGGCGTTGGCCGCGACGGCGGTGGCCTCGCGATCATCAGTGACGAGCAGTGCGAACTCGTCACCGGAGAGTCGGGCCGCGAGTACCGGGCCGGGCAGGCTGGCCAGGCGGCGGCCGACCTGATCCAGCAGATCGTTACCGGCCTCGTGGCCGAGGGTGTCGTTCACGGTCTTGAAGTTGTTGAGGTCCAGCAGCACGACCCCGGCCGGAGTGTTGTCGGCGAGCGCGGCGCGCAGGTGGGTGAGGAACAGCCGCCGGTTGGGCAGGCCGGTGATGTCGTCGTGGGTCGCCGCCCAGAGGGCCTTCGTGAGGGCTCGCTGCCGTTGCCACAGCAGGGGGACGGCGAGGGCGAGACCGGCGAGCACACCACCGAGGGCGGTGGCGAGGTGTTGCATCATGGAAGACGCTCCTTTCGTAGGAAGGAGCACCGGGGGCGGGCGGTCAGCGGTCAACTTTCACGCCCGCCCTCGGGCTACCTCGGGCTGTTGCGTGGTTGCGGGGTGGCGGAGGCGAGTTGGAAGGTGGCGTACTTGTCGTCGGTCCGGATGGCCTTGCCGGCGATGACGAGCTTGTCGGCGGCGTTGGCGACCGCGCCGGCGCTGGCCTTCCTCGCGTCGGTGCCGGCGTTCGCCGCGTCGACGAGCTTGCACAGCTCACTGGTTTTGAAGGCATGGTCGGGATGGGCTTCGAGGACGTCGAGCAGCGCCCCGCGCAGGGACCCCTTCGCCCGTCGAGGACGCGCGGCGGGCGGGCCGGCGTCGGTGCTCGGCGTGGCCGCGCCTGGCTGGCTGTCCTTGTAGTGGACCGGAGGCGTCTGGTTGCCGGTGTCCGGCGTGGGGCCGCCGGTGGACGCGGGTGATTCAGGTACGGCCGTCGCCTCAACGACCGGGGACGCGGGTACGTCGGCGTCGGACGTGTCGGCCTGCGGTGCCGCCTGCGCCTGCGGTGCGGGCAGGGTGGCGGCGACGTCGGCACGGGCACCGTTGTCCACGGGCGTGTCACTTTGAGGTGCGGGCTCCACCTCCGCTACGCAGATGGTGTCGGCAACCTCGGTGAGGTCGCCGTCATGATCGGCGGCCCCTGCTGGCTGCAACGGCGGCGTGCCGGGAACGCCGGCGGGCGTGGGCTCGCGGGTGGTGCCGACGGTGGCGCGGCCGGCGTCGGTCAGCCGCCAGACGGCGCGTTTGCTGTCGGTGTGGACGCGTTCGGCCTGCCCGGTCTTCTCCCAGGCGCGCAGCTTCGCGGTGGCCGTGGAGTAGCCGAGCCCGGCCTTGTCCGCCACGGCGGCGGCGGTGTCCTCACCGAGTTCCGCGAGCGCGGCGAGGACCTTGAACATCGCGTGAGCCGCTATGGGCTCCGGAGCGTCGGTCATGGGCGGTTTCCCTTCCGTGGTGTGAGGTCAGCACTGATCCACGCTTCGATCGCGGCGTCGATCAAGTGCGATCGCTGGAATGTGGGATCAAGGCACTGCTCGGCGGTGGCGCGGCCCGTCGCGGGACTCCGACTGGTGTGCGTCGCCGGATGCCTTGGCTGGTGGGATGGGGATCACCGGGGGCCGGGTGGTGAGGAGCGCGATTGACGGCGGTGAGCGCGTAGACGGCTGGGTAGGGCGGCCAGGTGTAGCCGGAGCCGGTCAGGTAGGGGCACGGCGACGGTGGTTGAGGTGTGCCAGAGCCACCGGTCAGCGCCGATGCTGTAGTAGCCGTCGCGGTCGGGGTAGCAGCGGTCGTCGACGTCGAGGCGGACTGCGTCGCCGGTGTCGGTTTCCTCGAGCAGCACCGCGGTGACGCCGTCGAAGCGCACCAACGGGTGCTCACCCGGCAGGGTTCCCGCCCGCCAGGGCCCGCCGAGGTCTGCGGCCAGTTGTCGCATCGTGCGCGGGTGCAGCCGGCAGATCAGCTGGCCGTCCTCACCGATGGCGTGGCCGTCGGCGACCAGCGCGGGGTAGTACCGGCCGCCGAGGCGCGGGGCGGTGACCATGCCCGGGCGCCAGCGCGTGTCGGGCGGGGCGATCTCCGCGCGGTGGTCGGACACCTCGATGTGGCTGGTGTCGATCGTGCAGCCGGGCCAGATGTCAGTGGTGATCGCCAACCAGTGGCGATCCACGGTCCGGGCGGCGCGGAGGACGTCGATGAGCCGCCGCCCGTCCGGGCCAGCGTGCCGCAGCGGCAGGTACAGGTCCATCTCCGGCGCGGCGGTCGCGTCGACGCATCGCCACGACCGGCCGTGGGCGACATGTTCGTCGCCGTCGCGGCTGCACCAGATCGGCAGGCCGTTGGACCGCAGATGACCGTCCGCCCCGAGGTGACGCAGGGTCAGGGCGGGGGTGTTGTGCTCACCGGCCATGAGTTGCGCGCGGGTGAGGCGGTGGGTGGGACAGGCGAGGGCGTGTTCGGCCAGGGGCAGGACGTCCTCGACGCGGAACCACAAGCGGCTGGACATTGTGAGGGAACCTCCTCGGGTGAAGGGGATGGGGTGGAAGAGGAACAGGGCGGCCTGTCTCAGGCCAGGTAGCGGCGGGCGCCCCAAGCCCGGGGCGCCCAGCCGTGGCGAGATCTCGCGTCAGGCAGTTCACGCGAGCCGCCAGGCGTGGTGCGGTCGGGCGGGAGGCGGTGTGCGTCCCGCGTCGACGCGATGGCGGTGAGCCCGATATCCGGGCCTGATGTCGAGAAGCACGCGTGGCAGAACCGCAAGGGCGGCGACGCGCATCTCCCGGCTGTCGTGGGTTGGCGGGATGGGGCCGGTCGGCAGCAGCACGGGTCCCTTGGGGGGTCTCAGGGGGGCGTAGCTGGCCCGACCGGTCCAGGTGGTGCGGTCGCTGCTCAGAGGCGGTGTGGACGTACGAGCTTTCGGACGCCGATGATCGATCCGTCCAGGTCGCGGACGGTGGAGTGGCAGACCAGCAGGTCGTCGCGGCCGGTGTGTGGTTGGCTGCCTGGTCCTGCCGGCGGGCAGGGCTGATTCGGGCCGGATCGAGGCCCGTTCGGGCTCGGGAAGATCGCTCTGGCGGCTGGCCGGTCCGCGCGCACGCGGTGGCGCCTGGTTGGGCTGCCGTCAGGTGCGGGCTGCGGCGAGGAGGCGTCGCAGGCTCGCCGCGATGGCAGTGGCCTGCATCTGGGCGCTCGGGTCGTCCTGGATGGTGGTCGTGGTGGTGTCCGCGCCGCGCACGCGCAGCATCTGGTAGAAGCGGCCGTCGATGTCGTAGGCGGTCAGTGCGCGGACCGGAACACCGTCGGGGTCGGCGGGCAGGCCGTGGGCTGCGGCGTGGCGGCCGGCGTCGCTGGTGTCGAGTCCCTCACCGAGGAACGCCACGGCGACCAAAGGGCCGATTTGGGCGCGGATCCAGGTCCGCAGTTGCGGGGCCTTGACGGTGGTCAGGGTGTGGGTGATGGCCCGCAGGCCGATGTGGTACGGCAGCGTCACACGGATGCCGGGGATCGTGTGTAGCCGCCACACATCCCTGTCGATGGGCAGTTCCTCGACGTCGATGCTGCCCACCTCGGTGTTGGTGGTGCTGTCGAACAGGCCGAGCAGGGCGGGATAGGCATCCCATCCTCGCGCTTCGGCGGCGGCTTCGACGGCGTTCAGCGCGGCACTGACAAGGGTGGCGCGACGTTCGGGCTTCATGGGCGTCCTCCAGAGCAGGTCAGGTAGGGGATGAGTGGGGCACGCGCTTCGAGGGCGCGGGGGTATCGCCGGGCGGCGCGCCTGGTGTCCTTCGGTGTCAGGGATCAGGCGCGTCGTCCGGTCGGTGTGGTCTAGCGGCAGACGCGGCGCTGGCGCAGGCGGCCGACGCCGACGGTGAGCGTGTTCGGGTCGACCATGACCAGGTGCGCGCCGCCGAGGAGTCCTTGCGTGATGAGGTCCATCAGCTGGGGTCCCGCACTGTCGAGCAGCGGCAGACCCTGCGGGTCCCTCAGACAGGGCAGTCGAACGGCGGGGAAGGTCAGGTTGTGTTGCGCTCGCACCAGCGCGGGTGCCGGGTTGTGCGAGCGGTCGGTTCCGTTGCCGGCCAGCCAGACGAATCCGCCATGGCGGAAAAGCTGCAGCGCCGGTTCGTCAGACCGGCGACCGCTGGCACCCTGCAGGGTGGGCAGGTTCCGGTCGGCGAGGACGGCGTGTCGCGCGTGGGCGGCGACGGCACCGAGGTCGAAGTACAGGAAGCGGGACATGATGCTCCTTCCGGTGAGCCTGGTGAGGGCGTGGGTGGTCCCGGACGGGCAGCACACGTTCCTCGGGTTGCGAGGCAGGGGTGTGCTGCTCCGTCCGGTCCTGTCGTGCGTCATGCGTGCGGTCGGGCAGGTGGCCGACTGGCCCCTTGGTCGCGGAGGCTTGTGGCCGCTGCGTCGAGCGCGGTTACGGCGTTTGCAGGTCGATGGCGAACACCAGCTGGTGCCGGTCGAGGGACTGCAGGTGGTGGTGCGCCTGCTGCAGGTAGGTGATCCGGTCGGCGAAGAACGCGCTGGCCGGGTGCAGTCGGTGGCCGCCCTCGGTGAGCAGGGCGTCGGTGCATGACGCCCACAGGGCGTGGTAGTTGGCGTAGGCGCTGGCGCCGGCCTGGAAGATCTCCAGGTCCGTCGGGTCGAGGTGGCCCGAGCCGTGCGCGGCGGCGTTGTGCATGCGCATGGCCTGCACGCGCGGCTGCCGATGGAACGCGGCGGTCGCGGTGTCTATCGGGTAGTCCGAGGGGTCGGTGAGGTGCCGCTGCAGAAACAGCGCCCATGGGGTGGCCGGCTGGGTGCCGGCGACGACGTGGGACCACTGTTGGTGGCGCAGGACGGCACCGATGTGGGCGGCTTGTCCCATGCCGGTGAGGTCGAGCAGGCGGACGGGTCCGCCGGCGCAGCACTGCGGGCCGGTCTTGGCCCTCTGCCAGTCGATGAGCTGGCGGCGCTGCCACGGCCGCAGGGTCGGGGAGACCCAGATCCGGCGGCAGCCGGTGCCGGAGACGCCGAGGTGGCGGTCCAGGCTGCGGGTGTGGTGAAGGACTGCGGCCAGTTCGTCGGAGACGCAGACGATCATTTGGCGGATGACCGCCTGTGGTACGACCACGGGACGCGGGTCGGCCTTCGGTGGCGGGGTCTGGGCAGTGCGGTGGCGCACGCGGCTGCCGTGACGGGTCAGCGGGGTGCCGTTGTTGGTGGACATGGATCCTCCTGGAGGGGTGTGGCCGTCTGCGCGGGCAGGACGGCGGCCCGGCCCACCGGGTGCGTGGGTCGGGTGATCGACAGGGGCAGGTACGGCCGCGCCGCTGACCGGCACCGGGTGGGCTGGGGGTAGGGCGCGGGGTTGACCGTGACCACCGGGTACGTGGGGCAGGTCGGTGATGCCGGGCGCGTGGCGCGCGCCGTGTCACGGGGTGGTTGGTGCGACCTGACAGGGGTCGCCGCGCGGTGTGCTGCCGACCGGCGTGAGCGGGTGGGCGGGGCGCACGGAGTTGGTGCGGCGGGGATCCCTGAGGTGGGACCGAACCGGGGTGGAGCGATATGTGGGTTGTGGTAGTGCCGAAACGGTAGCCCTGGGCACTCACAGCGCCAGCGGGCCGCCGCAGCCGCAGTGCAGGCGGGTTGACCTGCGGTGTGAGAGATCATCGGCCGCTGCGGGCGGTTCCGCTGTGAGCGGCTGTGAGTTGCTGTGAGTGGCGGGCCCGCCCACAGCCGCTCTGTCGACGGCCGGGCTACTCCCGGCCGGTGGGCGGCTGCGGGATGGCGGTTGACCTGCGGTGTGAGCGTCTGTGAGCGAGCCGGCGGGGCTGTCAGTCGTCGTCGGGGTCGCGGTAGTAGTTCGGGTTGGTGGCGGTGTCGGGACCGTGGTCGCTGGGCAGCTCGTGCAGCCAGCGGCGGGAGTCGGGGTCGGAGGTGAGGGTCCAGGCGGGGCCGGCGGGGTGCTCGTGGTGTAGGCCGGTGGCCACGGGCATGGCGGTGGGCACGCCGGTGAGGGCGTCGAGGATGTTGTTCTCGCGGCGGCGGTTGGGTACGCGGATGAGGACGGGGTAGCGGGGCCCGAACTCGGTGAGGCGTTCGTAGGCGCGCAGCTTGCCGAGCACGACGCGCAGGGCTTCGGTGCCGTTGTCGTGTTCGAGGAAGAAGCCGGTGGCGCGGCCTGCGGCGCGCCAGATGCCGTGCCCGTCGGGTCGGATCCCGGCGAGGGCGTAGGCGGCGGTGGCGTGTTGCTCGGACCACCACCGCACGAGCTGGGCGCTGGGGTCGGCGTGGGTGTAGGCGTGCAGGTCGATGAAGAGCTGGTTGGTGCCGAGCAGGTGGTTCAGGCGTCTGCTTCCGATGATGCGTTGGGCGCGTTCGACGCTGCTGCGCGGTGTGGGGGCGTCGGGGCGTAGGGGGTCGCTGTAGGCGCGGGGGTGCAGGTCGAGGCCGAGGGGGCCGAGGGTGTAGAGGTACTGGTCGGTGCCGGTTCGCGTGTCGCCGAAGCGGTGCACTGCCTCGTAGCGGTGCAGTGTCGCCAGGCGCAGCAGCGCGGAGCGCTTGGAGGGGAACAGCGCGGCGGCTACCTGGTCGGCGGAGAGCAGGTAGTGCTCGGCGAGCCAGGTGAGCAGCTCGTGGTCGCGCAGGGTCAGCAGCCGAACGCGGGCCAGGCGCTCCTCCTTGGTGAGTCGGCGGGGTCGGGGGTCGGAGGGACGAGATTCGGCAGGGTGGGAGTCGCTGGACACGAGAATCTCCTCAGGGGAGTAGAAGGGAGGACTCCCTCCCCGAGGGGAGGGAGTCTGGAACTGTCACCGCCGATGGCCGGAGTCGGTCACCGGCGGTGTGCTGCGGGAACGGCCCGTCGAAGCGGCGTGGTGGCCGCAGACGACGCGATGGGGTGGTGAAGGCGCGGCGAAGACCTGGGCGAAGGGGCTAACGAAGCCCTTCCCCCCGGCCACCGCCGAGCGGCGCCGGACGGAGTGCCCGAGGACCGCTGGGTGAGAGAACAGGGACGGAGGCAGGCCCGTAAACCGTGCCGTGCGTCGAGACGGTGACGCGTCAGGTGCGGGAGCGGCGGGGGCGCTGCGCGCGGCGGCCGGTGCTGTCGTCGCCCGCCTCGGCGCTGGCTGTGCTCTCGCTGGCCGGTGGTTGGGAGAACTTCTCGACGAGGGCGTCGATGGCGCTCTTGTTCTGCGGCTTGATCTTGTCCTTGGCGGTCTCGCGGATGGCGGTGGCTTCCCCGACGACGGGTTTGGGGGGACGGGTGCGCATGGTGAACGCGGGGGTCTGTCGTCCCTCGGCGACCAGGCGGGTCGCGGTGGTGTAGGCGTCGAGGTGGGTGAGGTCGTGTTCGTCGAGTTCGGGCAGGGTGTGGCGGGCCAGCACGCGGGCGTCTTCGGGGGCGCAGGAGAAGTACACCTTGTTGCGGGCGTTCGCCGACGCCGCGGCGAGGAGGTCCTTGGGGAACTGGGCGAGGTCCTGATGGGACAGGACGAGGGACAGCCGGTATTTGCGGGCTTCGGCCAGCATCGTGTCGAGGCTGTTGGCGAGGGTGAGGAAGTTCTGCGCCTCGTCGATGATGAGGGTGGCGTCGCGGCGCTGGTCGGGGGCGAGGCGGGCGCGGGCGGTGGCTGCCTGCCACACCTGCGCCAGGATCAGCGACCCGAGTAGTTTGCTGGTGTCCTCCCCGAGTTGCCCCTTCGGGATGCGGACGAGCAGCGCCCCGCCGTCGAGGACCTTGCCCATGTCGAAGCTCGAGCGCGGGTATTGCATGGTGCGTTTGACGAAGTCGCGGAGCAGGAATGAGCGCAGGCGCGCCAGGACCGGTCCGATGACCTGGGAGCGCAGCGCGGGGTTGAGTTCGTCGTACCACTGCCAGAAGCCGTGTAGTCCGGCCGGGTCGTCGAGGCCGACGGTCATCGCTGAGCGGAACTGGGCGGAGTTGAGCAGCGGTGGGATGTGTTGCAGGGTGACGTTGGCGTGCCGGAGCAGGGTCAGGCAGGCCACGCGCATGACGTCGTCCATGCGCGGCCCCCACGCCTTGGCGAAGATGTTGCCGAAGATCGACACGAGGTTGTCGACGACGAGGTCGTGGTCGTCGCCCTCGAGGGGATTGATCGTGGGTGGGTTGGGCTGGTCGGGGTCGAACAGCACTACCCGGTCGGCGGCATCGGCGGGGAGCCGGTCGAGGATGTCCAGGACCAGGTCGCCGTGCGGGTCGATAACGACGGTGCCCCGGCCGGCGACGATGTCGTCGACGGCCATGTTGACCAGCATGGTCGTCTTTCCGGAGCCGGTGGATCCGATCACATGCATGTGATAGCGAGCGTCGGGCACGGACAGGGCGACCCGATGCCCGCCGAGCTGCGCGTCGCCGAGGACCTTCTCGCCGCGTCCGCCGCCGGTGACGGCCACGGGAGCGGGCATGGACTTGGCGCGGGCGCGGTCCAGGCCGGGCACCGCCAGGTCCTGGGGCAGCGCGGCGAGCGCGGCCAGTTCGGGGATGGCGGTGAGGAACCCGGCGCCGAGGCGCCGCTGCGCCAGCACCGCGACCGGGTGGGGCATGCGGATGCGGTGGGTGAGCCGGTTGCGGGCGGAGTAGACGGCGAACGTCGAGGCGATGGTGTCGGCGACGCCGCGTAGCCGGGGACGCTGGTCCGTGCCGGCGCGGCGGGTGTCCTTGGCCACGGCGTAGCGCACGGCGGTCTCCCACAGCGGGTGGGAGGTCTTGTCGAGGATGGCCCGCACGTCCCGCTCGACGCCGGGGTCTCGCCGGCTTGTCGGCGCGGCGCTGGTGGTGCGGCCGGGGAGGAACGCCTCGACGAGCCACAGCAGCGGCGCGGCCGGGTTGATGACCGGCAGGGCGGTCTTGCCGTCGCGGAGTCGGCGGGCGGCGCGGCGGGCGCGGTGGGCGCGATGAGGGCTGGCGGGGCGGGCGAGGATCTGCACGCAGGCGTGCTCGTCGGCGCGCAGGCCCGACCCGGCGGACATGAGGGCGCGCAGCGGGTCGGTGTCGTGGTCGGTGCGCAGCGGCAGCCACTCGGCGGCCACCGGCAGCAGGTGGCCTCCCACCGCGGTCGTGTCGGCGGGGACGGGCGGGTCGGGGTTGTCGTCGGTGGTGCAGGCGGCGCCGGGCCACGCGGCCTGCACGGCGGCTTCGACTGCGCCGGGTGGGACGGTGCCGGGCACCCACACGCTGATGAGCAGTCGCCGCCCGCTCCAGGTGTACTGCCAGGCGACGTGGGGGCTGCCGTAGAGCAGCCGACGGCGCCGGGAGGGGGTGAGCGTGCCGGCGAGGTTGGCCCACAGCGCGGCGCTGCTGCGCGCGTCGACCTCCGGGGGCGGTGCGACGGTGATCAGGCGGGCGCCGTCGGCGTGGCGGCGGTGCCGCCATCCGGCGAGGAGGTTACGGCCGGCGACGTAGGTGATCAGCGCGGTCGCGGCGACGGCGAGCAGCCATGGCCGCGCCGCCGCCCATCCGGCGGCGTCGAGTACCCACCGTGTCACGCCGCCGGGCGGCGGTATGCCGGGGACGCTCGGCGCCGGTGTCGGAGCGCCGGTGTGCGTGACCGTGGTGGGCAGGTTGATGGTGGACGGGTTCACAGGTCCTCCTCGTCGTCGGGTGCGGCCAGGTCCTGCGGGCGGGTTGTCGCGAGCTGGTGTTCCGCGTCGGAGGCGATCGCCTCGAAGCTCGTCCGGTTCGCACCGGCGATGAGCAGGCCGGTGCCGACGCGGGCGGCGAGCAGGAGACGCCGTTCGCCGGCGGTGAGGCCGAACGCGTCGCCGACGGCGTCGATGGCCTGGGGTGCCTGTTTGAGCAGCACCTGGGTGGCGGCGTTGGCGACCACGGCCTGCCCGAGGTCGGTGCCGAGGACGTCGGCGACGTCCTGGGTGATCACGGCCAGGCCGGCGTGGCGTTTGCGGGCGGCCTTGGACATGCGGAACAGGAATCGGGCGCCTTCGCCGTCGCGCATGAGCAGCCATGCCTCGTCGACCACGACCAGCCGCCGGGTCGCCGTCGCGCCGGGGGCGTCGACGTGGCGCCAGATCGCGTCGAGGGCCAGGAGGGTGCCGACGGTGCGTAGCTCGTCGGGTAGCTGCCGCAGCGACCATACGACCAGGTGCCCGTCGAGGCGGGTGGTGGACGGGCCGTCGAACAGCTGGGAGAACGAGCCGTGCACCCACGGGGCGAGGCGGGCGGCGAGTTGCCCCGCTGCGGGGTCGCTGTCGTTGTCCAGGCAGGCGGCGAGGTCGCGTAGCAGCGGCGCGGGCCGGTGGTGGGTGGCCGGGTCGGCGGTGATTCCGGCCTGGCGATAGACGGTCAGGATCGCCCGGTCCAGGGCGGCGCGTTCGGCCGGTGGGGGCTGCTGGCCGAGGAGCACGGCGATGAGGGTGTGCAGGAACAGCCCCCGGCGGGTCAGCACATCGGGACGGCGGTCTCCGGCGGGCAGGTCCAGGGGGTTGATCTTCACGCCGGGGGCGCCGAGGCGCACGACGGTGCCGCCGACGGCGTCGGCGAGGCGCAGGTATTCGTCTTCGGGGTCGATGACGGCGATCTGCACCTGCTGGTAGAGGTTGCGCAGGATCTCCAGCTTGACGAAGTAGGACTTGCCGGCGCCGGAGCGGGCCAGCACCACGCTGTTGTGGTTCTCCTGCGCCCAGCGGTCCCACCACACGATGCCCTGGGAGTCCGGGTTGACGCCGTAGAGCACGCCGCCTTCGGCGGGCGGGTCGCCGGGCAGCGGGGCGGGCAGGTCGGCCGAGGCGAGGGGAAACGCGGCGGCGAGAGCCTGGGTGTCCATGGTGCGGCGCATCTGCAGGCTGTCGGCGCACAAGGGCAGGGTGGTGGTCCAGCCGGCGAGATGGCGCCAGGTGGCGGGTTGCACCTCGATCAGGGTGGACGCGGCGGCGGCCTTCACCTGCGCGCACGCCTGCAGCAGTTCGTCCTCGGTTCGGGCGTGCACGGTCAGGTACAGGCCGACGCGGAACAGTTTGGCCTGCCCACGGGCGAGGCGCTGGGCGAGGTCGGCGGCGTCTTCCGCCGCCGCTTCGACGTACGGGTCGGCGAGCTTGCCGGCTGCCGCGTCGGCGCGGCGGCTGGACTCGAAACGGGCACGCTGGTTGCGCAGCCGCGACGCGGCGACCGGGGCGGGCAGCGGGTCGATGTGCAGGGCCAGGTCGAGGCGGCCCGGCCAGGACAGCAGGGGCTCCAGCCAGGCGTGACCGACCTCGGCCGGGTAGCCGGTGACCACGAGGGTCGCGGCGTAGCCGTCGCCGACGCGCAACATCCGCGGGGTCACCTCCACCGAGGCAGGAGCGACAGCGCCCGCCAGCGACGACCGCTGGCGGGCGCCACTGTCGGCGCGGGTTCGGGTGCGGGTTCTCATCGGGGTCCCTTCTTCTGTCGGGGTGGGGTGTCTGGGCCGGTGATGACGGCGTCGGGGGCGGCGAGGCCGCCGGGACGCGAGGGCCGGTAGGGGTCGGCGGCGGCGGCGATCGCCGCGGTGACCGCCGCCCCGTCCAGGGCGCGGGTGGTGACCCCGAGACCGGACAGGGTCCGCACGGTGTCGTCGGCGCGGCGCCGTGCCGCGTGGTCCCCACGCTCACCGTTGTTGGTGCGGGTGACGATGAGGACCTGCCGGCGCAGCGGATCCCGGCGGGTGGCGAGGTCGTCGAGGAACCGGGCGTGGTCGGCCGCCGCGTCAGCGAGAGCCGGGTGCGCGATCCTGTCCACGGCATGCGACAGGGAGCGGGCGGCGGAGTGCAGGTCGACCGGCTGCGCCGACACGACGATCTGCGTCGGCGTGGACAGGCTGTTCAGCCAGCGGCCGAAGGTGTCGACCAGGGCTGCCTGCTCGTCGGCGGTGCGCAGCGCCAGGTTGACGCTGGTCGCGGCGACCATCGCCGCCCGCGTGCCGCCCAGGCGGATCTCCCCGCCGTCGTCGATCGCGTCCGCGGGCAGCCTGAGCGGTGCCGGCACCATCACCCGAGTCGTCGGCGCCTGTACCCAGTCCGGCGTCGTCGAGGCCGTGTCGGTGGTCGACAACGCCTTCGGCGCGCGTGCGTGTCGGATGGCAGCGAGCAGCCACACGTCCAGCGGCAGACCGTCGCGGCGCCCGACGGCGACGCCGAAGGTAAGGCCGCCGACGATCACGGCAGCGCCCATCAGTACCGCCACCGGCATGACGGTGTGCAGGCCTCGCCAGGCGCCGTAGAAGCCGAGGGCGGCGGCGGCGAGGATCGCGAGCTGGCGGAAGGTCAGCCCGTAGGCGACCTTGTCGGGGGCGTCGACGTCGGCGGGCATCCGCGCCCGCCCCGACTCGCTCTGATGCGGGGTGGTCATCGGCTCACCGCCCGCACACCGCGTCCGAGGCCGGGCACCGCCCGGGTGGCCTGCTGTACGACGATCACCCGCACCGCAGCGCCGATCATGCTGGCCCCGCCGCCGCTGTTGCCGGCGCTGACGTAGCGGTGCATCAGGTGCGGCACCCGCAGGGTGGTCCAGAGCATGACCATGACGACGAACAGGTTCAGCACTCCGCCGGGCTCGACCGGCAGGCCGAGCACGGGCAGCAGGTGCGCCGGGTCGGTGAGCATCCACTGCCCGGCATACAGGGTGAAGCCCTGCACCACCGGCACCGCCAGGACACCGGCGTAGGAGCGCCACCACAGGCGCGCGACCGGGTCTGTTTGCGGCAGCGCGTGACAGGCCAACGCCAGGGGCGCGGCGGCGGTCAGGACGAGCACGACGGCGAACCGGACGATCATGCTGAACGCCGTGCCGGCCAGGAGCACGGCGATGATCGCCACGCAGATCACGAACAGCAGCGCGGCGGTCTTGTCCTGCCCTGCGAGGATGTGGGTCTTGATCGCGCGCAGCGCGCCGTCGTGGTCGCCGGCGCCGGTGGTGAGCGCTGCGGTGAGGGCGTTGGCGAGGTCGATGAGCATGCCGCACCACAGTTGGGAGAAGTGCGCGGCGACGAAGGCCACGATCAGGCGTGGGAGCAGGTCTTTGATCGTGTACCGGGAGCGTTCGTCGCTGCCGGCGGTCATGGTGAGCACGCCGGCGGCGACGAACGCCAGGACGAACACGGTGTCCACGACCCACACCGAACGGCCGGTCAAGGCCTGCACCTGCGGCAGGCCGGTGACGTTCGGGGTGATCAGCAGCGCGCTGCTGATCACCCCGATCAGCGCGTCCAGGGTCGCCAGGATCGCGGTGGTGAGCCAGTCGAGGATCTGGCCGAGGACGTAGCTCATGATCAGCCTCCGACAATGCCCTGGACGATTTCCAGCAACACCGGCGCGAGCACGGCCAGGCCGTACCCGATCAGCGCGTTGCGCAGCGCGCCCTTGGCCCTGTCGACCTGCGCCGGGTCGCCGCCGGCGGTGGCCCAGTACACGCCGGCTAGAACGAGGAACAGGGTGGCGAGCGCGGCGAGGATGCCGATCAGCCAGAGCCGCAGGTTGGCGATGACGAGCGGCAGGGAGTTCACCGCCAGCGCGGGTGTGCCGGCGTCGGCGTACGCGGCGGCGGGCACGGACAGGAACAGCAGCACCTCGCCGGTCACCACGGCGACGCGGCCGACTCGGCGGATGGTCCGAGAGCGGGTGAGGGCACGAGCACGTGCCGGGATACGGAACATGAGACGTTCACCTCCGGCCCCGGGCGGCGGGGCGGTTGTCGGCGGTCCGGATGGGTGGACCGCCGCCAGAGGCGGGCACGCACGGCGCCACGACGCACCGCCGTCCCCGGGAGGAGCACGTCCTCCCTTGTCGGGTAGCGGTGTGTTCGATGAGGTGTCAGCGCACCAAACTGCGCGGCACCCGGAGACGCGTCCGATGCGTCAGGCGGCCCGATCAGGGCCCGGCCCTCCGGCGGCGGGCGGAACCGCTCACCCCCACCGGCGGCGGGCGTAAAGGTCTCGCACTCTTAAACCCGCATTTGTGTGCTCTAGCGAACGCCTGCCCGACTCACAGCGACTCACAGAAACTCACAGCCACTGACAGCGCTCGAGCCTTCTGGCCTCTGAACTGCCTTTTCTCGCCCTAACTGATCCCTGCGGGTGTTTTCTCGATCGACGTGATCCGGCTGCCAGGGCGGAGAACGCGGCGACCCTCCCGGTCTCCTGGCCCGGCCTGCGGTGTTGCCGCGGGTGAGGTTTCGCCTCGGGCTGGCCTGGTCCGAGCCGGGGTCGGCGGGGTGGGCGACAGGCTGCGGCGCCCGCACCGGCAGGGCCGGGGCGGGCGCCGCGAAGGTGGTGCCACGGGTGCTGTCAGGCGGCTGCCACTGCCCGCATCTCGCTCGGTTGGGTGCGGCGGAGGCTGGCGGCGCGGAGGCTGCCACGCCGGCCGGCCTGCGCGGCGAGGGCCTGCGCGGCCTGCGGGGACGCCACCCCGGTGAGCAGACCGGTGGCGAGGGCTTCGGCGATGCGGGTGTCGATGCGGCCCAGCCGCATCCGCAGCGCGGCGGCCGTGATGCCCATGTCAGCGGCGACCCCTTCGATTGATTTGCGGCCGAGCCGCACCTCGATGAAGGGGTGTTCGTCCTCGGCGTCGAGGATCCCGAGCCGCACGGCGCGGTTGACCAGCACGTCCGGATGTCCGTAAGGCATCCGCGGGGTGCGGGGTCCGGTGACGTGCTCGACGTCGTCGACCGTGGTGAACTCCGACGCCTGCTGGCGCAGCTTGAACCCGGCGCGCCACCCGGCGCGGCACAACGCCGCGTACGGGGCGGGTCGGGCAAGGTCCACGTGGTCGCGCAACGCGACCAGGAAACCCATCAGGATCTCCGCCTCGAGGTCGTCGGGATCACCGCCGTATCCGGTGTCCAACTGGCGGGTGTAGCGGCGCAGAGCCGGCAGGGCCATGCCAACCGCGGCAATGACCCACTGCGGGCCGTCCAGGCGGGCCCGGCGGACCAGCTCCGCCCACAGCGCGTCGCGTGCCCCGAAGGCGCGCGGGTGTTCCAGCAGCCAGTCCCGCACCGCCGTCAGCGGCAGCACACCCGCCGGAAGGTCGAGGTCGGGGCCGAGCACGTCGCAGTCGATCGACAGGGGGTCGGGGTCGCCGGTCAGCGCCGTGAAGGCCACCTCCGCGGCGTCCAACGGCGAGTCCGGCCACTGGGTGGGGGGCGCGTTCATGATGCCACTCCTCAGGATTCGGTAGTCGCCGTCGCGTCTGGCGACAGCGGGGCACCGATTACGCCACGGCCCGCTCACAACCGCTCACAGCACAGGTCAGGCCGGAAATGCCGCCGCCACGGCCCTGATAGGGCGTCTGGCGTCGCCGCGCCCGACCGGCCGTGCCGAACCGTCCGCCGGCGACGCCGAATGGGCCGCCGAGCAGGGCTGTGAGCGGCGAGCCGGCCAAAAATCGACCCGTCGCGGATGGCCTGCGGACGGCAGCCCGGCGGTCTGTTCCGGCACGTCGTCGCGCCGCTCACCACAACTGACGGAAACTCGCAGCCCCCGTCGGCGGGTCGGCAGGCGCCCGACCGGCGGCCCGGCGACCGGAGCAGCATCGTTCGTCGGCCCGCAACGGAGACACTGGTGACGGCAGGCAGCCACCCTGAGGTGGCATCGAGGCGGCATCGAAGGGGTGTGTTCACAGTGGCCGGCAGCGCGGTGACACGATGACCATGTCAACGATTCACGTCGATGCTCGCGGACAGGGTGGCATGGCTGGCGGTCACGACAGCCGTGCCGTCGGCGGGGTGTGTCACCGTAGCCGGCGGTACCGTGTCGCGATCGCCATGTCAACGGCGCACGTCGATACTCCGGGCGTCCCGGCGTTCCCGACGGTCACGATGACCGTGTCATCGCAGCACGCGGGCGGGGGCGCCGCTCATGACACGGCACCAGCCGTGCCGTGACACCCCTGACATCGACCGCCCTCGTTGACATTCTGCCCGGGCAGCCCATTGAGCAGCGTTTTGACATCGGCGACTGCCATGCCGTGCCGCTGGCGTCCATGCGGCGGTGACAGCGTCGAGCGCGGTCACGGGCTGCGGGTGGCGGTCACGGCGACGCCGTCGCAGCCACGCCGCCACGGTCGTCGCGCCGCGGCCGGCCGGTGATGGCCACGGACTGCGTCATGACATCGGCGCGTATGCGACATGGGCAACGGTGACGCAACCAATGTCATCGACATCTGTGGATGACACGATGACATGCCGGTGGCCGCGTGCGGTGTCCATGGCGGTCGCGCTGCCGCGGCCGGTGGTCATGGAGCCGCGCGGACCAGTCTGCTAGAGAAGGGGTGGCAGGGCCCGGCGTACCTGCGCTGAATTGCCGCGCGTCGGGCGTCCCGGGCCGAGGTTCTGCAGTCCTTGTCCTGGCACGCGGCGGTGCGCCCTCAACGGGTCGCTGGTGTCGCTGCGGCTCGGTACGCGAGGCACCTCGATCCGACGGCTCGGTGACCGCTCGGCGGCGGATGCGCCGCCCCGGGGCGAGACACCGCCGGACGCGGCGCAGCGCCGCAGCCGAGTAAACCCGCCAGCCGGATCACCTGTGAGGATAAAAGAGCAGGTCAACGGCGACAGCGCCGCCCGGCCGGGCGGCGCTGTGAGCGGCTGTGAGTTTCTGTGAGTTAGGCAGGCGTTCGCCAGAGCACACAAACGCGGGTTTAAGAGTGTCAGCGCACTGCATGCGCGGCGCGGAGCCGACACCTAATGAGCGAGCACACGCCGCAGCACCACAACGTCCCTGTCCACCCGATCGGCCCGCCGGTGGCCGACCCGACCCTGATCGACCTGATCGCCGGTGACCCGCCGGTGCCGGTCACCGTGTGGCGCACCGCCCACGATCCGCGCGATGCCGGCCGCAGCATCGGCGCCCGCCTGGCCTACCGGCTCGTGGCCGCCTACACCCGCCCCGGCGAGGCCGTCGTCGACCTCACCACCGACCACGCTCTCACCGACGTCTGCGCGGCCGGAGGGCGCCGCCACCACCCGGGCTGGTCCACCGAGGCGTCCAGCCTGATCGTTGGACCGGTCACCCCGCTCACGCGCCCCGACCCCGCCGCCCTCGCCGAGGACGGCGACCTGGTGCCCGACATCGGCGCGTGGTTCGGCGACGACCTCACCGACGCCCCGCCCGCCGATCCCACCGAGCCGGGCCGGACCTCCCTCGGGGAGGCGACGAGTCTGGTCGTGGCCAGCTGGCCGCTGGATCCCGACGACGCCGTCAACCGGATCCGGCTGGCGTGGCTGCTGACCGTCTGCGCGCGGCTGCTGCGCCCCGGCGGCTGCCTCGTCCTCGTCGTCACCCTCCCCAAAGCAGCCGGTAGCCCGGAGGACTTCAGCCCCGTCGCCACCGCTGCCGCGCAGGCCGGGCTGGGCTACCTGCAGCACATCGTCGCCGTCACCGCCGACACCGACGAGGACCGGTTCGCCTACTACGCCACCGACGAGGAGCTGCTCACCCTCACCCACCCGCGGTGGGTGGCGCACCTGCGGGTGCATGCGGACCTGCTCGTGTTCTCATCCGCACAGGGCGAGCGGCGCCGCGACGGCGGTGAGCGCCGTGGCTGAGTACCCCATCGCCCGCGACCCGCACCAGCCGAACGACGACGCCGTACCGGAGCACGACGGTCAGCGTCACACCGCGCCGCCGGAGGGCTTGTCGGTGTGGGCGACCGCGCAGCGCACCGGTCCGGTGCAGCGGCGAGGCCGGTACGTGCCGGAGTCGGTCAAGCACCCGGCCCGGATGCTCCCGGCGATCGCCGCGCACGCGGTACACGCCTACACCCGGCCCGGGGATCTCGTTCTGGACGCGATGTGCGGAATCGGCACCACCCTCGTCGAGGCCATTCACGCCGGACGCGACGCGATCGGTGTGGAGTACGAGCCGCGCTGGTCCAACATCGCCGACGCCAACATCACCCACGCCCACCACCAGGGCGCCGCCGGCCGGGCGTCGGTGGTCCGTGGCGACGCCACCCGCCTGTCCGCGCTCCTACCCGCCGCCCTTGCCGGGCAGGTCGCGTTGGTGGTCACCTCACCGCCGTACGGACCGACCGTGCACGGCCTGGTCCGGCCCGGCGCGGACGGGGTCGTCAAGTACGACGACCGGTACAACGACGGCGAGGACAAGGGCAACCTCGCCTACCGCGATCTGACCGGCCTCGCCGACGGCTTCGCGCAGATCCTGCGCGGCTGCGCCCTCCTGCTGCGCCCTGGCGGCGTCGTCGTGGTCACGGCCCGGCCGTGGCGCAAGCACGGGCAGTTGGTCGACCTGCCCTCGGCGGTCATCGCGGCCGGCGTTCGCGCCGGCCTGACGCCCACCGAGCGGTGCGTCGCGCTGCTCGCCGCGGTGCGTGACGGGCAGCTCGTCGCCCGCCCGTCATTCTTCCAGCTCCAGGCTGTGCGTAAAGCCCGCGCGGGCGGCACCCCGCTGCACCTGATCACGCACGAGGACGTGCTGATCTTCCGCCGCCCGCCAATCTCCGCGAGTTCCCGCGAACCCAAGTGTTCTCAGGCGCATTCCGAGTGCCGTGGAGGCTCCTCAGCCTATGTCGGTCCTCGGGTTTCCGATGAAGCCGAGGGGACGGCGCCGTGAATCACAGGAAGGGAGATCCCGGCGTCGACGGCGGCGAGTTCGGCGCGGATGACCTCCAGCAGCCGGCCGATCCAGTTGCTGCCCTGCTGCCCCGAGGCGGTCCAGTAGGCGGAGTCGAGCGCGGTGTAGATGATGCGCGCGTCGCCAGTGGCAAGCAGCGTGCGTGCCATAGATGGATGCTCAGCGAATTTCGCCCGCAGCAGCTGCGTCATGATCGCAAGGCGGGCCGAGGGCCAACCGGGGCGGCGGGGCGCCTGTTCGGCGAGTTTGACGGCTTCGTGGACGTGCGGCGCTGCTGCGATGCGACCACGCCATCCGGGATCGTCGGTGGACAGTGCCCAGTAGGCGTGGGCGACAGTCGGATAGGCCCTGCCCTCGATGGTGAGTTCCGCCGGGTAGCCGTTTTGGAGGACTTCGGTGCCTGGATGTTCCTGCCGCCCTTGGTAGAGGGTCAACGTCGCGGTACCGGGTTGCTCCGGCCCGTCGGCCGGGATCCGCGTGCTGGCTCGGGCGCGATGGAGCTCTCGGGAACGGAAGTACTCGATGGCCTCAGCGTGCAGTTCCGGGGTCGCCACTTCGTCTTCGTAGTCGCTCTCGACAGTGTCGCCGATGGCGGTAGCCAGGATTTTCAGCGGCCAATCGCGGTTGTCCATGTCGCCAAGAGCGTAGATACGCAGGTGCTCGGGGATGGCCAAATATCGCTGACGTACGCGCAAGCGGTTCTCTTCGGTGGCGTCGATCAGATAGGTCTGCACGGCCTGCAGGCAGCTATCGGTGGAGTCAGGCCGGTCGTTGAGCCGGTCGATCTCGTCAGCGACCTCGCCGAGGAGCATGTCGGCGTCGATCGCACAGCTGGCCTCGGCGAATCGCCACCCGGCGAGGTGGTGGGCCGATGCCCAGGCACCGTCATTCAAGGTCGTGGCCACCCGGCCGCAGCGCACAAGTTCCGCCAGCCCGTTGAGATCGGTGAGTCCGCCCGTGCCGGTGTCGATCGCGCCGTCGGCGTAGATGACCAGGTCGGTGAGGTAGTAGTTGTCCGCGTTGCGGACAAAGATGTGCCGCCAGGTGCCTTCGACTCGTTGGCCGTCGACGTCCCGGTAGGCACGGCGGAATCGTGTCACTGCGGCACCGTAGCCCAAGCTGAGCCGTCGGTCGCAACGGCTGTAGAGGCGAGCTACTCAGAACAGCACCTCAAGCGGGGCTTGCAGGAGGATCCGGGCGTTGGTGGCGCAGAGCACAACCATTGACTCACATCGCGAGATCAACAAGGTCAACCACCTGCGGGCTCAGGGCAGCGCGCTCCAACTCAAGTGATGTCGGACTCGGCGACCACCTGGGTTCGGCGTTCCCGAGCCCGCCCGAGGGCGGGGTGGTCGCGTGAACCCATCCGCCCACCGCTACTTGAGCCTCGGTGCCGGAGTGCAGAGCTCCACCGTTCTGCTGCTCGCCTCCCGCGGCGAGATCCCCACCGGTCGCCCAGGACCTCACCGACGTCCACGAGTCCCTCGACAACGGCGGCGGCGTCTCCGGACCAGCCGCACGTCGCCTGATCAACGCCGCCGGCACGCAGCACCGCCGGTTCGGCGGACTCGTCACCACCACGCGCCAGGCCCGCAGCCTGCTGGCCGACCCCACGCTCAACGTCTTCCACAACAGCGAAGCGTTCCTGTTCTGCAACTACGACCGCGCGAAGGCGCTCTGCCATCCCAGCCGCGGCGGCCAAGCCACACCAAGCCTCGACCGCTGCCGCAGCAGCTGCGCCAACATCGCGCGCACCGACGAGCACGCCAACCAGATCGAGAACGCAGCAGCAGAACTGCGCACCCAAGCCAGTTCACCACTGCTACCCGAGCCGCTCGCCGATCGGCTGCGGCAGAAGGCCGATCACCTGGCTCACCTCGCCTCTGACCACCGCACTTCCCGCATCACCACCGATCAGGAGGACTCATGAACGCTCAATCCGCCACCGCCGACCGCGACGCCATCCGAGCAGCGATCGACCGGCTCCTCGCCGGGACACCGCTTCGTTCCAACGGATCACTCACCATCGTCGCGCTCGCCGACGAGGCCAACGTCAAACGGCACCTGCTCACGCACCGTCACACCGACCTCAAGGACGACTTCTACGCCCGCGTCCGCGCACGCGGCCACGTCCCCGACAACGAACGCAAGCTCCGCGACGACCTCACCAAGGCACTCGACCGGATCAAGGAACTCGTCACGGAAAACACCAAACTTCAAGGAGAGAACGACGTACTCGCCCGAATCGTCAACGTGCTTGAACTCGAAAACCACGAACTGCGCACCGGCACCGGAAGATCCGGCCGCCTGGTCGCCCTACCCTCCGCCCACCAACTCGACACCAGTTGCTGACAGACTGGACGACGCCCGCGCCTCGAACTGTCCTGGATCGTCAGATGCGCTCGGCCGCCGGGTGGCGCGTGAGTCAGTCAGCTGCCTGGCCCCACGGCCGTTCAATCCATGGGTTGTCGTCGAGGTAGGCGGTCAACCTGGGGAACTGCTGCCTCACACTCGCCTCGTCGGTCATCTCAACGGGAGTTCCCGCAGGTTCGTCGGGTCCGTCAGGCCGATCGACGTCGAAGGGTCGCCCCGTCGCGGCAATGTGCGCCTCCATGGCGAGACCGCAGAACCAGTCAATGCGAGCATTGTGTCGATCCCGCACCAAGTCGACAAGGCTATCGGGATCCTCCTGAACCCGCTGCATGGTGCGCCTCCCGTGGGACACGATCCAGTCCTGCACCGCGAACAGGGCGTCGTCATCCAGCGGTCCCAGCAGCAACGTTGCGGCGTCATGGATCGGCCAGCAATAGAGCTTGTCCTGCGCCTGCTCCCACAGCTCCTGGAACTGCTCAATCTCGGCCGGGCTCAGGTCTCGCAGGCGACGAAGGAGCACTTGCGCGACGCGTTCCGTGTCGCTACCCGCCTCAACGCGAGCACCTTCGACGAGGCGCCAGAAGTCTGCCCTTTCCACGACGTGGACCGTAACAGTCCGGGTGACGACGCTCAGACCGCAAGCAGGTGCCGCAGCACCGGTGCGCCAGGCACTCCACACGCCTATACACGGCTGACGTTCCTCGGCCTTCGCGTCGAGGCGGCACGCCCAATCACCAGATCTTCCGCCGGGCAGGCGCAGCGTCACAACACGCTGGAACTTGACAGGGGAGTCGGATGCCCGTACCGCACCGACGCCGAATGGTCGCGGCTGCGCCGCGACGACCCGGCCGGATGGGAAGACGCCGTCGCGTTCGACGCGGCGATCCGGCACGGCTCGGCGCGGGCCAACGCCGCTGGCCAACAGCTACGGGGTCAGTTCTTCCTGCACCGCCAACGCGTCCCACTCGAGCAGGTCACGCTCCGCCCGAGAGCCGAGGCGGGATTGGACGCGCCCGGCTGCGGGCCGTGGACCTGCCCGCACACCGACCCACCCGCCGGTGAGGCCGGCGACGCGGCGGCGACGCCGGGACGGGAGGTGCGCCATTGAGCAGCACCTTCCACCCCGGATCGGATCGCTGTGCACCGGCTACGGCGGCCTCGACATGGCCGTCGAGCTGGTGCTCGGCGGCCAGCTCGCCTGGTACGCCGAAACCGACCGACACGCCGCCACCGTCTGCGCCCACCACTGGCCCCGCATCCCGAACCTCGGCGACATCCGCACCGTCGACTGGACCCAGGTCGCGCCCGTCGACATCCTCACCGCAGGATTCCCATGCCAGGACATCTCCAACGCCGGCAAACGCGCCGGGATCAGCGGCAAGCACTCCAGCCTGTGGAGCACTGTCGCCGACGCCATTCGCGCGCTTCGACCGCCGCTCGTGGTCGTGGAGAACGTCGCCGCGCTCCTGCGCCGCGGCTTCGACGTCGTCGAAGCCGACCTGGCCACGCTCGGGTACGACACGAGCTGGACGTGCCTACGCGCATCCGACATCGGCGCCGCCCACCGCCGCGACCGGCTGTTCCTGCTGGCCACACCCACAGAACCTCGCCGAGGGGGTGCGGACGTTGCCGACACCGTGCGCGCGTGACGGCAAGGGCCCCGGCCATCAGTATGGACTGCCCGACCTGATCGAGCCGTCCGGCTCCACCCACGGACTGCTGCCCACCCCGACAGCGGTGGCGTACGGGTCGAACAAGTCCCCGTCGGCGGGAGCGGCCCGCCGGCCGAGCCTGGCCGGTGTCGCCGGGCAGTTCCTGCCCACACCGACGGTGGCCGACAGCCGTTCCTCGGCCAATGTCACCGCCGCCCGCGTCACCCCGGTCGATCACCATGGCCGGACGCTGACCGACGCCACCCGGCTGCTGCCCACCCCGCGGGCCAGCGACACCGGCACCCCCGGACGCAAAGCGGGGACCGGGTTCCGGCCCCCACTGTCGCAGGTGCTGCTGCCCACCCCGAAGGCCAGCGACGGGGCGAAAGGCTGCCCCGGCCAGCGCGGCTCCCACGGCGACCTCACTCTCCCGTCGGCGGCGGTGCAGGTACCCGCCCGTGTCCTGCCCACCCCCCGCGCGTCCGACGGACGCGGACCCGGCCGCCACGGCGACGGTGGTGCGGACCTGCGCACCACGGTTGCCGGTCTCGGTGACCTCGACGAGGAGCGGTGGGGCGGATACGCCGCCGCCGTCGCCCGGTGGGAGCTGCTGCTCGGCCGACCCGCACCGGAGCCGACCCAGACCGGTCAGCACGGCAAGCCCGTGCTCGCCCCATCGTTCGTGGAATGGCTTATGGGCCTCAACGCCGGCCACGTCACCGACCCCGCGCTGGGGTTGCCACGCACCCTCGCGCTGCGGGTCTTGGGCAACGGCGTCGTCCCGCAGCAGGCGGCCACCGCGCTGCGGCTACTGCTGTGCCCGCATAGGTGGCAGGTGCCGTCATAACCGACGACAACCTCCACGATGCCGGAAGCCTGTCCGACTACGAGCATCACCGGACGGGGCCGCTCACCCTGTACCTCGGCGACGCGCGGCGAGTCCTAGCCGCCATGCCGGACGCGTCCGTCGACTGCGTCGTCACCTCGCCCCCGTTCTGGGGCCTGCGGGACTACGGCACCGGCCGCTGGACCGGCGGGGACCCGCACTGCGCGCACGCCGCACGCCGTCGCATCGACGGCGCCCCGCAGGGTTCCGTAGTTGCCAATACTTTGCAATAAGCCATACTGGCGGGACCAGACCGATTGATCACTGGGAGGCACCCGATGGCCGTTTACACGCTGCCCGACATGCCCTACGACTACGGCGCCCTCGAACCGGCCATGTCCGGCCAGATCCTCGAGCTGCACCACAGCAAGCACCACGCGGCGTACGTCAAGGGCAGCAACGACACCCTCGACCAGCTCGCCGAGGCCCGTGACAAGGGCGACTACTCCACGCTGGTCGGCCTGGAGAAAACCCTGGCGTTCAACCTCTCCGGGCACGTCCTGCACTCGATCTTCTGGAATAACCTTCGCCCGGGCAGCAGCGCCGACCGTCCCGACGGCGACCTGGACGCCGCGATCGCTGAGCACTTCGGCTCCTTCGAGGCATTCTCCGCCCAGCTCTCCATCGCGACCAAGGGCGTGCAGGGCTCCGGCTGGGGTGTACTGGCGTGGGAGCCGCTGTCGCAGCGGCTCATCGTCGAGCAGGTCTACGACCACCACGGCAACGTCGGCCAGGGCTCCACGCCGATCCTGGTCTTCGACGCCTGGGAGCACGCCTACTATCTGCAGTACAAGAACGTTCGGCCGGACTACGTCGACCGGCTGTGGAACCTGGTTAACTGGGCCGACGTGACCAAGCGGTTCGACGCGGCCCGCGCCGCCGGCAACCCAATCCTGCTCGCCCCGTGACCGGCACCGGCCCCGGGCCGGTGTTCGTCGCGGTGCAGCAGGCGGCCGGGGTCATCGCGGCCAAGCACCGCGGTGACCTCGCCGGTGCCGAGGAGCTGCTGGCCGCGATCGGCGACCCGGCGGCACAGGCGCGCGGGTTCTGCCTGCTGGCTGAGCTGGCGCTGGCTTTGGTGCGGGCGCAGACCGGGCAGAGCATGGAGGAACTGATCCAGGAGCTGAGCCCGCTCATCGCCGCTGTGGCCCATAGGGAGCCACCGGAGCCCTGACGGCACGGCCATCCGGGACGGGTTAGGTGAGTGAGGTGAGGTCGGGGTGTTCAACGGTGGCGGCGTAGCGGTTGCCGGCAGCAATGCTCAGACCGAAGAGGTCGGCCAACCGTCGGACGTCTCCGTTGGTGGCTTGTGCCTCGTCGACGATGCGGTCCTGGCGGATGCTGGTGGCGGACAGCTGGGGGCCCGGTGGCCTGCCAGATCCAGCGGCGGCTGGCTGGCGCGTCGCTGCTCGCAGTCCGGGTGGTCACGAACAGGTAGGCGTTGTTGGTTCGTGGCCACCGGCTGCGGCGATAGTCGAGCCAGGCGGCGAGCGCTTGGTGGACGGGTTCGGCCAGGGGTATGACCCGGTCGTCGACGTGTAGCACTCGGTCGCGCACGGCGGTGAGCCGCAGCATCTGCACCTGACCGGTGCGCAGCCCGTGAAAGGCGACAAGCGCCGCTATAGCGGCGTGCGCGGGGTTGCTGGAGTCCAGTGCCTGCCGTAGCACGGTGAGGTCGACCGGGAGCGGCTGTCGGGTCTCGTGCCGGCCGGTGGAGATCCGGGTGGTCGGGTCGGTGAACACCATCTTCTGGGCCTTGAGTAGCCGGAAGATCGATTTGAGGCCCTGCCTGATCTGCGAGCGCGGGTTTCCCGCTGGCGGCAGAGCGCGGACGACGTCGTCGCGGGTGATTTCACGAAGGGTGTCATGCCCGGTAGCCGCCCACCGCAGCACAGTGGGTAGCGCCCAGCGTAGGTGCAGTTGGATGGTGTTCTCGCTGCGTGGTCGTCGCCGCGGCGGGGTGGAGCTCCCGTTCTTCATCACCTCGAACCACAGGGTCAGCTCTGCCGCCATCGCAGCCGGGAGACGGCCGATCTGCTCGGTGGCCCACGCGTCGAGGGCGGGCACGCGGTCGTCGGCAAGCATGCCGGCGTCTGCGAGGACTCTGATCACCGCGTCGGCGGGGAGTTTGATGGCGCTGAGCAGTGTCACGTCGCTGGCCCGGACCGGGTTGTCGCGGTGGTCCCGCAGTCCGATCATGATGCGCAGGCCGATGCACGCCTCCCGCAGCAGCCGGTCCGTCCAACCGAGTCGCACGGCGATCGCTGCGGCGTGCTCATCGAGTTCGGCAGCCTGCTGCGGGTCTGCGCGGCGCCGCAGTTCGGCACGGTCTCGGCCCGTCAGGGTTCTGTGCGTGGCGGGCAACAGGATGAGCTGCTGCCATCTGGCCAGACACGGCTGCCGTCGTCGGACGGCCCGGGCCGGTGCTGCGGCGCGTCGCTCGGCGTGCCGGGCGTGTTGCGATGAAACATGTCGGCCAGGAACAACTGCTGTCCGTACTGGTTGGCACCCGCGATGTCCAGGTCTCCGTCGGGCTTGCGGTGCAGCACCGCTTGCCGGTAGCAGAGCCGACACACCTCTGTGCCCGCAGGCGCGAGATGTATTACCCGGCCGCAGCAGACGCAGGCACCGATACCTGGGCTGGACCGGCGCCACTGCGCACAGCCGAGGCACAACCAGCTCTGGTTGCGTACGGCACCCCACGCGTAGCAGTCCAGGCAGGCGTCGACGTCGGGTGGCGCGTAGCGGTGACAGCGCCGACACAGACCGGCGGTGAAGTAGCCCGTCTTGGCGTCGCACCGCACACACGGGGGCGGCGTGACGGGCAGCCGGGCCAGCAGGTGAAGCAGAATTTCACTCCGCGCATGGCCACCGGCTGCTGCCGGCAGACGGTGCAGCGGGTCAGGCGCGCGGCGTGGAAGCTGGGCGGCGCCGTCATGCCGGCGGCAGCGACCGGTTACGTCCCAGCCGCGGGACGACCGGGCTGCCCACCGGCGCGGCGTCGGCGTTGGCGACCTGTTTGAGCTCGTCGCGGCGTGCCCTCGCCTGCGAAGGCTCATGCAACAGCAGCTCCGCCGGGGTGCAGTCCAGCACCGCGCAGAACACGTCGAGGTCGTCCAGGCCGACGGCCAACCATGGCACCCCCAAACCATCAGCGACCGCTTCGACTACCTCATCACCAAGTCCGGGCTACCCCCGTACGCCTCCACGACCTCCGCCACTGCGCCGCCAGCTACCTACGCCACGGCGGCGCCGACATGAAGGAAGTCCAGGAAACCCTGGGCCACTCCACCATCGGCCTCACCTCCGACACCTACACCAGCGTCATCCTCGACCTCGAACGCGGCAGCGCCGACGCCGCCGCCGACCTCATCGCCCGCGACGCCGCGTCCCGACGTCGAGGCCGATCTCGTTGAACGCCTGGTTGTGCGAGTCGCCGAGCCTGGCTTTCAACCGTGGTCTGGTAGGTCGGGGATATGAGCTACCTCGAGCCGGATCCCGTCGGGATCCTCAATGAAGGTGGCGAAGTAGCCGGGCGTGTAGTCGTACTCTTGGGGCGGGTGGACGATGGTCCAGCCGCCGTCGACAGCGGCTTGGTGTGCGGCGTGAACGGTGTCTCGGTCGGCGACGGAGAAGGCGGCGTGTTGCCAGCCGGGGCGGCCGTGTTGGTGGGGTGTGCGGTCGTCGCCTTCGGCGGGGTAGAGCAGGATCTCCGGCTGTGGGCCGCTCCAGGTGCAGATCGTGTCTGCGGTGATGTGGCGGCGGTAGCCGAGGACGCCGAGGATCGCGTCGTAGCCCTGCGCTGATTTGGCGAGGTCGGTGGCGGTGATGGCGAGGTGGTGCAGGCTCGTGGTCATCGTTTGCCTTCTCCCATGGCGAGATCGGCAGATTCGGGGAACCTGCCGTCTGTCGGATGTGTGGTCAGCCAGTGGTGTAGTGGTAGGGACCGACGATCGACCGTAGTCGTGTGAGTGCGGCTTCTGGATTCGCCGCGCCCACACCGATCCGATAGCCCGGCGTCTGGCCGGTAGATTTGATCATCGACCTGGGCGGCGTTGAGGTGCCAACCGATGACGTCAGGCGCGTTGCGGAGTTCGTCGACAAGGTCGCCTTGCCGCGTCAGCGAGACGTTCGGCCGCGCGGCTGCCGTGACGTAGCAGCAGGCGATGCAGGTGGCCGCGTGGGTAGCCGTAGCGGGTTGGGTGTGTTCGGTGGCAGCCGGCTGCCCGATGCAGGCGCGCAGGTGCACGAGACGTGGGTCGGTGCCGGTGAGGGCTTGCACGGAGTGGGCGACGAGACCCGAGCCGGGTCGTACGCCGATGTCGAGCACAACCCATCTGCCGTCGTGTAGCCGTAGCTCGATGTGCAGCGCGCCGTCGTGGAGGTCGAGTACGGCGATGATCTGGTCGATGGTCGATGGCAGTTCTGGTAGGGCCGCGGTGATGCGCGGATCGATTGGCGGAGAGACCATGACTCGATCAGTGAAGGGATGCACCTCGGTGGCGGTGCGCTTTTCGTGGACCACCGACTGCACGGCGATGCCCCCGGTGACGATGACGTCGGCGCTGATCTCCAGCGCCTGCGTACCTCCGAGATACTCCACGGCCAGTATCCGGATGCTGGTGTCGATGTGGCCGAGCGCTAGCAGTTGCCGGTAGAGGTCGAGTTTTCGTCGATCGAGAGGTCGGCTCGGTAGCGGTAGACGCCGCGCGATCCGGCGCCGGTGGCGGGCTTCAGCACCGGCCGTGGTCCGACGCGGTCGAGCGCTTCGCGCAGGAACGTTGGCGAGAGGTCTGCGGCGGCGAATTCCGGGACCGTCGCGCCCTCTTTGCGCAGCTCCGCGTAGAGCTTCGCCTTGTCGATCACGAGGCGTCGGGCGGTAGCGAGAGGGAACTGCGGGTTGAGCGCTTCCAGCACGGTGGTCCACCAATCGTCGAAGCCGACCGCGCCGAGCAGGGGCATCCCGTCGTGCTCGGCGACCAACGTGAGGGCATCCCGACGTAGCGCCGGACTGCGGGTCTCCAATGCGACCAGCACGTCGAACGAGAGTTGACGTAGGACGGCACCGGCTTTGAGGAGGGCCGCAAGCGTCGGTGCCCGGCCGTCGATCGTGCCGTAGACGCCGTAGACCGGGCTTGAACCTCCTGGGCGGGGTGAGGTCATGTCGAGTGCGGTGCCGGCCACGGTGTCTCCTCCACGGATAGTGCGGTTGCTGGTTGTAGGTTGATGCGGTGCAGGTTGTGACCGACTCCGCCGAGAGGTTCGCCGCCGATGTTCGCGCCGGGTTGCGTCAGCACGCTGACCCGACGTACGTGGCGGGTACCGTCGCCGCCCGCAGCCCTGGCAAACCCGTCCTCGGGGTGCGTATCCCCCTGTTGCGGGGCGCGGTGCGTACGGCATTGAAATGCGCCGCCGGTGATGAGGCGACGGTTCGGGTGGTGGCGGACCGGCTGTGGCACGGGGTGGCCCATGAGGAGGAACTCGCCGCGTGCATGCTGCTGCGGCTGGCCGGTACACGGATCACCGCGTCGACTGTCGCGCAGTGGGCGCCGTCGCTGGACAATTGGCTCAGCGTTGACGAGCTGGGGGGCTGTCTCGGTGAGGCGATCACCGATGACCCGGGGATGCTGGTCGACCTCAGTTCTTTGGCTCGGTCGGAGTCGCCGTGGCAGCGCCGACTGTACGTGGTGGGGCTGATCAAGCCGGTCCGTGACGGCTTGGACCCGGGCGGATTGCCGTTGCTGGTGTCGGTGATGCAGGACGACGCAAAGCCGGTCCGCAAGGCGAGCGCGTGGCTGCTCGGTGCGGTCCTGAAGGTCCGTCCGTCGGCTGCGCCGCAGTTCCTGGCGGTCTGGCCGCCGGGCGCGCCGCGACTGTTGACGCGGCTGCTGGAGCGGGTACCTGTCGCGTAGGCCATGCTCATGTCCGGTGCACTCTCCCGACCGGCGTCCGTTCTGGTTCTGCTGGAGCGGTCGGCGGCCGGCGCATTCCGAGCGTGTCGAGCAGCGGACCGGTGGCGGCGGTCGTCACGAGCGCCATCACCACGAACAGGGCGAACACGCGGGCGTCGATGATCCCGGCGGTGAGGCCGATGTTGAGGATCAGCAGTTCGGTCAACCCGCGGCAGTTCATCATGACCCCGAGCGCCGCGCTGTCGCGCCAGCCCAGCCCGACCGCCCGGCCCGCGCCGCCTGCGGACAGCACCTTGCTCACGGCGGCGATCACCAGGACCGTCAGGCACAGCACCATGGCGCGCGGATCGGTGATGAGGTCAAGCTGCGTTCGGGCGCCGACGGCGGCGAAGAACAGCGGTAGGAGAAGCCACTCGGTCAGCCCGTCGGCCATCACCCCGACGCGTTGCACGACAACGGAGGTGGGCGGGACGATGAGCCCGACCAGGAACGCGCCGAAGATCGAGTGCAGGCCCAGGTGTTCGGTGGTGAGCGCGCTGAGGAGCAGGCCGGCGATCAGCAGGGCTGGCACCGCGTAGCCGCTGTCGTGCCGGGCGGTCAGGGTGCGGTGCAGCAGCGGTCGGATCAGCCACCACGTGATCGCCGCGAAGAGCAGCGCGGCGCCGAGCCGCCCGATCGTGGCGGCCACCGAGCCGCGCTGGACGAGGCACATCGTGATGGCGAGCAGGCACCAGATGGTGGCGTCGCCGATGACGGCTGCGGTGGTGCCCAACGATCCGACCTTGCTGGTCAGCAGGTGCCGCTCGGCGAGGATGTGGGCCAGTACCGGCAGGGCGGTGGCGCTCATCGCGAGCCCGACGAACAGCGTGTACGGGACGGCTCCGACCTGGGTGGGTCGGTACCCGTCCAGCAGCAGGGCTGCGGTGAGCACTCCGCACAGCAGCGGCACCGCGATCATTGTCTGTCCCACGGCCATCGCGGTGGCGCCTTGGCGGCGGTGATGTGCGCTGGCGAGTTCGCGGCCGATGAGGAACACGAAGAGGATTACGCCGAGTTGGGCCAGCAGGTCGATGGCGTGGGTGCTGTTGTCGTGCCGTAGCCAGCGGCTGAGGTCGGGGGCGATGTGGCCGAGCACGGATGGTCCGAGGAGCAGTCCGACGGTGGCTTGGCCGACGACACGTGGCTGCCGTAGCCGGGTGGCGATCATGCCTCCGGTGTGCGCGGCGATGACGATGATCACGATGGTGAGCAGCACTCGGCCGATGTCGAACGCGGCTGGTCCTGCTGGGGGTGCCGTCGGAATAGTGGTAGGTCCGGCGTGGTCTGCGCCGCTGGTCTTCGCTAGCAGCAGCAGCAGCAGCACCGCCGCCGTGGCCGGCGCGACGACGCCGATCGTGTACGTGACGATCAGGCGACGGTGTTCCCGGCGGGTCACAGCTCACTTACCCTGCGGGCCGCGTCCTGAATGACGTGGGGTGGTTGCGCGACGCAGAGTCGCACGGCTGTGTCGGGTGCCCCGAACACCGGGCCGGGCAGGCCGACCACGCCGACGCAGCGTAGCGCCTGGTAGGCGTCGGTGCCGTCGTTGGTGTGCACCAGGAGGTGGGTGCCGCTCGCGGCGGGGTCTGCGGTGAAGGCGGTTGACGCGTCGACCGCCGCGAGGAGCTGTTGCCGCTGGCTTGTCAGGACGTGGTGCCGGTCGGCAAGCTCGGCGGTGGTGCCGGCTGCGGTGAGGACCTGGACGGCGAGGTGCTGGCTGGGCCGGCTGACGGACATCGACAGGTGGGTCTTCGCCCGGGTGATCGCGGCGATCAGGTCCGTGTTGAGGGCGACGAGGCAGCCGACTCGGGCGCCGGGCAGCCGCAGCAGCTTGGACAGGCTGAACACCACGATATCGGCGTCACCGAGGGACGCCTGTAGGTCGGTGATCTCTTCGCCGGTCAACGGCGTGTGGGAGACATCCCAGATCAGCCACCCTCTGCCGGCAGTCGGGACTTCGGTGTGGCGAACGAGGACCCCGGTCGGGTTGTGGGGCGTGCAGACGACCGTGGCCACTGCCCCACGCGCGGGCGGGACCGGCCCCGGGACGGCGTAATGCGATAGTCGGAGGCCGCCGAGAAGCGCGAGTTCGTCGAAGCCAGGGAAGGCCGGGCGAGGCAGCAGGATCCTGTCGCCGGGATCCGCCACGCAGGTCAGCGCCAGGTGCAGGGCCTCGCTACCGCCCGCCGTGACTACCACATTCGCCGGTGACACCCCGAACAGACCCGCGAGCGCGAGAAGCAGCTCGGGCTCGCCTTGGACGGCTCCGTAGGAGCTGATGTCGGCGGCGGTGACCGCGAGTCGCCGCAGGGCTGGGGCGACGGCGGACAGCGGAGGCGAGTTGTCGCCGCGCAGGTCGAGGTCGCCGGTCTGGACAGGGAAGTCGTCGTAGCTGTGGGCGGTGGTGGTGGCGGCGCGGCGGCTGGTGGGCGGCATCGGTCAGGCCCTTCCGGTCGTCGTAAGCCATGCCGGGACTAGGTCGTCGGTCCGTAGGGAGGCAACTCGGCTGGTGGCGCTGGCGAGCCAAAGTGCCGCTGCGTCGGGGTTGATGCGCTGCGCGGTGGCGAGTTCGGCGAGGGCGTGTTCTTCGACCGGGGTGAGGTTGAGTGCTCCGCAGACGAGCGGGACCAGCGACGGGACCGGGCGGTGTGCGAGGGCGGCCAGGCTGCGGCGGCAGGCCAGCAGCTCTCCGAGCGCGGTGCTCGGCGCCGGCCGGTCGCGCAGACGGTGGCGGACCAGGACCAGTTCGGCTTGAAGGTTGCCGCCGCTGCGGCCGAGTCCGAGGATCGAGCAGTCCAGGTAGGTGGCTCCCGCCGCTGCGGCGGCGAGCGCGTTAGCGTAGGCCAGGCTGAGGAAGTCGTGGGCGTGGAAGCCGAGGTCCGCGGAGACGGTGGCGCGTAGCCGGGTGATGAGGTCGGTGACCTGGTCGGGCAGGAGAGCGCCGCAGGTGTCCGCGAGGTAGAGCACGTCCGGGGTGGTGGCTCTGTCGATCCGGGCGGCGTGGGCGAGCAGGTCGTCGGGGTCGTAGCGCGAGGCCAGGGCGATGTTGACGCTCACCCGGAGCCCGTGGTCTCGGGCACGGTGCGCGAGGTGAGCGAGGTCGTCCAGCCAGTGGGGGTGGTATACCAGGCGGAGCATGTGCAAGCCGGCTGCCGTGTACGCCGTGAGGTCGATCTCGTTGGCTAGGGCGGTTGGGTGGACCATGGCGGCCAGGCGGACTCCGTCGCGCTGGGCGGTGGCCACATGCTCGGGGGTGAGGTGGGCGCCGATGCCGGGTGCCACCACGGCGTGCTCCAGCGGGACGCCGCCGAGGTAGCCGAGTTCGACGATCTCGACGCCGACAGGTGCTAGCGCGGCGGTCACGTCGGCGAACTGGGTGTCCGGCCACCGGAAGTCGACCTCGAAACCGCCGTCTCGAAGCGTGACGTCGACCAGTGTTGCCAGCGGGCCGGGGTCGGTGGCCGGTGGTGGGTTGAAGTGATCGAACATCAGCAACCTCGCAGCGTCGTCACGACGGCCGCCGCCGCCGTGCTCGGATCGAGATCGGCCCTGGCGGTGCAGAGCCGCAGGTGCCCGGGAGCGCCGAATCCGTCGCCTGGGGTGATCCGGGCGGCGCCGTCACGGCCCAGGTCCGGCAGCCCTTCCCGGTCCGGGACGCGGCACCAGGCGTAGAGCCCGCCGTGGGAAATCACCGGCACGCCCAGCCCGGCCAGCGCGGTGACCGTGTCGGCCCTGGTCCGGTGGATATCCGCGCGGGTGTTGCTGAGCCACCGCGCCGCGACGTCACTACCTAACAGCGTCGCTGCCACCCGCTGGCTCAGCACGCTGGTACAGGACGCGTACAAGGACCGGAACCGGGTGAGATCCCGAATGGTTGCCGGGTCGGCGACGAGGAACCCCACCCGGAGCCCGGCGACGGACAGCCACTTCGAGCATGAGTCCACGACGATGTCCCGGGCCAGGTCGAAGGCGGGCGCGAACAGAGCGGACACTGCGTCCGGGGCGAACGTCCGATACACCTCGTCGGACATGACCGCCAGGTCGCAGGCGGCGGCGACCGCGACGAGTTGGTCCATCACCGCCTGGTCGACGGCCACGCCGGTCGGGTTGTGCGGGTAGTTGACGATCAGCACCGTGGGCCGGGGTGCCGCCTCGGCCACGATCTGGCGGAGCAGGGCAGGGTCCGCCGCAACGGTAGCCGGGTTGTACGGGGCCAGCGGGTGGCCGGCGGCGGTCGCCCACAGCCGGTACGGCTCCCACCCCGGTTGTGGGACGAGCACGCCGCCGGGTCGGCGGTGCAGGAGGTAGCGGACGGCCAGCCACGCCGCTTCCTTCCCGCCAGCAGTCACCAACACCCGCCAGGGATCCAGAACGGCCCGGTCGACGTCGCCGACCCTGGCGAGGTGGTGCAGGTACGCGACCCGTAGCACCTCTTCGCCGGCCGGGTCGCCGTACCAGAACGGCCCAGACTCCGCGACGGCCGCGCCGATCTCGGCGCGCATCGCCGCCGGAAGTGGGTACCGGACCTCGCCGACGCTGAGATCCAGCATCAGTGGCGCATCGACCGACCGGGCGTACGACGAGCCAGGGCCGGCCAGCAGCTCCAGCGTTCGCCGAAAGAACGGGTCGCCCATCAGTTCGACGTCGGCGCGAGAGCCAGCCGACGGGTGGAAGCGCCGGGTAGGGCGTTGAACGCTCCCATCCCCCGAACCCGATCCTCGCCAGCGACCCACTCCTGCGCATCGATCACGCCCACCTGCTGGCTGAGCCGGGCGACCATCCGGTCATACAGGCGCCGCTGGCTGTCCGAGAAGAAGTGGGCCATCAACTCGCTGTAGACGAGCTTGCCGGGCTCGGTCAGGCGCAGCGTCTCGCCGGTGATCTCCGCGAGACCGTTGTCGACCACCTTGGCGATACGGTCGGCGTAAACCCCCGCCAGCGACAGCTCCTCCAAGTCGCGCATGTCGAACGTCAACCGCTTCGGGAAGAACACCAGGCCCTTCTCGTAGGCGTGCCCCGGCGACGACCGTGCGATCGGCTGGACCCCGGTGGCGGCGCGCGCCACATAGGCCCGCTCGTCGGCCTCGTTGTAGAAGGCCAGCCCCCGGATGAACGAGTACGCGCCGGCACCGACACCAACGCACTCGTCGCGGTAACCGCCGTACAGGGTGGCGAACATGTACCTGGTCGGTGGGGCGGACGCGGCGCCGAAGCAGTACATGTTCTGCTCGGACATGTGCCGCATCAGTTCCTGGCGGGCGCTGTGGAACATCCGGGACCGCTCATCGAGCACGGCCGGCCGGGGCAGGTCACCGGTACGGATCCGGTCCTGCCACGCGGGCAGGGTCATCACGTAGTCGACCGGGTAGATCGAGACGCTGCCGATCCCGGACGTCCCGGCGAGCCTGGCGTCGAGCAGAGCCGCTTCGACGTCCTGGCCGGGGAAGCCGACCATCATGTCCAGGTTCGTGTTCTTGAAGTGCTTCGTCGCCCCGGCGATCGACGCGTGGACCTGGTCCAGGGACGCGGTCACCCGGACCATGTCGCGGGTGGACGGGTCGAATGACTGCACCCCGAAACTGACGCGGGTCACCCCGAGCCCGGCCAAGGTTGCGAACTTCGAGTCGTCCATGCTCTTGGCCTCGAACTCGAACGAGATCTCCGCGTCCACCTTGAGCGCGAAGTTGCTTCGGATCGCGCCGATCAGCGCGCCGATCTGATCCTCCGACAGCACCGATGGGGTACCGCCGCCGATGTAGACGGCGTCGAGTTCCCAGCCCTGGATCCGCCGCATCGCTCCGACGGTGCGCAGCTCAACGTGCAGGGCGTCGAGGTAGACGCCAATCCGCTCTGCGGTACCGACGGACTTCACGAACGGGCAGAACGAGCAGATGGTGTCGCAGAACGGAATGTGGACGTAGAGCGCCGTCAACCCCGTCGTCGCGGTGTCGGGCGTCGACAGGAACGCCGACACGACGGCGGCGTGGTCTGCCGAGAAGTTCAGGTCGAAGAACGGATAGGAGAAGGACTCAAACGGCAGCATCGGGCACCTCGGCTCGTGGATGGCATGCGCGGAGATCAACTGTCGGCAGGAACGGAGTGTTGAATGGGGTGAGAGCGGTGGCCTGCCAGCAACCCCTTGGCGTAGGCAGGCCACCGGTCAGGTCACGCTCCGCCCACGACCCACTTCTGCATGATCATCACCTCCAGCCCCTTCGTGACCAGGTGCGGGGCGTTTACCGCCGCCGCGTTCTTGCTCCGAGTCTCAGGGGGCGACCGGACCACTCGGAAGGAGTTGTGCGGACGGCGGCAATCAATTTGCAGAGCCTGGCAATCGCTGTCTGTACCGAGAAGGTTTCGACCAGTTACGGTTCTCGGCAACCCTGTACGGAGGCAGGCACACCGCCATGGACGTCACGAACCCGCTCTGGACATCCCCTGCGATGCGGGCCGCTGTTGCTCAGGACAACGTCGGTACCGTGATCCGTCTAAGAGCGACCGGCAATAGGTAGGGCGTCTGGGCGGACGACCCCGAGGTAGCAAGCAGGCACGGGTCCATTGATCATCGGAGTTCTCTACGCTTCGT
>NZ_JBIVRQ010000015.1:0-123655 GCF_044755745.1 Micromonospora sp. NPDC092111
ACGCTCGTCATCAGTCAGTTCCACCACACCACGCGGACGACCAGCCACCGCGACAGTCTACTATCTGCCGACGAATTAACGACTCAGGACACTAGCCTTCTGGCCGTAGTTGGATGCATATCTATTAAGGAAGAGTTTTGCATCTTAGCTACGACGACGGGTGCTATGAGCTTTATGACCGATCTTGGACTTGGTTTGTAGGAGAAGCCCTCGTCCTGAGGGGTCGGGTTGGCCTGTTCGATGGCCGTAGCGACGCCTTGGGGCGGTGTCGTGATGCGCGTGTCCGAGGGACCGGGTCGGGTCTACCGGCGGTGTGGCTGTCGTGATGAGGTGACGGGTAAGCAGTTCGGCGCCGGTTGTGTCCGGTTGGCGGACCTTAGCCATGGTCGGTGGTACTTCTCGTTGCAGGTGCCGGGGCCTGACGGCGGCCGTGAGCGGGCGCGTAGGGGCGGACCACCTTGCCGAGGATCGTCGCTTGGTTCCCCGGGATGGCTGAGTAGAGCGGGTTGCGCGGCACGAGTTCGACTGCTCCATCGCGGGCGCGGTAGACCTTTGACTGTGGCCTCGCCGTCGAGCAGGGCGGCGACGATGTCGCCGTTGTCGGCCACCGCTTGCTGTCGCACGACGATGACGTCTCCATCCCCGATGCCAGCCTCAATCATCGAGTCCCCTCGCACGTAGAGGGCGAACAGCGTGCCGCGGCCGACCATCGCAGTGGGCAGGGACAGGACTTCCTCGATGTGTTCCTTGGCGAGGATTGGGGCGCGCCGTATTCGACGACGCGTTTCTTGAATCCGGCGTCGACCCAGGTCTTGGTGAGGGTGGGGTAGGTGGTGGTGGCCTGGTCGAGCAGGTCCATGCCGATGGTGTTGTCGCTGGTGCTGGCTGCGGTGACGGTGACGGCGAGGGGTAGGCCGAGGGTGTCGGTGATGATGCCGCGTTTGCGGCCGACGATCTTCTTGCCGGCGTCGGTGCCTTGTGTGGTCAGTGGGACGTTGGTCGAGGTCTTCACGCTCTGGCTGTCCATGATGGACGCAGTGGATTGGGTGGTGCGGCCGTGGTGGTGGCGGACGAGGCCGGTGAGTTGGTAGTTGAGTTCGGTGGAGATGCCTTCCTTGCTTGAGGCGGCGAAGTGGCCGTAGACCGTCGGGTGGGGTGGGAAGTCGTGGGGCAGGTAGCGCCAGGCGATGCCGGTGCGGTTGACGTAGAGGATCGCGTCGAAGATGTCGCGGAGGTCGTGGGTGGGGGTGCGGCCGCTGACGCCGGCGTCGGTGCGGGCCTGTCGCCGTGCGGTCAGACGGGGTGCGATCAGGGCCCATCGGGCGTCGGGCAGGTCGGACGGATAGGCTCGTCGCGCGGTCATGATTCAGGCGTACGGCGTCTGGGGTCGGATCGGCGGACCTCATGTACGTCGATGTCGGATGAAAGTGAATCAGACACGATCGCGGGCTGAAATGCTCTGATTCTGGTCAACGTGGAGCTGGCGGCGATGTGCTCTTTCCAGGTCAGGTTTGGCATATCGCCCTGACGAGGTCGAGGCGTAAGTCGGTAAGGAATGTCTCGTAACCTTGGTGTCTGTCCGTTGAGGATGGTTAGGGCAGGATGCCGGGGTGCAGGTGATCACGGCATCTCGCTCGGAGCGGATCTTTTCGTTTACCCAGGTTGCAGCCTGCCCAGTTCCCCGCGCTGGTCCGGCTGGTCGCTGAGCGTGGTGGTGACGGCATCGATGATGGCCGGCTGGGCCGGCAGTGGGGCCCTGGACCTGCCGGATCGGGTGTTGCTGGTCGCCGCGTACTGGCGTACGAACCTGACGATGCGCCAGATCGGTCCGCTGTTTGGGTGTCGCACGGCCGTCCTATCGGTCGGTGCGGGTGGTCTCGTCGGCGATCCAGCCGAAGTGCCGGGCCGTGTTGGTCAGGATCTCGGCGAGTTGCGCGTCGATGCCGAACCGCTCGAAGCTCTTCGGCATGCTGTCGGCGAGGTCGCTGCCGCGCCGTTCGGACGCGGCTCGCCAGTCGGCCAGCATCTCGATCAGGTCCACGAGGGTCATCCCGTTAATGCCACGGTCGTGGTGTTCCGGGTGATGCGCGTTGTGCGCGTAGTGGTGAGCGAGGCCGTCGCCCATTGCCGCAAGAAGGGCTCGGTGCTCGTCGCTGCCGTACTCGGCCGCCTGGAGCTTCGGCACGTACTCGTCGTACGTCTCCACCTCGGGCGGCTCAAGCTTGGACAGGTCGTGCTGGGTGGACCGGGCGATCAGTTCCTTGATCGGGGCGCCCATGAGGGTGCCGACGCGGAGGCTGTGGATAAGGGTGTCGGGGCGGCTGTCGTAGGTCACGGTGTCCTCCGGGGTCGGGTGGTGCGGATGAGTGCGCCGATGTCGATGGCCTGGGAGAGCCAGACGGAGTCAGTACGGGTGACTCGCAACCTGTTCCGGACAGCTCGCAAGATCAGTCGCAGATCCGCGGTCGGTGTGCAGGACGCAACCGGCCAGATCGGCTCGTCTGGCGGCGGCGTTGTCCAGTGCGGCGACGCCAGGCGGGACTTCATCCGCGAGTCGAGGGAGTAGCCGACGATCCGGGGGGACCAGACGTCCTTGATCGCGCACCGGTAGAGCTTGCCCTCGCCGGTGTGGTGCTCGGTGATGTCGGCCAGCCACAACCGGTTCGGGCCATCGGCGGTGAAGTCCCGGCGCACGAGGTCGTCGTGCACGGGCGGGCCTGGCTTGCCGCCCTTACCGCGACGCTTGCGCTTGCCGAACGCGCTCCACCAGCCGTTGCCGGAGCAGATCCGCCACGCGGTCCGATCAGCCATCGGCTGCCCCGCATCGCGGGCCTCGTCGACCAGGAAACGGTAGCCGAACTCCGGATCATCACGGTGGGCGTCGAACAGCGCGTTGGCCCGATACGCCGCCACCTCCTCGGCGCTGGTGAAGGGTCGGGCCAGCCACCGGTAGTAGGGCTGGCGAGCGATGTTCAATACCCGGCACGTCACCGCCACGGGGATCCCGTCGGCGGCCAGCTCGCTCACGAGCGGGTAGAGCCTTTTCTCGGCAGATGCGCCTGCGACAAGTAGGCAGCCGCCCGGCGCAGGACCTCGTTCTCCTGCTCCAACAACCGGATCCGCTTACGTGCCTCCCGCAGCTCGCCCGACTCACTGGCGGCCGTGCCGGGCGTGGTCCCGGCGTCGACGTCGGCCTGGCGTAGCCACTTGAACAACGTCATCGGGTGAACCCCGAAGTCCTTCGCGCTCTGCTCGACGGTCACTCCCGCCTCGCGATCACGAGCGACACGCACGACGTCATCACGGAACTCTCGGGGGTAGGGCTTGGGCACAGCGACATCCTTCCAGCCCGCCCACAGGGCAAGCCATCTCAGATGTCACCTATCGGTGCAGCAGACCCGCGCCACCCTCGGCATCGACGTCGAAGTCGTCACCAAAGCCCCACATATCCGAGGCTTCTCCGTGGTCGAACGCCGATAGGTCGTCGAACGCACCCTCGACTCCGCCAGCATGATCCGCATCGCGATGATCGACAACCTCGCCAAACGCCTCACCGCCGAAACCACCCCAGCCCGGCGAGAACCCCTACAACCACAACATGCACAAAATACGTGAATCAGAAGTCCTCTCAGGCCGAGACGGCCTGGCCCATCTCGGCGAGGATCCCGGTGCCCTGGCCAAGCTCGATCAGGTAGCCGTCCGGATCCTGCAGGTAGCAGCGGATCTCAACGCCGTGGTCCTTGGGCTCGGTCAGGAACTCGCCACCCCGGGACCGCCACTGCTCATAGACAGCGTGGACGTCCGTGACCCGGATGTTCATCGCGCTGCTCAAGGTGTTCGAGTCTGTCGGCGCCTGGGCCTGTACGTCCGGCTTGTCGTCGGTCGGACCGCCCTCGCTGTTGATCACAATGTAGCTGTTGTGGAACCGCAGAATCGCCGGCTGGCGGTCCCGCACCACCGTGGCTCCCAGCACCCGCTGATAGAACTCCCGTGACCGGTCCACGTCCCGCACGATCAGCAGATGCGTGAGCACCAGCCCGCCCTCGGGCTGAAAGTAGTCCGGCGCCTCGTTCGCCATCCACGCCTCCCCCGGTCCCCGTCGGTCGGCTGCCTACCCGCCTTCGGCGTTGGCACACTTTCCTCGCGTAGGTTTCTTCGGTCGGACGCTGCGCGGTGGTCGCCCGCGGTACGTCATCAGCCGGGTGCGACCTGAGAGTTGCACCTTGACAGCTTCCGCCGCTGCGACCGACGCCGAGGTGGCGCGCCTCATCAACGCGCGGATGCCTATCACTACGGCGCCCACCAGCCACGTTAGGCCATGACAAACGGCGCTTGGCTGATCTTCAGCGAACGATCGCAGCAACGCCCCCAGCGACCGGTGTGGAGGAACACACACAGCCATTCACACTCCCGACCCCGCCTACGGATCAGAAGGTTAGGGGTTCGAGTCCCTTCGGGCGCACAAGATCAATAGGGGTCTGACCTGCCGGAATGGCAGTCAGGCCCCTTTGCTTTTCTGTCCTTTGTGGTCGGTTGGGTGCTCGGTGGGTGCTCGTGCGACGAGCATCCCTCACGTCCGGGCCTGTCCGGTGGGCGGTTGTTGCGTCCGTCTGGGTTTTGATCATGGTGGGGCTTACCGTTGCTGGTGCCCACATTCTGGTACGCGAATCTGTTCCGGGTTCGTCGTCAAGTCTGGTGGGCTTTTGGTGTCCCTCGACTTGGGGGCGTGTGCGGTGGTGCCCTCGGATGGGGATGGCCTCTTGCTTCCGCAATCGTCTACTGTCAGCGTGCCGTGAGGGGTCAGTAGCGAGGTTGCCGCAGCGAGTTTCGAACGCTCTCACTAGAGACTCTGGGCATCCGCTCTTCGGCTACTTGTTTCATTGACCTGCGACCGTGGCCCGGCCAGGCTTCGGTCGAGGCGCCCGGGCTGTCGCTCTCTTTTCGGCTGCCCACGCTGGTCGTGTGGCTTTCATTTGGCCTGCGCGGCCCGGGCGTCGCCTCAGGGCGGGGAGAGGCTCAAGAGGGGTTTGCTCGGCTCGAAGTAGCGTTGCCCTCCCGGCTCGACAACCCATGTGGATCGAGCATCGGAGGACGCGGTGAGTGGCACGTCAGATCGTGTGGTCATCGGGATGGACCCGCACAAGCGCTCCGCCACGATCGAGGTCATGGCCCGCGACGAGACCATCGTCGGTGGCGGCCGGTTCGACACCGACCGCGACGGCTACACGGCGATGAAGAAGTACGCCAACCGGTGGCCGAACCGGGTCTGGGCGATCGAGGGCTGCCAGGGCATCGGCCGGCACCTCGCCAACCGGCTCCTGGCCGACGGCGAGCAGGTCGTGGACGTGCCACCGAAGTTGTCAGCCAGGGCGCGGGTGTTCGCCACCGGGCAGGGCCGCAAGACCGACGCCACCGACGCCCACTCCATCGCGCTGGTCGGCACCCGCATGGCCGGGCTGCGCCCGGTGGTCAACGATGAGCAGTTGGCTCTGCTGCGGATTCTGGTCGACCGGCGCCGCTCCCTCGGCGAGGACCACACCCGGATGGTGTCCCAGCTGCACCAACTCCTGCTGGAGCTCATCCCCGGTGGGCGAAGAAGAGTCTGTCCGGGGCTCAGGCCAAGGTATTGCTGGCCACGGTCCGGGCCTCGTGACGCGGTCGGTAAGGCCCGGCGCAGCGGCCGTACCTCGGCGACGCTGCGGGTGACCGTCGAGCGGTGCACCCCGAACCAGGCTGCTACCACGTCATGGGTCAACCCATGCCGCAGGTGCACCAGCGTGGCCAGCAACCAGTCGGCCAACCCGAACCGATGCTTCGCACCCGCGCCGACGCCACGGCGACGCGTCCACGTCGTGAGTCGATCACGGTGGCGGGCCTGCCACTGGGGCCCCAACTCCGCGACCAGGCCCGCTATCACCTGCCGAGACAGACCTGTCATCCGAGGATTCATCATGATCGCAGCACCAACCATGACGCCAACAACGATCATCGATGCTCAAGGACTCGCAACCGTGCACGAGGTCGTTAGGTCGAAGTAATTGGGGCCCGGCTGTAATCGCGACGGGGTTTCTCGACAGGTACCGGCGACAGGACAACTTGGAGGTGTCATGGGAGATCGGGAAATGCGGATTACCGAGTTGTTCCGCCGACATTCGGCGGACATCTTCGCCTACGCGGCGTCCCGGGTGGGTCGTGACGACGCCGCCGATGTCGTTGGTGATGTCTTCCTGGTCGCGTGGCGGTCGCGGGATCGGGTCAAAGATGGCGACGAGCGGGCCTGGCTCTTCGGGGTTGCCCGCCGGCTCATGCTCGCCGGTCACCGGCAGAGTGCGGCCTCAACCGCCCTGGAACGGCGGCTGGCGGCGCAGAGTTGGGGCGAGGCTAGCGTCGACCCGCTAGCGGACGACGTTGTTCTGCAGGACCAGGTCCACCGGACGCTGAACAAGCTGAGCGGCGCGGATCGCGAACTGCTGATCACCGCTACCTGGTTCGACCTGAGCCCGGCCGAGGCGGCCAAGGTCCTTGGCGTTTCCAGGCCGACGTACGCCGTACGACTGCACCGCGCCCGTAATCGATTCCGTACGGCATTCGAACTGCTCACACACGAGCCGAGTGCCAGCAGTGCGCCTGGCCACAACGCACTGATCGCCTGAGGAGATCGCGATGAACATTGACAAGTTGGTACGTGCGGGCCGGCCGACCCCGCATCGGGACTGGGCGGACAGTGCCGCCGGTCGACAGGTGCTGGCGAAGGTACTGGCCAGCCCCGACCCGCAGCCCGTACCGCGTGCTCGCCGAAGAGTACGGCTGATTCTGGTCGGTGCTGTCGGCCTGCTGGTGGCCGGCGCGACCGGCGCCGCGGCGATCGTGGCGTTCGCGCCGGAGCCACCGCCGTCCTGGTCGGTGCCGGACAGCTCGGTGGGCTGTGCGGAGGAGCGCAAGGCGGACTCGAACCTGGCCATCTACCGCTGGAACGAGGGCGAGAGCCCGGTCGACGTATGTCGGCGAGACTGGCTCAGGCGCACCGGACGGGTGCCCGAGAAGCTGTTCGCCTGTGTGTACCGCCACGCCACCGACGCCGGCGTCGGTACCGGTGGAGGCGTGGTCGTCATCCCCGGTGACCAGTACAACACCGCCGCCCAGGCGTGCGAGTCCATCAAGATGTATGTCGCGCCGAACGACCTCAAGCCCAACAACACCCCTCCTACGAACACGCCGGCTCATCCGGGCCGGGCCAGTCAAGGCACCGACGGGGGGACCAAGTGAAGCGACGCATACCGACCGTTGTCGTCAGTGCGATGTTCGCCGTCGTTTCCGCCGCCACCAGCGCTTTCGCGGCGGCAGCCGGCCAGCCTGCGACCGAACTCGACGGTTACTGGGACGCGACCGTGTCATCGCGACCCTCGGCCTCCGCGGACGCGTCCTTCCAGGGTGTCCGCCGATCAGACCCCGCAGAACACCCGCTCGCGGCAGCCGGCCCCGGCCGTCCCGGCTCCGCGCCGAACCCGGACAATCCGTCCCACTCGATCAGCCTCCGGGCGGTCGACCGAGCCGGGAATCCGGCCGATGACGGCCAGACCTCCTATGCCATCTACAGCCTGGAGACCGGTGGCCAGGTCGCGTTCGGGCAGATCGGAGCGGACAGCGCGGTGCAACTGCCGGCGGGCCGGTTCGGGATGCGGTCCTCCGTACTCACACCGGGCTCGGATACCGCTCCGGCGTCGCGAACCCTCGTCATCCACCCCGAGTTGGACCTGACCGCGGACACCACGGTCACCCTGGACGCCCGCGCGGGTAAGCCGGTCTCCGTCGACCTCGACCAACCGACCGCCACCCAGGTCAGCGCGCTAGTCACCGTGCTGCAGACAGCAACCAACGGGCGTCTCATCCGCTACGAGTTCGGTGATACCAGCTTTACCGACGGCACGTACTTCGTCACCCCGACACCCGCCCGCAGCGATCTGAACACCTATGTCTACACGGTGTGGACGATGCCGGACCGTCCCGAAATCTACAACCTGGTCAACGCCACCACAGGGCGGGTTCCCGAACAGCTCATCTACCGGGTGCGGGTTGCCACACTCGCCGCCGTGCAGGTCAGATACCCGGCACAGGGCGTCGACGCCTGCGGTGGTACATATATCGGACCGCTGTACCAGGGTGTGCCGGCGACCGTCTCCTACGGCACGCGGTTTCCGCTGCCTACCCGCCGGACCGAGTACTACATTCCCAGCACCGACGTTTCCTGGTTCACTGAGTTCGATCAGATGGCCAAGGACTGCACCTTCGACGAAATCGACGTGCAGACCGCGCCGCCGGTCACCTACCGGCGTCCGGGCAAGCATCAGGCGATCTGGAACAGTGCCCCCTTCGCGCCGTCAACCACCGACGCGTCCGGCCAGCCAGCGGCGACCCGCGACGGCGACTCCATTCGGATCCGCCTCCCGATGTTCGCCGACTCACAACCTGGCCACGGCGACTACGCGGGCCCCTACGCCGGTGCCACCGGTGCCGTCGTTCTCTCCTCGGGCGACGCGAAGGTCTGCGGCTCCGACCTTGAGGCGGCAACCTGCGACGCGCCCAGCGGCTTGCACGAATACCAGCTCGCCGCGTCGGCGACACGCAAGGTGTCGTGGTCAACGCTCAGCACCCAGACGGCAACAAACTGGACCTTCCGCTCGGCGACCACCCCGTCGACCCAGGCCCTACCGCTCATCAGCGCCAAGTACGACATGCGGCTCGACGACTACAACAACGCACCAGCGAATCAGCCGTACTCGTTCGCGGTGGTAACCGGCACCCGGATGACCACCGCAACCCTGGATGTCTCCATCGACGGTGGTGTGACCTGGCGACCGGTCCCGCTCGACCGCACCCACAACGGCTGGCAGGCAACCCTGGTGAACCCGGCCAGCGGCGGGGTGTCGCTCCGGTTCGCGGCAACCGACGCGGCCGGCAACCACGTCAGGCAGACCATCACCAACGCCTACCAGGTGTCCTGACGTTCTAACAACTCCTAACTAATGTCCTGAGTCGTTAATTCGGCCGCAGTATGTGGCGAGGCTGTTCAGGATCTCGTCGGCAGTTCTGGTCCAGACGAACGGCTTCGGGTCGGTGTTCCATGCCTCGATCCAGGTCCGTACATCGGTTCCGAGGTCGGCGAGGCTGCGGTGGCTGGAACGGCGGAGTTTGCGGTTGGTCAGCTCGGCGAACCAGCGTTCTACGAGGTTGAGCCACGATGCCGATGTCGGAGTGAAGTGCAGGTGAAAGCGGGGGTGCGCGGCCAGCCAGCGTTGCACGGCCGGGGTCTTGTGGGTGGCGTAGTTGTCCAGCACCAGGTGCAGGTCCACGTCGGCGGGCGTGTTGGCGTCGATGGCCTTCAGGAACTTCAGAAACTCCTGATGGCGGTGCCGGCGGTGCAACTGCCCGATGACCTTGCCCGTAGCGGGATCGAACGCGGCGAACAGGCTGGCTACGCCGTGACGAACGTAGTCATGGGTCTGCCGAGCCGGCACGGTGGGCATCATCGGCAGCATGGGTCGGGTCCGCTCGAGGGCCTGCATCTGCGACTTCTCGTCGACACACAGCACCATCGCCTTGACCGGCGGATCCAGGTACAGGCCCACCACGTCACGGACCTTCTCCACGAACATCGGGTCAGCCGACAACTTCCACGTGTCCACCAGATGCGGCTTGAGACCGAACGCCCGCCAGATCCGGGACACTGCCGTCTGCGACAACCCGGTCTCGCGCGCCATCGACCGCGTCGACCAGTGACTGTCCTGATTGGCCGGCTGCTGTTCGAGGGTCTTGACGATCACCTCATCAACCCGGTCGTCGGTGATCCGACGGGGCGCTCCCGGCCGCGGTTCGTCAACGAGGCCCTCCAACCGACGCGCCAGAAACCGGCCACGCCACTTGCCCACCATATCCCGCGACACCCCAAGCCGCTGCGCGACGTGCGTGTTCACCAGGCCATCAGCACACAACAACACGATCTTCGACCGCAACGCCAACGCCTGCGACGACTTACCGCGTCGCGCCCACCGGGTCAGACACGCACGCTCGTCATCAGTCAGTTCCACCACACCACGCGGACGACCAGCCATCCCGACAGCCTACTTTCTGCCGCCGAATTAACGACTCAGCACACTAGCCCTGCAATCGCCGGGTCAGTGGTGCTCGGCCGCTGCTTCGAGCTGATCGATGCGTTCCCGCATGGTTCGCAGGGCGTCGGCGCGATACTGAAGCAGGTCGTAGTGGATGGCGTAGCACAGCGTCGTCATGGAGACGATCACTCCGTGACGTGCCCGGTCGCGGGGGATCGCGATCACGTGATGGGGCAGGTCGTTGTGCAGCAGCGTGTCCTCGTCGGTCAGCAGGATGATCGCCGCCCCCTGCTTGGCCACGAGCCGGAGTTGTGCGGACATCCTCATGTAGTCCTCGGAGAACGCGAAGACCATCAGTGTGTCGTCGGGTCGGACGGCTGCCAGTCGTTCGGCCCGTCCGCGGCCGGTCTGGGTGATGGTGGCGACCTGCAGGCCGGCGAGGGACAGCTTCGCCCGCATGAACTCGACGAGCGGGAGGACCAGGCCGTGCCCCATGATGTGCACGCGGCTGCAGGCGAGCAGCACCTGGACCGCTGAGTCGATCCTCTCCTGGCCGATCTTCTCGGGGAGGCTCTGGAGTACCTGGACCTGTGACCGGATGACCATGGCCAGGGAGAAGCTCTCGCCTTCCTCCCGCATCGCGATCGTCCGGTCGATCACGTTCAGGCTGTCCGCGACGAGCGCCTCCCGCATCTCGATGTAGCCGGCGTAGCCGAGCTTCTGGGCGAAGCGCACGACCGTCGACTCGTGGACGCCGGCCTTCTTGGCCACGTCGGCGGCACGCATGAACGGCGCCTCCCGGGGGTCGGCCAGGAGAAGGCCGCCGATGCGGCGTTCGGCCGCGGTCAGGGCGCGCGTCGTGCTCTCAAGTGCCTGGTAGAAGCTCATCGGTGCCGATCGTAGAGGTAGGGGACTGAACTGGGATGCCTCCGCAAGAATTCTTGCGACGATGTTGACATCATGCAGGTCTACTCCTAGTGTCGGCGATCACATCGGTTACGTCGTTCATCGGCCCGTAACACGCCTGGTCTAGCCACAGGAGCCCGTGTTGATCATCGACACCCACGCGCACTACACCACCGCCCCGCCACAGCTGGACGCCTACCGTGCCCGTCAGTTGGGCTCCCTGAACCGGCCGTCCCTCGGCCGGCCCCCCAAGATCTCGGACGACGAGATCCTGGCCTCGCTGCAGGGGCACCTGAAGCGGATGGACGACTTCGGTATCGACCGCATGATCTTTTCACCCCGCGCATCCGGCATGGGCCACGAGGTCGGCAACGCCAAGGTCAGCCTCTACTGGACGAAGGTCAACAACGACCTCATCAAGCGGGTCTGCGACCTCCTGCCCGAACGGTTCATCCCGGCGGCCCAACTGCCGCAGTCACCCGGCGTGAGCCCTCAGAACTGCCTGGAGGAGCTGACCCGCTGCGTCGAAGAACTGGGTTTCGTCGGCTGCAACGTCAATCCGGACGTGTCCGGCGGCGGTCAGCCGTTCACGCCGGCCATCAGCGACGAGTGGTGGTATCCGCTGTGGGAGGCGATGATCTCCCTCGACGTGCCGGGCCTGGTCCACGCCTCGAGTACGGTCAACCCGGCGCTGCATCTCAACGGCTCGCACTACACCAGTTCGGACGCCGCGGTGACCTTCGAGCTGTGCTGGAGCGACATCTACGACCGCTACCCCGGCCTGAAGCTCGTCGTGCCGCACGGCGGCGGCTCCGTACCGTTCAACTGGAACCGCCACCGCGCCCTGCACACCCTTCAGGGCAAGCCGCCGTTCGAGGAGCGGATCAAGAACATCTACTTCGACACCGCGCTCTACGACCGCGACTCGATGGAGATGCTCATCCGCAAGGTCGGCGCCGACAACATCCTGTACGCCGCCGAGCCGTTCGGGACCGCCAAGGCGACCGACCCGGAGACCAACCGACTGTTCGACGACACCGTCGCGTTCGTCAACGACATCGAGTGGCTGAGCCAGGAGGACAAGGACAAGGTCTTCGCTGGCAACGCGCGTCGGCTGTACAGCCGCGCCAAGCTCTGACCCACCCGCGAACTCACCAGGCCAGACGAGCTTCAGTGACCTCCGGACCCGAGGAGAGGGATACAACATGACGATCGGCTTCCAGATCCGCCGCCGGACACGGGCCGCCTCGGCGTCCCAGGCGGCCCTTTTCACGGACATCCCGGTCGCCAACATCAGCGACTGCATGAACCGGCTCTCGGCCGGGGGAGCGGACGTGGTGTTGATGAACCGGGATTTAACCACGAAGATGAGCGGCCCGGCGCTCACCGTTCGTACCCGCCCGGGTGACAACCTGATGGTCCACAAGGCCCTCGGCATGGTGGAACCCGGCGACGTCCTCGTCGTCGACGCCGGCGGGGACCTCACCAACGCCATCATCGGCGAGATCATGGTGGCGGCCGGCATCGCCAAGGGCCTGGCCGGCCTGGTCATCTACGGCGCGATCCGCGATGCCAGCACGCTGTGTACCGGTTCGCTCCCCATCTTCGCCCGGGGTGTGACCCACCGGGGCCCGTACAAGGACGGCCCGGGTGAGATCAACGTGCCCGTCGGCGTGGGCGGCATGGTCATCAACCCGGGTGACCTCGTCGTGGGTGACGCCGACGGCATCGTCAGCATCCCGCTGGACTCGCTCGACGGCGTCCACGCGGCGGCGCTGCGGAAGGGCGCGACGGAGGCGATCTCTCTCGAGAACTCGGCGGCCGGCAGCCGCGACGACTCCTGGGTCGACAAACGCCTGGCCGCGCAGGGCTACCGCCAACCGGACACGTACGAATACGAATCGGCGACCAGGTGAGCACCGGGGCGAGGCGGGACGCACCGACCCGGCATCCCCGCGACATCTGGGGCAGCGCGGCGACCATCGCCGTCGCCGCGGTCGCCCTGGAGCGGTCCGTCAGCTACGGGTTCAAGGGCAAGAACCAGCTGGTGGGGCCCGGGCTGTTCCCCGCCATCGTCGCGGCGGCACTGCTCCTGGCCGGTGCCGCCTGGGCCTGGCAGACGTGGCGCTCCGCCGTACCCGAGTCGGAGGAACCGATCGAGTGGCCGGACGCCGGCGGGACCCGCCGGATCCTGCTGACCGCCGGGGCGCTCCTGGCAGCCGGGCTGCTGTTCGACGTGGTCGACTTCCGGCTCACGATCTTCGCGGTCACGGTTGTCCTCCTACGCTTCGTCTTCGGTCGATCCCTGCTGCTGTCCGCCGCGCTCGGGGTCGTCCTCGCCGTCATCTGCTATCTCGGGCTCGCCCTGGGCCTCGGCATGGTGCTGCCGGTGTTCCGGTGGTAACCCGCCGGCCAGTGCCTCCGATCACGACGAAACACTAAGAAGGGTCGTCCGACGTGGACTCAGTCGACCAATTCCTGTCGGGACTGCAGAACGTCCTTGCACCCGAGATGCTGCTGTACGCCTTCGTGGGATGCGTGGTCGGCATGATCGTCGGCATCCTGCCCGGATTCGGACCGGCGGCCGCGACCGCGCTGCTCTTCCCCCTGTCGTTCTCCCTGGGGGCAACCGAGTCCCTCGTCATGATGGCGGCCGTCCTGTACGGCGCGACCTACGGCGGCTCGATCACCGCGGTGCTGCTGAAGGTTCCCGGAGAGGCCAGCTCGGTCGCCACGACGCTAGACGGCTATGCGATGGCCAGGGCCGGCCGCGCCGGACCGGCACTCGTGGTTGCCGCGCTCGGCGGCTTCGCCGCCTGCATGGTCGCCGTCGTCGGGTTCGTCGCCGCCACCCCGCTGACCGAGTTCGCGGTCACGCTCGGCCCCGTCGAGATGTTCGCTCTCACCATCCTGGCCCTGCTGATCGCGGCCGGCCTGGTCGGCAGGTCGATGGCAAAGGGTCTCGTCGCGGTGGCACTGGGACTGCTGCTGGCGACCATCGGCCGCGACCCGCTCTCCGGAACCGAGCGGTTCACCGGCGGCATCGACGGCCTGATCGACGGACTGGACATCATCCCCGTCATCATGGGCCTGTTCGGGCTGACCGAGCTGTTCACCACGATCGAAAGGCGTTACACGGAACGCAAGGCGATCGAGGTCGGCCGCATCCTGCCCACGCGCGACGACCTCAGGGCGTCGGTCGGCCCGGCAGCCCGCGGTTCCGTGATCGGGTTCTTCCTCGGCCTTGTACCAGGCTCACCCGGAGCCACCACCGCCTTCGCCTCCTACAGCCTGGAGAAGAAGCTCTCCAAGCATCCGGAACAGTTCGGCAAGGGCGCTATCCAGGGCGTCGCCGGACCAGAATCCGCCAACAACGCGTTGAGCGTGGCGGGCATGATTCCGCTCTTCACACTGGGCATCCCCTCCTCCGCGACGATGGCGATCATGTTCGGGGTCTTCACCGCCAACGGACTCATCCCCGGCCCCAGACTGTTCACCGACAACCCCGAGGTGCCATGGACGATCCTGGCCAGCATCGTCGTGGGCAACCTGATCCTGCTGATCCTCAACGTGCCGCTGGTCCGCATATGGGTGCAGGTGCTCAAGACCCCGTACCCGGTGCTCTACGCGGTCGTGGTCGTCTTCCTCCTCATCGGCGCCTACAGCCTGCGCAACAGCTCCTTCGACATCTTGGTCCTCCTCGCCTCCGGGTTCCTTGGGTACCTGCTCCAGAAGCTGGACATCCCGGCGTCGCCCATCGCGCTCACCCTCGTTCTCGGCGACCTCATGGAAACCGCCTTCCGGCAGACGCTCGCCCTCTCCCGCGGTAACCCGGCTGGCTTCTTCGACAGCACCACGGCCATCGTCATCTACGCCATCACCGCCGTGTCGCTGGCCAGCATCCCCCTCACCCGCCGGCTCCGTGCGCGGCGCGCAACCGGCCGGCGCGAGCCCGAGCCCGAGCCCGAGCCGACGGCAGCAGGCCAGCACACCACCGCGCCACCGCCGGCTGCGGACACCCCCAGCCAGCGGCCCGCCGACTCCACCGCCGCCTGAAGGGACCGCGATATGAAGAAACGGATCGCCGCGTCCCTGTTGTCGTTGACCCTGCTCACCGCCGCCTGCGCCGACAGCACCGGCGGCGGTGACGGCGGCCGAGCCGCCTACCCGGGCAACCTGAAGCCACTGACCATCTCAGTGCCGTTCGGCGCCGGTGGAACGACCGACACCATTGCCCGCCTGGTCGCCCCGGAACTGGAGAAGAGCGTCGGCGTACCCGACGGATCCATGATCGGGTTCGCCAACCTGCCCTCGGCCGTCACTACCTACGTCGGCAACGGTGACGTCAGCTACGACAAGCGCTCCTTCATGCCGCTCGGCGTCCTGACCTCGGTCAGCACCGTCAACGCGGTTCACGAGGACAGCCCGCACGAGAATCTGGGCGACCTCGTCGAGGCGGCACGCGCCAAGCCGGGCCGGATCGCGTCGGCGACCGCGGCCGAACAGGGCTTCGACCTCAATCTGCTCTCCCGCATCGGAACCGCCGCGCCCGCGGGGATCGACGACAAGGCCCGCGACGTCCTCGTCAGGGCGCTGCGGGACGTCGCCGAGAAGACCACCTTCCGGAGCGCCGTCGAGGCGCTCGGCTACGGCGGAGGATTTCTCGGCCCGGACCAATTCGGCGTCGAGTGGACCGATGCCGAGGACATCGCCCGCACCGTGGTCGAAGAGGAGAAGGAATGAGCTCCGCAGGCTCTCGCACCGGTGCCCGCCCTGCGGCGCCGGCAGGCGCCGGCAGGCCGTACCGCTCGGCGCTTCGCGCCGACGGGCCTCCGCTGCTGACCGCGGCCTTCGGCCGCCGTGGCGTGGTGAACCCGATCCGCGACGGGCTGTCGGCACTCGGCTGGTCGTTCGACCTCCACGACATCACACCGCTGCCGACGGCGTTCCGGATGATGGTCAACGAGCGCTCGTTCCACGTCGCCGAGATGGCGCTGACGACGCTCGCCATGGCGATCGAGCACGGCCGGCCGATGATCGGGCTGCCCGTGGTCCTCAACCGCGACTTCCACTACCGCTCGATCGTCGTGGGTGCGGACTCCGGCATCCGCGCGCCCGAGGATCTCATCGGTCGCCGCGTCGGCGTGCGCGCCTACTCGCAGACCACCGGGGTTTGGGTCCGCGGCCTCCTCGCCTCGAAATACGACATCGCCCCGGAGCAGATGCGATGGGTGACCTTCGAGGCGGCGCACGTCGCGGAGTACGTCGACCCGCCGCACGTCACCCGCGCGCCGGACGGCGCCAGCATCGCCGGCCTACTCGCCTCGGGGGATCTCGACGCCGCCGTCATCATGGACCCCCACCTGGATCCGGGCATCGCGCGTCCGCTGTTCCCCGATGCGCCGGACAGGGCCAGGTCCGCGTATGAGTCGACTGGCATCTATCCGGTGAACCACGTGGTGGCGGTCGACACCGCTTTGCTCGAGGAACTGCCGGGAATCGCCGACGAACTGTACGGCCTCTTTCTCGAGAGCAAGCGGCGTTACCAGCGCCAGCTCCGCGAGGACGGACCCACCACCGCGCAGGACGAGTACGCCCTCCAACTGGAGGGGATCGTCGGCGGGGACTTCAACCCGTACGGGCTGGCAGCCAACCGCGAGAGCTGCGCGACCCTCATCGACTACGCCCACCGGCAGGGCCTGCTCCGGCATCCCGTCGACGTCGACGACATCTTCCACCACCCCGCCTGTCCTTGAAAGGAAATCCATTCATGAAGCGCAACGTCCGTCGGATCGCCTGCCTCCTCGCCGCGCCCCTGCTGCTCGCGGCCTGCGCGACAACGGCCCCGAGCAGCAGCGGGCAGGAGCCCTTCCCCAAGTCGCTCGACAGCATCACGCTCATCGTCCCGTTCAGCGCGGGTGGCAGCACCGACACCGTCGCCCGCCTCGTCGCGCCACGGCTGGAGAGCGAACTCGGTGTGCCGGTCCAGGTGCTCAACAAGCCCGAGGGGAACGGCCAGGTCGGGCTCAAGGAGGTCGCCAAGGCGCCCACCGACGGCAGCGTCCTCGGCAGCGTCAACCTGCCGTCCGTCATCACCAGCTACCTCGATCCGAACACCGACGTCGACTACGACCGGAAGAGTTTCCAACCGGTCGGCGCGGTCACCGGCTTCGGCGTCGTTCTCGTGGCGTCCGCCGACGGGACCTACAAGTCGTTCGAGGACCTGGCGAAGGCGGTGCACGAGAAGCCCCGCTCGGTCAACCTTGCCGCCGGCGCGGTGGACGACCTGCTGCCCATGTCCTACCTCGAAAAGGCGTTCGACGGCAAGTTCAACCTGGTCCCGTTCGAGGGCGGCAGTTCCGGAAAGGTCACCGCCCTGTTGGGCAAGAAGGTGGACGTGATCATCGCCGCTCCCAGCGCCGTCGTGGCCAACGTCCAGTCCGGGAAGTTCCGGATTCTGGCAACCCTGGGCTCGCAACGAACGGTGACCTTCCCCGACGTGCCCACCGCCACGGAACTCGGCTACAAGATCATCGCGGACACCGTCAACGGCTTCGCCCTGCCGGCGGGGACTCCGGACGACATCGTGCAGGCGTACAGCAGGGCGCTGGAGAAGGCCGTCGCGGACCCGAAGTTCGTTGACGCCGTCGGGAAGCTCGGCTTCAACACGACCTTCCTCGACCCCCGGAAGCACGCGGAGTTGTGGGACCGGCGGGAGCAGGAGGCCGCGCCGGTGATCGCCGCCGCTGGCTGACCGATTGAGTCCGACCCGCCGCTGCACCCGGCGTCCCGCGCGTTCGTCGTCGTTTGTCCGAGGAGAAATCATGCTCGTTCGCGTCGATCACATCGATCTCAAAGTCCCCGACCTCGAGGCCGCCGTCGAGTTCTTCACATCAGTGGGCCTCCGGGTCGTCCGCCGGATGGCCGAGCGGGGCTCCGTCGAGCTGGCGTTGCCGGGTGAGAACCAGGTGCTGTTCGAGGTCCGCCACGACCCAACGGTCGAAAGCACCAAGATCGACCACGTCGCGTTCGCCGTCGACGACCCGGCGGCCTCGATCAACCAGATCAAGGCCGCCGGAGGGACGTTCAGCCGCGAGCGGCATCCGACCCACACGGGCCGGACGGTGAGCAACTTCCTCGATCCGCACGGCGGCAAGTGGCAGCTCGTCGAATGAGCTCGTGCACCGGCACAGCGCGGTGAAGTGGTGGCCTGCCCGGCGGCGGCCCGGGCGGGACCCCGCCCTCGGGCCCGCCCCCGGGCGGCCCGCCGCGCTGACCAGCGGCGGCGGTGTTCGCGGCGCGGGGAAGGCCCAGCAGGTACGTCCGCTCGGTCGCGCCGGTCAGGCCCACTCTCCTTGGAAGAGCGGGGTGACCGGGCGTTCCCGGCGGCCGATCCGCAGCTCCCCGAAGACGGTGCTCCCCTCCGCCCGGTCGACCTCGGCGTCCAGGTCGATGTGTAGCTCCTCGGAGGCGTCGTGGGCGGCGCCGATGAGCACGAGTTCGGTCCCCGGGGTGGTCGAGGAAGGCCCATCGATAACGCGCAGCACGACCGTGATGCGCTGTCGCGGCGGGAGCGCGGCAAGGATCTGGTCGAGGTGCGCGCGGGCCGCGATCGCCTCAGCGTGATCGGACCCGGCAGTCGACAGGTCCGGGTCAGCCTCCGTGGGACGGGGACAAGATGGCTGCGCCGACCCCGGTCCTTCGCGAGATTGACCAGCGCGGCTCGGACGTACGCCTCCGGAGATTCCAGCTGTCTCGACCAGTGTTTAGTCAGCCGCAGCAGGGCGGTCTGCAGAACATCCTCGGCCTCGCGGCGTCCGGCACGAGCAACCGCGCAATCCGTAGCAGCCGGTCTCCGTGGGCCCGCACAAACTCCGTGAAGTCCTGCTCTTCTGAGGGGGTCACACCCATCAGAACGAGATCGGTTCCACAGGCGTTGCATGCCTTGGCCCAGCTCCCGACACGCCGATGACCTGCGGGATTTCCCGCACCAGCTTCGCGTCACTCATGCGTGCCCCATTCCATACCCCGGTGCTGTCGATAATGCCCCCGCACAGTCGTAGGCTCACGCGCTCACGACAAGTGGCGCCAACTTAACCGACACGGCCATCAGCATCCATCGAAGTCGCTGTAGCCACAGAACCTTGCCCCGCAGCGTCACCTCACCAGTAGGTGGGGCCAGCTACCACCGTCACCCTGGGGCCACCCACGCCTGCCGCAGCCAGGCACCTGCTGGGTGCGCAGCCGCCGCAGTTCCTCGACGTCCCAGCCCTTGCCGAGCCGCCGCGGATGGTACAGCGTCCCGTTCGGTCGCGCCACCGGCACGGGCCGGGACTGCCGGCCACCACCACCAGCACCGCTGCTGGAGCGGGTGCGGGGTGCGGCGGGTGGGAGGGTGCCGGCGGCGTCGATGTCGTCCTGGGTGATCTGGAAGCGGTGGTGCGGGTCGCGTTGGTGGGTGGCGTGCCCGGCGGCGGCCATCTTCTTCAGCGCCTCGAACACCGCCCCAGAGGATGGTGCGCCGATGGACCGGGTGATCTCACCGACCTTGAGAATCTGGTCGGGGTGGTCGGCCAGGTGCAGGGCGATCTTCCGGTAGAGGTAGCCGGACCGGCCGGAGACTGCCTCGGTGGTGGGAGTGCCGGCGCCGCTGGCCGGGGCCGGGTCGTTCTGCGGTGAACCGGCCTGCGGGGCCGGCGGGTGTGGTGTCGTCATGGGTTGCCTCGATTCCATGGGTCGGGCCCGCGCACCCGTCTCCGGGTGCGCGGGCGGTGGGTACCGCACAGCGGAGACGGCTGGGGCCAGCCCCTGCCGGCCCATTGGGCCGGGCAGGTGGGCGACCACACCCCGGTGGTGCTGAAGGGTTACGGCGCGAACCTTCTCGCTGACACGCAGCTCGCCTTCCGGGCGTTCTGCGGGTTCGAGCACCTCGTCGGCACCGGCATGTGGCACACATGGCCGCAAGTGCAGCTGGTGCTTCTACCCACGACGTCGCAGTGGCTGGCCCCCGCCTGGGTGCCCTACTTCGGGGCAACCTGCGAGGACGGCATTCCCGGGTGGGCGGCGGCCATGTGTCAGTGGGAGGGGCGGTGGGGCACCGCTCTCATCGCCGCTTGGGGCACCATGCTGCAGTTCACCGCACAACGCCGGCCGCGACCCGGTCCGGAGGCATGGGAGCTCGCCGGGCAGCTGATGGCTGTCGGTGGCAGCCTGCAGTGCGAACAGTGGCAACTCGCGATCGCTCTCACCCGCAGTGACGCCTGGTTCCTCCACGACCGCCCCTGAACGGTGCTCTCTCACCGGGCAGACTGGGAGACGGTGGTATTCGAACCGTGCAGTATTCGGGGATGCCACTGCGCCTCACCCGACATGACCACCGCCCGGTGTTGGTGTTGTGATCAGCGGCGGCGACGGCGAAGCCACCGTAGGGACGCTTGTCCGAGCGCGGTTGCCATGTTGATCAGGTGGGGATCGGCTGCGGGTCCAGCTGTGATCGCGAGTCGAGCGAGGAAGCCAGCATGGGCGGTCAGGTAGGTGTCGATCTCGTACGGGTGCAGGTGTCGGGTAAGGGGATTCGACTCGACGAATGGCTCGGGATCTAGGCCGCTCGTTACGGCGGTCGACATAACCGTCAGGACGTCACAATGTCGGGGACCGACCCAGGCGTGGGGCCAGTCGATGACGTAGGGGCTTGCTGCGGTGAGCAGGATGTTGAACGGGTAGAGGTCGCCGTGCAGCAGTGTGTCGCCGCTAATGGTTTCGGCTGCCGCAGTTTCCATTCTGATCAAGTCGTTGAGGTGCTCGGCCGCCCAGGGTGACAAGCGTGTCAGCGTGGTCAGTTGGGTCGGGGCGGCGAGGTGGGACCACCCACCGAGGCGAGGCTGTGCAGCGGCCGACGCGCTGATCGGTGAGGGGGTGAGAGCGAGGGCCATGGCGGTAACGGTGGTCAGGACTTGGTTGAGTTCGTCGCCTCGCCACGGTTGGGCCGGTAGGGACCCGTTGATGTATTCGAACAGCAGGGCCACCCAGGTGCCGTCGTCGTAGATATGCAGCAAGCGGGGCACCGGCACATCGGATGGCAGGCGTTGAGTGATGCTGCCTTCCTGGCGGTGGAATCGGGCGACATCAGGTGCGGTCAGAGAGTTGACTGCCTTGAGGAACACATTTTGGCCCGTGGCCAGGTGTAGGCGTGCGGCCACGCCTTCGGAGAAGCCGCCCGGCTGGCTGACGGCGTTGACGACGGTGCTGCCGAGCAGTTCTTCGATCGATGCCTTTACCTTGGTCGGCATCGCGGCCCAGGCGATGCGCCGGCTTCCCGTCATCGATGGGATGCCGCCGTTCGGCTCGTTGTCGTCGGCGTTAGTTTCTGGCATCACGAGTGGTGTCTCCCTTCGGCAGTGTCCTTGCTGCAGTTCTCCGCGTCCCGATGGCGGAGTTGTCCGCGCTTGTTGATGCCGTTTCTTTGGAGGCGGCGAGGTAGTGGGTCCAGTGAGGTGATCTCAGCGACTTTCCGGTAGGTATTTGTACTCGAGGTGGGTGAGGTGTAGCGCGGCGGCGACGATGTCACCGATGCGGCGTGGGCGATTGTCGTGTGGCGTAGCGTTTTCCAGCGTCCGGTCAGGATCGCGAAGCCGCGTTCTCCTTGCCAGCGCAGGCCGCGTAGCAGTCGGTTGTAGGCGCGGTTGTCGGGTGCGAGTCGGCTGCCGTCGGCGGGTTGCTTGATCGGGGTTTTGATGCCGTGGCCTGCGCTTTCGTGGCCGGAGTCCGCTAGGGCGGGCAGGTCGAGCTCGGCGGCGGACCAGTTCAGGGCAGCGGTTATCCCGAGTTCGCGGGCGCAACTGGTGTCGTGCAGATGTCCGGGCAGCGCCGCCGATGTCCAGATCGGCAGCCCCGTCCGGGCGCATGATCGCTTGGATGTTCGCGCCGAAGTCACGGTGCATTCTGGAGAACCAGGCATCGATCACCTCGCCCTTCACCGACAGGGTCGTCTCGGTGAGCCGATCGCAGTCGAACAGCTTCCCGTCGAGGATCACGTGCGACCAGCCGTCGGCAGCGGCCCGACGCAGAGCGGTGTGCAGGTCGACCGCCCCGTCGGCGAGGACCGTGATGCCTTCGTCGCGATAGCGGTAGGCGGTCGCCCGCGAGATACCGAACCCGGCAGCGAGCAGGGTCATGTCCTGGACCCAGGAAGCGGTCGACCGTTTCACCCGGCCGGTCTCCGGGCTCGCCGGCATGGCCGGCATCTTCAATAGTGAGAGCGGTCAAGTCGACTGGCAGGTCGCCAACCTGCACGGCGACGTGGTCGCGACGATCCAGGCCGACGACGAGGGCCTGTCCCGTACCAGCGAAGCCACCGAATACGGCACCCCGCGCAACACCGATGACCTCGGAACCCAGCGGTACGGGTGGCTCGGTGCCAAGCAACGGGCCGCCGACGCCCCGTCCGGCATCGTCCTAATGGGCGTCCGCCTCTACAACCCGACCACCGGCCGGTTCCTGCAGACCGATCCGATCTACGGCGGCAACGCCAACCCGTACGACTACTGTTCGGGCGATCCGGTCAACTGCTTCGACCTCGACGGTAAATGGAGCTTCTCCAAGTGGAGGAAGAAGGCTTGGCAGAGCACCAAGCGCTGGTGGCGATCGAACGGTAAGTGGGTGGTCGGCGGGGCGCTCGCCCTTGGTGGTGCAGCCGCCTGCCTCGCCTCCGCTGGCGTCGCATGTGCCATCATCGTCGGTGCTGTGGTCGGCGGCGCTGGCTACGGTTACAACTGCTACCACGACAGTGGTTACCGGTGGAGCAGGCGGTGCAGCGGTCAGGCAGCCAAGGGTGCGGCCTATGGCGCGCTGACTGGCGGCGCTGGTAAATACCTCAAGCTCCGTTACGCAGGCCGGAACGTCAAGGCATCGCACTGCGGCCATGGACGCGGAGGGTACAGCCGGTCCGGCTCGCACCGTGAGCGCGGGTGGCGCCAGTGGGCGAGCAGGTGGTGGTGATCGACGACAACTTTCCGGGAGGCATGATGAGCGGGCAGAGGCCAACCGTCGCCAGATGGGCGTTCTGGGTTCTCGGGATTCTGGCCCTGGCATTCGTTACCCAGGTGGTCGCGTCGAGGTCCGGGCAGGAATGGGTGCAATCGGCGGGTTTTGTTCTGCTGATTTTCTTCGCATTCTTTGCCGCTCCGTACCGGACGAAGTGATTCAGCACCTTCTCCGACTCACTTGAGAATGGCAACGCGCGAGTGCCGGCGGCCGAAACCGCCGGCACTCGTTGCATGAATAGTGTGAACGCCAGGGAACTGACCAGCTTGCGCACGCCGTTCCTCCAGGTAGCAGGTTCGGGCCGGCCAGCACCGGACCGCTCGGATGGGGCTCGCGAGCCCGGGCGACCGTCGGCCCGTCCCAGCAGACGCTGCGCGATCCATCGCTCGCCTCGTTCCAGAGACGTACCTGGCTCCTCGCTCAGGCACAGCCGTGCCGTAACGGCCGTCACGCCCCTGCTCCAGGAACGAAATGTCCGCGATGCCCGGCAGACCAGCGGCGGGCGCCCACTTGTCGGCCCAACCCCCAAAGCAATTGCATAGCCGGTCAGCGGGTCTTGGCCAGGAGTTTCGAGGCGGTGCCGGAGTACTGGCGCTGCACCCCCGCCGACCGGGTGCCCTTCTTCAGGAACCCGGTGTCATCAAACGATCAACACCCCGGCCGGGTCACCGAGATGCTCGACCACGTAGTCACGGACGTCGTCTCGGACGGCGTTGACGTCCCAGTCCGCCCACCGCAACAACCGCTGCATCCCGTCCGGCGACACATCCCGGCCCGCTCAGCCAGTGTCCACCCGTTCTTCCGGCCCAGACCCGAGACCAGCCCACACAGGTACTGCCGCGCCCGTCTACGCGGAGCTCCGACCGGCGAAACCGAGGCCCGATCCGCGCAGGCAGCCGATCCAACTCCCCATACCAACGCTCAACATCAACGTCCGTCACAGGCAGACCAGCCAACCCGACCCGAAGACGATTCGCCTACTGCCGTTGCAGTACTAAGTACCATGAGGCTTTTTCATCGTGATGTGGCTGGTCACGAGGGGCGTGGCCGGGCTGGTGTCGACATAGGACGAGGCTCCCGGTTTGAGCCAGTCGGACGCTTCTATGGGTGTGCTGGTTCCGGGAGGGATCGGTACCGGTAGGGTCCGGGGACGCGCTGATGGATGATACGTGGGGTGTAGTCGCTGTCGAAAATTGAGCGACCCTGCTCTTTGTGTATTTGGTGGCCTTGCAGTGCCTGACGTAGCAGCCGCGGGGTGCCCGGCTGGACGCGTCTCTGTTGGAGCTCTTGACCGCGTCGCTTTCGGTCTTGCCGCTGCCGGCACCGCGGATGTACCCCGTGCACTTGGCGTCCGTGCCGGCCAGCTGACACTTGGCCTGGCATTTCCACGCCTGCCCGTCTAGCTCGTACTGGTTGACGGGTCGGCAGGGTAGCCGTACAGGTTGTCGCCGCCGCCGTAGAGCGGATCGAGCGAGCGACAGGAACCGACCGATGGTCGGATCGTACAGCCGTACGCCCATGATGATCAGCCCGGCGACCGTGTCGCCAGCGCGCTGCTTGGCCCGAGCCACCCGTACCGGACGGGGGCCTGCTGCGGTCGAGCCGCCGCGATCTGGCATAACCGCGCCACCGGCCAACCCGTCACCAGGTCCCTCATCGCCTACGACCACTAACCCGACTTGGGACTTACTCGTCGAGCTATTCAAGATCTGTAAGCACGCCTCGCGGTAGGACGGAAGGGAATCCCGTGGCGCTCACTCCCAAGGCGAGGTGGACGGATGGAACGTCTCGACGGGACGGCCCAGCGGCACCGGACGTTCCGTCGCCGAGGCGGGCGGCGGACGTGTCCCTGAATAGGAACATGCCGGGACACCAGTCCCGTGCGTAAACAGGGTGACGGTATGCCGGTCCGTCGAGGGCGGCACCGGACCGTGAACCTCATGGGCGAAAGGGACAACGGGATGTCGCAGCCGACCGATGCGTCGACCGCGGAACGGGACTCCAAGGCATCGGCCGCAACGGCGGAGGCGCCGGCCGCAACGGCGGAGGCGCCGGGAGGTTCCGCTGCCGCGGAACCGCCAACCACGCTCGCCCGGTCCCGGAGCGCCCGCGGCGGGTTCGTCGGCGCCTTCGTGCGTACCGTCCGTCGCGACCAGCCGCGCTCGCCGATGGGGCAGATCGCGATCAGCGCTCTGATCATCGTGGTGCTCGCGGCCGTGGTGGTGGCCAGCGGCGCGCTGCTCAACGGCAGCCGCAAGACCACCCAGACCGCTGCGGAGTCGCCCGCGAAGGCATCCCCCTCCAGCATCGGCACGCCCGGGGGCTCGCCGACCGCCAAGCCGCCGGCCGGTGCTCCCGGCCGGCCTGGCACACCGGGCGCGCCGGGCGTACCGGGGATGCCGGGTGCCCCCGGCCAGCCCGGCGCGTCGGGCGTCCCTGCGGCACCGGTCGGCGGAACCGCTTCCGCCAGCGGGCAGGCTTCCGTGGCCAACAACGCCGAGACCGCCGCCAAGCCGGTCACCTACACCGGGTACGCCGGTCTGGGCTGCAAGAGCTCCGGCGCCAGCTACTTCAACTACGGCTGGTACATGAATGGCGACGCCGGATGGTGGACGCTCGCCTCCGGCAGCTACACCGGCAACGGCTGTGACGGCAGGTTCAGCGACATGCCGATGTCCGGCAACGCGAACTGGGACCAGCCGGGCCAGGCGATCGTCTGGGCCTTCAACGTGGGCAGCCAGCCGCAGTCCTGCACGCTGTCGCTCTACGTACCCACGAGCAACAGCTCGCGCGACGTGGCCGCCACCAACGCCCACTTCTTCGTCGTGCACGACAGTGGGGACAACGTCTCCTACTCCAAGCCGACGGGCGAGAAGTACGTCAACCAGAGCGCACACCACCGCAGCTGGGTGACGCTCGGCACCTGGCCGGCGCGGAACGGCATGATCAGCCTCAAGCTGACCAGCCGCGGCAACCCGAACGGTTACCCGATGACGTACCCGCACCTGGCGGGAGGCGCCGTCAAGGCGCAGTGCGTCGCCGCGTGACGTGAGGGCGGCCTGGGAACGGGTGGCGCCCCGGGGTTGGGGCGCGCACCGCAGCATCGGCGCGGCGGTGCGCTCGGCCGCCCCCGGCGCGACCGTCTCCGTCCAGCCGGGCGAGTACGCCGAGCGGCTGGTCCTGGACAAGCCGGTGGTGATCCGCGCCGAGGGCGGCCCGGGAAGCGTCCGGTTGATCGGCGCCGGCGGTCCGGTGATCACCCTGCTTGCCGAGTCCGGCAGCGTGCACGGTCTCGCCGTGGAGGCGACCGGCGGGGCGGCGGCGGTGCTCGCCGAGCGGGGCGCGATCGCCTTCGAGGGCTGCGAGATCCGGGGGCGGCTCCAGTTCGGCGGGGACGCCGCGCCGGTGCTGCGCGGCTGCCGGATCACCGACGGTGGTGTGGTGCTGGACGGCGCGAGCACCGCCCGGCTGGTCGACTGCACGGTCACCGGCGCGCCCGGCGTCGGCATCCTGGTCCAGGGCGACGCGGCACCGGAGCTGACCGGTACCCGCGTCACCCAGCCCGGCGCGGACGCGCTGGTCTTCGCGGGCGCGGCCCGGGGGCTGGTCGACGGCTGCGAGGTGAGCCGGCCGGCTGGTGCTGGGCTGGTGCTGCGCGAGCAGGCGGCGCCGACGGTACGCGGGCTGCGGATCCGCGACCCGCGTGCCGACGGGATCCGGGTCGAGGGCCCGCCGCGGACGGAACCGGACGCCACCGGCGACCCGGCACGGCCGGCGCGGGAGGCGGTCGGGGCGAGCACGGGCGGCCCACTGCTGGAGCGGGTCGAGGTGGCCCGCGCCGCCGGCTTCGGCATCTGGTTCTCCGGAATGGTCGGGGCGGTACTGCGGGACGCCACGGTCACCGACCCCGGCCGTACCGGCGTGCTGGTGGCCGGCGCCGCCCGGGTACGCGTCGAGGGTGCCTCGATCAGCCACGCCGGTAGCTCCGGGTTCGCGGTGCGCGACCAGGCGGACGTGGCGGCGGAACGGGTCACCGTCGACCGGGCCGGCGCGAACGGGATCGTGGTCCGCGACGACGCGAGGGCCCGCTTCACCGACCTGCGGATCGGCGATACCCGGTACACGGCCGTACACGTCGGCGGCCGGGCCGAGGTCGGCATCACCCGTGGCGAACTGCACGACACCCCCGAGTACGGGGTACGCGTGGTCGAGCTGGGCCTGGTCGAGCTGGACCAGGTGCGGGTCCGCGCCGCCGAGATGGGCGGCATCGCCGTGGCGGACCGGGGCGACCTGGCCGCCGTCGCCTGTACGGTCGTCGGCGGCGCGGCGGGGCTGACGCTGGCCAGCCGGCACCGCCCGCTGGTGCAGGACTGTGAGATCTCGGAGAGCGGGCAGACGGGGGTGCTGGTCGCCGCGGGCACCGGCGCGCTGCTCGCCGGCTGCGTCATCCGCGGCAGCGGCGACGTGGGGCTGCGGCTGGACGACGGCTGCACCGCCTGGGTCGACGGGTGCACCATCTCCGACACGGGCGGGACCGGCCTGGTGGTCGGGGCGCGGGCCCGGCCAGCGGTCCGGTCGAGCTCGGTCCGCGATACCGGGAAGAACGGCATCTACCTGCACGACCAGTCGCACGGGCAGTTCGACGACTGCGCGGTGTCCCGAGCGGGTTATTCCGCGCTGCACGTCGGCGCCGGCGCCGATCCGAGGTTCCGCCGGCTGCGGCTGGCGGAGACGGCGCGCGGGGTGAGCCTCGATCCCCGGGCCGAGCCGAGCTGGGAGGAGTGCAGTTCGTCCGGGGTCGGCGCGGACGACCTGCCGGCGGCGGCCCGCCCGGCGCGTACCGCCGTACTGGCCGTCGGGGCCGAGGCCGGCCGGGCGGTGACCGGTCCGGCACCGGCCGGCCGGTGCGGCCCGGTGCCGGACAGCGAATCGCTGCCGGAAGTACTGGCGGAGCTGGGCGGGCTGGTCGGTCTCGCCAGTGTGAAGCAGGACGTGGGCCGGCTCGTGAAGGTGATGCAGATGGTCCGGCAGCGTCAGGAGGCTGGCCTGCAACCTCCGCCGCTCGGCCGGCACCTGGTCTTCGCCGGCAATCCGGGCACCGGCAAGACCACCGTGGCCCGGCTCTACGGTCGGCTGCTGGCCGCGATCGGACTGCTCAGCTCCGGTCACCTGGTGGAGGCGGACCGTTCCATGCTGGTCGGCGAGTACGTCGGGCACACCGCGCCGCGTACCCAGACGGTGTTCCGCCGCGCCATCGGGGGAGTGCTCTTCATCGACGAGGCGTACTCCCTGGTGCCGACCGGTCAGGGCAGCGACTTCGGCCAGGAGGCGATCGTCACGCTGGTCAAGCTGATGGAGGACCACCGCGACGAGGTGGTGGTGATCGCCGCCGGCTATCCGGACGACATGGACCGTTTCGTCGGCTCCAACCCGGGCCTGGCCTCCCGCTTCACCCGTACCCTGACCTTCGCCGACTACACCGCGCAGGAGTTGGTCCGGATCGTCGGCCAGCAGGCCCGGGTACACCAGTACCGGTTGGCGGACGCGTCTGGCGCGGCGCTGCTGGAGTACTTCTCGACCCTGGAGCGGGACGTGCGCTTCGGCAACGGGCGGGCGGCCCGGCAGACCTTCCAGGACATGACGGAGCGTCAGGCCGAGCGGGTCGCCGAGATCGCCGATCCGACCGAGGAGGACCTGATGGTGCTTACGCCGGCGGATCTTCCCGAAAACGCGGCGTAACATCGTAGTCGTCGGGTCCGGTGGGGGCGCGGCGGTAGAGCGTTTCACCTGAGCGCAACACGACGGAACCGTTGGCGTTCACCGGATGTGATCTTCTCAACCAGAGGCCACTGAGATCGGTACCGTCGGACCCGTGGATAGGATGGCGCGACGGGAGATCGATCGTCAGGAACGACTACCGACAGAGCGATGCACAGAAAAAGACAGTGATGCTAAGTTCCTCCACGGCACCGCAGGCCGGCGACCGGCCCTCCCCACGATGGCCATCCGCACCGGCGAACGCGGAGATTTCCTCGATGATCGCGACCCGGACGAGTTTCGGTCGGCTGCTTCGCGACGCGCGGCTGCGCGCCGGCCTCACCCAGGAGGAGCTCTCCCTCTATTCTGGTCTCGGTATGCGAACCGTCAGTGACCTGGAGCGCGATCGCGTTACCCGGCCACATCGGCGTACCGTCGACGCACTCGTCACCGCGTTGAATCTGGACGGGGCGCGGGCCGACGCGTTCCGGGCTGCGGCCCGGAACGCCCGCGACCTCCGGACGGAACCCGGCGAATCGAGACAGCGGGCCGGCTGCCCAATGGAGGTCTGGGGACTCCCCGCCGACCTGACCGACTTCGTGGGCCGGCAGGCCGAACTCGATCGGCTGCTCTCCTGGGCCGACCGCGTCGTCGACCTCGGCTACCCGCCGGTGATCATCTCGGGCGGCCCCGGCATGGGCAAGACCAGCTTCGCCGTGCACGCCGGCCACCGTCTCGCCGCGCGGTTTCCGGATGGCCAGATCTTCGTCGACCTCCGGGGCGCGAAGCCGCACGAGACGCTCGGCACGCTGCTCTGCGCTCTTGGCGTGCCGGAGGGCGAACTGCCGTCCTCGCTGGAGCAGCGCACCGGGTTGTTCCGGGTGCTGGCCCGGGACCGGTCCGTGCTCTTCGTGCTCGATAACGCTGAGGACGAGGCACAGGTCCGCCCGCTACTGGCCGGTGGCGGACGGTCACTGTTCATCCTCGCCAGCCGCCGCACTCTGGCGGGCCTGGACGCCGGTCGGCGGATACCGCTCGCCCGATTCGGGCGCGAGGAGTCGCTGACGCTACTCGGCCTGATCGCCGGCTGGCACCGGGTCGACGCCCAGCCGCGCGAGGCGACCGAGGTGGCCCGGGCCTGCGGTCGCCTGCCGCTCGCGCTGCGCATCGCCGGAAACCGGTTGGCGGTGCGCCCGGGGTGGGCGTTCCGCGACCTGGCACACCGGCTGCGGGACGAACGCACCCGGCTCTCCTGGCTGGTCGCGGGCGACCTCGCCATGCGCCCCGCGTTGCGGACCTCCTACGATCGGCTGGGCCCGACCGCCCAGCGGCTCTTTCGCCGCCTCTCCATTGCTCCCGACGGCATCGCCACGGTGCCGGTCGCGGCGGCGTTGTTGGAGCCGGACGGGGACTGCGCCGAGTTGGTGCTCGAGGAACTGGTGGACGCGAGCCTGCTCGCGTCCACCCCCTCGCCCGACCGCTACCGGCTGGAGGGTCCGCTGCGGTTGCTCGCCCACGAACTGCTGCATCAGCAGGAGCCGGTCTCGCTCGTCTTCCGGCTCTTCGCCGAGATGGGGGCGACGGCGCCGTTCGGGGGCGCCGCGGTCACCTCAGCTCCTCGATCATCTTCTCCATCGCTCCTGCCATCGGGGCGGTTCGCTTCATGATCGTCTCGCTGGAGCGTTCCTCGCAGTCCCGCACCGCCGCCAGCACCTGATCCGCGAGGCGGGACGGCTCCTGCTCCATCGCGCGCGGGTCGATGGTGAGTGCGGCGAGCTTGCCGGAGCGCATGGTGGCCCGTACCGCGCCGTCCGGTGAGCTGCCATGCACCTCGACCGCCTCGAACTCCTCGCGGGCGCGCTGCATGTCGCTGCCGAACCGAGCCAGCTGCTCGGTCAGCTGCCGGAAGTCGGGCATTGTCATATGCCAGTTCTATCGGCTCGCGGCGTTTACCGGACAGTACCCGTTCTGGGACGTCGCAGCGGGACTACAGGGGTGCTCGGCAGCGCGATGGAACCCGGGACCGGATCCTCGCCGACCTGCAGGACTGGATCCGCGGAACAGGCCGTACACCGTCGGCCATGGGCCGCCGGACCGGCAGATTCGCCGGCGGATTCGGCGGTTTCCTCAGTCCCGCCGACGATCTCGCCTGGGCGGCCCCCGCGTTCTCACGTTGCATGGACAGGGACGTCGTCTCGGTGTCCAGCCGGGGAACATCCGCCGAGGGGAAGATATCGATGGGTATCATCGATGTGCAACTGGACGACGCGCGGCGAAGCGGTGGGAGACCGTCCGCGCTCGCCGTCGTGTCGGGCAACACCATCATCCGTAGCGGGCTGGCACAGGTGCTCGCCGGCGCTTCCGGCGTGGCCGTGCGGTACGGGGTGGATACGGTCACCGCGCTGCCGACGCGGGACGACCCGCCCGCGCTGGTCGTCCTCGACCTGTACGGGCAGCGCAGCACCCGGGTCGGGGCGAGCTTCTGGGCACTGCTGCCGCCAGGTAGCCGGACCATCGCCCTGTGCCGGCCCGACGACCCACCGAACCTGCCGACGGCGATGCAGGGCGGGGCGCACGCCTTCCTGACTCGGGAGTCGGCGGTTGAGGAGCTGTTGCACGGGGTCGAGATCGCACGCCAAGGCGGCCTTTACGTCTCCGCCGACCTGCTCGGCCCCCTGGTCCACCAGACCGCCCCGGAGCCGGCCGGCCGGGAGCCGCAACTGGCCAGCAGGGAGATCGAGACGCTGCAGTGGGTGGCGAAGGGGTTGACGCACGGGCAGATCAGCCGCCGGATGGGGCTGACCGAGTCGACGGTCAGCACCTATGTCAAGCGGATCCGTACCAAGCTCAACGCCGGGAACAAGGCCGAGCTCACGCGCCGGGCCATCGAGCTGGGCTACGTCTCGGCCGGATGAGCGGCCGATGGGGACATCAGATTGGTAACTCGTCGCGCCGTCACCGCGATGTGAGCCTTGTGCTGGGACCGTCGACCCTCGCGCCGCGGCAGCCGCCCGGAACGGCCGACGGTACCGGTAGCACCGTGAACCGACCGAAACTCCGTCAGGACAAGCCATGACCATGCCAGGCTTTCGCGTCACACCAGAGATGGTGCAGGGCGCCTCGATCAGTTGTAGCCAGACCGCCGAGCAGGTCTCGCAGCAGCTCGCCGTACTGCGCAACTACGTGGTCGGACTGGAGGCGACCTGGCACGGCATTGCCCAGGACACCTTCCAGCAGCTCATGACCGACTGGGACACCTACGCGCGGATGATGCACGACGCGCTGACCGACATCAGCCTCGGGCTACAGGGCAACTACGTGAACTACACCGACACAGAGGCCGAGAACGTCCGCAACCTGCAACCGGTCAACGGCCAGCCGATGCCGGGGCAGGCCGGCCTCGACCTGCCGCCGGCGCGCTTCTGAACCGGCGACCCGCCTCGTATCGACCCATCCCCGCCTTGAAGGAGTACAACCATGGCAGCCGGCGGCAGCATCGACTCCCGTGAACTTGCCGTACCCCTGGACCTGGAGCAAGCCGGTCCGTACCTCAACAGCATGGCCCAGACAATCGAAGACGAGCTGATCAAGCTGCGCAACCAGCTCCAGCCGGTGCTCGACAGCTGGGACGGCGAGAACAAGCGGTACTACGAGGGCCTCCAGCAGGAATGGAACATCGCCGCCGAGGGTCTGCTCGGCCCGGAGGGCGTTCTCGGACAGGTCGCCCGCGCGATGAACATCACCTGGCAGAACTACACCGACTGCGAATGGGCCAATGTCGAAACCTGGAAACACTGATATCCAACCCCGCTGCCTCGTCACTGTCGTCGGGACCCGCAACCGGGTCGACCTGGCCGTGCCCGCCAACGCGCCGATCGCCGAGTACGCCGACCTGCTGGCCCGGCTGGTCGGCCAGGAGTCCAACGAGGCGCTGCCTCCGGCCTGGAGCCTGGCCCCGACCGGCGCGCCGCCGCTGCCGGTGACCTCCTCGCTCGCCAGCGCCGGCATCGTCGACGGCGCCGTGCTCTACCTGCGCGACGTGCTCGACGGCGAGGCGGACGAGCCGGTGGTGCGCAGCGTCTGGGAGGTCGTGTCGGACCTCGGCACCTCCGGCCGGGGACCCCGGTGGGACATCCGCGCCAAGGGCCGCGCCGCGATGCTGCTCGGAGCGGCCTGGTTGGTCGTCTCGCTGGGCTACCTGGGGATCGCCGGTCACGGCCGGCTTCTCATCGAGGTGCTCTTGGCGGTGATCGGCATCGGGTTCGCCGTCGCGGCCCGGCTGCTGCGGTCGTACCCGCGAGTGCTACCGCGCGGACTGCGGGCGCTGCTGGGCTGTGCCGTGATCCCCTGCATGATCCTGGTCTCGATGCTGAGCCTCGGTTCGCTGGAGTGGGACGTCAGGCACCTCGTCTACGCGCAGATCGGGGCGGTACTCGGCCTCGTGATCGCGCTGGTCGCGGTGCCTCGGGTGCTGCTCGCCGCAGTGACGCTGCTCGTCGTGGTCGCCGGCACCATGACCACGCTGGCACTCGGTCTCGGTGCCACCCCGGCCGCCACGGCGGCCACCGCCGTGACCGCCGGCACCCTTTTCCTCGCCGTCGCGCCCCGCGTCGCCGGTCTGCTCACCGCCGCCTCGTGGCTGCGGATGTCATCGCCGAGCGTGGAGCCGGAGGCCGACCCGGACATGCTGGGCAACCGGATCGTCCGGGCCCAACACACCCTGGTGCTGCTGGTGGGAGCCACCTCGGCGATCGTCGCGGCGGCGCTGCTCGTACTGACCCGGAACACCTCGGCGTTCTCGCTCGCCCTGGCGGCGGCGGCCGTGGCTGCGCTGGTCATCCGGGCGGGGACGTTCGAGTTCACGACCGAGGCGATCGGACCGGTGGTGGCGGCGATGGCAGGGGCGTTCGGGCTCTTCGCCGCGCTCGACCACTGGAGCGCGACGGCACCGCTGGTGCTGCCGCTGACGGTGCTCGCCGGCCTGGTGGCGGTCAGCGTCGGGCTACCGGTGCTGCTGTGGCGCTCCGGTACGGGCGGCATCGAGGACACCGGCGATCGCCGGCCCCGGCTCGGCGTGCTGCTGACCACCTGCCAGCTCGTGCTGCCCCCGCTGTTGCTCGGCGTCTACGGCGTCTACGGGCTGCTCTGGGGGCTCGGCCGTAGCTTTTGAGGGCTCGGCGCCAATCCGGGACCGGCGCCGCAAAGGACCGGCGCCGGATGGCGAGACGCCGCATCCCGCTCGGATGCGGCGGTTCGTCGTTCTCAAAACCACGATGGGCGGCGCTGCCGCCGTACGCCCCATCGGCCGCGCCGGCACGGATGTCTTCGAGTGGGCACATGCCGTAACACCCGGCGGGCTAGGGATGGCCGGGGAACTGCCCGTTGCACGGGCCTCTCCTCGCGGATGGTCGGGGCGTGGAGCTGTGAGCGGTTCTGAGTGGACTCTGTATCCGATGGATGCCTGGGGATGATCCAGTGAGTGTTGGTGTGGGGGAGCCGCGGCCGGCGGCCGGTGTCGGTGCGGGATCGGCGGGCGGCAGGGGCGCTGGCGGTCCGCGGGTGTTGTCGAACCGGTGGGGCCGGGCGGTGGGGCTCGACTTCGGCAACGCCGGTGGGGATTTCGCCGATCTGGTGGGGCGGTGGATCGCTGACTGCGACCGCGCGTACGCCCGCCACTACGAGGCGGTGTCGGGTGGTGAGCCGCGGTTCCGGGATATCACGGTGCCGTGGGTGGCGGACACCCGTACGTTCGCGATCGTGTCCCCGCCGGATGTCGACGGGGCGGCCCTCGCCGACAGGGTGCTCGCGGAGGGGTCCTTCGCGCGGGAGTACGCCGACCCCGACCTTCCGGTGCGGTCCATCGCGGTGATCGGCGCGAGCGTCGGGGCCGACTTCGGTACCGCGATGCGGGCGCGCGGGTTCGACGTGACGGTGTACACGTCGTCGACGACGGGCGGGGTCGTCCCGCAGGGCACCGAGGCGACGTACCCCCGGGGTGGTTTCTTCGTCGACACCGGCGGGCACTTCCGCATCTTCGGCGGATTGACCCGCTCGCAGGTCGACATCGTCGTGCGGGAACTCGCCCAGGCGCACGACCTCGGCTGGCGCTACGACGGGTTCGCCACCGCCGAGGGTCTGCCCGTCCCGCTCGACGACCGGGTCGGCACGCTCGCGCTCGTCGACAGCGCCTACACCGCCACCCGCGAGCAACTCGCGCAGGAGCCCACCCGGCTCGATCTCGCCGGGCTGACCGCTGTCGCGAGTCGGCACACGCACGCGGACATCGTGGCCCGGGTGGTCGTGGAGCGGCTGCGCGCCGAGTCGCTGCTGGATCAGGTGTCCACCGTCGCCGACCTGACCCGGGACGACTCCGCGCTGTGGCGGACGGTCCCAGTGCCGCCGCACGTGCGGCGGATGTACACGGCGGTCGGCCACCACGACGCCGACGGGAATCGTCCGGTGCAGTTCGGCACCGGGCTTGCGCTGCGTACCGGCGAGGCCACCCGCCCGCCGGCCCCGCTGACCGTACCCTTCACCGACGCGCAGGGCGATCCCCGTTCCTCAGTCGACCTGGTCGACACGGCGCAGTGGCTGGCCGAGACGGCCTTCGACTGGTCGAGGTCGGCCGGGGGCCAGCGACCGCCGGTCGTACGGGTCGGCGGGTCGGGTGCCCGGTCCGCCCTGGTGACGCGGCAGGCGCTGCGCGGGCTGGTGGCGGAGAACCTGCGCGGACTCGGCCTCGGGCCAGCCGACGCCGAGCGGCTGACCGGGCGAATCGTCATCGCCGGTGCGGCCACGACGACCGTGGACAGCGGCCCGGTCGAACACGCGATCGTCGAGGTGTCGCAGGACGGGACACCACCGGTGGCGGGCTTCGGCCGCACCGCCTCGGCCGCCGACCCGCCGGCCGACGTCGACCCGGAACAGGTGGCGTTGGCGCTGTTCCGGGGGGCCGTCCGGCACGAGCTGACGGCCCGCCGGATGACCCCGACCCGGCCCGGTGGCGACCGCCTGGCGACCGACCGGGCCCGCGCCCAGGCGGCCCGCGCCCACCGCCTGGACCCGGTCGACCGGTTGCTGCTGACCGAGACGGTACGGGAGTCCGGCAGTCACATCGCCGCCGGACACGCGGCGCTGCTGGCCCTCCACACCGTCGAAACGTCGTCCCCGGCAGACGGCCACACCCTCGCCGTACCCGAGCTGCACGCCACGGTCGACGCGCTGCCACCCCGGGACACCGTCGACCCGGACGGCACGCAGACCCTGACCGACCGGCTGGCCGCAGTCGCCGCCCTCATCACCGCCCTGCACGACAGCGAGGCGGTCCCGGGCAGCACCGTCGACCGGCTGCCCCTCACCGAGCAGGCCCTGACGGCAGCCGCCACATCCGGCGGCTGGACCCGAGTGGAGTCACTGGCCGCGCTGGCCCGGGACGTGGCCCGCCCCACCCGAGCGGACGGGCCCGCCGCGAACGAACCCGGCGTCGCCCGGCAGGACGCGCCCGGTGCGAACGGTCCCCGGCTCGCGCTGGTGGTGCTGCGTACGCCCGACGGCCACAGCGACCACGCCCTGACGATGGTCGCCACCACAACCGGCGTGCGCTGGGTCGATCCGCTACGCCGCCGGGTCTACCACGCCGGCGAGATCCCCGCAGAGGTAAACGGCGCTGTCAGCGCCGAGGCGCTACTGATCGACACGGACGGCCACATCCGGCAACCGGCAGACGGCACCTGGCCGGCCACCGAACCCACCGACGGCACACCGACGCCACCAGACCCCACCCCACGGCACGAGGTCGCCGCCCCACTCGGCGGCGGCGTACTGCGGATCCTCGACGACCTCGCCGACAACGCCGAACCGGCCGACCGCGACCACATCATCGCCGCCCGACAGTTCGGCTACGAGGTCGCTGCCCACCTGGTCGCCGCCAGAACCGGCACGACACACCCAGCCGAGGAAATCCCCACCCACACCGCGGACGACCCGTCCGTGGCCACCACCGTCGAACTGATGGCCCTGCTACACGTCCAACTCTCTGCCGTACTCGCCCGCCAGGCCAACCCCGGTGGACCGGCGACCTCGGACACGGCCGTACTCACCCGGCAGCCGATGCTCAGCCAGTGGGAGGCCGCCGGCCACGACCTGCAGGACTTCTTCGTCCAACACGTTACGGTCATCCGCAATCTCTTCACGGACAGCTTCAACGCCCGGTACCCGGACTTTGCCAACGATCTGCGGGCCGAGCGCGGACTGCCAGACGACACCGAGGTGGACCTCTGGGCGGTGCCGCTGCTCGACGAGCACACCGGCCTACCCGCCGCCACCACCGGACAATTCATCTCCGAACTGCTGCACCCAGACCCGACCGCACCCCGCATCAACCCGGGGATGCTCGGCATCACCTCCCCCGACGACCAAACCGGCCCCAACCCCGCCCACGGCTCTGGGGACCCGAACCACCTGCTGCTCCAGATCCGTCAGCCCACCCCCCAACAGGCGCGGGATCACCACACCGGCGACCCGGCCGCCATGGCCGGCCGCGAGGGCGGGACCGGACGACCCGCGACGGCCGAGGAGCCGGTCACCCGCCCCGCCGGACCGGCCGCAGCCCCGGCCGCTCAGGGCTGGGAGGCGGACGGGGACAGCTTCCTGTTGCTGGCGGAACGCCTGAGGCCCCTGCAGGAGTATCTGGGCGGCCTGTCGGAGGCGGACCCGCGGCCGACGGTCGATCTCGTCGTGATGGCGGCATCGGGCAGCGTCGATCGGGTGTGGGTCGAGGTTCGTGTCCCCGATCGGGTCGAGCCGGTGAGTCTCGGCCCGGCGGACAGCGGGCTCCTCGACTCGTCGTTGAGGGTTGCTGCCTCGATCCGGATCAACGCCGAGCAACTGACGAACGCCGTAGTGTTCAGCTTCGAGAATTGGGAACTCTGGGCGCGCTCGCTGCAGGAGGGCAGCTCGGAGTTCGTACGGAGATTCGCCAGGGCCGCCGTGGGTCACCGGATCACGGACGCGCCGAGGGAGGCCTCGGTGGGCGAGTTCGTCGCCGCGATGGCGGCGCACTCCAGCCGGACGTGGTCCGACGCGCCCGACCCGGTCACCGCGTTGGCGCGTACGGACGCGGCGGCACTGGCATCGGCCACGACCTTGCTGACCGAGAACGCCGGCGAGGCGGCGGTGAGCGCGGCAAGAACCTGGGCGAGGTACCAGGTCGCGCTCGACCACCAGCGCCCGATGCTGGCGGGACACGTCACCGTCACCCAGCGGGCGCAGTTGGCTTTCCTCGACTCGCTCGCCACGCTGGTCGCGGCGAGGTACCTCGACCAAAGCGAGGACGCCGCCCGCGACCTGTCGCGGCGGCTGGGACAGACGTACGGCACGCTGAGCGGCTTCACCCTGCTGGCTCCGCCGGCCCCGGAGTCTGGCCTGCCTCGTCCAAGGCCGCAGGAACCGATCGCGAGGTTCATCGAGCTCGCGAGACCTCTGCGGGAACACGCCGAGCAACAAGAGGCCAACCCGGCCAGCGACATCGAGCTCGTCCTGATGGCCGCGCCGTCCCGACTGCTTGCCGCCGATGCCGTGTTCAGTCCGGGTCACGCCGTGGTGGCGTTCCGGCTTCCGAACGGGAGACAGGTCGCCCTCGGCTTCTATCCGCACGAGGGCCTCTTCGGCGCCCAAGGCATCATCAATAATGACGACCGGTACCTGTTGGCAAGGCACGCCCGGGTGCTCGCGGTGCACCACATCAACGCCCGCCAACTCGCGGACGCGTACCTGTTCGCTGCGCACGGCTCCGCAGAGAACTACCACCTGTTGAACAGCAACTGCGTGGTGTTCGCGACCAGGCTCGTCGCCACGGCGCTGGGGCGTGACGTCGTCGGTCCCACGATCACCACGCCGGACCAGCTCATCGCCGCGCTGAGCGGCGAGTCGAGCTGGGCCTGGGCCGACAGCACCAGCTCGGAACGCGTCGACCTGGCCCCGGCCGATCAGGAGCAACTCGACTCCGCCCGTAGATATCTCGATCGGCTGGGCGAGCGCACCCAGGTGTACGACGACGTGCTCGCCTGGGCCAGGTTCCGCGTGACGATCGACCACCAACGCCCGCTGGTCACGCATCAACCCACCCCCCGGCAGGAGAGTCAGTTCGCGCTGCTCGACGGGTTCGCCACGATGATGGCTGCCGAGCTGCACGCCAACGGGACGGATGCCGCCGCCGCGCTCTCCCGTGCGCTCGGCCATGCCTACGGCACGCTGCGCCAGCCGACTCCACCCGGAACCGCCGCCGCCTACGAGATCGAGGAACCGGACCTCGCGTCACCGCGACTTCCGGAAGAGCAACCACCGGTCCAGGGCGGGCCACGGGCCAGGAACAGACCGTCCAGCCTCTCCCTGACGTCCGGTGTCGACCACCCGCCCGTCGACGATGTCCTCTTCAGCGCGGGCAGCGCATTCCGCTCACCGACCGAAAACCCTTCCCACTCGGTACCGGGTGGAGCCACGCAGGCCGTCCCATTCCTGCCGCAGGCGCGTTTCGGCACCGACCGGCGACCGACTTCCGATGGCCCGACCTCCTTCGGTACCGCCAGCGAAGTGCCGCTCGGCGGCTCCGGCCGCGGTTTCGGGTCCGGGGTCGGATCGCTGGGGTCCGAACCCACTGGCGACCCGACCAGGTCCGACCCTTCCGGGCCCGGCTCGACGGGAGCCGGCGGCCCCGAAGCCTCGCAGGGAAGGCGGACGGCGGGGCAGCGGGCGCGGGACCTGTTCGGGGCGGCGCCGTTCGAGCGGTCGCCGGAGGGTCACTCGGACCCGAGCCGGTGGGATCGGGACTCGCTTGCCGCTTTGGTGGACGACGTGCTCGACGCGGTCCGGGAGCACGGGGATGCCGGCGAGTGGTCGCTGGCCGAGTGCGTGGTGCTGGCCAGGACGTTCGTTCGCCGGATCCATCCCGGTATCTCCCCGGGCCGCACCTCCGACGACCTACCGGCCGGGCGCGGCGGAGTCGCGGGCGTACAGGATCGGTTGGTCGCCGGCGCAGGTTGGGCTCGGGTGGGTGACCGCGGAAACCTACGGCGGCTGTTCGACCGGCTGGGCCCCGGCGCGACCGTGGTGTTCCTGGACCTGCGGGGAGACGGTCGGACAGGCCACGTGCGGACCTGGCAGGCCACCGGCGACGGTAGGTGGGGGGTCGACCCGCAACGGAACATCGGGCGCGTCTACCCCCTCGCGGACGCCGCCGCGGCGGGCTTCGACGACGATGCGGCGAATCCGGCCGGGCGCCTCGACGGGCCCGACGGCCGGACCGGGGTGATGGAAACCTGGGCCCTCGTCATCGACGACCAGGGTCGGGTGGTGGACCCGGGTCAGCTCTCCCCTGAGGACTCGTGGGCGCTGCTGGAGTCGGACTCGACGGCGGCGGGACTGACCGACGCGCCGACGAACCACGAGTTTGGCAAGTACGGTCCAGAGGAGGAGAACCACGCAGTCGTCCTCGGCGAAATGGTCAGAAAGGGCGAGGTCCTCCTGAGAACGGCGGATGGCGTCGTGCAGGTCGTCGCCGACGTCGCCGGTTGGTGGTGGGTTGGCGATCGGTACTACGGAAATCTCAACGGGATCCCGGCGGGCGCACCCCGTCAACTCAGGCTGATACCCATTCCGGAAACTGTCGTCATCAATCCTTCGGTCATTCTCGCCGGCGAAGACGGCTCCAGGCGAGCGGATGCCGATCGGCATAGGACGACCATCAGGAACATCCTGAACAACAGTAGGGGCGAGACGCTTTCCGAGTTGTTCAACGATCCTGCCTTCACGGTCAGTCCACGTTACAGGGACCTGACGGTCACCGCGCATCCATCGGTGTTTCCGCGCGGTGACTACCTGTATACGCAGGCTAACCTCGGCATGCCCTTGAACGCCGTCGGCCTTGTTCTCGACGCCGCCATTGCGGAAACCCGAGTTCCACCCGCCCCTGGCGTCGTCGTCCGGGGTGAGCTGGAAATGAGACCGCTGCTCGCCGCCGGGCAACGGTTCGGTATGGAAGTGGCGCGAATGTATCTCGCATCCCTCGGACGTGGCGCCGACGACGCCGAGGACGTGCCGATGCTCGCAGCGTTGGACAGTGACGTGGGGATGCTCTACGGCAACCTGTCTCTCGCCCTTGGTCAAAGCGGGGTGATTCCCCTCTGGTACCGGCGAAGGCGGGGACAAATGCATGTCAAGGGCTTCCTCGCCGCCGCGTCCCGTACCTCCCTGGCCGCTGTTCGTGCCGGGATGCCGCGGCACCTGCGGAACTTCCTCTCACGCAATCGCGACCAGATTCAGGAGCACGCGGCGGACGCTCTGGCCAACGCGTTCCCGACGCTCGCCCGAGACATCAACATCAACGAGCAGAGGCAACCCGACTTCGCTTTCCGTCCGCTGGTCGACGTCACGGTGCCCATTGGCGGGGTGATCGGCAATCTCTCGGGTGCGCGCTACCTTGATCAGCTACTTCTGGGCAACGAACCGGAGATCACTCCGCTCAGTATTTTCGGCGTGGGCGGACCCCACCAGCTCGATCAGCGCCCGGCGCCTCTTCAACCCGAGGTGGTGGTCGAGCTGCGATCGCTCGGTGCTGGCAATCAGACTCCCGAGGAATACGACGGGATCGAAGAACGCCTGATTGCCGCCGCGCAGCGGGCCGATCGGATCTCCCAATACACGGCCGCGCTCGCCGCCACGCGCACGGGTAGGGCGATTGTCGACTCGGTGCGGGCAGCGGTGGCCGTGGCGCCACCGGAACGAGGCCCTCGTATCGCGGACGTCCGGAACGCCGTCGCCACCCACCTACGCGATCACCCTGGCGATCGGCCCCAGGTCGCCGAGTCACTTGCCTTGGCCGAGCAACGTCTCGGACCCCTCGTGCCCCCGTCCCCGCCGTACGACATGGGCCAGCCCGCTTACGGTGGCCCGATTTCTTCGGGGGGATACCGCGATGGCTCCGGCCGGGACGGCAGTTCCTCCAGGTTCGGCGTGGGCGGTTCCGGTCAGCGTGGGCAGGGCGCTCCGCCGTACGGCACCGGTCACCGCGTTGGCGGGCAGGCGTCGGACCACACGGAGGAGCGGCGCCAGCGCCGTCCCACGCCGTATGCGACCGCGCCCGCGACCTCTTCCGCTGCTCCCTCCGGGGGAGTTCCCTCCCAGTACCCGTCGAGCCCTCCTACCAGCGGCGCCCCGCAGCAGGAGCAGGGACAGCGGCAGGGACAGCGGTACCCCCGGCAGGGGCAGTATCCGCCGCCGGGGTCGGGTTCGTCGGGGTACGGCTTTGGTCGTCTCGGGTCCGGGCTGACCGATGACCCCGCCATGGTGGAGGTTCCCACCCCGTCCGATCTGGACGAGGTATCGGTCCACTCCGTCTTCGGTTGGCTTGACTTCGTCAATTCCGACTCGGAAGTGCAGTTCGCCACGAACTGCGTGTTGGCGGTCCAGGCGACGGACATGGCGCTGCGGGATCCGGATCCCACCGCGTTGTACCTGGCCCCGCCGGACGAACCACAGCCGGAGTTGCATCTGGTCCGGATGCAGCAGCAACTGCTGGGGCTGGGCGAGCACGAGGCACGCGCGTGGGCGGTACGCGACATCGGTGTGATCCGCGACGCAATGTTGGCAGCCGAAGACGGCGCACGCGGCGTGGTGGTCGTCCACCGACCTGACGCCGAGCTCGGGCACGCCGTCAACGTGGTCCGACACGAGATCAACGGTCGACCCGCCGTCAGCTTCCTCGACGGGCAGACCCGCTCCCTCGCGAGACTGCCGCGTGACCCCGTGTTGCGATTCCTGCCACTGACCCCCGACATCGTCCTGGGCCCGGGCGCCGAACCTGTCCCGACCGACGTTCTGGCCCGGATCACCTCGGGCGATCTCGCGGGACTCGAGGATTCGCAACCGCCGGCGCCGGATCCGGCCCGACCGAGTGCGCAGCTCGATCCGTCGGTGAATCCGTTGCTGGTGACCGGGTTGCGGCCCAACACGGACAATCCCAGCGGTCTGCCCCAGTTCCGCTCCGACAACAACATGCTGTACCGCGACGACACCCGGCTTCCGGTCGACTTCGACGGCAATCCCGGGAACAACCCGGCCTACCCGCCGAATGGGCCGGGCATCTTCACCACCGGGTTCGCCCCGCTTGACCCGTCCATGACGAACCTGCCGCAATTCGTCGACGGCGAGCCGGGCGCGTTCGTCTCCACCACCCGTCGGCAGGACCTGAACTTCCTCGGCCCGCCCACTCGGACTCGTCCCCGGGTTTTCCGCTACTACATCCAGGCACCTGGTGGCATCGACGTGAACGCGACGCTCGGTTCCCATGCCGACCAGGGGCAGCAGGAGGTGGTGTTCCCGGGTGGTATCAGGCCGGAGAACATCCTGGGTGTCGAGCAGGTCATCGAAGGAACCTCTTCGTTCATGCCGGTGCGGACCGGCCCGTTCCGGCCCAACCCCAACTTCAATCCCGAGGCGCCCAACCCGCATTTCCCCACCCAGCCCGTCGAGGCCGCGGGGTCGGCGGAGTCGGCGTGGTTCGACGACGAGTCGGACGAGTCGGACGGCTCCAGGAGCGTGACGCCCCCGCCGGCGGCGGTGGTGGGGCGATCCGCGCGCCCCGGAGGATCTGTCCGGCCCGAGGAGTCGGCGTGGTTCGACGACGAGACGGAGACGGAGACGGACGAGGCTGTGCGGGCGGCGTACCCGTGGCTGCGGTCGGTCAATCCGGACCTGTCGGTGACGAACTGTGTGGTGGCGGCGATCACCACCGACATGAACCTGGTACCCGGTGAAGAACTCGCGTGGCAGGCGCCGGCGGGCGGCACCGAGTCGGATTCGCACCTGTTCCCGTACCAGCGGGACCTGTTGGGCCTGCCGGAGACGGAATCGCTGGTCTACCGGACCGACCTGGACTCGGTGCTGGCGGCGATGCGGGCGGCGGAAGTCGGGGCGCGCGGCATCCTGCTGGTCCGCCACCGGGCGCCGGAGCCCACCGGTCCGCGGCAAGGGGCCCGGGTGTGGACCTCGCACGCGTTCAACGTGGTGCGGGACGAGCACGGGGTGGTGCTCCTCGACGGCCAGCGCGGCGGGGTGGCGCGGGTACCTGAAGCGCCGCAGGAACTGGTCTTCTTTCCACTGACGCACGGCATCGATGCGCCCACGAATTCGGAGCGGGTCGACCCGACACGGTGGGAGGCCGGGGAGGCCGGCCTCGGCGGCCGAGAGACCGAGGTGCACAGCGGCTACCTTCAGTTCCCCGAAGACGTCGACGCGCGCGGAGTGCCCTGGCTGGCCCGGCACGAGGGAACCGGGGTCGTCGCGGTCTCCGACCGGGGCACGTTCCGGTTCCTGCACAACCGTGAGGTCTGGCAGGACGTGCCGGGCCTGACCGAGGAGCAGGTGAGGCGGACCGAGATTCTGCCGATTCTGGAGTTCGTCGACACCGCGCCGTTCGCCATGCTGCCGGGTGAGGTCGGCATGAACCGGTGGTGGGCGGCCGAGGCGCTGCGCCGGGCGACAAACCGCCTCACCTTCTACTCCCAACACGCCCTTCAGGAGGGCCGGCAAGCGCGGGGGGTGAATCTCTCCGAGGTGTTGCGGCCCGATGCAGGCTGGACGCTGCACCCGCAGGCGCAACGGGCGAGTTTTATGCCCGTGCACCCCGGGAACGTCGCCGACCTGTATGCGCACATGAGCTTCGGCGCCCGGCTCCGGGCGTTGAGGGACATCATTGTTGAGGTGGCCGATCTCACCTGGCTCCCGAACCCCCAGGCCGATGCCAGATGGGCCGTCGAGTTCGCCGAGGAGATCGTCCAAGGGCTGGTCACGCGGGTGGCGCTGGCCCCGGGCGACGTACGGGACATCGAAGGACTACTGGCCCTCGCCGCCATGCAGGTGACCGGGGCGGTCCTCGCCACGACCGTCCGGAGCGCCGGAAAACATCACGTGGCGCTTGTCTCCCGGCACCCGCTGTGGAGGATCCGTCGGGAGCTCAGCCCGGCGGCGAGCCGAGCGGTACACGACTTCGCGCCGTGGATACGGGACATGTTCGAGCTGCGCTTCCTCGACCAGTATCCCGACTTCGACGAGCGCTACCGGGCCCACACCGGCCGGCAGGGCGGCCCGCCGGTCACTCCGCTCTCCGTCGCCGGTGCCCACGACTACCTCAACAATGCCCTGCTACGCACCGGCGCCGTACCCCAGAGCCAGGGCAGCATGCTCGGCGTGGGCACCCATTTCGACGAACTGGCCGAAGGCATGATCGTGCTTGAGGCGCGGGCGCCGGGCTCCCGTTTCATGAACTTGGGAGAACTGGAGCAGGTCTACTCGCGCATCGAGCGGATCGTCCAGAACGCACACGTCGAGGCGGCCGCTCTCTCGTCCCGACCCCTACAGGGGGCGGCCCCGGCCGGCCCGTCCAGTGGAGGCGGGTTCCTGCTCGGGCCACCGACTCCGGCCGCCGGCGGGCTACCGACCCCGGGTTTGGTGCCCATCGGTACCGGCGGTGTCCGGCTCCCGCTGGTGTCGCGGCTCGTGCGGGGCGAGGACGACGCGTGGTTCGCCGACGGGGCCGAGGTGTTGTGGCGGCGGGTGCCCGAGGCGCGGGACGGTTGGGCGCTGCTGACCGACCACGAGTTGGGCCAACTCGCCGGCCGGCGGTTGCTGGAGGCTGGCCGGAGCGTGCCGCTGCTGGTACACCCGGCCGGCCGGTTCGTGCGGGTTCCCGTACGGCTGCCGGACGGTGCGCTCCGCGAGGTCCTGTTGACCCCCGAGCAGTTGGCGAGGATGCTCGCGACGCTGCTGCCGGCCGGCGCGGACGTGGCGCTGCTCTCCTGCGCCGCCGGCGCGCTGCCGGACGGGTTCGCCCGGCGGTTGGCGGAGGCGGGCGGCTGGCAGGTCCTCGCCCCGGTGGCGGACCTGTTCGTGGACCTGCCCGATGAGCGTGCCGAGCTGTTGACCGTGGGCGGGGAGAGCTGGCTGATCTTCACCCCCGACGGCGAGCCGTGGGACGTCATCAACGATGAGGTACGGGACGCCGTCAACGGTGAGCCGTTCGATACGGGCGTACCCCGGGAGGACGTCGTCCTTCGGCATCCCTTCGACGGAATCAGCGCGGTGCCCACGGCCCCGACCAGCGGCGGACACGAGACCGGCCAGGTCGCCCCGCCGCCGGAGGCGGCCGGTACCCCGACGGCCCTGGCCGACCCGCCGAGAGCCATCGGCTCGCTGCTGGATGTGGCGCGGAGGCTTCCCCCGGGGTCGGCGTATCGCGACAGCACCCAGGCGCTGGTGGACTTCCTCGACGCTCACTTCATGGAGATCCGCTACCCAGGTCAGCCGCCGATGGAGGGGACGGCCGTCGCCGACTGGTTCAGCGAGGCGGTCGAGGGGAGAGCGGACGGCGTCATCCGACCCGACTCGTGGCGGCGGGTGGAAGTCGCCCTCCAACTGGCCGACGACAGCGGTTTCGTGGTCGCCCTGCCCGACGACAACCACGCGCCGGCCGTCCTGTCCTATGGCGAGGACGGGCAGATCTGGCAGATCAGCTTCACGCCGGACGGGCCGGTACCGGAGCAACTGGCCACGAACGGGGTGACGCCGCCTCGGGGGATCATGATCTTCAACAAGTGCAGCGAGGTTCTGCTACTGCCGGGCTGATTGGCGAAGGACAAGGCGCGGCCCGCTGCCGAAGGGGGAATCGGTGGCGGGCCGCAGTGAAACCGAACCGGTCCGGGCACATCGACGAGGGTGGCCGACCGGCACGTGGACCAGTCGCCGCCGCTCGGCGTCGGGGGCCTACGGACTACCCGTTCGGGGCCGGCCGCGAAGCCAGGTCGCGTTCCAGCCGGTCCTCCTCGACCTGCCAGTAGCCGTGCTCCCTGCCGTCGAGCAGGACCACCGGTACGCGCAGGCCGTACTCGTTCTCCAGTTCGGCGTTGCCGGTCACGTCGATCTCGCTCCACGCCTCGCCGGTACGCCGCTCGACCCGCGCCATCGCCTCCTTCGCCCGGTCGCACAGGTGACAACCGGCCCTGACCAACAGCGTCAGCCTCGTCATTTGGCTCTCCTCTCGGGGTGAGAAGCTCAGGCCGCCGACTGCACGTCGGCGCAGTAGTTGATCGCGGCGGCCCGGACCGGGTCGGGGAGCCCGGCCGTCTGGGACTCGTCGAACAGTTGGTACACCGGGGCCACGCCGGGACGTAGCTGGACGATCCAGAGCGTCTCGCCGTCTCGCCCGACGTGCAGCCCGACCGCGTCCGGGCTCGCGTCGTCGAGGCGTACCAGTGCGAAGCCGCCGCGGCCTGCCTGCCGTGCCACCGTGGCCACGTCGTGCCACGAGACGACCCGCCGCCACCCCGGCCCCTCGGCCGCCGAATGCGCCCGCCACGGCGCTCCCTGTCCGTCGCCGGCGTCCCGTGGGAGGCGCGCCCCGGCCGGAAACCGCGCGCGGAACAGATCCGCCAACAGATCTCCACCACCGCTGCTCGCGATCTCGTTCGTGACCCGCGCGCCGATCCTGTGCAGCATCCGGGTGTCCGCATCGTCAGGCGTCGGAGAACCCGATGGCGGCGGCCCGGACGGCGCCTGCGGAGACGCCGGCGACCCCGCCGCGGATCCGGCTGGCGGCGGCATGAGGTTCACCCCCGGCGGCTGTGCGAAGTGGGCCTCCCGCCCGACCCGCCTCTGCAACCTCATGTCGTGCGCCGAGACGAGGGTGACCGTCTGCGCGCCGTACGGGAGCCGCAGGAAGTCCGAATCGAAGACCAACAGTTGGTAGCCCAACGGCATCGACTGCGGCTGGTCGGTGCTGACCCGCACCACGGCCTGCCCGTGCTCGATGAAGCGCGGCAAATCCGAGTCAGGCAGCAGGGCGTAGCTGCGGCCACGGCCCGGAACAGCGTCCGGGTGGGACCAGGCGACACGGAGTACGTCCGCCGCGTACGGCCGATCGTTCGCCAAACGCCGGTTGACGGTGCGCGGATCCTGGGCGAGCAATGGGTCCAGTATCGACGCGGACCGGGTCGACACGTCCTCAGCCGGTCCGGACAGCGGCACGGCGTTGCCCTTGACCGGCGGCGCCGGGGTGGGCATCACCGGTGGTGGCTGCTGCTGGGTGCTCGTGGGCGCCGTCGTGCTCGTAGGCGTCGTCACCGACGTTGCCGGCGAGCCCGTACCACCGGCCCGGGTCCCCTCAGGCGGTTCCTGGCCGCCGGCGGCGACTTCGGGCCCGTCGCCGTCCTCGACGTCCCTGGGCTGCTCGATCGTGTCGCTCTCCGCCGGATCCGGCTGCCGGATGACCGCCTCGGGAAGGCCGTCCTCGGCCGTCCTACCGGCCAGCGGCGGCCTGTTCTCGGTGGAGGTGATCGTGCTGGTCTGGGTCTGCGTTCGGGGTTGAGCACCCGTCTCAGCGGCGGACGGTGCCGGCGGCGGGGGCGTGAGCGGCGGCGGTGTCGTCAGGTTGGTCGGCGGCATGAGGTCCGGAACTGGTGGCCCGACGAATTGAAGTCCGCCCAGTATCCGGGTACCCACGAGCTCGGGATGGTTCCTCGAGGTGAGCTGCAACCGGTCTGTCGGGACAAGCGTGATCGTTTGCTCGCCGTGCGGAACCCGCAGGAAGGTCGCATCGAAGACCAGTAGTCGATGACCGTCCGGCATCGATTGCAGCCAATCGGTGTCGACCCGCACCACGACCTGCCCGTTCTCGATGAAGCGGGGCACGTCCGACTCGGGTATCAGGGCGTAGCTGCGGCCACGGCCCAGGACGACGTCCGGGTGGGACCGGGCGGCGGACAGGACCTCGGCCGCGTACCGCGGGTCGTCCGCTAGGCGTCGGTTGGTTCGGAGCGGATTCTCGGCTGGCAGGGAGTCCAGTAGCGACGTGGGCCCGTCGTGCGGCCCCAGTTCGTCCCGAGCCGAAGCACCCTCCGACCCTCGGCCGTCGGAAGACACCGGCCTCGAACTGGCGCCGTGGGCGTTGGTGTCGACCTGTTCGGTGCGGGTGGGGCGCGGCGGCAGGTCCGGCTTGGTGGGCGTGCTCGGCGACTCGACGTGCGACGTTCCGGTGCTCGTACCCGACCGGGTACCGACGTTCGTCTCCGGTCGGCCGCCACCGAGACCCCCGCCGGTCGTACTCGTCGGGACCGGGTCCGCCTCGGTCGGCTTCGGCACGGGGACCCTCTGCTCGGGGCCTTCGCCGTGGGTCCTGCCGCCCACCGGGGACGGCCTGTCCTCGGTGAAGGTGATGGTGCGCGTCTCCGTCCGCGTCTGGGATTCGGTTCCGATGCTCCGTTGACCGAGCCCGCCGCCCCGCGACGGACCACCACCGCTGGGTCCGTCGGCGCCGCCGCCCGAGCTGCCGTGCGACTCGAACGGTTTGAACTCGCGGTACGTGATACTGCCGGACTTCGGGTCGAAGCTGAGCTGGTCGGGCCGGATGTTGTTCGGGGTGGGGTTGACCAGTTCGCCGTTCTCGGCCATCCGCAGCCGGGGCAGGTTGTCACCGGACGGGGAAAAGCTGGTGGTTTCGACGGTGCCGTCGCTTCTCACCTTGATCACCGGCAGCGGGTCGCCCTTGACCGCGGCGGGATCCAGGCCGTCGCGTCCCAGGGGCGCGCGGTAGTAGGACGGACCGTTGGCCTTGGTCGGCGTGGCGGCTGGCCCGTCCGCCCCGCCACCGCCCCGCACCGGCGTCCAGAGGCGGGTCTCGGGGTCGCGTACCAGGGCACCGGTCTCTGTGATCTTGACCTGCGTCCCGTCCAACCGGTGGGCGTTGGGCACGGTGGTGACCCGTTCGACCTTCGGGGTACCACCGAAGAACTCACCCTCGTGCCACCCGGTCCGGCCGGTGCCGAGCTCCTGGAAGGTGAACCCGTCGGTCTTGCCGTTCGCCACCCGTACCGGGTCGCGCTGGTAGGTCAGCAGGTCCACGTTGCCGTCGGCGTGCCGGCGCAGCACCTGGAAGCCGGCGGGAGATTCCGGAACCGACTCGTTGAGGGTCCGCCCGGGAGGTGTTTCGGCGTGGTAGGGCCTGCCCTCGACAGGCGCCGACGCGCGCGGAACCGTCTCCACGTCCCACTGCCGCTTGCCCCAGTCGTAGCGCAGCACGCGCTCGTCCGGCGCGCCGACCGGAACCTTCTCCCCGCCCTTGAGGACGAAGTTTCCCTGCTCGAACCCGCTGGCCGGCTGGACCCGCACGACCCGTTCGGTCGCGCCGACCTCGGTCGGGGTGGCGGCACCGGTGTGCGGATCGATCTCGTGGTACCGGTAGGCCCCGCCATCCGCCTCCGGCCCATGCCCGAGACGCGGTGGGAAACCCTCCTGCATGTTCGGTGCCGGACGCAGCTCCCCCGGGGCCGCGCCGAGGGTGTTCCCCCTGCCGGGCACGCGCGACAGCGTGACCAACTCGCGCTGCCCGGTGCCGACGTCGGTACGGAGGACCTGCCGGTCCACCGGCTTGACGCTCACGACCACGTCGTCCCGCCCGAGCCCGGTGGGGGTCGTCTTGCCGGTGACCGGGTCGACCTCGTGGAACTCGTAGTTGCCGTGTTCACTCGCGCGCTGGCCCTGTGCCTGGCTGGGGCGGGGTGACGGACCTTCGGCGAGATTCGGCGCCGGATGCAGATCGCTGACCCCCGGCCTGCCGCCCAGGGTCCTGCCACCGCTGGGGAAGGGGTCCTTCGCGATCGTCACGAAGTCACGGGCACCGGTATCCGGGTCGATTCGGATCACCTCACGGCCGGCCGCCGGCGGTGGCCCGACGTGGTTCGGGAGCAGCACCGGCCCGCCGTCGGTCTCGCGCTGGCCGGTACCGCGGCGGCCGTCGTTGCTGGCGGCCTGACCGGTGCCGGAACGAGCCCCGGACCCGGAGCGCGCCGAGACCGCGTTGCCGTCGCCGTTCGAGGTCGCCGAGGGCTGCCGGTCGCCCAGATCTCGGGTGGGAGGTGCGGGGGTGTCCCTGGGTGCCGTGAGCGAGTTGGCCGAGCCCGCCTTCGCGCCCCCGACCTCCGCCCTGGAACCGGTCGACCCGGCAGGCAGGGTGTCACGGACGGTCGACCCGGCGGGCGGGACGTCCCGCGCAGCCGACCCGGCCGGCGGGATGTCCCGCACGTTCGGCGCCGGGTGCAGGTCGCTGACCGCCGGTCTGGCCCCCAGGACGTTGCCCGCGCCGGAGGGCCTCGGGACGTTCGGCGTGGCGGCCAGTGGCTCGTGCGGTGCCCTCGGGAGCGGGCCCTCGTAGACGGTCGGCTCCGGATGCAGACTGCTGCCCCCGGGCCTGCCGCCCAGGGTGTTCCCCGTACCCGGGAAGCTCCCACCGTCCGGCTTGGCGCTCACCGCGTTGCCCGTTTCCGGGGGCTTCGAGCCGCTCGGCGTAGCGGGCAGTGGCTCGTGCGGCGCCCTCGGCAGCGGGCCCTCGTAGACGGTCGGCTCCGGATGCAGACTGCTGCCCCCGGGCCTGCCGCCCAGGGTGTTCCCCGTACCCGGGAACCTCGGATCGGAGGATCCGACGTTGCGGACGGGCTGCGGCGGTTCCCCCGCGTTGCGGGGTACGCCCGTCGGGACCTGCTGCCCGTCGCGCGGCGGCAGCAGCACCGTGTCCCGGGTCGGGCCGCCGTACGTGCCACCACCCTCCGGACGGGGGGTGCCGGTTCGCGGGTTGTCGATCGGTACGCCATGCCCCGCGGTGGCGTCGTTCGGCTTGACGCTCTGGCTGGGCGGGGGTTCGAGGTCGAGCCGCCCGCCGCCGGGCCTCACGTTCTGCGGCGACCCGGCGGTGTGGGGAGGAGCCGACCCGAGGATGATCGAGTCGGCGTCGCGAACCGTGAGCGGGCCGTGCCCCTCCACCTTCGGCCCGCTGAAGAGGTTGTTGCGGGGGAACCCGACGTTGGGGCTGCCCGTACCGAAATCCGGCGTCTTGGTGACGCCCGAGCCGACGCCCTTCGGTCCGGAAGCTCCCACCCCGAAGCCGCCCCTCACTCCGACGCCGTTCGGCACGTCGTGCGGCACGTTCCGGCCGACTGCCGCCAGGCCGAACAGGCCGCCGAGGCCGGCACCCACGCCGACGTTGATGATGGTGTTCTTCGGGTCTTCCTCCAGGTGCGTGCCGGCGATTTTTCCGGACAGCTCGTTGAAGACCTTGTCGCTGACGTAGGCGCCGAGCGCGCCGTCGATCGCACCGCCTACGAAGCCGGCCATTCGCTGCATCCACACGGCGCCCTCGAACATGCGGACCACCGCCGTGAGCAGCCGCGTGAAGGTCGCCATCAGGTTCGCGATGAAGCCGAGTGCCGGTACGAAGGCGACGAAGATCAGGGCGAACATGAAGATGCCCAGGAACATCTCCTTCAGGGCCTGGGCTTCTTCTTTCTTCCGCTGCTCCTGGAGCTTTTCGGCGTACCAGTTGATCGACTCGCCGATGTTCCAGACGATGCGCGCGGCGCTCAGGAACGACTTCCCACTCGAGTCCTGCGCCGGGTCGACCAGCAGTCTGCGCAGCGGTTCGAGCGACTCCATGGCCTTGGCCTGGGCGGCGCCGCTCCAGGTGACGGAGAGCGCGGGAACCGCCAGGTGGACGTAGTACTGGTAGATCTCGTCGCCGAGGTCGAGCCACTGCTTGGCGTACGCGTAGATCGCCTCGAAATCCGGGCCGGGGCTCGGGGGGTACCGCGGCGGCATCAGTCCGGTCTGCGGGTCCGGTCCCAGATAGTCGGGCATCTGCTGTACTCCTGAAGTTTGTCGCCTGGTACGTCCGCCGGATGCCTGCTCCGGTCAGGAGTAGACCAGGTCGTCCTCGGGGTCGATCGCCACCTGGATCAGCACGGGCGGCCGGTTGCGCCGGACCAGCACGCCCCGGCCGGGCGGCTGGGCGCCGGGGCGGACGCTGCCGAGCAGCGGCCCCTCCCGCCCCTCGCCGGAGAGCAGCAGTCCGTCGGTACCGAGTTCGGCGACCTTGGACAGCAGCGAGCTGGACATCAGCGCACGCGACGCCCCGGCCGAGCGGTGCGCGGCCACCACGTGGAAACCGACCTCGCGGGCCTGCAACAGGAACGGTGTCAACGGCGCGAGCGGCGACGACGCGCCGGTGGCCAGCATGTCCATGTCGTCAACGACGAGATACAGCTCCGGCCCGCTCCACCAGGACCGGTTGCGCAGGTCCCGGGCGGAGATGTTGCTGGGTGGCCGGCGTTCGGCGAGGCGCTCCGCCAACTGCGCCGCGTACGCCTCGGCCGAGTGCGCGTCTCCCGCGTACGCGCCGATGTACCCGTCCGGTACGGCGCCCAGGAGGCTGCGCCGGTAGTCCACCACCATGAACCGGACCTGGTCGTCCGGAACCCGGTTGGCCAGCGCCCGCATCCAGGTGCGCAGAAACTGCGACTTGCCCGAGCCACTGTCGCCGAAGACGAGGAAGTGCGGCTGCTCGCGGGTCAGATCGACGGCGACCGGTGCCAGGTCCACCTCGTCCAGGCCGATCACCCCCGCCGAGCCGACGCCGGCGGCGGCCAGTTCCGCCACGGTGAGTCGGTCCGGCAGCATGCGCACGGTCGGCGCGGCCGTACCGCGCCAGCCGCCGGCGATCCGGGCGACCAGTTTTGCCTGCGCCTCGGAGAGCTCCTCGGTGACCTCGACGCCGCCGCGTTCGTCCAGCGTCGGCAGCGCGGCCTGGAAGAAGATGCCGGGCGCGATGACGCCGCGACCCGGTACCGCGCCGGTGAGCTGGCGGGAGAAGGCGCGACCGATCTCCGACTCGTACGGGTCGTTCAGCCGCAACTCCATCCGTCCGCCGATGCTGTCGCGCAGGTTGGCCCGGATCTCTACCCAACGGTTCGCGGAGAGGACCAGGTGCACGCCGACGCCGAGCCCGCGGGCGGCGAGTTCCACCACGAGCGCGTCGGCCTCCTCGATCTCGCCCCGGACGGCGGCCCAGTTGTCGATCACCACGAAGAGGTCGGCACCGCGGGTCCCCGAGGGCAGGTTCCGCGCCTCCCGGCGCCGCCGGAACTCGGCCGCAGAGCCGATGCCCTCGGCCCGGAACAGCTCCTCGCGCTCGGTCACCAGCCGCATCGCCTCGGCCAGCAGTCGCCGGACCCGGGTCGGCTCCAGCCGGGACGCGGTGCCGGTCACGTGCGGCGCGGCGGCGAGGGACAACAGCCCGCCGCCGCCGTAGTCGACGAGGGAGAACTGCACCTCGTCGGGGGTACCGGTGAGCATCGCCGACATCACCAGGCCGCGCAGCAGCACGCTCTTGCCCGACTGCGGCGCGCCGACCACGGCGACGTTGCCGTCCTTGCCGGACAGATCGATCACCATCGGGTCCTGCCGCTGGTCGAGCGGCTGGTCGAGCACCGCGACGGGGAACATCAGTCCGCCCGGCCACTGCCACAGCCCGGCGGTCAGCCCGCGCTGCGGGTCCTCGACGACCGGGCCGAGCAGGCTGCCGAGGTCGACCACCGGGGGCAGCGGCGGCAGCCACACCTGGTGCACCGGCTGGTCGAAGCGGGAGAGGCGGTCGACGGCCACCTGTAGCTCGGTGCGGGCGCCCAGGTCGACGGCGGTGGCGGCGGGCCGGTCCTCCTCCGGCTCGGTGGTCGTGGCGATCACCGAGCGTAGGGTGAACGGCACCAGCTTGACCTGCCGCTTGTTCTCGTCGTCCGGGTCGCGGGTGCCGAGGTACGGGCCGGAGACGTGCGCGACGCGGAACCGGGTGTAGATGGTCTCGTCCACCTTCAGGTAGGCGGATCCGGGCACCGGCGGCAGGTGGTACGCGTCGGGGGTGCCGATCACCGCCCGGCTCTCGGCCGCGGAGAAGGTACGCAGGCACAGCCGGTACGACAGGTGCGACTGCAGGCCACGCAGCCGGCTCTCCTCAAGGCGCTGGGTGGCGAGCAGCAGGTGCATGCCGAGCGACCGGCCGACGCGGCCGATCTGGACGAACAGCTCGATGAAGTCGGGCCGGCCGGAGAGCAGCTCGCCGAACTCGTCGACGATGATCAGCAGGTACGGTAGCGGTTCGAGCGGCTTGCCGTTGACGTCGGTACCGCCTGCGGCCTGCCGGACCTGGTACTCCCGGACCGAGTCGACGTTGCCGGCGTCGCGCAGCATCCGCTGTCGGCGCTGCTGCTCGCCCTGAAGCGCCGCGCGGACCCGGTCGACCATCGCCAGGTCGTCGGCGAGGTTGGTGATCAGGCCGGAGACGTGCGGCAACTCGGTCACGCCGGCGAAGGTCGCACCACCCTTGAAGTCGATCAGTACGAAGCTGACTAGCTGCGGGCTGTGCTTGGCGGCCAGGCCGGTCACCAGGGTGCGCAGCAGTTCGCTCTTGCCGGAGCCGGTGGCGCCGACCACCAGCCCGTGCGGGCCCATGCCGCGCTGCGCCGACTCCTTGAGGTCCAGCAGTACGGGCTCGCCGTCGCCGTCCACTCCGAGCGGTACCCGCAGCATGTCCGGGTCCGCGGGCAGCACCCGGCCGCGGCGCGCGTCGAGCTGCCCCACGTCGGGCACGCCGAGCATCTCGGGAAGCGTGGTGATTCGGGACAGGACCGGCTTTCGGTCCTCGGTCAGTCGCAGCGGCGCGAGCCGGCGGGCGATCGCCTCGCAGAGCTCCGGCGGGCTCAGGTCCGCCCGGGCGGACTCGACCGCCGCGTACCGCTCCGGGTTCGGCCCGCTCAGTTCCAGGGTGCCGTCGGCGGCGACGCTCGCGCGCCCGTCCACCCGGGTCGGTTCGGCGGCCTGCGAGCCGGCCAGGCAGACAACGGTGATGCCGAGTTCCGGTCCGGCGTCGGCCCAGAGCGACTCCAGGATCGGCGTACGGGCCCAGGGCACGCCCGGACGGTAGCCGTCCAGCACCAGCACCAGCCGCCGGGTGAGGGCGCCGGGAGCGTAGGTACGGCGGTTGCGGGCCTCTTCCCGCGCCCGGTCCCGCTCCCGTTCCAGGTAGTCGGCGAGCAGGTCGAAGTCGTCGGCGACCAGGGACGGCACGCCGCTGGGCGAGGCGGCTCCCGGCTCGTGCGTGTGGGGCAGCCACTTGGCCCAGTCCCAGCCGTCCGCGCCGTCGGTGTGCACCACGATGGTGACGTCCTCGGGCGTGTGCAGTGCGGCGATCTGGGCCACCACCGACCGGGCCAGCGCCCGGGTCTCCGGCCCGGCACCGACGAGGCTCACCACGCCGCAGCGCCCGAAGTCGATCCAGGCGGCCTTCCCGCCGACCGTACGGTGGTCGGCCACCACCGCCTCGGCCTCGGCGATGAGGGCGCGGTCGTACTCGGCCATCGGGTCCATCCGGCCGCCGAGTTCGACCCCACTGCCGAGCCGTCCGGCGCCGGCGCCGAGCCGGACGCGCAGGAAGTCGGGGTCGCCGGGGCGCCGCTCCCAGGTCCGCCGGCCAGCCCCGACCAGCGCGAGGAGCCGCTGCGGGCTGGGCTGGTGGACCACGGCCGAGCGGCGGGTGGCGGCGGCCAGGTCCCGCGCCGAGGTCCGCACCTCGTCCAGGATTTCCAGGTAGCGCTCGCGCTGCCGGCGCTGGTTCGCCTCGGCCGCATGCTTCATCTGCCACCGTACGCCGATGGTGGCGACCACCGAGAGCACCACAAACCCGATGCCCAGCATGATCAGCAGGGGGCGCTGGTACGAGATGAGGTAACCGGCCATGGCCACGGTGGAGAGCAGCGGCAGCATCATGGTCAGCCACGCGCTCGACGTCTGGGCCCGGGTCACCGGTGGCGGTGTCGGGACCGTGATCCGGTCCTGGGGTGCCTCAGGGTAGGCAAGCCGGGCCGGCCGGTGGAAGGGAATCCGGGTCATGTCAGGTGCCGTCTTTCGATGGTTGTCAATCAGACCTCGGTGATCGGCGGGGTGGGCGCGGCGCCGCCACCGCCGCCACCGCTGTCACCCGTGTCCTGGCCGGCCAGCAACTGGTTCAGCAGTTCGACGTACTTCTGCCACAGTTCGACGATGTGCGACTCCGCGACGCTCATGTTCAGCGCCGCACCCTGCACGCCACCCGCGATGCGGTTGAGTACGCCCAGCTCGGGCTGCTGCTTGGTGCCGAAGAGCGACCTCGCGCAGGCCTGCCACCGGTCATTGATGTCCTGCGCTTCCTTCTGGCTCGCGCCGGCCCAGTTGAGTCGGATCGAGTCCAACGCGTTCGATATCTTGTCGAGCGCATCGACCAGTTCGCTGACGTGGCCCGGGATGGTGTTCCTGCCGATCGCCCAGAGCCCGGTCATGTCCATCATGATGTCGGCCTCGGGGCTGGCCGCGCTGTAGGTGGGGCCGGTGGGCACCGCAACGGCGCCGGTGGGACTGGTCATCGGGCGTCACCTCCCGCCCTGGTTGTTCGGGTGCGTGTTGTTGAGGTTCTGCACGGCCTTCGCCTCGACCTCGTGGTAGTTGTGGTATGTCTGCCGCATCCGCCGCAGAATCTCGGCGAGCAGTTCGTTCAGCGCTCCCGCGTCGGCGTCGTACTCCCGTACCAGGTCGGCGAAGGTGTTGCCGGCCGGCGAGCGCCAGTCGTCCTGGGAGGCGACGAAGCCGCCACGTAGCTCGCCGAGCGTCGCCTCGACGCGTCTGTTCTGGGTGGCCACCGTGTCGATGGCTTCGCCAAAGACACGCATCATCACCCTGAACTCCTCCAGTGACACTTCCCTGGGCACGGCGAACTTCCTTAGGGTCGGGTACGGGAGTGTTGGCAGACCGAGCCAGTTCGACGATAGGAACGCGGCCAGCCGCCCGGACAGTCACTTTCCGGGGACCTCAGCGGTAGCCGATGAGGGACTCGGCACGGGTACGGGCATCCGGCGGATACTGGACCAGGAGAACTGCTTCGAGGGGTTGCGCACACATGCCCAGATACAGGTCGCTCTACGACCCCAACCCGCTGCCCGACCCGGGAAGCGGCTCGCAGGACCTGTCGAGCCCGCCCGATGTCGCGCCCTCCAAGTCCCTGCGGGTCAACTGGTCGAGCCCGCAGCCGCTACACACGGTCACCGCCGGCGGCGGGAAGGGCGGCGGCAACGACGGGACCGACGGTGGCGGGGGGAGCAGCGACGGCGGCTCCGCTGACGGCGGCGGCGGAAGTAGCGGCGGCGGTCCGGACCCTGCCTATCGGCAGAAGCTGGAGTCGGACGGCCCGGAGTGGGAGTCGGTCCACATCCGCCCCGAGGACCTGCTGGCCCACGAGCAGAGCGTGCTCGACCGGGTGAAGCCGCTCGCGGACCGGTTCAACGCGCTGGTAACCGAGTCCGAGGCGGTGCTGGGCGCCGACTTCTGGGGCACCGAGGAGGGCGTGAACCAGATCCAGCGCTCCGGCATCGCCGCCGACCGGCAGAGGAGCGATATCCGGGGCGCCATCGAGAACAGCCCGCACTACACGTACACGCCCTCGGCGCACAGCACCCGCAAGTTCCTGGAGGGGCTTCGGATGAACCAGCGCGCTGCCCTTCAGCACGCGGCCGACGCGATAACGATGACGGGCGGCTTCATCGAGCTGCTCAACTCCACCGCCGACGCGTACGCCTCGGCCGACCAGTACTCGGTCTTCCCGAACAAGTCGTCGATCCACAAGGGGCAGGGCGACTGACCGCGACCACCGGGGCCTGCACCGCGGCCGACCGCGGGACTCCTGATGATCGCCTCGCTCGACGCACGTCATGCCCGCCTGCCGTGCCGCAGTCTCTACCCGGAACGGGGCCGTAACACCGCGTCGAGGATGTCGGTGGAGGCCGTGCTGATGGCCAGCCCGGAAGGCACACCCTCGTCCCTGTCGGGCCAGATGTCGGCCGGCGCTTGCAGCAGCAGGTCAGCGATGACAGTGGGATCGAGCGTCAACCCCACGCCGAGCCCCGGCTGGTCCGGACTCGCGCCGCTGAAGTGCGCCGTGACCGGCAGACAACGTCAGTTGATCGTGGCTGGGGTGCGTTGAGCAGGGCGGGGATGAGCCCAGGGCTTCTGCGAGCTTGCAGGAAGCCCTGGGCCTGCACCGCACCGGATTCCGGCGGCACAGCGAGGATTAGGCAAGAAGTTGCGAGAATTTCCCTAACACGCCGTGCGGCCTTCGGGTTGTCTGGAGAGGTGAGCACGCAGATACCTCGCCAGGCGGTTCCCGTGGTGACCGGCGCGCGCGCCGACATCGGGCGCAGCGCCGCAATCGAGATCGCCGGCCGCCGGGGAGATGCGGCGCGAGATGGAAGGCCGCTTCGGCAGCGAGGTCGTGTACGCGTTCCGTCCTCTCCCGCTCGATCAGCCGCTGGGTCGGTCTGCGGCCCTCGCCAACGAGGCGGCGGCCCGACAGGGCCGATTCTGGGAGATGCGCACCGGGGCCCAGTGGGTCGACGAGGACCTCGCTGACGCGGAAGCGATGCACCTGCACCAGGCACCGACGTGCTTCATCGACGACCTGCACTACGAAGGGTTGATCGACGCCGACTCGGTGAAGGCGGCGGCAGCAGCAAGGAACTCGGGCTCCGCGACGCGACGAGCGCGAACTCAACACCGACGCCTGGCTAAGCAGGGACCGGGCCCCCAAGGGACAGGGGCATTGCGTTCTCGGGTCACTGCTGGTATTGGGTCGATGAGGTCATGTGGGCGGCGTTGGCGCGTCGGGTGGCGCGGGCGATGTTGGAGTCGCCGTTGGCGCGGTGGTAGCCGATCGCGGAGTGTGGCGATGACGGCGGGTCCGGTGCCGGTGCGGGCTTGGTGAAGGTCCCGTGGCCTGAGGGGCGGGATGGACGGCCCTTGCCGATCGAGATCGTGCTCCGTTCGAGTGACGGACCGGTGGCTGCGGCGGTGTGCGACCTTTTCCCACACTCCGCACGACAGATCTCACGCCTACTTTCCAGGACGGGCCGACGGGGTCCGCGGACAAGAGGAAGAACCGTCATGTTCCTTGGTGTGTACCATTTCGACGGCGACCACGCGGCGCTGTTACCCGCGTACGACAGGCTGATCGCCGGCCTTTCCCCGGATACGACGATCACGCTGCAGCTGTGCCTGGCGACCGACCGCGGCATCTCCGTCTATGACGCGTGCCCGAGCCGAGAGTCGTTCCGCACCTTCGCGGCCGGAGCCGACATACGGCGCGCGTTCGCTGCCGCCGGGCTGCCCGAGCCGCACATCGAGGAACTCGGCGACGTGTACCGAACGACGCTGTCCGACGTGGTGCGGGAGTCGCGATGAGCGCGGGAAGGAGGCCGGCCGACGAGGTCGCTGGCCTGGACGCCACCGCCCAGGCCGAGCTGGTCCAGGCCGGTGAGGTGACGGCCGTGGAGCTGGTGGACTGGGCGATCGAGCGGATCGAGCGACTGAACCCGCAGCTCAACGCCGTGACAACCACGGTGTTCGAGCGGGCCAGGGAGGAAGCCCGCCGCAGGCCGGCCGGGCCGTTCGCCGGTGTGCCGTACCTGCTCAAGGACCTTCTCGCGGAGGACGCGGGTGTCGCGCTCACCGCCGGGTCGGCGTTCCTGCGCGACTACGTCTCCGACCACACGTCGGTGCTGGTCGAGCGGCTGCGGGCGGCGGGCCTGGTGATCCTCGGCAAGACCAACACCCCGGAGTTCGGCATGTCTCCGACGACCGAGCCGCTGCTGCACGGCGCCACCCGCAACCCGTGGGACCCGGACCGCTCCACCAGCGGCTCGTCCGGCGGGTCTGCGGCCGCAGTAGCGTCGGGTATGGTGCCGTTCGCGCACGGCAGCGATTTGTCCGGTTCGCTGCGCTTCCCGGCGTCGGCCTGCGGGCTCTTCGGGTTCAAGCCCACGCGCGGCCGTAACCCGCTGGCACCGGCATACGGCGACATGGTCGGTGGCTGGGTCAGCGAGCACGCGCTGACGGTCTCGGTGCGTGACAGCGCTGCACTGCTCGACGCCACCGCCGGGTCCGCCCTCGGCGACCCGTACCCGGCACCGGCACCGGCAGGGTCGTTTCTCACGGAGGTCCGGACGGACCCGGGGCGGCTGCGGATCGGGTTCACCACAAAGACGCCGGCCGGGGTGCCTGGCCACCCCCACACGGTCGCGGCGCTGGAGTACACCGTGGCACTGCTCGAGGGCCTCGGCCACGACCTCGTGGAAGCCGAACTCCCCGGGCTCGGCGGCGCCACGGGTGACGCGATCAACGCCGTCTTCGGCGCGACCGCAGGGTGGATCATCGGGCGCTATGTCCGCAAGCTGGGCCGCGAGCCCGGCCCCGATGATCTCGAGCCCGTCACCCGGATCTTCTGGGACGCCGGCCGCGGGGTCAGCGCCGGGGACTATCTGCTGGCCGTGGAGCACCTCCAGGGCGTGGCGCGGGAGATGGCCCGGTTCATGGAGACCGTCGACGTGTGGCTGACGCCGACGATGTCCGAGCCGCCCGCCCCGCTCGGCGAGATATCGCCGACTCCGGACGACCCGATGCGCGGCCTTGAGCGCGGCGGGCGTACGGTCGCGTACCCGGCGATCGCCGCGAACATCACGGGCAATCCCGCGATGTCGTTGCCACTGTGGTGGAATCCCGAGGGTCTCCCGATCGGGGTGCACGCGCTCGGCCGGTTCGGCGCGGACGCGACACTGTTCCGGCTGGCCGGCCAGGTGGAGCGGGCCAGACCGTGGGCGGGTCGACGGCCGATGCTGCACGCATCGAACGGCTGAGCGACTTGGCCTGGACGGGATCGGCGGGAGCGACGTTCTTTCCGCTAGTGGGACGCGCGACGGCGGTCGCCGCGATCGACGCGGTGCTCGCCGCCGGGCGTAGTGGGACAGGGACACTGCTGCTGCTCACCGGGGAGCCAGGTGTCGGCAAGTCGCGCCTGGCGCAGGAGGCCGTGCGGCTCGCCACCGGATTCCGGTTCGCCTGGCACGGATGTGACCGTGACTCGTCGGCATTCCGGCCGTGGACGCGGCTTCTCGGCGCGGTCGTTCCCGGAACGGCGGACGTTCTCGTCGAGCCGGGCCCGGCGAGCCCACGCGAGCAGGTGTTCGACGACGTCGTCGACCTGCTTCGGACGGCGGCCGTGGAGTCGCCGCTGCTGCTGGTGCTGGACGATGTTCACGACACCGACACGTCGTCCCTCGAACTGCTTGTTCACGTGGGGCGGCAGCTCCGTACGGCCCCGGTGGTGATCGTCGCGACTGCCCGGGACGGGGGTCGGGCGTGGGCGGGAAACGAGCGGATTCGCGGCGAGCTTGCCGCGCTGGGCCGGTCGTTGCCGCTGTCGACGCTCACCGCACCGGAAGTCGCCGAACTGATGACGGCGTCCGGGGTAGTCGCCGGGCCGGAGGCCGTGCGCGGTTTGGTTGACCGCACGGGCGGCAACCCGCTGCTGGTCACCGAGCTGGTGGCCGCGCTGGCCACCGGGACAGGTCCGGACGGCGCGACTCCGGACGACGTGCTTCCGGAGTCGGTGCGCGCACTGGTCGCCGCGCGGCTGGGCCGCCTGCCCGCCGACTCGGCGACCGCCGTGATCACCGCGGCTGCGCTGGGTCGCGCCGCTGGTCCCGCCGTGCTCGGGGCGGTGCTCGGACTTGATCCGGCCGAAGTGGCCCGCGTCCTCGACCCGGCACGGGCCGAAGGACTGGTCATCGAGACTGCCCCGGGCCGGTTCCCGTTCCGCCACGACCTGCTCCGCGATGCCGTCCTCCAGACGCTCCCGAGGTCCGAGCAGGCCGCTCTGCACAGCAGGATCGGCACCGCCCTGACGGAGACCGGCGCTGATCCGGCCGAGACGGCCCACCACCTGCTGCTGGCGGGCCCCGGCCACGCGGAGGCCGCAGCGTCGGTGGCCACCCAGGCTGCCGAGTGCGCGGCCCGGCTGGGCGCCTATGAGGATGCGGCCCACTGGTACGAACGAGCGGCCGTCGCGCTGGACGGGGTACCGGGCGCGGTCGTGCGGCAGGCGAAGATCGGGCTGGCCAGGGGCGAGATGTTGAGCGCCGCCGGGGCGCCGGATGCCGCGCGAGCCGCATTCCTGGCCGCCGCGGCACAATCCCATGTACTTGACCGGCCTGACCTGCTGGCTCGGGCCGCACTCGGGCTGGCTGGGCACGTCGGCTTCGAGGTCGCCCTGCTCGACGGCGCCCAGATCGACCTGCTCACCGAGGCCCGAGACGCGCTCACGGACGACTCGGCCGGTCTGCGTGCCCGGGTGGCCGCACGGCTCTCGGTCGCGCTCAGCATGCTCGCCAGCAACGAGCAGCGGGCCGCGCTCAGCGAGGAAGCCGTGGACCTCGCCCGCACCGCAGGCGACGACGGCGCGCTGGCCCAAGCCCTGGCCGCCCGCTGCGACGCACTGGCGGGCCCGGAACACACCAGGGACCGGCGGGAGTGGGCGGGAGAGGTCATTGCGATCGCGCAGCGCATCCGCGATCCCGAGCTGGAGCTGTTGGGCCGCCGGTTGCGGCTGCTCGCGCTGCTCGAGCTGGGTGACGTCGTGGGCGCTGACGCGGAGGCCCGCGCCTACAGCGTGGTCGCCAACCAGCTACGACAGCCGCGCTACGGCTGGTATGTGCCGATGTGGCGGGCGATGCGGGCGTTGTCGGAGGGCCGGCTGGCCGACTCGGCAGCGGAGCTTGACGAGGCTCGCGAGTTGGGCAGACGCGCCCGCAGCGCCAACGCGGAGATGCTCTTGGGAACCCTGCGCTGGTGTCTGGCCGCTGAGCAGGACGAGTTCGCTGCCATGGACGCGCTGTTCGACGAGGTGGACCTGACCGAGTTCGAGGGCGTCTGGCCGTACGTCGCCATGGCGCTGGTCGCGGCGCAGTACGGGCGGCTCGGCGAAGCGACGGCCCGGCTGGATGCCGTCGCGCCGTGGCTGCCCGACGCACACCGCGACGCCGAGTGGTTGCCGATGATCGCCCAGCTCGCCGAGGCGATCGGCGCGGTCGGCTCGCACCCGTTGGCCGATTGGGCGTATGAGCAGCTTCTCCCGTACGCCGAAATGTTCGTCGTCGAGGGGACCGGCGCCGCACTGCGCGGTCCGGTGCACCGGCACCTCGGGATCCTGGCGAGTTCCCGCGGCGACAGGGCCGCCGCTGTCGCCCACTTCGACCGGGCCGTCGAGGAGGCCGGCGCCATCGGTGCCACTCTGCTCGTCGCTCGTACGCTCCGTGACGCCGGGACGGCGTTGTCCGACCCCGACCGGCTCGCCGCCGCGCACGACCGCTACCGTGCGCTCGGGATCTCCCTACGCGCCGCGTCGAGTCGACTCGAAACGGGTAACCGCATCGCGCGTGAGGGCGAGCACTGGACTATGTGCTACGTCGGAAAGGAGATCCGGCTGCGCGACAGCAAGGGACTGCGCGACGTGGCCGTGCTGCTCGCCACGCCCGGGCAGGAGCACGCCGCGCTCGACCTCGCCACCGCGCCGGGAGCCGGGCCCGGCGTGTCGGCCGGCACGCTGCCCGACGGCCTGCACCCGCCGGGCGACCTCGGTGACGTGGTCGACGCGCAGGCGCGCGAGGCGTACCGGCGGCGACTCAAAGAGCTGGACGAGGAAGATGCCGACGCCGACTTCGCCGGGGACAGCGAGCGTTCGGTCCGCATCGCCTTGGAACGGAAGGCGCTGACGGCGCAGCTCGCGGCCGCCTACGGGATCGGTGGGCGCGTACGTCGCGCGGGCAGCCCGGGTGAGCGAGCTCGCACGGCAGTCACAGCACGGATCCGGGACGCGCTGCGTCGGATCGAGGCGGCTCACCCCGAGCTGGGGGTGCACCTGCGGGCGTCAGTGCGCACCGGGACGTCGTGTAGTTACCGCCCGGCCGAGCCGACCACCTGGCGAACGTCCTGACGGTGCTGGACTGGGTTTCGCTTCAACCTCTCGTATCGCGACCCGAGCGGCGACATCACGGCGGTGCAGGGGTCGTGTAGCTGCGGTACCACGGTCACCAGGGATCGGATACGACTGAGCTTGACACTGTCACTGTGACAGCAGGGGACGACGTCGACGTCCGGCGGCGCGTGGTCATGGCGCGCCGAGCTGCCCGGCGACGACACGACCGCGCTGCTCGCGGACGCGCTGCCGGCACCATCGCGCTGAGTACTGTGCGGCAGTTGAGCCACGACGATGACCGGCATGTGGCGCTCCTCGCCTCGGCCCTCGTCGAGAGCGACCGGCCGGACAGATAGACCTCGGTTCAGCGCGCATCGAACCTGGGGGTCTCCCTGGCGAGGAAGGCCTGCACGCCGGTGGCGAAGTCGTCGGTGTGGGCGGTGAAACCGCTGGCGATGCTCTCCGTGATGGCCGCAGGGGCGCCTGCGGCGGCGGCAGTAATCAGTTGTTTGGCGACCTGCTGGGCGATGGGCGCCGAGCCGAGCAGATCGGTGACGTACGCCTCGACCTCGGCGTCGAGGGTTGCGGCCACATCGTTGACGAGGCCCCAGCGCTGTGCGGTGTCGGCGTCGATCTGCCGACGGGTGAGGATGAGCTGCTTGGCGCGGGAGGGTCCGACCAGTTCGGTCAGGCGTGCCGTTCCGCCCCAACCGGGGATGGTGCCCAGGGCGGCCTCGGGCAGCCCGAAGCGGGCGGCTGGGTGGGCGATGCGCAGGTCGCAGGCCAGGGCGAGTTCGAGGCCGCCGCCGACGGCGAGGCCGTCGACGACCGCGATGGTGGGCTGCGGCAATCGCGCCAGGCGGTCGAAGACGCGATGACCCGCGCTGATCCAACGCCGCCACATGTCGGCGGCCGGAAGCTGGGAGAACGCGGCGATGTCGGCACCGACGCAGAAGACCCTGCTGCCGCCCGTACGGATGAGCACGACCCGGGCCGGGGAGGCGGCGATCTCGTCGAGCCGATCCTCCAGGTCGCCGAGCATGTCCAGGGTCAGCGCGTTGAGTTTGGCGGCGCGGTCGATCAGCACGGTGGCCACGAGCCCGTCGTGGCTGTGGCTGACCGTGACCGTGCCAAGGGTGGTGTCGGCGGGAGGCATCAGTGATCCTCGTCGGGTCGCGGCTGGGCGGTGCCGAGGGCGGCGATCCGTGGATGCGGCGGAGCGGCGGAGAGGGTCAGGCAGCCCCGGCCGGGCCGGAACAGGCGGGCGTCCATCATTTTGAGCTGGTCACTGACCTGTAGCGGAAACTGCGATCGGGCCAGGACGTCGTGTTCGAGGTCGACGCCGGGGGCGAGTTCGGTGACGGTCAGACCTTCGGGGCGCAGTTCGAGCACGGCACGCTCGGTCACGTACGTGACCTTCTGGCCCTTGCCGAGGGCGCGCGGTCCGGAGAAGGTCGGGGAGGTGACCCGCTTGACGAGTTTGGTGTGCGGGCCGTCCGCACGGATGTGCAGGCCGGTGGCGTCGACGGTGATGTCGCGGCGACCGGCGGTGAAGGAGCCGACGAAGACGATCTCCGGGGCGTGGGAGACGATGTCGGCGAATCCCCCGACGCCGGCGGTGACGTGGCGCCGGGTGGGCAGGTGGTGCACGTTGACCGAGCCGTGTTGGTCGATTTCGAGGAACGACAGCATCGTGCGGTGGAACCCGCCGCCCTGTAGCAGGGTGAACTGGTCGGCGCTCTGCATGATCGCGTCGGGGTTCTGGGCGACGCCGAAGACGAAGTCGAGTAGCGGTACGCCGCCGACGGCGCCCTGTTCGATGACCCAACTGACCGAGCCGGCGAGGCCCTCCTCGACGAGAAGGTGCGGGACGAGGGCGGAGATGCCGAAGCCCAGGTTGACGGTCTCGCCGGTACGCAGTTCGCAGGCGGCGCGGCGGGCGGTGACCTTCTCCAGTGAGAAGGGCACCGGCGCGAGCGCGGACAGCGGCCGGCGCAGCTGTCCCGAGATGGCCGGGTCGTAGACGGTCTGGGTGGTCTGCAACTGCTCGGGAGCGACGACCAGCGCGTCAACGAGGATGCCGGGTACCCGGACGGCTTGCGGGTCGAGGCTGCCGCCTTCGGCGAGCCGCTTGACCTGCGCGATGACGATGCCGCCGTTGTTGTGGGCGGCGTAGGCGAGGTCGAGGGCGCCGAGCGGGGATGCCTCCTCCTCGAACGTGAGGTTGCCGCGCTCGTCGGCGGTGGTGGCGCGGATGATCGCCACGTCGGGGGTGATGGCCTGGAAGTAGAGCCACTCCTCGCCGTCGAGTTCGGTGCGGCGGACGAACCGTTCGGGGGTGGCGTCGTTCATCCGGCCGCCGGTCTCGGTGGGGTCCACGAAGGAGCCGAGGCCGACCTTGGTGAACACGCCCGGCTGCTTGGCCGCAGCGGCGCGGTGCATCTGGAAGAGGACGCCGGAGGGGAAGTTGTAGGCCTCGACCTCCCCGTTCTCGATCATCTGCCAGATCCGGGGCGGTTCGGCGCGCGACGGGCCGGACGGATAGGAGCCGGCCACGACTCGGCGGAGGAGGCCGGGGCGGGCGATGTGGTCGATGCCCTTGATGCCGGACATGTCGCCGGCGGCGATCGGGTGCAGCGTGGTCAGGTTGCGTGGGCTCGCGGTCTCGGCGAAGCGCTCCCCGATGCCGGCCAGTACGGCGTCGGGGCAGCCCAGCCCGGAGGAGGAGCTGACCGCGACGACGTCGCCGTCGGCGACGAGGTCGGCGGCGCGGCGAGCGGAGAGGATCTCAGGGGTGTGCATGGCGGATGCTCCTGGCGGTCAGTTCGGGGCGGGGATCCGGGAGAGGGCCTCGGCGGCGGCACGGGCGACCTCGGCGGGCGGTCTGGACCACCAGTGGTCACTGAGCACCTCGACCTCGATGAGCCCGCGATAGCCCACAGCGCGGGCGAGCTGGACGAAACCGGGCATGTCGATGTGCCCGTCGCCGGGCATGCCACGGCTGGACAGTTGTCCCTGGATGGGTAGCACCCAGTCGGCGAGCTGCACGGTGTGCACGGCGGCGGCGGCGCGGGCGAGCAGGTCGGGCAGCGCGATGTCCCACCACACGTGGTAGGTGTCGATCGCCAGCCCGAGCCAGGGAGAGGCGATGCGTTCGACGAGGTCGACGGCCTCACCGAGGGAGGTGATCGCCGACCGGTCGGCGGCCATCATCGGATGCATCGGTTCGACGGCCAGCCGGATCTCCGCGGCGGCGGCGGCGTCGAGCAGGGCGGCGAGGCCGTCGGCGATCTGTCGGCGGGCACCGGTCAGGTCACCGTCCGGCGCGGGTCCGCACACCATGACCAGGCAGTCCGCGCCGAGCGTGTACGCCTCGTCGATCGCCCGGAGGTTGTCGGCGTGCGCCTCGGCGCGGGCCTGCGGGGTCGGCTGCGGGAACATGCCGCCACGGCAGACGCTGGTGACCCGCAGGCCCGCCGCCGCAGTCCGGCGGGCGGCCTCTTGCGCGCCGAGGGCGGCGTAGCTGTCGCGCCAGAGGCCGACACCGCCGAAGCCGTGCCGGCCGGCGAGTTCGAGCAGCTCGGGGAGCGACGCGGAGCGTACGGTGATCGAGTTGAGGCTGCACGACGACAGGTCCATCGAGTCACCAGATCCCCTGGGCGGCGAAGTAGCCGGCGGCACGACGGGCGGTGAACTCCGGGTCGGCGAAGAGCCCGACCGCGTCGGCGGCGCGGAGCAGGTCCCCCAGGTGGCCGAGGCTGCGCCCGGTCTCGAAGCCGCCAATCATCCGGAAGTGGTCCTGCGCGCCGTCGAGGTAGGCCAGCCAGACGACGCCGACCTTGTAGAACCGGGTCGGCGCCGCGAACACCAGCCGGGACAGCGCCTCGGTGGGGGCGAGGATCTCCCGGAAGCCGTCCTCGTCGCCGGCATCGAGGCGGGTGAGCGCCGCCGCGGCCTGCCGGCCGATGACGGCGAACGCCCCGAGCAGGGCGTCGCTGTACCGGTCGCCGTCACCGGCGATCAGGTCGGTGTAGTGGTAGTCGTCGCCGGTGAACAGGTGCACCCCGGCCGGCAGCCGGCGGCGTAACTCGCGTTCCAGCTCCGCGTCCAGCAGCGACACCTTGATTCCGCGTACGGACGCGGCATGCCGTGTGATCAGGTCGCTGACCACGGTCAACGCCTTGGCCGGCTCCGGGTGGCCCCAGTAGCCGGCGAGCGCCGGGTCGAACACCTCACCCAGCCAGTGCAGGATCACCGGCCGCGACGCCGCGCGGAGCACCGCGTCGTACACCGACACGTAGTCCTCGACGCCGGTGGCGGCGTCGGCGAGCTGCCGGCTGGCCATCAGGACGACCTCGCCGCCGAGGCCCTCGATCTCGGCGAGCTGTTCGAGGTACGCGTCGCGGACCGCCGCCAGCTCGTTGCCGCGTACGGGTAACTGGTCGGTGGCGATCCCGACGACGACCTTCGCGCCCCGGCTGCGCGCCTCGGCGACCGAGCGGCGACCCAGTTCACGGGCGGACGGCCAGTCCAGCCCCATGCCGCGTTGCGACGTGTCCATCGCCTCGGCCACGCCCAGGCCCAGGTCCCACAGCCGGTGCCGCAGCCGCAGGGTGGCATCCCAGTCGATCTGGCCGGAGCCGCCCTCGGCGGAGGCCCGCAGCGGATCGGCTACGACGTGGGCCGCCGCGTACGCCAGCCGGCTCGCCGACGGCGCGGCCTGCGCGGGTAGGGCGGCGGACCCGTCCAGGGCGTACGGGCGAACGGTGCCGTCGGCGGCGGGAAGGGCGATTTCCGTCATCGCACGCTCCAGTAAACGTTTGCTTGTGCTGACTTCCGAGACGGTATACGGTCCCGAAACACAAGTAAACAGCCCGTAACACGGCTCGGCTGAGCATGGGTAAACGATTGCTCGCCGGGCCAAGACAAGGTGGGAATGATGACTCCGAATCGCCTCCCCCGTGACGAGACGGATCTCGTGGTACCCGCGCCCCTGTCCGGTCGTACGGCCGTCGTCACCGGCGGCTCGGGTGGCATCGGCTCGGCGATCGTTCGTGCGCTGGCGGGGCAGGGCGCGAGCGTGGCCGTCGTCGACACCGACGGCCGGGCCGAAGCCGTGGCCGAGGAGGTCGGCGGTGTGCCGGTCATCGCGGACCTGACCGAGGCCGGCGCCCCGGCCCGCATCGTCGACCGCGTGCTTGCCCGCACCGGATCAATCGACATGCTGGTCAACGCGGCGGGGATCCAGGTCCGCACCCCGGCGGTGGACATCGCCGCCGAGGACTGGGACCGGCTGCTGTCGGTCAACCTGACCGGCGCCTACCGGCTCGTACAGGCCGCCACGAAGGCGCTGGCCGCAGCCGGCGGCTCGATCGTCAACATCGTGTCGCTGTCGGCAGACCGGGCGGTGGCCGGCATCGTGCCCTACGGTGCGACCAAGGCCGGCCTCGTGCAGCTCACCAGGGGTCTCGCGGTCGAGCTCGGCCCCCTCGGCATCCGCGCCAACGCGGTCGCACCCGGCTACGTCACCACCCCGATGACCGCCGCCGTGCTCGACCAGCCCGAGTTCCGCGACCGCGTCCTGAGCCGCATCCCGTTGGGCCGGCTCGCCGAGAGCGGCGACGTCGCCGATGTTGTCGCCTTCCTCGTCTCCGATGCCGCCCGATACGTGACCGGTGCCGTGCTGCCGGTCGACGGCGGCTACTCGATCACATGACCAGCAGAGCGCTGCGGGTTCTCATCGCCCCGGACTCGTTCAAGGGCACGGCGACGGCCGCCGAGGTGGCGGCCGCGCTCCGCGCCGGCTGGCACGACGAGCGACCGGGCGACGACCTGGTCGTCCTGCCCCAGGCCGACGGCGGGGAAGGCACCGCCGACGCGATCGCCACGGCGGTACCCGGCGCGACCTGGAACGACGCCGGACCGGTGCCGGGCCCGAACGGCACGCCGGTGCCCGGCCGCTGGCTGCAACTGCCCGACGGGACCGCCGTCGTGGAGCTGGCCCAGACCTGCGGCCTGCCGCTGTTGCCCGAACCCGACCCGACGGGATCGGGAACGCGCGGCCTCGGCGATGTCGTCCGCGCCGCCATCGAGGCCGGCGCCTCGGCGCTCTGCATCACCCTCGGCGGATCCGCCAGCACCGACGGCGGCGCCGGCGCGCTGACCGGCCTCGGCGCCCGCCTGCTCGACGAACACGACCAGCCGCTGCCCGCCGGCGGTGCCGCCCTGGCCCGCCTGCGCGGCATCGACCTCGCCGAGCTCATCTCCCCACCACCCGGTGGGGTCGAACTGCTCACCGACACCTGGGCCGTACTCACCGGTACAACCGGCGCCGCGCAGCTCTTCGGACCACAGAAGGGAGCCACGCCCCGCCAGATCACCCAGCTTGACGCCGCCCTCGACCACTTCGCCGCCGTACTCGGCACCGAGCTCGCCGCCGATCCCGACCGGCCCGGCGCCGGAGCTGCCGGCGGAACCGGCTTCGGTCTCGCCGCCTGGGGAGGCCGCATCACCGACGGCGCCGTCCGCATCGCCGACCTCACCGGACTCTCCGATGCCCTGCCTGCCTGCGATGTCGTGGTCACCGGCGAGGGCCGCTACGACCACACCTCCGCGACCGGCAAGCTCGTCGGCGCCCTGCTGTGCCGCGCCGACCGGCACCGCATCCGCAGCGTCGTGGTCGCCGGACGCCTCGACCTCACCCCACCTGACCTCGCCGTCGACCTCACCCGGCTCGCCGGCTCCAGCCACTCCGCAGTCACCCGACCACTCCGGTGGCTGCGTGCGGCCGGCTCCGCCGCGGCCCGCCTGCTCGGCACCTCGCTCCCCACCACCTCGTTACCAGAACTGACACCGAAGGACCGATGACATGAGCCAGCCCATCCTGACCGACGCCACACCGCCCCCCGACCCGGTCACCACCACCGATCTCCGCCGCGCCGCCTGGGCCAGCTCGGTGGGCAGCGCCCTCGAGTACTACGACTTCGCCCTCTACAGCCTCGCCTCAGCACTGATCTTCGGCCCGCTCTTCTTCCCCAGCGCCGACCCCACCACCGGACTGATCCTCAGCTTCGGCACGTACTTCGTCGGCTTCGCCGTCCGCCCGGTCGGCGGCATCATCTTCGGCCGCCTCGGCGACCGGCTGGGCCGCAAGTTCGTCCTCACCACCACCATCGCCGTGATGGGCGCCGCCAGCCTGCTCATCGGACTGCTGCCCACCTACCACGACAACCCCGGCGACTGGTACGGCGGAGCAGGCATCCTCGCACCGATCCTGCTCATCGCCCTGCGCGTCGTGCAGGGCCTCGGTGCCGGCGCCGAGATGGCCGGCGCTTCCATCCTCATGACCGAGTACGCACCCCGACGTCGCCGAGGCTTCTTCGCTTCTCTGCCGTTCATGGGCGTACAGGTCGGCACCGTCGCCGCCGCGCTGATCTACTTCCTGCTCTACTCCGCCGGCAAGGAGACGATCACCGAGAGCTGGCTGTGGCGGGTACCGTTCCTGGCAAGTGTCCTCATCATCGGGGTCGCCATCTGGCTGCGCCTGCGCCTCAAGGAGTCCCCGACCTTCCGCAAGCTCAAGGCCCACGACCAGATCGCCGACCACCCCCTGCGGGAGTTGCTCACCAACTCCCGCGGCACCCTCCTGCGCGGCATCGGCCTGCGGTTGGCCGAGAACGGCTCATCCTCCATCTACCAGGCCCTCGCCGTCGCCTACGTCACCACCGCCGCCGTCGGCATCACGGGGCCCATCGGCGCGCTCTCGCTGGTCTTCGCCGCCAGCCTCGGCTCCGTCATGGTCCCGATCGCCGGCGCCCTGACCGACCGGTACGGCCGGGTACGCGTCTACCGCGGCTTCGCCCTGTTCCAGCTCGTCGCCGCCTTTCCGATCTGGTGGGCGCTGAGCCAGGGCGACACCGTACTCACCATCGTCGTCATCTCACTGGCGCTCGGCATCGGCACCTGGGGCATGTTCGGCTCACAGAGCGCCTTCATGACCGAGCTGTTCGGCGCCCGCCACCGCTACCTCGGCGTCTCGGTCGCCCGCGAGGTCTCCGCCGTACTCTCCGGCGGCATCGCACCCCTGATCGGCGCGGCGATCATCGCTGCCGTCGTCACCGCCGACGGAGGCTCCGACGTCCCCGGCGCCGGACTCGGCTCCTGGGTCTTCCTGGCCGGTTACACCGCCCTCCTCTGCGCCATCACCGTCGCCACCACCTTCGTCACGCCGGACCCGGCCGGTCGAGACTTGGAGGACCCGCGCGACGCCCTCGACGTGCAACGCCAGACCACCTGAGCGGAATTGGCATCCCGCCGCCCGGGTGCGGCGGGATGCCGCCGCTCGTGACACGACGACGACCGACGGCCCGAGCAACGTACGATCCGAGGCGGCAGCGTACCCGTCCTGCCCGATCGAGCCAGGGGGAACACGCGTGGCAAGCGACGCGACGCCGGGTCCGACGCGGAGGACGACCATCCGTACGGTCGCCGCCGCCGCCGGGGTCTCCACCGCGACCGTCTCCCGGGTCATGAGCGGCGTCCCCACGGTCAACCCGGAGATCGCCGAACGGGTGCGGCGAATCGCGGAGGAGTTGGCCTACCGGCCCAGCGAAGCCGCCCGCGGCCTGGTCCTGGGCGCCGGTCTGCGCAACATCGGCACCCTCATGCCCGACCTCGGCAACGCCTACTTCCACGACATCGTCAAGGGCATGCACAGCGGTGCGGCCCACAGCGGCTTCCGGCTGCTGATCGCCGAACACTCCGGCGACCCCGGCGACGAACGCGCGACCGCGATGGACCTCATGGGGCACGTCGACGCGCTCGCCCTGCTCTCCTCCCGGATCGACCTGGCCGGGCTGCGCGACATCGCCCGACAGCCCACCCCCGTGGTGCTGGTCAACCGCGTGGAGCCCGGCATCGACCTGCCCATGGTCGGCGTGGACAGCTTCACCGCCATGCTGGAGATCTGCGCGCACCTGGCCGAGCTTGGTCACCGACGCGTCGTCTACCTCTCCGGCTCCGAACGGGCCTGGCAGGACCGCGAGCGCTGGCGCGGGGTCCGGACCAGCGAACGCATCCTCGGCATCGAAGCCACCCGCGTCGAGGCCGACGGCACGATCGAGACCAGCTACGCCGCCACCGAAGCCGCACTGAGCCACGAGCCCACGGCCCTGGTCTGCTTCAACGACCTCGCCGCCATCGGCGCCATCTCCAAGCTCCGCGAACTCGGCCTCGACGTGCCGGGCGACATCTCCGTCTCCGGCTTCGACGACATCGCCATCGCCCAACACGTCTTTCCCGCCCTGACCACCGCCACCACCCCGCGTGACGAGATCGGCCGGCAGGCCTGGGAACTGCTGCACGCGTCGCTCGACCAACGCGACCTGGGCGAGGCGGTCAAGCTCCTACCCGCCACGCTGGTCACCCGGCAATCCACCGGCACCGCGAAGAGCCGATGATCGACACCACCAGCCGCCTTGTCTGTCAAGGCACCGAAGCTGTTGCCGAGAGGCTGGCGAGAAACTGCTTGTAGGCGGTGGGGTGAACGATCGGAATGCCGTACTGGCGAGCCTTCTTGGCCTTGCCGGACATCGTGTCGGGGTCGGCGGCCATGAGGAGTCGGGTCTCTTCGTGACCTTGTCGCCGACGAGCAGACCGCCCGCAGGTGACTCCTTTCAGCGTACTGTGGCCACTGCTACCGTCCCGGTGAGCCATAGGTCCTTCCACCAGCCGCAGATGAGAGGCGGACCACAGATGACGGCGGTATCTGGCCAGCGGCCGGTTGCTGCGGACCCGACGGTTGCCGGGCAGGCAGCGGAGGAGGATCTGCGGGCATTGTTCGGGCAGTCCACCGCCGTTTTCGCGTCGCTTGCGGGGCCGGCCCATGTGGTGGAGACGGCGAACCCGGCGTTCTTCGCCACCATCGGCGAAGAACGGGCTCGTACGGGGGTCGCGCTGGTGGACCTGATGCCCGAACTGGCCGGTCAAGGCTTTATCGCGCTGCTGGACCAAGTCTACCGCACGGGTGAGCCCTACATTGGCCGTGACGTCCGGGTCGTGGTGGGCACCGGCCCGCACGCGCGGGAGGCGTTCTTCGACTTCACCTACGAGCCGCGCCGAGACGCCGGCGGCAACGTGACCGGGATCCGGGTGATCGGCGTGGAGACCACCCAGGTCAAGCATGCCCAACGGTTGATGACCGAACACCGTGCGCTGCTGGAGCAGATCGCCCGTCAGGCGCCCCTGACCGAGGTACTCGACGGGATGGCCCGCTGTATCGAGAATCTCGCACCGCAGGAGGTTCTTGTCTCCGTTCTGCTCGCCGACCCCGATGGCCGGCACCTGCGTCACGGTGCCGCGCCCAGCCTGCCCGACTTCTACAACCAGGCCATCGACGGGATCGCCACCGGTGAAGGCGTCGGCTCCTGCGGCACCGCCGCCCACCGGCGGCAACCGGTCATCGTCACCGACATCACCACCGACCCGCTCTGGGACGACTTCCGGCACCTGGCCGGTCAGGCCGGACTGGCCGCCTGCTGGTCCACGCCGATCCTGGCCCGCGACGGCGGGCTGCTGGGCACCTTCGCCATGTACCACCGCACCCCACGCGTCCCGCAGGACACCGACCTCGCCCTCACCCGGATCTTCGCCGGCACCACGGCCCTCGCCATCGAACGCCACCACATCGAACAGGCAAAGGTGGCCGCCGAAGCACGCGCCAAGTCAGCCCATGACGACCTGGCCAAGGCTCTACGCGCGGAGCGAGAGCTACGCGCCGAGGCCGAGCAGCGCGCCGCGGCCGCCGCGGACCTCGCCGTCCGGATGCGCGCCGCCGCAGCCGCGCAGGCCGCCATGCCGCACCCCGAGCGCTGCCAGCTTGGCGGCACCCCCGGTTGCGCCGCACCCGCCGAGATCAAGATCGCTGACTCGTGGGGCGACTCCGCGTGGGGCTGCCCCGCTCACGTCGAGGAAGCCATCCTCAACGTGCGGTCGGTGTTCATCGCCAGCGAAGAACTCGGCGGCTTGGCCACCTACCTCAACCGCTGACCCGCCGCCCGGGAGAATTACTGGGCGGCGATCACGCACGCCACACAGGGGCTGTCTCGTGAACGGCTCTGGCTCACTCTCGGGCGACGTTCCGTGGCGGCATTGCAGACCTGCACGTGGTTTCCCGGTCGTGGAGGAATGAGTCGATCGCCTGCCGGAACGCGGTTGGTGGTTCCAGCTACGGATAGTGCCCGCACCGCCCGATCACCTGGGCGTGGCCGGCAGGAAGGCGTCTCGCCAGGGCTTTCACCGGTGCGAGGCCGGTCAGGCTGTCGCCATCTGGCGGACGTCTTCGCCCTGGGCGAATTCCTCGACCATTTTCGCGCAGAAGGCCGGAAGGTCGCTGGGGCTGCGGCTGGTGACGAGGCCGTTGTCGACCTGCACCTGTTGGTCGACCCAGTTCCCGCCCGCGTTGCGGATGTCGGTCCGCAGGCTGGGGAATGAGGTGAGGGTCCGGCCGTTGACCATGCCGGTCTCGACCAGCGACCAGGGGCCGTGGCAGATCGCCGCCACCGGCTTCTGTTGTTGGAAGAACGCCCGGACGAAGTCCATCGCCTGCGGGTTCATCCGGAGCCGATCGGGGTTGACCGTCCCTCCCGGCAGCAACAGGGCGTCGTAGTCGGCCGCGTTGGCGTCGTTCACGGTCCGGTCCACCCGATAGTGGTTGGCCGGGTTGATGTCCTGGTTCATCGACTGGATCTCGCCGGATTTCAACGAGATCAGGTGGACCTTGGCTCCCGCCTGCTCCGCGGCGGCTCGGGACTGGGTGTACTCCACGTCCTCCACCCCGTCGGCGGCGAGGCAAGCGACTCGCTTGCCGGTCAGTGGCTGCTGGCTTTGCGCCATTGGCTGTGGCCTCCCTTTGCCGGCGCCACCCCGTCAGCGGCGCATCGCTCGCTCGCGGCCGCCTTCCCGGTGCGGGCACCGGCAAACAGGCCAGCGAACGCCGTTCGAGGGCGGACAATCCGACCACCTGCCCGTTGCGCAGCGAGGTCTGCTCAGCGGAGGGTGCCGCCACGAGGGCGTGTGCTGGCTGTCGCAGCGGGTAACAAGGCAAACCCCACTGGTACCCAGGCTTCCGGAAAGGTCGACATGACCCTCGCTGCCGCCGCTGTCGAGTTGCCGTCCGGCCAGACGATGCCCGTCCTCGGCCAGGGAACGTGGTACCTGGGCGAGCGCCCCGCGAGGCGGGGGGACGAGATAGCCGCCCTACGCACCGGGCTCGACCTGGGCCTGACCATGATCGACACCGCGGAGATGTACGGTGACGGCGCTTCCGAGGAACTCGTCGGCGAGGCGATCGTCGGCCGACGCGCCGACGTCTTTCTGGTCGACAAGGTGCTGCCGTCCAACGCCAGCCGACAGGGAACCGTGCATGCCTGCCGCCGCAGCCTGCAACGACTCGGCGTCGACCACATCGACCTCTACCTGCTGCACTGGCGCGGCGCGCATCCACTCGCGGAGACGATCGAGGCGTTCGCCGAACTCGTGGACGCCGGTGACATCGGGCAGTGGGGCGTGAGCAACTTCGACCTCTCGGACATGACGGACCTCCTTGAGGCGGGCGGAAGCGCCTGTGCGACCAATCAGATCCTGTACAACCTCACCCGCCGCGGTCCCGAGTACGACCTGCTGCCGTGGTTACGCGAGCACCGAATCCCGGTGATGGCGTACTCGCCCATCGAACAGGGCCGACTGCTCGGCCACCCCCAGGTCGCGGAGATCGCCGCCCGGCACGGGTCCACGCCCGCTCAGGTGGCGCTGGCCTGGCTGCTTCGGCAGGAGACGGTTGCGGCGATCCCCCGATCGTCCAAGCCCGAACACACCCGGGAAAACGCGGAAGCGCGCGACCTGCATCTGACAGCGGAGGACGTGGCGGCACTCGACAGGGCGTTCCCACCGCCGGCCGGCCCGCAACCGCTGGAGATGTTGTAGCGTCCCCCGACTGTTTCAGCGGACGGCTCCGGTCGGTCGGCGCCATCCGCTCGGCGACCGATAGCGCTCGCGTCGGGCAGGGTGGCCTTGCCGGGCGACAGTCTTGAGCACCGGTCGGTCCCCGACCGCTACCAGCCCCTCTCGCACCGGCTTCCGGCGGGTACCCGCGCCTGCCGGGTGAAACGGAGGTTCGCCCGCCCTCAGCCGGGTGGTGGCGGATGGCGGTGGGTGATCCGGCGGGTCACCCGCAACTGGTACAGGCCGGCGCTGGTGACGGCGTAGAAGACGGGCAGGAGGAGGAAGATGGCGACGCCGACCAGCGGCGCCACCAGGTAGCCGACCACCCCCGCCAGGACGTACAGCACGACCCCGGCGAGGGCCCGGAACCGTTCGACGTGGAAGAACCCGTCGTTGACCTGTTCCTTCAGCAGGTCGGGGCGCCGGGCCAGGTAGTGGTAGAACGCCAGCCAGGTCGCGCACAGCCACGCGCCGATCAGCGCGTAGAAGGCGATGGCCACCCGCTGGTCCGCGTTGTCGTGCTCTTGCAGCGCGTGCGACACGACGATGGTCGGAAACGGCAGCAGCGCCGTGGTGAACAGCACGAACAGGTTCATCCAGTGCAGGCCGCGATCGATCTGCCGGATGCGGTTGAACGCCGCCTTGTGGTTGAGCCAGACCACGGCCACGTACGAGTAGGACGCGAGATACGCGAGGTACGCCGGCCACTGGCCGAGCAGTCCGGACAGGAGGCGACCGGGCGGGACGTTCGGCACCCGGAGATCCAGGACCAGCAGCGTGATGATGATGGCGAAGATGGCATCGCTGAACGCCACGGCACGGCTGGTGTCCGACCGGGTGCCGAGGTCCGTGTCTGGCCGGCTCACCAGGCGCGCCTACCCAGGGGGAGTCCGCAGTAAACAGCCGGGACGCATGATCCGATCCGTTTGCCTGCTGTCTAGCCTGTCCGGGTGTCTTGGGGGATGGGTGGCCAGGGCCAACGAGGCGGGCATGGTGTACCGGCGGTACGGCAGCCGTCACGCCGACTTCGTGCTGCCCATCCGCTCGCCCAGCCGTGCCCGAACAGCATCGGTGGAATGCGGGCCGGGTGGGCGACGGCTCGATCGGCCGTCGCCCACCCGCCCGCCGGGAGCCTCAGCTCAGCTCGGCCCGCTCAGCCGAAGAACGACCTCAGGTGCTGGATGAGTACCTGGGGCTGCTCATCCACGAAGTAATGCCCGGTGTTGGCGATCTGTACCAGCTGCACGTTGGTGGCCTGCTGGGTGAGCGTCGCGGCAAAGCTCGGGTAGAAGATGTCGTGGGCGATACCTAGGACCGGGACGGTCACCGGCGCGTACGTCTCGCTGTCGATGATGTCCTGGCCCAGCGCCTTGTACCAGCCGTTGCCACCCCGGATGGCGTCCGGAGTCGAGTAGGCCTGGGCGTAGACGGCCCGGTCGAAACTGCTGATGGCTTCCTTGTTGACCAGGAGGTTGTCGAACATCCAGTCGACGAGGAAGCGGGACCGGCCCGTGATGAGCTGCTCCGGCAGTTGGGACACCTGATTGAAGGCGAACCACCAGGGGTGGAACGGGGCACCCGGCGCCGGCAGCATCCGGAACTCGTAGTAGCTGCTGTTCGGGTGATGCACGTCCAGCATGGCGATCTTGTTGACGATCGCGGGATGGTTCGCCGCAATGCTGTAGGCGACCATCGCCCCCATGTCGTGACCCACGACGTTCACCTTGGTGTAGCCCAGCGCCCCGGCCAGCGCCGCGATGTCCGCCGCCATGGTCTTCTTGTCGTACCCGGACGCCGGCTTGCTGGAGCCGCCGGCACCGCGCAGGTCCACGGCGATCACGCGGTATCGGGTGGCCAGCGCGGGCATCACCTTGTGGTACTCCCACCAGGTCTGCGGCCAGCCGTGCAGCAGGATCAGGGGCTCGCCGCGCCCACCGGCGACGTAGTGCAGCCGGACTCCGTTGACCTCCGCGTACCTGCTCGTGAAACCCCCCGGAAGGGTGGCTGCGAGGTCGGCGGCGGTAGGGGCGGCGGCCAGCGCACCGTCGGTGGACGGTGCGGCCTGTGCCGCGGTGCCGGTCGCCACTGCGGCGACCGCGCCGGCGCCGAGCGCGATCAGCTTCCTTCTGTTCATCGAAGACACGCATGCTCCAGTTCTCTAGACGGTGACATGGATCTTTACCGACTTTCCTAATTGAAGGGTTGTGCCAAGGTCACGGATGCCCGATGGTCCATCGGGAATGACCGATGGGACCTAATTTCCTGCGCTGGCGTCCGATGGCCGGGACGGCCGTCAACGGGAAGGCGACGATCTTGGGCCACGATCCGTGGACGTAGCTTCGAGTCGATCTCGTGATCCACTGAGTCGATGTTGTTTGGCCGCGATCGTGGTCGGACGACGAGTCTTACTTCTCGTCCGTGCCGGGTTTCCCGCAGATGGACTCCTGATAGACGTCCGCGTAGGTGCGTGAGTCCTTGACCAGGTCGTCGCAGAAGGCGGCGACGTCGCTGCCGACGAGTTCCAGAACCCCCTTGCCGGCTGCGGTGCCCTCCTCGAAGAAGTCGACGATCCCGGGGAGCAGGCGCCCGTCGGACAGGTCGATCGGCCCGACCTTGATCAGGTACCTCTGCATCTCCTGGTAGACGATCTGGTAGTCCGGCGGAAGCGCCTTGACCCGAGCCACATGCGCCCGCCACTGCTTTTTGCCCTCGATGATGTCGTGGATGCCCATGTCAGCCTCCTAGCCGGCCCAATTTTCTTGCGACATTCCGGTTCAACTGCTCGCGCCACCGGTCCCGATAGGTACGGGCGCCTGCTCCACCGGCCAAGGCCGTACAAAAGCCGGGGATGTCGTCGCCGAACACCTCGTGGATGCTCTGCCCGTCCGCCGATGCTTCTTCGAGCAGCCCCAGGGCGGCGTCGAGGATCGGCATCAGGTTGCGACCCGTAAAGCCCCCGTACGGAAAGAGGTGGCCCTTGAGCTGTTCCCACGCCGCCTGGTAGTCGGCCGGCAATGCCGCTGCCCGGGCTTCGAACGCCGTCCATTCCCTGGTGAGGTCGCTGCCTGTGATGGTCTCCCAGAAGCTCATCTCCCGCCCTCCCTGAGCTTGTTGATACGTGACGACACGTACTGCCATTTCGCCCAGAACGTCGCCAGTTCCTCGCGCCCGGCGTCGTTGAGCGCATAGAACTTGCGCGGCGGGCCCACCTCGGACGGTCGTTTCGTCACCTGGACGAGGCCGTTCCTCTCCAGTCGCAGCAGGATGGTGTACACCGTCCCCTCGATGACGTCGACGAAGCCGAGTTCGTTCAGCCGACGCGTGATGGCGTACCCGTAGGTTTCCTCGCCGCCGATGATTTCGAGCACGCAGCCCTCAAGCGTGCCCTTCAGCATCTCCGTCAGATCGTCCATCGCGGCTCCCTTGTGCGCCCGGTACCCCGTAGCACCGAGTACCGCTATACCGTATCACCGAGTAGTGCGCCGAACGGGCTTCCCGGCCTGAAACTTCGGCAAGGGCGGGCATCGTGGCTGCTCGACGATTGCGGCTACGTCGCGCTGACCTGCTCTACGACCGGCACGGTCAGCGAGGCGGACGGGTACCCGAAAGGGCGTCCACCATCCGCAGGTCCACTGTGCGACGCACTCCGTCGGCCGGTCCGGCAGCACCGTGCGCCAGGCCCGGCCCGCCGGATCCGGTCGGTCCACCGCAGGCTCTCAGGGATCTCCGTCCGGCCATCCTCGGGCCTGTTCCATGATCGCGTACAACCGAATCTGGCGCGGTGCCGTCTGGAACGGTGAACCCCAGGGAGGTGGCCGGATGCCGGATGCATCGGACCAGGAATACGTCGAGTACGTCACGGCGCGCCTGCCGGCGCTGCGGCGGCTCGCGTACGGACTCTGCGGCGACCGCGACCTGGCCGACGACATGGTGCAGGAGACCGCCACGCGGCTCTATCTGCGCTGGGCGCGGATCGCCGAGGTCGAGCATCTCGACGCGTACGTCCGTACGGTGCTGGTCCGGCACTTCCTGGACACGCGGCGGCGCGGCTGGTGGCGGATCCACCTGTTCGGCGGGCCGCCCGACGTGCGGTCCACCGAGGACAGGGGCGTCGAGGAGCGAACCGTGCTGCGCGACGCCCTGGCCAAGGTGCCGCCCCGCCAGCGCGCGGTGCTGGTGCTGCGTTTCCTGCACGACCTGCCGGTGGAGGAGGTGGCCCGGACGCTGGGCTGCTCGCCCGGCACGGTGAAGAGCCAGACCTCGCACGGCCTGGCGGCGATGCGCCGGCTGCTCGGAGACCGCGAGCTGGCCGGTCGGACCGGAGAGGAGCGGTGAGCATGAGGACCGATGACGAACACGTCGCCGACCGGCTGCGGTGGCTGGACGACGAGCCGACCGGCCCGCCCCGGATCGACCTGCCGGGGGCGATAAGGGAGGCCCGTCGGCGGCGGCGCAACCGCCGGGTGGCGGCGGCCGGGGCCGTCGCGATGGGTGTGCTGGCGGTGGCCGCGCTGCCGGCGGCGCTGGGCGGGGACGGGCGGGCGGCGCCTGCGCCGGCCGCGAGCCCCAGTCCGTCGATGCCGTTGCCGGAACCGCAGCCGACCGGTCCGTGGCGGGGGATGTGCAGGGCCGAACTGCTGCCCGTGCCGGGCGATCCACGGGCCGCGGTCACCGGCGGTGACCCGGACGGCCGGTGGCTGGTCGGCCGGCGGGCTCCGCAGGGGCAGGGTCTGATGGATTTCGGTCTGCTGATCTGGGAGGGCAACCAGGTCCGGGAGGTCCAGTTGCCGGGCTCGATGCAGAAGTTGACGGATGTGAACCGGACGGGCCTGGCTGTGGGCTCGTCGTTGGAGGCCGGCAACGAGTTGCGGGCGTGGGCGGTGCGCGACGGCGAGGTCGTCCGCCTGCCCGGGGGGACGTCCGAGGGGGCGACGGCCGTCAACGACGCCGGCCGGATCGTCGGCTACCGCAGCCCGGGGCACGCCGGGGAGCCGGGAGCCAAGCAACTGCCGGTGGTCTGGGACTCGTACCAGAGCCAGCCGGTCGACCTGCCACTGCCCGGCCCGCAGTGGGAGGGCGTGGCCGTCGGCATCGACGAAGACGGCACCATCCTGGCCGCAATGTCCGACGGGCACCCGGACAAGCCCACCCGCGCGGTTGTGTGGCGTCCGGGCGCCGCCCGGCCGGAGGTGCTGCCGTTGCCGCAGGTGCCCGGCGGGAAGGCAGACCGGTTCCTGCCCCTGTCGTTGGGCGGTGGCTGGGTGACCGGCACCGCCGAACGCGACACCAAGGTGGTTCCCCGGAACGGCATACCCAGGTACCCGGTGCGGATCAACCTGCGGACCGGGCAGGCGGACGTACTGAAGGGCGTCCTCTGGTCCGGGACCGGCAACGGTCAGGGCTGGATGGCCGGTTGGGTCTCCGATGACGTCCCCGGCGTGATCGCCGACACGAGGTCGGTGAAACTGCCCATGCCGGACGGCTGGCGCGGCGAGCGGCAGGGCGGGGTGACCAGTTTCAGCGACGACGGCCGGGTGCTCGGCGGGAAACTCGAGTCCGACGACCAGGTCCGGCCGGTGCGCTGGACCTGCCGGTGACCGGGTCCGGGGGCGGTCCCGCACCGCCCCCGGACCGGGGCCATCGAGTGCAGCCGGCGGATGCCGCCGTACGGCGAGGTCCTCGACCCAACCGGTGGTCCACCATTCGGGCGACCGGAACCGTACCCCTCGGCGTCACTCCTCAGCGTTGTGCGACGGGCGGGCCGACTGTGCCGAGCGGTACGCGCGTGCGACCGTGGACGAGGTGGCCGCGAGCTGCGGACGGGCCGGCAGCCAGACGGTCTGCACGCCGAGTTGCTCGTTCATCGCAGCGAGCTGGTGCTCGTAGCGGAGGTCCGCAGCCGTACGTAGGCCGCGGACGATGACCGTGGCGCCGCGGCGCAGGCAGTAGGCAGCGGTCAGGCCGGTCCAGGTGTCCACCTCGACATTGCCCCAGGCCGCCGGCATGGCGTCGCGCACGCGTACGGCCCTGGCCGTGGTCTCGGCGGTGGGTCGCTTGTCGGCGTTCACCGCCAGCAACACGATGATCCGGTCGAACATCACCCGGGCCCGAGCCACCAGGTCGCGGTGCCCCGGGGTGAACGGATCGAACGTACCGGGATAGACCGCCAACGAACCGCGTGCCGGTACCACCCCACGATCCGATGTAGCCGTCACCGCGACTCCAACCACATGGGCACGATCATCCCAGCCGTACCTGTGCCGACCCGACAGTGGGCCTTGTCGTCACCGCCGAAGCGACTGCGGTCCTACCGGAGATTTCGTCCTATGTCGGCGTCAGCTTCCCAGACCCACCGTGACAGCGCCATCACGATGAAAGAGCCGCAATCTGCGTGCTTTCGCCATGCGCGCCTGCTGCGCCGCGACCGGAATCAACTCGCAGGCATATCCCAAGGTGCGCAAAAACCAGCGTGTGGGTATGGCGGCAAGGTCGGTGAGGCGGATTTTTGACATCGACTCCGTGGGTATTGTGATCAATAGCAGTACGTCAATATGCTGCCGGAGTTATAGTCGCAAGGGGCAAGGAGGTCCTCTTGAAATCCGTTCTGCGTTGGTCTGTGAGTGCCGGTTCGGCGCTCGTGTTGGCCCTGACCGGTGCGCCGGCCGCCGAGGCGAAGTCGACCACAATCGACCAGAAAGGAAACATCACCACGGTTGCCCGTACTCTGGACGGCCGCGCGATCACCAACGAAAAGATCGCCAAGGAGGTCACCGATTTCTGGACTCCGGAGCGAATGGCATCCGCCGTCGACCTGGACTTCCCGAAGTCGGCGCATGCCGCCGGAACACCGAGCCGCGCGCCGATTCCCACTGGACCTGCCGGTGCGGTCGCGCCGGTGGCGCCGAGCATCTCCGGCGGTGGCGCCAGGACGTTGTTGAACGAAGCGCAGACCGTCGGAAAGGTCTATTTCACGGTCCCCGGCGGCGGAACCGCCTCCTGCTCGGCCAGCACCGTGGCCAGCGCCAAGCGGCGACTCGTGGTGACCGCGGGCCACTGCGTACACCAGGGTAGCGGCGGTCAGTGGTACACCAACTGGCAGTTCGTCCCCCGGTACCGCAATGGTGTTCGGCCGTTCGGCACCTTTGTGGCCGGCAGCCTCTCGACCCGCGCCGCGTGGGCCAACTCCTCAAGCTACGCCGAGGACATGGGCATCGCGGTAATGTCGAACGGCGGCATTTACGGTGCGAAGGTGGTCGACACGGTCGGCGGCAACGGATTGCGCTGGAACTGGGGCTACACCGTTGCAGTCACCGCCCTCGGTTATCCGTCCAATCTCGGCGGCGGTGAGAGCCAGTACTTCTGCCAGGGTACGACCTGGGACGCCGGCGGCCAGGAGATCCGGATGAGCTGCAACATGACCTACGGATCAAGCGGTGGTCCCTGGTTGCAGGAGTACAACGACGTGAGCGGGGCCGGATACATCAACAGTACCGTCAGCCACGGCGACAATCCCGGTAACGGGCAATTCGACGGCCCGTACTACGACGACGACATCAAGAGCCTGTACGACTTCGCAGAAGCGGGCTCGCCCGCGTAAATCCGCTCGCCCGCGTAAATCCGCTCTCCCGCGTAATCCGGTCTCTCGCACCGGAGCCCTGGCCGCCGGCCAGGGCTCCGGTCCTGGGCGGGCAATTCCCATGAATGCGTTACCCCGCGTCGGTTAATTACCACCAGGGGTACGGCCGGATCGGCGGATGCCGGCGGCGCTGCGCTGTTGAGCGCTGCGGTAGGGCCGCCCGACATCCCCCTCATGATCGACTCGCTTGGGCCGATGTTGCGGTATCCGGACGTGGGGACACCGCCACATCCCCGAGATTGCGTCCCGGCCCGCCCGGGCCGGCCCGGGCGTCCCGGCCCGCCCGGGCCGGCCCGGGCGTCCCGGCCCGGGCGTCCCGGCCCGGACGGGCCGGCCCTGCGGCCAAGTGGTCGCCAAGTGGCGACCAAGCCGCCGGTGCGTTCATGAACGCCATGAAGTGGAAACCTTTGGTGGCACTGGCGGCTGTCGTGCTGTCCGCCTCGACGGTCGTCGGGGTGTCCGGCCCGGCGGCGGCACAGAGCCCCTGTCAGAGTGAGACGCCTCCGCCGGAGTGCGCGGGCTGGCCGGGAGAAGGGCCGCCCACCTGGCGTCTCGATGTGATTCAGCGCCATCCTGGCGGGATCCGTGCGGCAGGATGGGTCAGCGACCCGGACGGTGACAGCCTGCCCGTCATGATCAAGGTGGACGGGAAGCTCGCTGGCACCATGCGGGCCAACAAGCCGTACCCGGGTCAGGGCAACTCCGGATTCTTCGACTACGTGGCGGCGATTCCCGGCAACCGTGTCTGCGCCTCCACCACCGATATCGGCCAGGGCGTCGAGGTGGTGCTCGGGTGCCGGGACATGCCGATCCAGTTCGACCCGTACGGTGAGGTCCAGAACCTGGAGCGGGTCGGTACGGACGTGCGGTTGACGGGCTGGGCGATCGACCCGGACTCGGCGGAGCCCGTGGTGTTCCATGTCTCCCGCGACGGCACCCCGGTCGCCACCACCGTGGCGAACGTGGCCCGGCCGGACGTCGATGCCGCGAATCCCTGGTACGGGCCCTCCCACGGCATCTCCATCCTCGTCCCGGAGGGGCCCGACGGCGACCACACGGTGTGCGTCACGGCCCACAACCTGGCCGGTCCCGGCGCCGCGAAGCAGTTGGGCTGCAAGACCTACCAGGTGCGGCACAACCCGTTCGGCGAGATCGAGATCAACCGGGTCGGGGCGACGGTGGCCGTGCGGGGCTGGGCGGCCGACCCCGACGAGCCGACCCGGTCCCTCGACGTGCGGGTGCTGGTCGACAACGCCCCGGTCGCCACGGTACGGGCCGACGTCGACCGTCCGGACGTCGCGCGGGCGCACCCCGAGTTGGGCGCCCGGCACGGCGTGCAGGTCGACGTACCCGCCGCCGGCCCGGGCGAGCACTCCGTGTGCCTGCAAGCCGTCAACGTCGGTCCCGGCACGGACACCACGGTCGGCTGCGCCCGGTACGTGCGACCGGGCCCGCTGCCCAAGCCTGTCATCGCGCCGCTGACCAAGGCCGGGGGGACGCTCGGTTGGAAGCAGAACTGGCTGAGTTGGACGACCGACGGGGTGCCGGTGCACGGTGTCCGGATCGAACGGTCGGTGGCCGGCGGCCCGTGGCAGGAGGTGCTCCGGGCCAGCAACCCCAACAACCCATGGTCGGACCAGGACGTGCAGCCCATGACGCGCTACTGCTACCGGCTGGTGGTGTCCAACGACTACCCGAGCGAGAACTCGGCCGAGGTGTGCGGGGTGTCGCTGCGGGAGCCGCCGGCCGCTCCGACGGACGTACGGGTCAGCGCCGTGTCCGATACCTCGGTGACCGTGGCGTGGACGGACAACGCGACGGCGGAGGACCGGTACGCCGTGACGGTCTGGGTCGGTGACACCCACCAGGAGCCGAAACTACTTCCCGCCAACCCCGGTACGGGACCGATGACCTACACGGTCACCGGGCTCACCCCCAGCACCCGCTACCGGATCTACCTCGCGCCGTTGCAGGACGACGCCGCTGCTGTGCCGGAGGAGTTGTTGGGGAGGGTCGAGGCGGTGACCGGGGGCGCGCCGAGGGTCACCTCGTTCACGGCCAACCAGGCGGGGGTGAACGCCTGCGAGCCGGCCGAGATCACCTTGACCTGGGACGTCATCGGGGCAACCCGGGTCGAGATCACCGCCGACGGAAAGCGGATCTTCGAGCAGACGAAGCCGACCGGTGAACGGTGGCAGGGCAGTGCCGGCGGCGGCAGGCACGACGGGAACGTCCGGTACGTCCTGACCGCCTCGGAGCCGGGCGGGCGGACGGTCACGGCCCAGTGGACCGTCGCGCGCTACCAGCCGGTGCAACTCGTCCACAGCTTCCGTTTCGTCAACGACGGCGCCGCGCCGATGCGGATCGGTTACTACGATCGCCAGGGCAAGCTGCTGGAGGACCTGGGCACGCTGGCGACGGGTGAGTCGAAGACCATCGTGCCGGCCAACTGCGAGCTGCGGTACCTGTACGTGATCAACACTCGCACCAATCAGCTCTACTGGCAGCCCAACCCGTCCGGCCTGATCCAGGGGTACTCGACCGGCCCGGACATTCCGGTCTCCCTGGCGCAGCGATGACTCGGTGATCGCGGCTCGGCGGCACGCCTCGACCCGGGCGTGCCGCCGGGCCCGCCATGGCTGACCGCCGGCCGGCAGTTGGCGTCCGCCGCCACCGCCGGTGCGCCCCCCGATCCCGCTGCCCAATCTTGGGCCCGGGTGCATGTCGATATCGAGCCGGCATCCATTGTGGTCAGCGCCGCCGGCGCTGAATCTGTTACGGTGCAATCGTCCTTGCCGGAAGATCCAGTCAGGCGGGGGCCGGCAGTTCCCGGCGGATGCGGGAGCATGCGCAGCGCAGCGGCGCAGTCGCGCTGTTGCCTTGTTTGCCGCACGATGTGCACCGGTGTTCGCGCGTGGGAGCCGCACCGGACGCCCCGGTCGGAGCAGCACTCCGAGCGCGCTCTTCCCGGGTCCGCAATCTCGTGTGGACGGTCGAGGAGGAAGCGATGCCTGACAATGTGAAGGAATCGCAGGAGCGCGGCTCTGCGAACCTGTTCGGCGGCGAGCACCCTGGTCACGCGCTTCAGTCGACCTTTGCCCAGATCTATTCCAGCGGCGCCTGGACCCTGATCGAAGAAGGTATGGCCGGGGATGACGCCGAGTCCCGCTCCGGCCTGGGCTCGAACCTGGTACAGACCGCCACGCTACGGGCGGAACTGCCGGCCCTGATCGCCGAATTGGGGGTCAGCAGCATCCTCGACGTGCCCTGCGGGGACTTCTTCTGGATGTCTCGGGTCGACCACCTGGGAGCCGAAACCTACATCGGTGCCGACATCGTTCCCTGGCTGATCGAGCGGAACCGGGAACGCTACGGGCGGGCAGGCCGCGACTTCCGGGTCATCGATCTCACCCGGGATCCGCTGCCGAAGGTCGACCTGATCTTCTCCCGCGACTGCCTGGTGCATCTCGGCGACGATGACGTGCAGCGCGCCCTGGAGAACATCCGGCGCAGCGGCGCGACCTTCCTCGCGACGACCACCTTCACCGACCGGGCGGAGAACTCCGACGACATCGAGGCCGGCGGCTGGCGCCCGCTGAACCTCCAGCGAGCGCCCTTCGCACTGCCCGAGCCGTTCCGGCTGATCAACGAACGGTGCACCGAGGTCCACCGTTACGAGGAGGACGGCGTGCAGATCGAGCTGCGGTTCCCCGACAAGTCGATCGGCGTGTGGCGGATCGCCGACCTGTAGCGCGGTCCCGACAAGCGGGACGACACCGCGCGTCCCGGTCGCACCTGACCGGTGCAGTAACAGCTTGGCTGGCGAAGTCGCACCTTAACGGGCGAAGTCGTACCTGGCCGGCGCAGTTGCGCCTGCGCCGGCCAGGTGCCGGTGGAACTCAGTTGTCGCCGACCAGGGCGATGATCTGCGCGTACCGATTGCGCTGCTCGGCGGGGAGACCCTCGGCGACGTCCGGCGGAAAGGTCGCGACGCATTCCGCCACCCGAGCCATGATCAGCTTCCGGGTCTCGGGATCCGCCTGCGGAAGCGCGACCAGGACCGCCTCGAAGTCGTATTTGATCACGAGTTTGTCGTGCGCGGGTTTCGCCTCGGCGGCGAGTTCCAGCAGCACGGCGTTGGTCCGGGCGATCGCGTTCATCAGGGCGAGGACGTTGTCCGGCCGGCCGAAAGCGCCGGTGATCGAGGTCGTCTCCTGCGCGGTCCGCATCCGCCAGCGGTAGACGACATCGGAGAGCACCTCGACCGAGCGGGCCCGGGCGTGCGCCTCGGCCGACACCGCGATGTCCTCGTACAGCACCGCGTCGAAGCCGAAACGATGCTCGTCCCAGAACGTCCGCCGGAACATCTGGTTCCACATGGTGCGGTTGGCCACCAGCGGGTGGTAGCGGGTGATGTGGGTCCGGGTGGCTGCCGTCTTCCCGATCTCCTCGTGCAACTCGGAGAGGAACGGCGGTTCCTCGCCCACGAACCGCAGGACCCGGCCGCACGCGATGTCGGAACCGCTGCGTTCGAGTGCTCGGATCATCGACGCGTACGCCTCGGGCGTCACCTCGTCGTCGCCATCGGCGAAGGCGAGGTAGCCGCCGCGCGCCTCGGCAATTCCCCGGTTGCGGGCCGGGCCAGGACCGGTGTTCTCCTGCCGGATGACGCGGAAGCGCGGGTCCCGTCGGGCGAAGCCGGCCGCGATGGCACTGCTGCCGTCCCCCGAGCCGTCGTCGACCAGGATGGCTTCGAAGTCCGTGAACCGCTGTAGGCGGATCGACTCCAGAGCGCGCGTCAGGTAGGGCTTCACGTTGTAGAACGGCATGACAATGCTGAGCATCGGCACGATATGCACCTTGGCTAGATCGGGGCCTCTCGACCTTTTTCGCGTGCGGCGTGCCCACTATAGAGCGAGCCGGCGCGCCTATGTCGCCCTCACCTGCCGGCCTCCCCAGTGGACGCAGGGGTCCTGCGAACGTGGAACGTGATCTATATTAGGCGGGAGGCAACACGGGGGTAACATGCGCATCAGCGTCATCATGCATTCTTCCGGGGATCCGCTGTCCCCGGCACCTGGTCGGAGGCTCCGAACGGTTCCGCCTTGGACCGGCACGGCATCACGTCGAGGTGGTGTCGATCGGCTCACCGGGTCGTGCGAGAAGTGCCGCGGTATTGCCACAGGGATGGCAACCGGCCGTGGGAAGACTCTTCGAACCTCTGGCGTCCGCCGCGACGGTTGATTCCGTCCCGGCCGGCGCGTGGCGTCCCGACGCCCGGACCAGGTCCCACCTAGACCGACATCGGCGAACCGTCGCCAGAACGGAGTCTCAAGTGGATCAGCGGACGACCCTGCACGCCCTGTTCGAGCACCACGCGCGGATCGACCCCGACCGGTCGGCCGTCGTCGCGGCCGGGGTGACCGTGTCGTACGGGGAACTCAACCGGCGGGCGAACCGGATCGCCCGGCGGCTGCGGGAACTCGGCGTCGGGCCGGGAACGATGGTGGGCATCAGCGTCGACCGGTCCGCCGACCTGCCGGCCGCTCTGCTCGCCATCCTGAAGGCCGGCGGCGCGTACGTCCCGCTGGACCCGGGTTACCCGGCCGACCGGTTGACGCTGATGATCGAGGACACCGCCGCGCCGGTGATCGTCTGCGGCCGCCGGACCGCCCCGCTGCTGCCACGGCACGATGCGGCGCTCGTGCTGCTCGACCAGCCGGGAGAGTTCGACGACTACCCGGCGGACGACCTCGACGAGCCGGTCGCGGCCGATGACCCGGCCTACGTCATCTACACGTCCGGTTCGACCGGCCGGCCCAAGGGTGTCCTGGTCACCCACGACGGCGTGGTGAACCTGGTGACCGACCAGAGCTACGTCTCGGTGACCGCCACCGACCGGGTCGCCGCGCTGGCCACCCTGGCCTTCGACGCGTCCACCTTCGAGCTGTGGGCGCCACTGGTCAACGGTGCGACCTGCGTCGTGTACGAGTTCGGCGGCGACGACCTGGCCGGCCTGGTGGCGAAGGCACAGCGAGACGCGATCACGGTCCTGCATCTGACCAGCCCGATCTTCCGGCTCCTCGAACCGCGACACTTCGAGCGGCTCGCCGGGGTGCACACCATCCTGTTCGGCGGCGACTCGGTCCGGATCGACATCGGTGTCCGGGCCCGGGAGTCGTTCGGCGGCAGGCTGATCCACCTGTACGGCCCGACCGAGACCACCGGCTTCGCCACCTTCCTGGACCTGGCGGAGATGACCGGGAGCACACCGTACGTCCCCATCGGCGGGCCGATCCGGAACGTCCACGTCCGGGTGGTCGACGAACAGGGACGGCCGGTTCCCGACGGGGCCACGGGTGAGTTGGTGATCGGTGGCCGGGGGGTGGCGCGCGGCTACCTGAACCGGCCGGACATCACGGCCGAACGCTTCGTCCCGGACCCGGACGCGGACCCGGGCGCCGACCGGTACCGCACCGGCGACCTGGCGCGGATCACCCCGGAGGGGACGATCCAGTTCCTCGGCCGGCTCGACCGGCAGATCAAGGTCCGTGGGTACCGCATCGAACCCGGCGAGATCGAGAGCGTCCTCACCGGGCACCCGGACGTCCGGGACGCGGTGGTGGTGGCCCGGGAGGACGGCACCGGCGACAAGCGGCTGGACGCCTACCTGGTCCCGGCCCGGCCGGACGACCTCGCCGACCGCCGGGAACTGGTGGCCGCGGTCCGGGCCCACGTCCGCGAAGCGCTGCCCAGCTACCAGCGCCCCGCCACGCTGACGGTCATCGAGACCATCCCGCTCACCGACAACCTCAAGGTGGACCAGGACCGGCTGCCCGCCCCGGCGGTCGAGCGAGCCGTCCCGGGCCCGCAGATCCCGGCCGAGCCGGGCAGCGAGTTGGAGACCATGCTGGCCGCGCTCTGGTGCGACACGTTGGGTCTGGACGGCATGGACCTCGACGACAACTTCTTCGATCTCGGCGGCGACTCGCTGTCGGCCGTACACGTGGCAGCGGCGGTGGAGAAGGCGACCGGGCGGCCGGTGACGGTCAGGACCGTGTTCCAGCATCCGACGATCCGGGCGCTCTCGCAGGCGGTGACGGCGGCATGACCTCGGTGCCGCTCGCCCTCGGCCTGGATGTCGGCGGGACCAAGGTGGTCGGCGGCGTGGTGGACCCCGCCGGGGAGGTGCTGGCGACCGTACGCCGGCCGACGCCCGCCGACGACGTGGCCGCGACCCGGGACGTGGTCGTCGACGTGGCGCGGGAACTCGCCGCCCGGCACCCGGTGGCCGCCGTCGGCATCGGGACCACCGGCCTGGTGGACGCGACCCGATCCACCGTCCTGTTCGCCACCAACCTGGGCTGGCGCGACGAGCCGCTGCGGGAGCACGTGACGGCGGCGGTCGGCCTGCCGGTGGTGGTGGAGAACGACGCCAACGCCGCGGCCTGGGCGGAGTTCCGGTACGGGGCGGCCCGGGACGCCACCGAGTCGATGGTCATGTTCACGGTCGGCACCGGCATCGGTGGCGGCTTCGTCCTCGGCGGCGAGCTGGTACGCGGGGCCACCGGGATCGCCGCCGAGCCCGGTCACATGGTCGCCGTTCCCGACGGCCGGCCCTGCGGCTGCGGTCGTGCGGGCTGCCTCGACCAGTACGCGAGCGGCCGGGCGCTCGTCCGGTACGCCGAGGAGGGCGCCACGGCCCGTCCCGGCGTGCCGGTCGGGGCGTACCAGGGCGGCGGCGCGGCGGTCACCGAGGCGGCCCGAGCCGGTGACCCGGTGGCGGTGCGCGCGTTTCGACAGGTCGCCGGCTGGATCGCCCGCGGCATGGCCGACGTCGCGCAGCTCCTCGATCCCCAGGTGCTCGTGGTCGGCGGCGGGGTGGCCGAGGCCGGTGACCTGTTGATGACGCCGCTGCTCGACGCCTACCGGAAGGAACTCGGCGGCCGGGGCGCCTGGTCGAGGGCGCAGCCGCAGCCGGCCGAGCTGGGTAACCTGGCCGGCCTGGTCGGCGCGGCCGACCTCGCTCGCCGGCACCTGACCGGGGCGTGCGGATGACCCGCGACCGGCTGCTGATCGCGCTGGACGTGGACGGCACCATCGTCCGGTCCGACGGGGCCGTCGCGCCCCGGGTCCACGCGGCGATCCGGGCGGTGCACGACGCGCGGCACCACGTCGTGCTGTCCACCGGCCGGTCACCGCAGGCCACCTCGCCGGTGATCGCCACGCTCGGCCTGGCCGGCGCCCACGCGGTGTGCGCGAACGGCGCGGTCACGCTGCTGACGGATCCGTCCGGTCGCCACGGGTACACCGTGGTCGCCGAGCAGACCTTCGACCCGGGGCCGCTGCTGGCCGTCCTGGCCCGGGACCCGTCCGGCTGCGCGGTGGCGGTCGAGGCCCCAGGTGCGCAGGGGTTCCGGGTCACCGCCGGGTTCCCGGCCGGGGAGCTGTCCGGTGCGGTGGTCGTCACCTCCTGGGAACTGGTCGGCGGATACGGCGCCCGGCGGGTGATCGTCGAGGGGATGGACCGGTCCCGGTTCGCGGCGCTCGCCGGCGAACTCGGCCTGGGCGGAGTGGACGACACCACGGGCCGTACCGGTGGGGTGGAGGCCGGCCCGCCCGGCATCTCCAAGGCCTCCGCGCTGGAGCGTCTGCGGGTCACCCTCGGCGTCGGTGCGGGCGACACCGTCGCCGTCGGCGATCACCTGAACGACGTGGAGATGCTGCGCTGGGCGGCGCGTGGCGTCGCGATGGGACACGCGCCCGACGCGGTACGGGCAGCGGCGGACGAGGTGACCGGATCCTGCGCCGAGGACGGGCTGGCCGACGTACTGGAGTCAATCGTGCATCGACGGGAGACGGGGGACCGGTATGGCGATCGTGTGCGTGGGAGACCACCGGACTCAGGCGGGTGACCGGAATGCGCCCGCCGGGGCTTCTCCGCGTCGTGGACGTGCCACTGGCGACCGACGGAAACTGCTGGAGAGCGGTACCGCGAGATACGGCGTGCCAGGGGTTCCGACGGGTCTCCGCTATTCGGGGAATGGGGGGGCGACGATCGATCGGATTGTCGTGCGGCGCATTGTCGGCCGATGGAATGGCTGACGGGGTGCGCCGGCCCGCCGCACTCGTCCGCGACCACCGGACGTGATCGCGCTGAAATTGTTCCACCCGGAATCCGGATCTGCTTCGAGAACGGGTCGGGATTCCCGGCAGCCCGGGACCGGCCCGGGCACTTCCGGAACGGCGACTTGGGGGCAGGAAATGACCTCGCGCATCGCACACATGACCAGGGCGCAGAAGTTCCAGTGGCACCTGGAGAAGGGGCTCGCCGAGGGCGTACGGCCGCTCCCGGATCCGGCCGTCGAGGCGGCCCGGGACCTGGTCGCCGCCCTGGAGCGGCGTTTCGAGGTGCTGCGTACCTCGATCGACCACGTCGACGGCGAGCTGCGGCAGCACCGGCACGACTCCGGCGCGCCGCTCGTCGTGGTCGAGCTGACCGTGGCGTCCGAGCTGGAAACCCGGATGGCAGCCCTGGTGGAGGAGTTCCGAGTCGGCCGGCAGGGCCGCCCCGGCGGGCTGCTGGCCCAGTTCTTCCTGCTGCGCACGGCAGACCGGGGCTGGCTCGGCATGGTCGCCGACAACGTGGCCGTTGACGCCGCCTTCCACCGGGTGATCAACCAGGAGATCAGCCGGCTCCTCGGCGAGCCACCCGGCGACGGGCCGAGCATTCTGGGCGACGAGGCGGGCATTCAGCCGTTCGCCGCCGCGGCGATCGAGGCCGGCACCTGCGGCGAGCGGGAACGGGACAGGGCGGCGGAGCGACTCCGCCGCCACTTCGCCGACACCCCGCTGCGCATGCATCGCCGCCGTCCCCCCGGCGACGTCGCCGAGGGCCGCTACTACCGGCGAACGCTCGAAGTTCCCGGCGCGGACCGGCTGTTCGCCCGGCTGATCTCGGCCACCGCCGTGCTCCCGTCCGCGCTGATCCTGGCGGCCTTCACCCAGCTCATGTGCTGGCACAACGACCACGATGCCTGCACCGTGAACGTCTCGGTCGACAACCGGCACAACCGTGAGCTGCGGCTGACCCTCTGCGCGACGGCGCAACGCATCCCGGTCGCCCTGCTGGGGACCGATCGGCTGCTGCGGGCGTACGCCCAGGATGTGCAACGGGTACTCGCCGACGGCTACCCCGCATACGGGCGGTACGACCCGCTCGATCTGCTCGCCGAACGCGACCGGGCGCAGCGTCGCCGGGGCGCCTGTCTCACCGCCGACCTCGCGTTCAACTTCGTCCCGCCGCCGCAGGGCTGGACCGCACTGGTCGAGGACGAACGCGAGCCGGGGCCGGAGGCCGAGTCGGTGATCACCGGCTCGACCACCGACGAGGTCTCCTACGAGTACGCCGCCAGCCTGTCGGTGCGGTGGGCCGACGCTCGTACCGGCCGGCTCTCGATCCACGGCGACGCGGAGGCGTTGCCGCCCGACGATGCCGAGGCGCTGCTCCGTGGCATCGAGCGCGGCCTCGGCCGGCTGGCGGCCGGCCTCGACTGCGAGCCGGGCGAGATCGCGAAGGAGGTCGGGCTCGCCGGGCGGGAGCGGGTGGACGGTGAAGCCCGCATCGCGGGCCGCTGGATCGATCCCGCCCTGATCGCGCAGCGGCTGGGTGAGCGGGACGACGTGGCGCGGGCCGAGGTGGTCCCGCATGTGGCGGACGGCGCCGAGCCGCAGCTCGTCGCGTACGTCGTGGCCGCGCCCGGCACCACGCCCCGCCCCACGGACCTGCGCGCCGGTCTTCTTCCCGCGGTCGGGACCGGCGAGCTGCTGATCATTCCGGACCGCTACGAGATCGCCGGTTGGCCGGAGTCGTCCGCCGGCTGAGACCCAAGGAACGGAGTTCGCATGTCCGTCATCACCCCACCAGCCATCACCCAGGACGAGGTCGACCGCTTCTGGGCCGACGGTTTCCTGGTCGTCCGGGGAGCGCTGAGCAGGCAGGAGGCCGACCACTTCGCCGAGTTGATCCGGGCACTGCTGCCCGGCGACCTCCGGATACCGGACCACTGGCAGGCATTCGACGGCCGGTTCAAGCCCTTCCAGGCCCCCGGGGTCCAGACCTTCGACGGCCCGGACTTCATCCCGCTGTTCCAGAACGAGCGGCTGTACGCGGTGATGACCCGCCTGTTGCGGTCGCACCGGCTGCTGGTCCGGGACGGGTCGCTGGCCATCACGATGCGCAACGACACCGCCCACGCCAGTGAGCTGAGCCAGCAGGTCCACCTCGACCCGGCGGTGCCCGAGGACGTCGACGACTTCCTGTTCACCCCGGAGGAGATCGAGATCGGTGGGTGCTTCTACTTCACCGACGTCGCGCCGCACGGCGGTGGCATCCACGTCGTGCCGGGTGGTCACCGCCTCGTGGAGGAGGCGGCCCGGGGCGTGCCGGGCGGCCGTCAGTTGCACGACAAGTGGCGCAACATCACCGACCTGGAAACGGTCGAGGTGACCGGGTCGGCCGGCGACTTCGTCCTGATGCATCACCTGATGCCGCACGCGGCGTCGCACAACCGCAACTCCACCACCCGGGTGGCGCAGTTCCTGCGCTACTCGCGCGACGACGCCCCGTGGGGCATGGGGGAGCGGCCCGGTGACCGCCCCGGCGCGAACGGCTTCGACGAGGCGCAGCTCGCCGCCATGACGCCGCTCGGCCGCAAGCTGCTGGGCGTGGACCCCTGGTAGCCCCGCCCCGGCCGACGGAGAGACCGTCCACCGAGTTTCGACAAGGAAGGCAGTAGAGACATGACGTCCCACGGCGACGTGATCGATGACTTCGAGCTGGACCACGTGGTGATGTACGTCCGGGACCTGGACCCGCAGATCGCGCTGTGGCGCGACCGGTACGGCTTCCGCGAGGTGGCCGCCGCCGGGTCACCCGCGGCGGGCTTCCGTTCGGTGCTGATGGGTCAGGGCAACATGCGGCTCGTGCTGACCGAGGCGACGAGCGAGCAGCACCCGGCCGCCTCCTACGTGCTGACGCACGGCGACGGCGTCGCCGACATCGCGTTCCGCACCTCGGACGTACGGGCGGCGTTCGCCCAGGTGGTCGGGCATGGCGCCAGGGTGTTCGCCGGGCCGGAGCAGCACGACGGTGGTGACGTCGCCGTCAGCGCCGTGGTGTCCGGGTTCGGTGACGTCGTGCACACGCTGGTCGAGCGGCGCGATTCCGGGTCCGGGCTGCTTCCGGGCTTCCGGGAGCTGCCCGGCACGCCGACGCCCGAGCCGGCCGATGCCGGGTCCCGGTTGCACGAGATGGACCACTTTGCGATCTGCCTGGAGACCGGGCATCTGGACTGGGCGGCCGAGTTCTACCAGGCGGCATTCGGGTTCAGCGACATCTTCGAGGAGCACATCGTCGTCGGCTCCCAGGCGATGATCTCGAAGGTGGTGCAGAGCCGCACCGGTCAGATCACCTTCACCATGATCCAGCCGGACCCGGCCGCCGATCCGGGTCAGATCGACGAGTTCCTCAAGAACCACGGCGGGGCGGGCGTCCAGCACATCGCGTTCACCACCGAGGACATCGCCCGCTCGGTCCGGGTGCTGTCGGACCGCGGTGTCCACTTCCTGACCACGCCGGGCGCGTACTACGACCGGATCGGGGAGCGGCTCGTGCCGCAGAAGCACAGCCTGGACGACCTGCGTGAGCTCAACATCCTGGTCGACGAGGACCACGGCGGCCAGTTGTTCCAGCTCTTCACCCAGTCGGTGCACGATCGGCGCACGCTGTTCTTCGAGCTCATCGAGCGGTGCGGCGCCGAGACCTTCGGCAGCTCCAACATCAAGGCGCTGTACGAGGCCGTCGAGCTGGAGCGTACGGCGGCGCTCGGCGAGCGGGGCTGAGCCTGCGGGCGGCGGCCGGCGTACCGCACCGGCCGCCGCCCCTACGCGGTGGCGGGACCCCGCAGGTCCAGCCGGCGGCGCATGCCTTCCAACTGCTCCAGGGGCACTGGCGAGGCCACCCACGGGCGGTGCAGGTGATCGCCCTCGGCGCGGGGCACCACGTGCAGGTGCAGGTGGAAGACGTCCTGCCAGCCGGCGGCGCGGTTGGCCTGGAACAGGGTCATGCCGTCCGGATCCAGTTCCGCCCGGATCCGCTGGGCGATCCGATGGGCGGTCCGGGCGACCGCGACCCAGTCCTCCGGCGTGATCTCCCACAGGTCGGTCGCGTGCCTCTTCGGCACCACCAGGCTGTGCCCCGGTGTCACCGCGGTGATGTCCAGGAAGGCCACGGTGGAGGCGTCCTCGTAGACGACAGGCGCCGGGTGGGTGCCCGCCACGATCGCGCAGAAGACGCAGTCGTCCGTCATGCTCGCGCGACCTCGGCCGAGAGCGACCGTAGCGCCGTCGCGGTCGCCGACAACGGGAAACGGGCGCTGTTCGCCCGGCCCCTGGCCCGCAGCTCGTCGAGTACGGCCGGGTCGCGCCGTACACGTTCGACCATCGCGACCACGTCGGCGGTCACCGTGAAGTCCACCGCGAGGGCGCTGTCCGCCAGCACCTCGCGGAGGCCGGGCACGGCGTGGAAGGCCACCGGCAGCCCGCACGCCTGAGCCTCGATGGCGGCCAGCCCGAAGGCTTCCAGCCGCAGCGAGGGCACGATGAGCAGATCGTGCCGCCGGAACTCACGCCACAGCGCGGGTCGGGTTTTCCAGCCCAGGTAGTCGACCCTGCCGAGATCGTGGCTGCCGGCCAACCGCGCGTACTCGCCCGGCGGGGCGGCCACCGAGAGCTGCACGCCGTCCAGGCCGGCCAACACGGCCAGGATCGACGGGGTCGTCTTCTCCGCGGTCAGCCGCCCCGCGTAGAGGACCCGGAGCGGGCCCGACCGGTCCCGCTGCTCGCCCGCCTCGGCGGCGAGCAACTCGTCGGGCACGCCCCACGGGATGTGCACGACCGGCCCGCGCGGCGACGCGTCCAGGGCGGCCAGCCGGTCCACCATCGCCAGGGTGGGCACCACGACCGCGTCGGCCGTCCGGGCGGTGCTGCGCAGCACCTCGGCCTGGGTGGGGTGGGACTCGGCGAACAGCAGATCCGTGCCGTGCACGACGGCGATCTGCGGCAGTTCGGGAAACGCCCGTTGCAGGGCGGGGGTGGCCCCGAACGCGAGGTGCTGCAGGTGCATCACGTCGACGTGGGCCGGATCGAACCGCTCCCTGACGGCCACGCTGAGCTTCTCCGTGTACGTCCAGAACCCGGGCGCGTCCAGCGTCTTGCCGTCCACGACCAGGATGAACGGGGCCGCCTCGGGGACGGCCACGGTGGGATCGGCCGGCGCCAGCATGAAGGCGTCCGACGGAACCAGTGGCCGCTCCCCGAGGTAGAGGTCGCGGAGCAGTTCGACGCTGCCGCCCGGGGTGCCGTACGGGAGGTCGATGCCGGTGAGAACTCTCATCGCATCTCCTCGTAGAGACGCGACACGTCGATCCCGGTGCTGGCGACGTACTTCTGGCCGATGTCCTGGTAGCTGACGATCGTGCCCTTGTTCCGCAGGAAGATGATCTTCCCGAACGTCATCCGTGGGTAGATCCGGGCGCGGCGCGCGACGCGGATCTCCAGGGTCCAGCGGATCCCGTGGCCGGTGTGACCCAGCGGCGCCGACACGTGCACCCAGACGCCCAGCGTGCCGAGGCTGTGGTCACCGTTGATGAACTGGGCGTACAGGTCCGAGTGGGTGCGCTCGTGGGTGACGCCGAGGTACAGGTTTCCGGGGATCAGCTCCATGCCCTCCGGCGGGATGACCTGTTCGACGAAGTGCGACGGCCGGGCCGCGTCCAGGTCGGTGTCGCAGACCCGGATCGTGTCGCCGAGCCGCCAGTCGTAGGCGTTGGGGGAGACCCGGGCGGCGTCGTAGGGCTCGATCGTGATGTCGCCGGCCACGACGGCGCGGCGGATCTCCGGGCCGGTGAGGATCACATCGTCCCCACAACGTCGTGCCAGTACCGGGACTCCTGCGGCCCGGCGGCCCGCTGGTACTTGCCCGAGTAGAGCTCGATGTCGCCGTACGACTCGAAGAACATGATCTGGCCGATCTTCATCCCCGGGTAGACCCGCAGCGGACGCACCGGGGACAGCATCAGGGTCCACTGGCCGTGGAAGCCGATGTCCCCGATCGGCGCCGTGATCTCGACGAACAGTCCGAGGCGGCCGACCGACGAGCGGCCGAACAGCAGCGGCACGTAGTGATCCGAGCCGACCTCCTCGACGGTGTGCCCCAGGTAGAGCTCGTCGGGGCGCAGCACGTACCCGTCGCTGTCCATCGTGACGGACCGCGTCGGGTTCGGCCGGTAGGCGTCGATGACCTCGGTGTTGTAGGTGCGCAGCGTGCTGCCGAGACGCACGTTGTAGCTATTCGGGTTGACCTGAGCGGCTTCGAACGGCGAAATCCTGATGCGTCCGCTCGCTGTCGAGTCGATGATTTGTGGACCGGTGAGAATCATGCGGGCACCATGGCTTTCCCGGGACCGACGCTCGGCTCGATGCTCACGTCTGCGATCCCTTGAAAAGTCGCATGATTGCCGTAATGCGTCGCCTCATCGGCGTACCTCCCCGTGTATGGCACAGCTCCACGCATTCTACAATGATCATGGAAGTCTGACGATGCCTTAATGGGGTTGCCGGGACAGTCTATCATGGACATTCGACGCATTCGGCGGATCAGGTAGTCTCCACACACGGATCGGCAACCGTGATCCCACCAGCAGAGAAAGCGGGGAAATGAAGGTCAGCGTCGTCATCCCCTCGTACAACTCCGGGCCGCAGTTGCGGGCCTGCCTGGCAACCCTGAACCGGCAGCATCCGGTAGCCGGCCACCCGGTGGAGGTCGTGGTCGTCGACGACGGTTCACACGACGGCACCGGGGCGCTCGTCCAGGACCTCGGCGGCCGGCCCGACCTCAACTTCGACCTGCAGTACCACTATCTGCCACGGACCGCCGAGTCGGGACGTGCGGCGGCCCGCAACCACGGCATCCGCGCGGCCACCGGCGAGATCGTGGTGCTGGTCGACGCCGACGTGCTCCTGCCGCCCGGTGCGCTGGCCGCCCATCTCGACTACCACCGGCGCCGGCCGGACCTGGTGGTCACCGGCCCGCGCGGCTTTTTCACCGAGGTCGAGATCGGCCCGGACGGCCCGGTCGACGCCGACGCCTGGGCGGAGTTGGTCCCCGCCGCCGGCGCGGACCTACGGGACCAGGTCCTCGCCGCGTTGTCGGACAACCTGAACAATCTGGCGACGGCCTGGCACCTGACGTTCAGTTGCAACGTCTCGGTACGGCGTGAGCACCTCCTCACCGTCGGTGGGTTCGACGACAGCTTCACCGGCTGGGGCCTGGAGGACAGCGAGCTCGGATACCGGCTGCACCGGCTGGGGCTGGCCTTCGCCTACAACCGGGACGCGGTCGTCTACCACCAGCACGCCCAGATTCTGACCGACGGGATGTACCGGGACTGGGTCGCCAACCTCGTTCGGTTCACCGCCAAGTACCCGACCGACCCGGCCGTCACCGCGCAGTGGGTGCTGGACCGCGTCTTCGACCGGGTGAACGCCGACCTGACCTGGTTGGAGTGCTACCGGCGGTTCGAGGCGGCGGTCCGTGCCCTGAACGGCCGGCTGCCCGAACGGACCACGTACGAGGTGATCGAGGTCAACCCGGGCAACCTGGCCGAGGTGCGGGCCAGCCTGCCCGAGCGGGCCAAGTCCGCGGACCTGCTGGTGTTCGACGAGACCGGGGACAGCGAACTCGCCGCCACCATCCAGTGCCTGAACCTGTCCCGGGAGTTGGCGTACTTCCGCCGGCCGTCGGCGGAGGACCGCGCGCAGATCCTGGCCGCCCACCCGACCGCTCGGCCTTCCGGGGACGACCTGTGTCGGCGGTGATCCGGGCCGAAGGTCTGACGAAGTGCTTCCGGCGGCCCCGTCGCTTCGACGGTCCCTTCGGCACGCTGCGCACGATGATGACCCGGCAGTACGACGAGGTCCGCGCGGTCGACGGCGTCGACTTCACGGTGTCGGCCGGCGAACTGGTCGCCTACCTGGGCCCGAACGGCGCCGGCAAGAGCACCACCATCAAGATGATGACCGGCGTGCTGGTGCCGACCCGGGGCATCCTGGAGGTCAACGGCGCGGTCCCCTGGCGTGACCGGGAACGCAACGGGATGCACATCGGCGTGGTGTTCGGCCAGCGCAGCCAGCTCTGGTGGGACCTGCCCCTGATCGACTCGCTCGCCATGCTCGGCAAGCTGTACCGACTCCCGGACGCCACCTACCGTCGCAACCTGGACCGGCTGGTGGAGCTGTTGGACGTCACCCCGTTCCTGTACCAGCCCGTGCGCCAGCTCAGCCTCGGTCAGCGGATGCGCGGCGACCTTGCCGCCGCGATGCTCCACGAACCCGACATCCTCTACCTGGACGAGCCGACCATCGGCCTCGACGCGGTCGCCAAGGTACGGATGCGCGACTTCGTCGCCGAGATGAACCGGGACAACGGGACCACCGTGGTCCTCACCACGCACGACCTCGTCGACGTCGAGACGCTGTGCAACCGGGTCATTCTGATCGACAGTGGACGGGTGCTCTACGACGGCAAGCTGTCCGACCTCAAGGCCCGGTACGCCCCGCACCGGATCCTCGTCGCCCAGCTCGCCGCCGACCCGGTGCCCGCCGGCAACCGTGCCGAGGCGCTTCGTGCCGGGATCCCGGGCGAAGTCGTCTCGGACGAGGACGGCGTGCTGAAGATCCGGTTCGAGGCCGCCCGGGTGAGCGCTCAGGAGGTCATCGCCGCGGTCAACGACCACTGCGTGGTGGCCGACCTGTCGATCGTCGAGCCCGATCTCGAAGACGTGGTCCGCACCCTCTACGGCGACCGCGAGGTCGTCTGATGTCCACGGAACTCGCCGCCCGTCACGACGGGCCGTGGCGCAACATGCCCGCGTACGGCCAGATCATCCGGAGCCGGATGCGCACGGCCGTGACGTACCGGCAGAACGTCGTGTTCACCCTGGGCATCGTGATCGTGCAGATCTTCATCCTGCGCAAGGTCTGGACCGCGCTGTACGGCGACGCCGGAACGGTCGGCGGGATCCCGCTGACCGAGATGCTGGTCTACCTGACGCTCGCCAACCTGCAGGGCTGGGCGGTGCAGGACTCGACGGTCAGCTCCTACCTGTGGGAGCGGATCCGCGAGGGGCGGATCGCCTTCGACCTGCTGCGGCCGGCCGGGTTCATCCCGCAGATCATCGCCCAACTGGTCGGCAGCGCGCTGATGATGCTGATGTTCACGGTGACGGCGCTGCCGGTGGTCGCGGTCATCGGCACCCTCGGGGCGCCGGCCTCGCCGGCCGCCCTCGGGCTGTGGCTCGTCAGCCTGCTGTGCGGCATCGGTGTCGCGATCATGATGAACCTGATGATCTGCCTCAGCGCCTTCTGGACCACCGAGATCAATGGGATCATGATGCTGTTCTCGCTGGTCAGCCAGTTCATGGCCGGGGTGTTCGTCCCGCTGAGCTACTTCCCCGGCCTGCTGCGCACGCTCGCCGAGCACCTGCCGTTCCAGGCGACGACGTACACCCCGGTGGCGATCTACGTCGGGCAACTGGAGGGCACCGAGGCGATCCGGGCGATCGGTGTCCAACTGCTGTGGATCGTCCTGCTCGCGCTCGCCGCCCGCGTGGTGTGGTCGCGTGCGCTGCACCGTGTCGTGGTGCAGGGCGGGTGAGGTCGATGAGCGACCTCCGGCTCACCCTGGAGCTCTACCGGATCGCCATCCGTGGCGAGCGGCAGTACCGGCTCAACTTCGTGCTGATGTGCGTCCTCGGCGTGGTGTACCAGGGCAGCGGCATCGCGTTCGTCTGGGTCATGCTGCGCACCTTCGACACCATCGCCGGCTGGACCTTCGGTGAGGTGGCCTTCCTGTACTCGTTGCGGCTGCTCGCCCATGCCGCCTGGGCGGTGCCGTTCCACCAACTCGAGTTCATGGACGGCACGATCCGGGAGGGCCGGTTCGACCGCTATCTGGTACGGCCGCTGAGCCCGTTCCTCCAGGTGATCACCACCCGGTTCCAGATGAACGTCATCGGTGACGTGCTGGCGGCGGTCGTCATGTTCGTCATCGCCGTGAACCTGGTGTCGGTCGACTTCTCCCCGCTGCACATCCTCTACCTGGTGCTGGCTGTCATCGGCGGCGCGCTCGCCGAGGGCGCCGCGAAGGTGTTCGTCTCGTCGCTCAGCTTCCGGTTCGTGCAGACCTGGGCGGCCAGCCGGCTCGCCGACAATGTCTACCTGATGTTCGGGTCGTACCCGACGAGCATCTTCGGGCCCACCCTGGCCTGGGGGCTCACCTGGGTGGTGCCGGTCGCCGTGGTGGCGTACCTGCCCTCCAGCGTGCTGCTCGGCAGGACCGGCGACCTGCATGTCCCGGGGGCGGTCGCGATCGCCGCACCGCTGATCGGTCTGCTCTGGTTCACGGTCGCCTACCGGTGGTGGCACCGCCAGGTTCGCGGTTACCAGAGCGTCGGCGCGTGATTCGCAGGCCGGTGCGATGTCGGTGGACCTCGGTGAGGTCCGCGGTCAAGAGGCGTACTTCGACCTGGTGAGCCTCTGGGCCGCCGACGGGACCTCCCTCGCCGGGAAGCGGGCCCTGGTCGAGGAGTCGTTCACCGGCAGCGAGCCGTACGCCGGGGATCGATTCCTCCTGTCCGTGGTCGACCCGATGCGGGTGGACCTGCACAACATCAGCTTCTACGGACTGCCGGAGCGGGTCCCGCTGCCGCCGGCCACGGATCAGAAGGTCCCGGGCGCGAGCCCCGCCGGGCCCGCGAGGTCATGACGGGGTCGGACATTCCGGTCCTGGCGGGTGGTGGCCGAGTCGACCACCACCCGCCAGGCTGCCGGGGGCGTCGGCGGGAACGGGTCCGGTGAGCAACCCGGGCCGCCGACGGACCGGTGCCGGATCAGCTCGCCAACCGGGACTCGATGGCCTCGATCACCCGCGGGCGGAGTTCGGCGGCGCGGATGACGGCGTCGACGGAGCCGACCTCGACGGCGCGCTGGATGTTGTGCACACGGTCGAACTCCGTGGCCACCTCGCCGAGCTTCTCCGCGCGAACCGCCGAGCGAAGCTCGTCGAGCTCCGCGGTCAACGCGGCCCGGTCGGCAACGGAGACGGCTGCGGCGCGGGCCTCCAGGTCCCGCACCCGCGGATCGGCCGCGGTACGGGCGTTGACGTCGCCGGAGAACACCACCGCGGCGGCGGGGGCCCCGCCGAGCACCGAGGCGAACGAGCCCTCCAGCGCGAGCACGGTCATGTTCGGGTTCAGCGCCTTCGAGAACACCACGAACGCGCCGCCGTGGTACCGCGAGATCACGCAAAACACGATGGGCCCACGGAAGTTCACGATCGCCCGGCCGATCTCGGCGCCGTACTCCAGTTGCAGCTTCCGCATCGACTCCGGTGAACCGTCGAAGCCCGACAGGTTCGCCAGCACCACCAGCGGACGGTTACCGCTGGCCGCGTTGATCGCCCGCGCGGCCTTCTGCGACGACCGCGGGAACAGCGTGCCCGCGGTGTAGGTGTCCGGGCCGTCGGTGGGCGGGAAGCCGCGCCGTGGCACCGCCCGTGACTCGATGCCGAGCAGGCACACCGGCATGCCGCCGAGGTGTACGTCCTGCACCGCCACGGTCTCCGCGTCGGCCATTCCCGCCCAGCGTTCCAGCACCGGGTGGTCCTGGTCGGAGATGGCCCGCATCACGGTGCGGATGTCGAACGGCTTCTTCCGGTCCGGGTTGGCCTGGGCCGAGAAGATCTCGCCGACGGTGGTGAAGTCGCTGCCCGCCACGTCGTGCGGGAAGTCGGAGATGTCGCGGTCGGCGGGGTCGCTCGTCGTCGCCCGCCGGGGCCCCGCCTCGCCGGGCGTGACGTACGTGTGGTCGTAGTACGACATCAGCACGTCCCGCGCGGCGGCCAGGTTCGGCGCCCAGTACTGCGCCTGCCCGTTCGGACCCATCACCCGGTCGTAGCCGCCGATGCCGAAGTTGTCCTCGGCCGACACGCCACCGGAGAAGTCGAGCGACTGCTTGCCGGTGAGCACCATCGCCGAGTCCGGCGTCATCACCAGGATTCCCCTGGTGTGCATGAGCATCGTCGCCTCGGCGTTCCAGTACGGCTGCGCGCCGACGTTGATGCCCGCGACCACGATGTTGATCTCGCCGCCGTCCTGGGTGAACTCGACGATCCGCTTGAGCGACGCGGCCACCCAGTCCATGTTCTCGGTGCCCGACTCCATCGAGATCCGGGCGCCGGCGGACAGCGCGTACCACTCCAGCGGCACCCGCATCCGCTCGGCCAGGTCCAGCGCGGCGATCACCCGGCGGCACTCCGGCTCCGACAGCGCGCCGAGCGCCTTCGTCGGGTCGCCGAGCAGCACCACCCGGGTGACGCCCTCCGGGTGCCGTGAGGTCGGCGTGGTGACCACGCCCGCGACGATCGCCGCGGTGTTGCGCCCCTTGGGCCGGTCGACCGGCACCAGCGCGTGGTTCTCGTCGAGGTCGTGCTCGACGAAGTCGCCGAGCAGGCCGGTCAGCTCGTACGGGTAGACCGTGTTGCGGCTGCTCGCGCGCAGCACCTTCTGCCGGTAGCTGTCGAGCGGCTCGACCGGCTCGTCCGACGGCTCGCCGACGGTCAGCCGGGCGGTGCCGGTGGCGTCGAAGGTGATCCGTACGGCGACCTTGGTCAGCTCGCCGGTCCTCCGGTCGCGCTGCCGCGCGATGAACAGGATCTCCTCCAGCCCGGCGCCCCCGGTCGTCGGCCGCACCCGGCTGGCGATCATCGCCATCTCCTCGCCGGTGAGGTCGCTCGGCGGCCAGACGTAGAGCACGATCCGGTTGGTGTTGACCCGCTTGTTCGACGGTCGCAACGACTGCGCCCGGCGGATCGAGTCGAGGCAGGTGGCGATGGCGTCCTCGGCCGTCGGCAGCGCGACCAGCCGGCCGTCGTGCTCACGCAGCTCGGTCAGGTCCCGCACCTGGGCGAAGGCGACGAGCCGGTCGTCCGACGGGTTCTCCCGGGCCACGCACTGGAAGAGGTAGATCTCCTCGTCCGAGGACGGCAGCCGGGTGAGGTCGAACTTGCGCAACCGCTCCAACTGCATCCGCTGCGCGATGTACGGGTGCAGGCCCCGGATCAGCCGCTCCTCGACCATCCCGGTGCTCGACGGGCGGAACGTGAAGTGGTGGTGCATCACCGCGCCGCCACGGCCCGCGACGGTGGTGGTGACCCTGCGGACCTGGTGCGGCAGCGGGTGGGCGCTGACGACCTCGTGCAACGCGGCGGCCATCGCGTCGGAGTCCGCCGGCTGGTTCTCCCAGGCCAGATAGATGTCGGCGTCGATGGCGTCCTCGCCACCGGCCAGCTCGGCGAGCCCGCGCAACGCGTCACCCAGCGCCGCGAAGCTCACCGCCGTCGAGGCCACGCACGAACCCGCCCGCTCGGCGACCACGAAGGTGCCGCCCGCGACCTCGTGGGTGCGGGTGGTCAGGCCCTTGTTGCCGTAGTACCGCCGGGTCAGGACCTCCAGCATGACCGCGTTGTCCAGATCGGTGCGGACGAGCCGCTGGCCGAGCAGCCGTACCAGCGGCTCGGTGCTGCGTACCATCTCGGCGATGCGCGCGTCGCGGTCCGGCGCGTCCGGGTGCGTGTCCAGGTGGCGCAGGTGCTTGCGGACGCCGGCGTAGACCCGGGCCCGGTTGCGGCGCAGCAGCGGCTGGCCGAACCAGGCGAACACCACGCCACGGGCGAGGTCGGCCACCACCGGGAAGCGGACCTGCGTCGCGGCCACCAGCCGCTCCAGCGCGAGACCGGCGGGCTCGCGCAGCGTCTCGTCCGGTGGCGGCTCCCGCAGCCACGCGCGCAGCAACGTCGCGATGGCCGTGGCGTCGGCGGACGCGCGTTGCTGGGCGAGGAAGATCCGGAACACGGCGGCTTCGAGCTCGGGGGAGCGCTCCAGCTCGGTGACACCGTAGTGCCCGAGCGCCTTGGCGAGCTTGGCCTGGAACGCCGCCGGTAGTCCGGCCCGCTCGACGTCGAGGCTCTGCAGGTAGGTGTGGAAGTACTCGCGGGCGCTGTGCAGGTGGCCGTCGCCGCCACCGTCCTCGCCCGTCGGCCGGTTGCGGCTCAGTTCGGCGAGGTCGGCGAAGAGGTCGACGAGTTCGACCTCCTCGGCCAGCGGCCGGCGGCCGTCCTCGATGGCCGCCCGGCGCGCGGCCAGGTAGTCGTCGAGGACCCGGCGTTCGTCGTGCGGGTCGACGTCGAAGCCCAGCAGCAGGCCGCGCAGGTCCTCCTGGCCACGGCTGGTGCGCTCGCGCGCCGGGGTGCCGGGCGCGGGGGGCAGGTCCAGTTCGACCGACTCGGTGGCCGCGGTGCTCTCGGCCTCGTCGTCGGTGAGCGGCTCCAGCCGCAGCAGCGGTGCCCCGGCCTCGACCTGGCTGCCCACCGAGACGGCGCATTCCTTCAGCCGCGCCCTGAACGGCGCCCGCAGCACCGTCTCCATCTTCATGGCCTCCAGCACCAGCACCGGAGCGCCCGCCTCGACCTCGTCGCCGGCCTGCAACGGCGTGGCGACGACCAGCGCGGGCATGGGTGAGCGGACGACGCCGCCCTCGTCGCGGCTGACCCGGTGCGTCACCCCGTCCACCTCGACCAGGTGGATCGGCCCGTGGGTGCCGGTGAGCAGGCGGTACCGGGCGCCGTTGACGACGATCTGCCCGGTGTGCCGGTCGAAGCGGTCCAGTTCGACGTCGGCGGTGCGGACGTCGTCACCCGCCTCCACGCCGACCCGGAACCGGTGCGCGCCGATCCGCGCGACGCGTACCCGGTAGCCGACGCCCCGCAGCTTGAGGTCCAGCGGCCGGCCGCTCTCGTGCTGCACCTGCGGGCGTCCGCCGAACGCCGTCGACAGCAGCCGCTGCCGCTCGACGCGCTCCTCCTCCTCGTACGCGTCGATGGCGGCGGCGGCCAGCGCGACGGCGGAGTGGCGGTGCGAGACCAGCCGGCCCTCGCCCCGGACCCGGTCGATCCAGCCGGTGTCCGCGCTGGCGTCGATCACCTCGGGCTGGTCGAGCAGGTCGAGCACGAAGCTCTTGTTCGTCGCCCCGCCCTCGATGATCACCGTGGTCTGCGCCATCGCCCGGCGCAGCCGGCCGAGCGCCTCGTCGCGGTCGCGGCCGTAGGCGATGATCTTCGCGATCATCGAGTCGAAGTCGGCGGGGATGGTGTCGCCCTCGCTGACGCCGGTGTCCACGCGGATGCCCGGCCCGGCGGGCAGGTCCAGCCGGGCGATGCGGCCCGGGGAGGGCGCGAAGTCGCGGTCGGGGTCCTCGGCGTTCAGCCGGGCCTCGATGGCGTGCCCGCGCTCCACCGGCGGCTCGCCGTCGAGCCTGCCGCCGGAGGCGACGTGTAGCTGCGCCTTGACCAGGTCGAAACCGGTGGTGCTCTCGGTGATCGGGTGCTCGACCTGCAGGCGGGTGTTGACCTCGAGGAAGGCGAACAGGTTGTCACCGGGGTGGTAGAGGAACTCGACGGTCGCCGCGCCGCAGTAGCCGACCGCGACGGCCAGCCGCTCGGCCGACGTCTTGAGTTCGGCCGCCTGCGCGGGGCTGAGCACCGGCGACGCCGACTCCTCGATGACCTTCTGGTTGCGCCGCTGCACCGAGCAGTCCCGGACGCCGAGCGCCCAGGCGGTGCCCTGACCGTCGGCGATCACCTGGACCTCGACGTGCCGGGCGCCGGTGACCAGGCGCTCCAGGAACACCACACCGCTGCCGAACGCCCGCGCGGCCTCCTGGCTGGTGCGCTCGTAGGCGTCGGCGAGTTCGGCCTCGTTGGTGACCACGCGGATGCCCCGCCCGCCGCCGCCCGCGGTCGCCTTCAGCATCAGCGGGTAGCCGATCTCGGCCGCCGCCGTCAGGGCGGCGTCCAGGGTCTCGACCGCACCTCGGCTCCACGGCGCGACCGGGACGCCGACCTCCTCGGCGATCAGCTTCGCGCCGATCTTGTCGCCGAGCTTGCGCATGGCCTCCGCGCTCGGTCCGACGAAGGTGACCCCGACCTGCGCGCACAGCTCCGCGAACGCCGGGTCCTCGGCGACGAAGCCCCAGCCGACCCAGGCGGCGTCGGCCCCGGTCTCCACCAGCGCGCGCCGGAGCGTCTTCAGGTCGAGGTACGGGCGCGCGGACGCGGGACCGAGGTCGTAGGCGATGTCGGCCTCGCGCACGAACGTGGCGTTGCGGTCGACGTCGGTGTGCAGGGCGACGGTCTCGATCCGGGTTCCGGATTCTGCGGCCAGTTCCCGGACGGCGTGGATGAGGCGCATCGCGGCCTCACCACGGTTGACGATGGCGACACGGCTGAACACCCGACCGAGCCCTCCTGTAGACCGACGATGTAGGCGCCGCGACACGGTGGCCACAGCAGGGTTCCACCCTTCCTCCTATCGCCCGGCAGCGCCATGTCGCAAACAGCGCACGCTACGCGGCCCCAGTTGTAGGAAACGACCAACAGTCGTTGGTCACTCTCGCCTGAGCAGCGCACGGGTGAACCAGATCACGGTACGTCGGCAATGCGACAGGTCCGCCGGGCTGTCGATCAGCGGTGGCCCGGACCCCGGCCCGGTCGCGGACGGACGTCCGGGCCACGGACCTGGCGCGGCACACCGTCCGGAGGCGTCACCGGCCGGCGGGCGCGGGCCCGTTGTCGATGAACCGGAAGCTGCTCGTCGGCGACCCGTCGCCCAGTTCCTCCAGGATCAGACCGGACTGCGCCGAATGCCGCAGGAACGCCCCACTGTTGCTGATGAGGTAGGACTGCGGGTCGCCGGTGCTCGCGGCGACGATCTCGAACTGCTGACGGGGGTCCTCCGCCGCGCAGGCGGCGGCCCGCACCACCAGCGGCCGGGTGTCGCCCGGGTTGTGCACCCGCCAGCAGAGCGCCCCGGTGCTGGTCCGGGAGTACGCCTTGATCAGGAACCTCCGCCCGCCCTGCGGGGTCGGCACGAAGAGCTGCCGACCGCTGTCGTCGTCGACCTCGGCCAGCCCCCCGGCCTCGGTCAGCGACAATCCCGACTCGAACGAGCCGACCCGGACCATCGTGACCTGACGGGTGCCCGACAACACCCCCCGGGTGGAACTCTTCTCCGGCGGCGACGCGGACACCGCCACCGGGACGCTGCTCGCCCCGGTCGCCCCGCCCGGCTCCGACGCGGCCTGCGGCTCGCTCGCGGCACCGGGTGGGCCGCCCACCGCGCACGCCCCCAGCGCACCGGTCAGTACCATCAGCCCAGCTCGCGCGAGCCATCGGTTCGTCGACATGTTCCACTCCTCACGTCGGTGGTGCGGTTCACGGCGGGTGGTGCGATCGGACGGGACACCGGCTCGCTACTCCAATGCCCGGCCGGCGGGCGGTTCACCCCTCCGGACGCCGGAACCGGCCGCCCGGGGTCCGGCCGGCAGCCACCACCGCTGAATCCCGCCGCCCCGGGACATCCGCCCCGGGTCAGCGGGACAGCCGTCGAAGGACGATGAGGACGTCGAACTTTCGCCGACGACCGCCGGTACCGGCGACGATGCCGCTGGACCGCCGGAACGGGCGACGATGCCACTGTGGACGGCCACCGCCCACGCCGTGGCTCGCGATCCGAGGAGAATCCGATGACCTTCGTGCCCACCGACGGCCAGACCGACCCGCGCACCGACCAACCCACCGAGGCCCCGATCGGGGAATCCGCCGGGGCCGACCGGCGGATCCTGCTGATCGCCGCGGACAACAGCTTCTGCCACGTCTACCGCGACCTCGCCGAACTGCTCGACGAGCCGACGTACGGCGACGAGTTCGGCGGTGGTGCCGAGTTCTTCGACATCACCGGCCGCCGGTTGACGACCGTCTTCACCCGGGACTGGCACCTGGTCGGGCTCCAGCCGACGGCCCAGCTCGCCGAGCCGGAGACCGTACGCCAGCGGCTGAAGGCGGTCGTCGCCCACCTGGTGCAGTTCATCGAGCAGCACCCGGACTCCCTCGGCGACTCCCGGGTCTCGGTGGACGAGGCCCTCGCCGACCTGCCCGAACTCGACCACCCGGACCTCGGCGAGGTGATCGGCGCGCTGCCCGTGCACGTCCGGGGAAACTCGGGCAACCTGCTGCACAACGCCATGCACGCCGCCGGCTGGACGCACTGAGTCGGCAGGGCCCCGCCCTGCCGTCGTCGGCCCTGTGACCGTCCCATCGTCGCCCGGAGTGCCCGCCTTGCCGTCTACCACCGGATCAACGACCGTCCGCCGCGTTGCCCTGGCGGTGGCGGGGACGGTCGTCGCCGCCCTCGTGCTGATCGGGCACTGGCTCAACCAGGAACCGAACGCGGCCGGACCGGTGGCGTTGACCGCCACCATCGCCGCCTCGTTCACCGCACTCGGTGGACTCGTGCTGGCCGGGGTCCCCGGTCAGCTCGTCGGCCGGCTGATGCTGGCCGCCGGACTCACCGCCGCCGGGGCGACGCTCGCGCTGAGCTGGACCCAGCTCGTGCCGGTCGCCTGGGTGGGGCAGTGGCTGTGGTGGCCGCCGTACGGCCTGATCTTCCTCGCCCTGCTGGTCTTCCCGGACGGCCGGCTGCCGGGCCGGCGCTGGCGTTCCGTCGGATACCTGATCGGGGCCACCACTCTGCTCGCCACGGCCGCCCTGGCGGTGGCCGCCATCAGCGATCCCCGGCGGCTGCTCCTCTCCGCCGAGCCGGCCGCCACCCGGCAGGCGCAGGTGCTGGTCCAGGTCGCCCTGCTGGCGATCGCGGTCGAGCTGCTGGCGGTGGTGGCGGTACTGGTCTCCCTGGCGCTGCGCTGGCGGCGGGCGGTCGGCGAGGCCCGCCAGCAGCTTGCCTGCCTGTTGGCCGCCGGGGTGCTCTTCCTGCTGGGGCTCCTGCTGGACGGGCTCAACCTCTCCGGCGCGTGGGTGCTCATGGTGATCGCGATCCCCGGCGCGATGACCCTGGCCGTGCTCCGCTACCGGCTGTACGGGCTGGAACAGGTCATCAACCGCACCCTGGTCTGGCTGGTGATGAGCCTGTTGGTGATCGCCGCCTTCGTGGCCACCGTGGCCCTGCTGCGTGACCTCGTGCTGCGCGGCGACACCTCGAACGCCTCCCTGGTGGCGACCGGCCTGATCGCGGTGACCTTCGAGCCGCTGCGGCACCGGGTGCAGCGTGGGGTCAACCGGCTGCTCTACGGCGACCGGGACGAGCCGTACGCCGTCCTGGCCCGGCTGGGCGACCTGCTGGAGCGGACCGTGGAGCCGCAGGCGGTGCTGCCGCTGCTCACCGGCACCATCGCCCGCTCGCTCCAGGTGCCGTACGTGGCGGTGGAGCTCGGTGGGAACGGCGACGGCGCCGGCCGGCCCCGGCAGGTGCACGCCGAGCACGGCCGGGCCACCACCTCCGTCGAGCGGTTCGACATGGTGACCCACGGGGAACGGGTGGGCCGGCTGGTGGTGGCCCACCGGGCGCCCGGCACCCGGTTCACCTCGGTGGAGCGCCGGCTGCTCAGCGACGTCGCGCTGCACGCCTCGGTGGCCGCGGCGACCGCCCGGCTGATCCGCGACCTGCGGGACTCCCGCGAACGGCTGGTCATGGCGCGTGAGGAGGAACGGCGGCGGCTGCGCCGGGACCTGCACGACGGGCTCGGTCCCACCTTCGCCGGGATGTCCATGCAGGTACGCGCGGCCCGCAAGCTCGCCACCACCGACCAGGAGCGGCTGGCGCAGATCCTCGACGGGCTCGCCGACGACCTGCGTACCTGCACCGGGGAGGTACGGCAACTGGTCGACCAGTTGCGCCCGGCCGCCCTGGACCGGGGGCTGGAGTCGGCGCTGCGGACCGAGTGCCAGCGCTTCGACGGCCCGAGCCTCACCGTCCGGCTGCGGGTGGAGGACGAACTGCACCGGTTGCCGGCCGCCGTCGAGGTGGCGGCGTACCGGATCGTCGGGGAGGCGCTGGCCAACGTGGCCCGGCACGCCCGGGCGACCGCCTGTGACGTGGTGGTGCGCCGGGGCCGGGCCCTGGTCGTCGAGGTGTCCGACGACGGGATCGGCATCGTCGCCCGCCGCCCGGGTGGGGTCGGGCTGGACTCCATGCGGGAACGGGCCGCGGAGCTGGGCGGCGACTGCGAGATCATCGACCGGGAGCCGCGCGGCACCCGGATCCGGGTCCGGCTGCCGTTCCAGCCCGTCCCCGACGCGCCGGTGCCGCCCCCGTCGCCCGACGCGCCGGTTTCGCCCGCGCCCCCCGCGCCCCCTCCGGCGGTGTCGCCGGCCCCGTCGTCCGCCGGGCGGCTGCCGGTGGTCGAGCCGACGTCGTCCCCACCGACCGGGCCGGTCGGCTGAGAGGATGGCGACGTGATGCGGGAGCGGGCCGGGCAGTGAGTGCGGTGAGGGCGATGTCGGGGCAGACCCGGGTGCTGATCGTGGACGACCATCCGGTGGTCCGACGTGGACTACGGATGATGCTGGAGGGGGAGAGCTGGGTCGACGACGTCGTGGAGGCCGCCACCTGCGCCGAGGCGGTCAGCATCGCGCTGACCGAACAGGTGGAGGTGGTCGCGATGGACGTGGCGCTGCCGGACGGCGACGGCGTGGAGGCGACCCGGCGGATCGTGCAGGCCCGACCGGAGACCCGGGTGCTCATGCTGACCATGGCCGACGACGAGGACGTGGTCAGCCGGTCGCTGCGGGCCGGTGCCCGGGGCTACGTGCTGAAGGACACCGACCCGGACGTGATCATCGACGCCCTGCGTACGGTGGCCGGCGGCGGGCTCGTCCTCGGCCCCCGGGTCGGCCCGCAGGTGCTGACCAGCCTGCAACGCCAGCCGGTCGAGCTGCCGCCGCCGTTCAACCAGCTCACCCCGCGTGAGCGGGACATCCTGCGGTACCTGTCGGCCGGCGAGACCAACGCCCGGATCGCCCGGCGCTTCGGGCTCAGCGAGAAGACGGTACGCAACCAGCTCTCGGCCGTCTTCGCCAAGCTCGGCGTCGGCGACCGGGTCCAGGCCGCCCTCCTGGCCCGGGACGCCGGCCTCACCCCCTGACCGGGACCGGCCACACCACCCCGTCCCGGGCCGGCGCAGTCGACATCGTCCAGGGCAGCCATCCGAAGTTTATTCTTGACTGATTCCAGAAAACGGGCCAGACTACCGAGCGTGGCGATGGCCCTGGACTGCGAGCGGATGCTGCGCACCGCCGCCCTGCGCGTGACCCGACCCCGGGTCGCGGTGCTGAGCGCGGTGCACGCACATCCGCACGCCGACACCGACTCGATCATCGGTGTCGTACGCAGGGATCTCCCCGAGGTGTCCCACCAGGCCGTGTACGACGTGCTGCGGGCGCTGACGGCCGGGGGTCTGGTGCGGCGCATCCAGCCACCCGGCTCCGTGGCCCGCTACGAGTCGCGGGTCGGGGACAACCACCATCACGTCGTGTGCCGGTCGTGCCGACTGATCGTCGACGTCGACTGCGCCGTCGGCGCCGCGCCCTGTCTGACCGCCTCCGACGACCACGGCTTCTCGATCGACGAGGCCGAGGTCATCTACTGGGGCCGGTGCACCGGCTGCTCCACCGGACAAAGTTCCTGATCGTCCCGTAGTCAACCCTGATCCCCATTCCCGGAAGGATTCCCGTGGCTGAGAACCATGACGCAGTCGTAGGAGACATGAACTCGGAGGAGAGCGAAGGTCTCTGCCCGGTTGCGTCCGCACGCGCCCCGCACCCGACCCAGGGTGGGGGGAACCGGGGCTGGTGGCCGGAGCGGCTCAACCTGAAGATCCTCGCCAAGAACCCCGCCGTGGCGAACCCCCTCGGTGCGCAGTTCGACTACGCCGAGGCGTTCCAGGCTCTCGACCTCGCCGCCGTGAAGCGCGACATCGCCGAGGTCCTGACGACCTCGCAGGACTGGTGGCCGGCCGACTACGGTCACTACGGCCCGTTCATCATCCGGATGGCGTGGCACAGCGCGGGCACCTACCGCATCAGCGACGGCCGCGGCGGTGCCGGGGCCGGCATGCAGCGCTTCGCGCCCCTCAACAGCTGGCCGGACAACGCGAACCTCGACAAGGCCCGCCGGCTGCTGTGGCCGATCAAGAAGAAGTACGGCCAGAGCCTCTCCTGGGCCGACCTCATGATCCTCGCCGGCAACGTCGCCCTGGAGTCGATGGGCTTCACGACCTTCGGCTACGCCGGCGGTCGGGAGGACGTCTGGGAGCCCGACGAGGACGTCTACTGGGGTCCCGAGTCCACCTGGCTGGGTGACGAGCGGCACACCGGCGAGCGGGACCTGGAGAACCCGCTCGCCGCGGTCCAGATGGGCCTCATCTACGTCAACCCGGAGGGCCCGCACGGCAGTGGGGACCCGCTCGCCTCGGCCAGGGACATCCGCGAGACGTTCCGCCGGATGGCGATGAACGACGAGGAGACCGTCGCGCTGATCGCCGGTGGGCACACCTTCGGCAAGACCCACGGCGCGGCCGACCCGAACAAGTACGTCGGCCCCGAGCCGGAGGGCGCCTCGCTGGAGGAGCAGGGCCTGGGCTGGAAGAACACCTTCGGCACCGGCCGGGGCGGCGACACGATCACCAGCGGGCTCGAAGGTGCGTGGACGAACACCCCGGTGGCCTGGGACAACAGCTTCTTCGAGATCCTGTTCGGCTACGAGTGGGCGCAGACCACCAGCCCGGCCGGCGCGATCCAGTGGAAGCCGAAGGACGACGCCGGGGCGGGTACCGTCCCCGACGCGCACGACCCGGCACGCAGTCACGCCCCGACGATGCTGACCACGGACCTCGCGCTGCGGGTGGACCCGGTCTACGAGCAGATCTCGCGGCGTTTCCTCGACCACCCGGACGAGTTCGCGGACGCCTTCGCCCGGGCCTGGTTCAAGCTGACGCACCGCGACATGGGCCCGGTCGCGCGCTACCTCGGCCCCGAGGTCCCGACCGAGACGCTGCTGTGGCAGGACCCGGTGCCGCCGGTGACCCACGAGCTCGTCGACGCCGAGGACGTCGCCGCCCTCAAGGGGCAGGTCCTCTCCTCGGGGCTGTCGGTGTCCCAGCTCGTCTCCACCGCCTGGGCGTCGGCGTCGACGTTCCGGGGCGGCGACAAGCGCGGCGGCGCCAACGGGGCGCGGATCCGCCTTGAGCCGCAGAACGGCTGGGAGGTCAACAACCCGGACGAACTGGCGACGGTGCTGAGCACCCTGGAGGGGATCCAGGCGGCGTTCAACGCGTCCCAGACCGGCGGGAAGAAGATCTCGCTCGCCGACCTGATCGTGCTCGCCGGGTCCGCCGCCGTCGAGCAGGCCGCCAGGAACGCCGGCCACGCCGTCGAGGTCCCCTTCACCCCGGGACGCACGGACGCGTCGCAGGAGCAGACCGACGTGGAGTCCTTCGCCGCGCTTGAGCCGACCTCGGACGGCTTCCGCAACCACCTCGGGAAGGGCAACCGGCTGCCGGCCGAGTACCTCCTGGTCGACCGGGCGAACCTGCTGACCCTGAGCGCGCCCGAGATGACCGTCCTCGTCGGCGGTCTCCGCGTCCTCGGCGCGACCGTCAGGCAGTCGTCGGTCGGCGTCCTCACCGAGACCCCGGGCTCGCTGACCAACGACTTCTTCGTGAACCTGCTCGACCTGGGCACGGCGTGGACGCCGACGTCCGGGGACGCGCAGACCTTCGAGGGACGCGACCTCGCCACCGGTGAGGTCAGGTGGACGGGCACCCGCGCCGATCTCGTCTTCGGCTCGAACTCCGAGCTGCGCGCGCTCGCCGAGGTCTACGCGAGCGACGACGCCCGGGAGAAGTTCGCGCACGACTTCGTCGCGGCGTGGGTCAAGGTGATGAACCTGGACCGGTTCGACCTGGTCTGAGCCGGACGTCCAGGTCGGCCCGCAGCGGCCGACCTGGACGTCCCCGGTCCGGCGGTCGGCCCCGCGACCGGAGGTTCGTGGCGTGGCCGACGAGCCTCAGCCCAGCCCCGGCCCGGGGCGGTGGGTGGGTGCCGGCCCTCTCCTGACGGGCTGACCTGCGGCGCAACGAAATCCTGACCGGCCACTCAGTGAACCATCGATGGCAGTGGTAGGAAGGAGCCGAGCGTCTCACCTCTCAGGAGATCATCGTGAAGCTTCCCCACCTCTCCCGTCGATCGCTGTTGGCAACCGGTGGCGCCGCCGTCGTCGCCCTCGGTGCCACCGCCGCCGGCATGCCGGCCGTCGCCGCTCCGCCCGCCACCGCCACCGAGCCGCCGGCCGTCACGCCGACCGAGGCGCTGCGTCGCCTCCTGCACGGCAACCAGCGGTTCGTCTCCGGGCACAGCCGTCATCCGCACCAGAGCCTCCAGGACCTGCACCGGCTGGCCGCCGGCCAGCACCCGTTCGCCATCGTCGTCGGCTGCGCCGACTCCCGGGTCGCCCCCGAACTGCTGTTCGACCAGGGTCTGGGCGACCTGTTCGAGAACCGGGTGGCCGGCAACATCGTCGACGACCTGCTCCTCGGCAGCGTGGAGTTCGCCGTGGAGGAGTTCGACAGCCCACTGATCGTCGTCCTCGGGCACGAGCGCTGCGGGGCGATCAGCGCCACCATCGACGCCATCCACACCGGCGGAACCGCACCCGGCCACATCGGCACGATCGTCGACAGCCTGCGCCCGGTGGTGGAGCCGGTGCTGGGGCAGCCGGGTGACCCGGTGGAGAACGCCGTCCGGGCCAACATCCGGGCCCAGGTACGGGGGCTGTTCGAGCGCAGCCCGATCATCGCCGAGCGGGTGCACGAGGGCGCGGTGCGGGTGGTCGGCGCCCGGTACGACCTCGACACCGGCCAGGTCACCCTCGTGGACTGAGCGCGGGCCGCGACGCCAGCCCGTCCGGGGCCGCGCCCAGCCCGCCTGGCGCTGCCCCGGACGGGGTCGTCCGCTCACATCCGCTCGACCGTGCGGATGCCGAGCAGGTGCAGGCCCTGCCGCAGGGTCCGCCCGGTCAGGTCGGCCAGCACCAGCCGGCTGTCCCGCAGCTCCCCGTCGGCCCGCAGCACCGGACACCGCTCGTAGAACGCGCTGAACCGGGTGGCCAGCCGGTGCAGGTATCCGGCGAGCTGGTGGAACTCCAGCGTCCGGGCCACCTCGTCGACCACGGCGGCGAAGCCGAGCAGCTCCAACGCCAGCGCCCGCTCGGCGGGCTCGGCGAGCCGGATCCGCGCGTCCGGCCGGGCGGCGGTGCCGGCCCGCTGGAACACCGACCGGATCCGGGCGTAGGCGTACTGGAGGTAGGGCGCGGTGTTGCCGTCGAGGGCGAGCATCCGCTCCCAGTCCAGCAGGTAGTCGCGGGTGCGGTCGGTGGCCAGGTCGGCGTACTTGATCGCGCCGATGCCGACGGCCCGGCCGATCTCGGCCGCCTCGGCCTGGTCCAGCGCGGGGTTCTTCGCCCGGGCCAGCGCGGTCGCCCGTGCCACCGCCTCCGCCAGCAGGTCGACCAGCTTCACCGAGCCGCCGGCCCGGCTGCGCAGCATCCGCCCGTCCGGGCCGAGGATCGAACCGAACCCCAGGTGTTCGGCCCGGGCCGGGGCGCGCAGCCAACCGGCCTGCCCGGCCACCGCGAACACCATCGCGAAGTGCTGCCGCTGCGGCAGGCCGACCACGTAGAGCAGCCGGGTGGCGCCCAGGTCGCCGGTGCGCTGCCGCAGCGCGGCCAGGTCGGTCGCCGGGTAGCCGTACCCGCCGTCGCCCTTGCGCACGATCAGCGGCAGCGGGCTGCCGTCCCGGCCGGTGAACCCGGGCGGGAAGGCACAGTCCGCCCCGTCGCTGCCGGCCAGCAGCCCGAGCCGGTCGAGGTCGGCGACTACCGCGCCGAGCCGGTCGTTGTACGCGCTCTCACCCCGGAAGTCGGCCCCGGTCAGGGTCACGTCGAGCAGCGCGTACACGGTCAGGAAGTACCGTTCGGACTGCTCGACCAGCAGCCGCCACAGCCGCCGGGTCCGCTCGTCGCCGCCCTGCAACGCGACCACCCGCAGCCGGGCCCGCTCGCGGAACGCCGGGTCGGCGTCGAACTTCGTCCGGGCCGCCTTGTAGAACCCGTCCAGGTCGCCCATGGACAGCTCCTGCGCCGCCTCCGCCTCGCCGAGGTCCGTCAGATGTTCGATCAGCATCCCGAACGGGGTGCCCCAGTCGCCCAGGTGGTTGACCCGCCGCACCCGGTGCCCGAGCCAGTCCAGCAGCCGTACCGCCGCGTCGCCGATCACGGTCGAGCGCAGGTGCCCGACGTGCATCTCCTTCGCCACGTTCGGCCCCGAGTAGTCGACCACCACCGTCTCCGGGGCCGCCGTCACCGGCACCCCGAGCCGGTCGTCGCCGGCCAGGCCGGCGACCATCCCGGCGAGCGCGCCGTCGGCCACCGTCAGGTTGAGGAAGCCCGGCCCGGAGACCTCCGCCGTCGCGCAGACGTCGTCGAGGACCGCGTGGTCCAGCACCGCCGTGGCGATCTCGCGCGGCGGCCGGCCGAGCCGCCGGGCCAGCGCCAACGCCGCGTCGGACTGGAAGTCCGCGCGCGGCGACCGCCGTACCACGGGGTCGACCGGGCCGCCGGCCACGGTCGCGAACGCCGGCGCGAGCCGGTCGGTGAGCAGCCTTTCAAGATCCATGGGTACGCCGATCTGCTCGGATCCGTCAGTCAGGCGGATCTCCGGACGGGAGAGCCTGCGGACGGACCGAGGACGATCGGTGGTGACCGGCGGCTCGATCCGCCGGTCGCAGGGAATGGGTCAGCGCGGGCGGGCGACGGATCGCCGGCGTCGCTCCGCACCGACCTGGACGTCGTACGACGTGCCGGTGCCCTGAGCGGTCGCGCTGGTCATGCCCGGCAGCGTAACTGGCCGGCCGGGGCGGGCGCATTCCCGTACCCGGCCGGCCCGGTGCCCGTACGGCCTCAGGAGGGGGTGGCGGCGGCCCGGCGGGCCCGCTCGGCCCGGCGGCGCACCTGCTGGTACGCGGCGGTCAGGCCCATCGCGCGGCGCACCTGCACCAGGGTGGCACGGACCCGTTCCCGGGTCCGTTCGGTGCCCTCGACGATCACCTGGTCGACCAGCCCGGGTCGCGCCTCGATCCGGGCCCGGCGCTCCCGGATCGGGTCCAGGAACCGGTTGAGCGCCACCGCGAGCGCCTCCTTCACCTCGACGTCACCGACCCGGCCGGCCCGGTAGCGCTCCTTGAACTCCGCCACCTGGGCCCGGTCCGGGTTGAACACGTCGTGGTACGCGAAGACCGGGTTGCCCGCCACCGTCCCCGGCACGTCGGCGCGGATCCGGTTCGGGTCGGTGTACATCGCCATCACCCTGCGCCGCACGGTCGCCGGGTCGTCGGAGAGCGCGATGGCGTTGCCCCGGGACTTGCTCATCTTGCCCTGGCCGTCGGTGCCGACCAGGGTGGGCGTCTCCGACGCGATCATCTCCGGCACCGGGAAGACCTCGCCGTAGAGGTGGTTGAAGCGCCGGGCGATCTCCCGGGTCACCTCGACGTGCGCGGCGTTGTCCCTGCCCACCGGCACCACGTGTGCCCGCACGCAGAGGATGTCGGCGGCCTGGAGGACGGGATAGCCGAGCAGCCCGTAGGGGATCTCGTCGCGGCCGGCGTCCCGAGCCATCTCCCGCACCGACGGCACCCGTTCCAGCCGGGGCACGGTGACCAGGTTCTGGAACAGGGTGTTCAGGTCACCGACCTCGGGAATCGCCGACTGGAGGTAGAACGTCGCCCGGGCCGGGTCGACGCCGCAGGCGAGGATGTCGGTGACCATCTCCCGGGCGTTGCCGGCGACGGCGGCGATGTCCTGCCGGCTGTTGCGGGTGGTCAGCATGTGCAGGTCGGCGATGATGAAGAAGCTCTCGTGGCGCTGGTGCAGCGCCACCCGGTTGGCGATGCTGCCGACGTAGTGGCCGAGGTGCAGCCGCCCGGTGGGGCGGTCCCCGGTGAGCATCCGGGAAACGGACATGGTGGTACGCCTTTCGTGCCGTGGGGAAACGATGCGGGACGCGCACGCGCGACCGACCCGGGGCGTTCGCCCGTCGGGGTCGGGAGGTCAGCTCGTCAGAGTGCGAGCCGCCATCGCGCGCCGGCGCGGAACCGCAACCCACCGGCACGGAGGACGTCGAGGATCCGCTCCCGGCCGAAACCGGGGCTGGTCGGGAAGGACGGCAGAACGTCGCCCGGGAGGCCGTCCACGGCCTCCGGCGCGAGCGGAACCGGCCGGACCATGGCACCACGGTATCCGCTGCGGCGGCCCCGGTGGGGGCGACCGGCGGCCCACGGGCCGGTCCGGGTCGTGGGCCGGACGACGGACGCCCGCGTCCGTCGTTTCGCGCTGGCATACTCGCTGACCATGGTGTTGTCGCGCGGCTGGTCCCTCTTCCTGATCGCAGTAGGCGGGTGGACCTGGGTTATCTGGCCGAGGTTCGCGCTCGCCATCTGGAACGACCCGCGCGCCTGGGCGGGCGGCACCGTCGGCGCGGGCGCGCCGACTGCCTTCCTCTGGGTGCACGCCCTGCTGATCGGCGCCTCGCTGCTCATCGGCACCACCGTGGGTGTGCTCGGGGTACGCGGCTGGCGCGCGTCCGTGCGCTGAGCGACCGTGGCGGCCGGCGTGCGTCCCGGCGGCCAGCGAGCGCGCGGGCGTCGGGGCGTTGGTCCGTGGGGCTCGTGCCGGGGGTCCCTGGCCCCGATGCCCGGTTCGCCGAGCGTCACCGCCCTGACCAGGAAAGACAGATGGGCGATGATGGTGTGACGCGGGCCGCTACCTGCGGATTTGACGATCAAACCCACGGACGCGTAACTTTCTCTCTGCCAGCGCGGAACGGGGCAAACGGGACGAAAGTCCTGGGAGCGCCGAACCGGCACTGGTACCGGGTCGGAAGGGAGTTCAACTTCTGACGGCACGGTCCGGGCGAGGTTCGCCGAAGATGCCGCAGGGCGGATTTGGACGAGCGAAACCGACCGGGTAAGGTTGTCGACCGGCAGGGCACCGGGCGAGCGTGCGGGAAACCGCAGCGGCCGGTTCTGCCAAATCCGATGATCAAGTGCGGCACGAACTGCTGCGCGGGTTCAGCGGCGCCGACCCGTACGAAGCGTGACACACCGGGGCACACCGGTTGACACGGGGAAGACGGTGAGGTAACGTAGTAAAAGTGCCCGGCGCGAGAGCGACGGACACGGATGAACGAGATACCCCAGATCGGGGCTCTGCTTGAGCGGGGCTTTCGATCGGTGTGTGGTTGTTCTTTGAGAACTCAACAGGGTGCTTGATAAGCCAGTGCCAATTTGTTTATACCCCGTGCTGGTCAGGCTTCGGT